>NZ_DASVGJ010000001.1:0-8472 GCF_036379615.1 Brachybacterium sp.
CGCCGGCGACAGCACGCCCAGTGCGAACAGCAGGATTCCGGCTTGCAGGCGCATCATTGCACTCCTTCGGCAAGTGGCTCATTTTCCCGCCGGGCAGATGACTCGGATATGGCCAGCCTGCCTGCCATCGCGGAACCTCGCTCCCGATCAGCGACGAAGCTCAGCAAAAAAGACCGTTCGCACTGAGCGTAGCTTGCGCAGTGTCCACAGACGATCACCCTTCGACTCCGGCCCTACGGACCTGCGCTCAGGGCGAACGGTGAGGTATCGGCCGAACCTTGTCGCTGCTCAGGACTTCGCTCACCGGTCACCACAGGCGACACGGGGCGCAGCAATGCCCCGTGCTGCTTGCCTCGATACGCCGCGATCAGGCGCCCGTTTTCAACGCCGCCAGCGCATCGTTGAACGTCTTGCTCGGGCGCATCGCCGCGCTCACCTTGGCGAGGTCCGGGCGATAGTAGCCGTCGATATCCACCGGCTTGCCCTGCACCTTGTTGAGTTCGTCGACGATGGTTGCCTCGTTCTCGGTCAGTGCCTTGGCCAGCGGCGCGAACGTCGCCTTCATCTCGGCGTGGCTGTCCTGCGAGGCCAGCGCCTGCGCCCAGTACAGGGTGAGGTAGAAGTGGCTGCCGCGGTTGTCCAGCTCTCCGGCCTTGCGCGAGGGCGACTTGTTGCTGTCCAGGAACTTGCCGTTGGCCTGGTCGAGCGTCTTGGCCAGCACGCTGGCACCGGCGTGGTCGTAGCGGCTGGCGAGGTGTTCCAACGAGGCGGCCAGCGCCAGGAATTCGCCCAGCGAATCCCAGCGCAGGTGGTTCTCTTCCAGGAACTGCTGCACGTGCTTGGGCGCGCTGCCGCCGGCACCGGTCTCGAACAGACCACCACCGGCCATCAACGGCACAATGGAAAGCATCTTGGCGCTGGTGCCCAGCTCCATGATCGGGAACAGGTCGGTGAGGTAGTCACGCAGCACGTTGCCGGTCACCGAGATGGTGTCCTCGCCGCGGCGCACCCGCTCCAGGGTGTGCTCGGTCGCCTTGCGCGGGGAGAGGATGGTGATATCGAGGTCCTCGGTGCCCTTCCCATCGATCGGCTCGGCGAGGTACGCCTCGACCTTGGCGATGAGGTTGCGGTCGTGGGCGCGGGACTCGTCCAGCCAGAACACCGCCGGCATCCCGGACTCGCGCGAGCGACGCACCGCGAGCTGCACCCAGTCGCGGATCGGGGCGTCCTTGGCCTGGCAGGCGCGGAACACGTCCCCGGCGGAGACCTCGTGACTCATCAGCGCGGCACCGGAGGCGTCGCGCACCTCGACCCGGCCGTCGGCCGCGATCTCGAAGGTCTTGTCGTGGGAGCCGTACTCCTCGGCCTTCTGCGCCATGAGGCCCACGTTCGGCACGGTCCCCATGGTCGTGGGGTCGAAGGCGCCGTTCTTCTGGCAGTCCTCGATGGTCACCGCGTAGACGTCGGCGTAGGAGGAGTCGGGGATCACCGCGAGGGTGTCCTGCTCGGCGTCGTCCTCGTTCCACATGTGGCCCGAGGTGCGGATCATCGCGGGCATGGACGCGTCGATGATGACGTCGGAGGGGACGTGGAGGTTGGTGATGCCCTTGTGGGAGTTCACCATCGCGAGGTCCGGGCCGGCGGCCAGGTCCTTGTCGATGGCGGCCTTGATGCCGTCGCGCACGGTGGAGTCGAGGTCCTCGACCCCGGCGAGGAGCCCGCCCAGGCCGTTGTTCGGGGACAGCCCCGCGGCGGCCAGCTGCTCGCCGAACTCGGCGAACAGGGTGGGGAAGAAGGCGCGCACGGCGTGGCCGAAGAGGATCGGGTCGGACACCTTCATCATCGTGGCCTTGAGGTGCAGGGAGAACAGCACGCCCTGCTCCTTGGCGGCGGCGATCTGCTCGCGCAGGAAGCTCTCCAGCGCCGCGGCGCGCATCACGGTGGAGTCCACGACCTCGCCGGCGAGCACCGGCAGGGAGCCCTTCAGCACGGTCTCGGTGCCGTCCGCGGCGACGTGCACGATCGAGAGGGTGTCCTCGGCCTCCAGCACGACGGACTGCTCGTTCGCGCGGAAGTCGTCGGCGGCCATGGTCGCGACCGAGGTCTTGGAGTCCTCGCTCCAGGCGCCCATGCGATGGGGGTGCGCCTTGGCGAAGTTCTTCACCGCGGAGGGGGCGCGGCGGTCGGAGTTGCCCTCGCGCAGCACGGGGTTGACGGCCGAGCCCATGACCGAGTTGTAGCGGGCGCGGATGTCCTTCTCCTCCTCGGTGGAGGGGGACTCGGGGTAGTCCGGCAGGGCGATGCCCTGCGCCTGCAGCTCGGCCACGGCGGCCTTCAGCTGCGGCACCGAGGCGGAGATGTTGGGCAGCTTGATGATGTTGGCCTCGGGCGTGGTGGCCAGCTCGCCCAGTTCGGCAAGGGCGTCCGCTTCCCGCTGATCCTCGGGGAGCAGGTCCGAGAAGGCCGCGACGATGCGGCCGGCCAGGGAGATGTCACGGGTGGTGACCTCGATGCCGGCGGTGTCGGAGAAGGCGTCGAGGATCGGCAGGAACGATGCGGTCGCCAGCATCGGTGCCTCGTCGGTGTGGGTGTAGATGATGCGCGCCATGTGTCGCGGGGCTCCCTCGGGTCGGTGCGGCATTTGTCTTGACGTCAAGACTAATCGACGTTCGGGCGCGGACCCACCCGGTCGATGCGGACAGCACCACGGTACGTGAGAAGCACCTCCCGCGTCCCCGGCCAGTGAGCGGCGGCGGACGGGGGAGATGCGAAAGGTGCGGAGGTGCGGAGGTGCGGAGTTGCGAAGGTGCGCGGAGCATCCTCGTGCCTGACGGCGAGGTCAGGAGTCGGGTTCTGCCTCGACGACCTCGAGGGCCCAGGGATCCGAGAGCACGAGCTGCGTGTCGCCCTCTTCGTCGACGGTGGCCGCGAAGGCCTGAGCCTGGTAGTCGCCGGGGGAGAGGGAGTCGGTGCCGCAGGCCCCGTGCGTGGTCCAGGTCCTCTCGGCGCGGGTCGCCCCGTCCTCGCCCATCCACTGCAGCGGGATGGTGGGGGTGTTGCGGGCCCCGGCCACGACGGTGCCGGTCGAGGGGTTCGTGATGACGATGCCCTGGAGCAGCGCCACGGTGCCGAGATCCGGCGAGGTGGCTGTGACCTGCGCGGTCACCGAGGAGCCGAGCTCGTCCTCGTCGAAGCTCGTGGAGACGCGCGTGGTCGGGTCCTCGACCGTCACCGTCATGCCGTTCCCGTCCCCGAGCGGCTCGAGGGAGGCGCGGCAGTGAAGGGGGGAGAGGTCCGCAGGAGCCTCCCCGGAGGGCGCGGTGGCGACCCCGGGCACGGCGCGCAGCTCGCCGTCCACGACGTCGACCAGCACGTCCCCGCTCGCGCTCCAGCCGGCGTCGTCGTCGCCGCGCCCGGGACCGTCGACCCCGCCGCCGCTGAGCCGGAGCAGGAATTGGCCCTCCGGCAGCGGCGCATCGTCACAGGTGCCGAGGGTCAGACGCGCCGTGGCGGCCGACGGCGCCTCACCCTCGCCGGTGATCTCGACCCGTTCGCGCACGACCATCGGCGGAACCGGAGCTCCTTCCTGCCCGAGCTCGACGTCGTATCCCGGCGCAGGGGCGCCGCGATTCTCCGGGTGGGCGGGCAGGAGCACGCCCTCGGGGACGAACCCCCGGTAGGTGGCGTCCTCACCGAGGTCCAGCGCCCCGGAGACCGTGATGGTGCTGCCCTCGGCGCTCACCACCTCGGGGGTCAGCACTCCGGGCTCGGTGGAGCGCACCGGCGGCTCCTCCTCGCCGGGACGGCACAGCCAGGACGGGTCCACCGGGGTGCTCGCGCTGCTCGCGACGGACTCCGGGTCCATCGGCGGCGCGGCGGTGGGGCTCGGAGGGGAGCTCGCGGGATCCTCGCCGCCGAGTGCATCGCAGGCACCGAGCGCGAGCGTCAGCGAGACGAGGCAGAGCCCGGCCATCGCGCGGCCGCGGAGGCGCACGCCTGATGCTGCTCGTCGATCGTTCATGATCCCGTGCGTCGTCCCCTTCCTCGCCCTGACCCTGCCACTGGCCGTGCCTCTGCCAGCGCCCCTGTCGCTGCCCCTGCAGCGACACTGGCCGCACGGCCGCCCATGCCGCCGTGCGCGTGTCTGGGAAGAACGTACCGGAGAGGGACGGGGACCGTGCTCCCGCTCGCGGCGTCCGCTGCGCGAGGGGAGAGGGCTGGCGAGGTCACAGCACGATCAGGGTCAGCGCCATGATCGCCATCCCGGCGATGAGGGAGTAGATCACCGTGTGGTGCTCTCCTGTCTCCTCCGCCGCCGGCAGCAGCTCGTCGAGCGAGACGAACACCATCACCCCTGCCACCCCCGCCAGGATCGCCCCCATCGCATCCCCGCTGAGCAGCGGGGCGAGCAGGAGGTAGCCGAGCACCGCACCGACCGGCTCGGCGAGACCGGTCATCGAGGCGAGCCAGAACGCCTTCGAGCGCGAACCGGTCGCGCGGCGCACGGGGACCGCGACGGCGAGCCCCTCGGGGATGTTGTGGAGGGCGATCGCCGCGACGACCGGGATCGCGATCTCGGGCGCCTGCAGTGCGGCGACGAAGGTCGCGAAGCCCTCGGGGACGTTGTGCAGCGCAAGGGCTGCGGCGGTCACTGCTCCGGTGCGCAGCAGTCGGGCGCGCAGCGCACGGTCCGCGGCCTGCTCATCGGGCTCGCGCACCTCGGCGCGACCGTGGCTGCCGTCCATGCGGCCCGAGAACTCGTGGGGGCTGACCGCCTCGGGCACCAGGCGGTCCAGCACCGCGATGAGGGCGATGCCGGCGAAGAAGGACAGGACCGCATAGGCACCGCCGCTGGCGCTGACCTCCTCCCCGCCGGAGAGCACCAGCGCGCCCTCGGGCATCAGCTCGACGAAGGACACGTAGAGCATCACCCCGGCGGAGAGCCCCAGGCCCCCGGCCAGCATCTTCGGGCTCGTGCCGCGACCGAGCACCCCGAGCGCGGCACCGATGCTGGTCGCGGCACCGGCGACGAGGGTGAGGAGGAAGGCGACGAGCACGAGGACGAGACTAGCCGGAAGGGTCGTCATTCCGAGCGCCCGGGACATCTCCGGCGAGGCGCACGTACGGTGGACGGCACCAGGAGGGGGGATCGGGTGGACTGGGAGGAGCGCTACGCGAGGTACGGCAGGCCCTTCGGGGAGAGGCCCAACGCCTTCGTGCAGCAGATGATGGACGAGGACTCCTTCGCGGAGGTGTTCGGCTGCGGCTCACGGATCCTGTGTCCCGGCGACGGCTACGGCCGCCACGGCGTCGCCCTCGCACAGAGGGGCCATCGGGTCGTCGGCCTCGACATCTCCCCGACCGCCACGCGGGACGCGCGCCGCCGGGCGGCGCAGGCCGAGGTGGAGTACACCGCGGTGACCGCGGATCTCGCCGCACAGCCATGGCCGCTGGCCCGGAACGATCACTTCGACGTCGTGGCCTCGATCTGGTTCCGGCTCCCCGACGCCGAGGCGCGGACGGCCTGGAACCGCGAGGCGGTCCGACACCTGCGCCCGCGCGGGCGCCTCCTGCTCGTCGCAGGCCGGCGGATGACCACTGTCGAACAGGAGACGGGGGAGTGGCCTCCCGGGATCGCCTGGGAGGACCACTCCACGGCCGAGGAGGTCCGAATGGTCGGTCGGCTTCTAGACTGACCCCATGCCCGCTCCCACCCCGTTCCTCGCCGTCACCGATCTGCGCTCGCGCACCCTGAGCGCCGCCGAGCTCGTCGCGGTCCTGCCCCGCGCCGAACTGGATGTGGACGCCGCTGCCGTGGCCGTGCGCCCGGTGGTCGAGGACGTCGCCGCCCGCGGCGCCGCCGCAGTGCTCGACGCCTCCGAGCGCTTCGACGGGATCCGGCCGGAGCATCTGCGGGTCCCGCAGGAGGAGCTCCAGCGCGCTCTGGACGAACTGGATCCGGAGATCCGCGCCGCGCTCGAGGAGTCCGCCGCCCGGGTGCGTGCCGTCGACACCGCGCAGTCGCGTCCCGAGGAGACGGTGCAGGTGGTGCCCGGCGGCACCGTCACCCAGCGCTGGGTCCCGGTGCGACGGGTGGGCCTGTACGTCCCCGGCGGCCGGGCCGTGCTGCCCAGCTCCGTGGTGATGAACGTGGTGCCCGCCCAGGTCGCCGGCGTCGAGCAGATCGTGCTCGCCTCCCCGCCGCAGAAGGAGTTCGGCGGCCTGCCGCACCCCACGATCCTCGCCGCCTGCGCGCTGCTCGGCGTCACCGAGGTGCTCGCCGCTGGAGGAGCGCAGGCCATCGCCCTGCTGGCCCACGGGGCCGAGGACCTCGGCGACGGCGCCGCGCTGGAGGGCGTGGACCTGGTCACCGGGCCCGGGAACGTCTACGTCGTCGCTGCCAAGCGGCTCGTCCGGGGGACGGTGGGGATCGACGCCGAGGCCGGGCCCACCGAGATCGCGATCCTCGCCGACGCCGACGCCGATCCCGGGTTCGTCGCCGCGGATCTGATCTCCCAGGCCGAGCACGATCCGATGGCGGCGAGCGTGCTGGTCACCGACTCCCCGGAGCTGGCAGAGGCGGTCGAGGCGCAGCTCGTCGCGCAGGTGCCGCAGGCACTGCACCGCGAACGCATCGACGAGGCGCTGCGCGGTCCTCAGAGCGGCGTGGTGCTCGTCGACGACCTCGAGCGGGGTCTCGCCGTCGTCGACGCCTATGGCGCGGAGCACCTCGAGATCCAGACGGCCGATGCGGCCGGGATCGCCGCGCGCGTCACCAACGCCGGAGCCGTCTTCGTGGGCCCCCACAGCCCGGTCAGCCTCGGTGACTACGCCGCGGGGTCGAACCACGTCCTGCCCACCGGCGGTACCTCGCGCTTCACGGGCGGCCTCGGCGTGCAGACCTTCCTGCGCGGCATCCACGTCGTCCACTACGACCGGGACGCGCTCGCGGGCGCCCGCAGCGCCGCGACCACGCTGGCTCGCGCCGAGGGGCTGCCCGCGCACGGCGACGCGATCGACCTCCGCTTCCCCGGCTGACGTCCCCGCCCGGTCGGCCCTGCCCCCGGCTCCCCGACGGCGTTCCCGCATCCGGGCCGCGCCCGCTGATGCTTGCGCGACAAGATGTAAGCGCATACACTCGTCGTCGAGCTGTAAGCGCTTCCATCCCGGAGGCCCCGACGCACCGCCCTGACGCACAGCCACGGCGACGCGGCAGCTCCAGCACTCGAGGACGAGCAGGAGGACGCGATGATGGTGAATGGGGACTCCGTGTCGGTGCCGACCATCTACCAGGTGGCCGAGCGCGCCGGGGTGTCGATCGCGACCGTGAGCCGCACCTTCGGGGACCCCTCGAAAGTCGCCCTGCGCACCCGCGACGCCGTCCTCGAGGCCGCCCGCGAACTGCGCTACGTCCCGGCGGCCGCCGCCCGGGCCCTCGCCGTCCGCCGCAGCAAGGCCCTCGGCGTGGTGCTCCCGCACATCGCCGGCCCCTACTACGCCGAGCTCCTGGTCGGCTTCGAGGTCGCGGCCTCGGAGCTCGGACTCTCGGTGGTCCTCGTGCTCGCGGGGCCGCAGGAACGTCGCCACGATGCGGTGATCGATCTGCTCGGCCGGGTCGACGGCGTCGCCTTCATGGCGCGCGGCGGCGCGGACGACGCGCTCGTCGAGCAGGTCTCCGAGCTGCGGCCGACGGTCAGCGTTGCGCGGGGGGAGATCCCCGGCGTCGACGCCTTCTACGCCGAGAACCGCCACGCCGCCCGACAGCTCACCGAGCACCTCATCGACCACGGCCGGCGACGCATCGGCTTCGTGGGCCGCCCCGAGACGGGCTCGGACATCGGCCGCCGCCATCGCGGCCACCTCGACGCCCTCGAGGCGGCCGGGCTGGAACCGCAGCGGCGCTTCGACGTCGACCCGGTCGAGTCGGCCGGGCGCGAGGTCGCCGAGCAGCTGCTCGCCACCCACGCTCCCGAGAGCGCCGACGAGAACGGGATCGCAGGCCTCGATGCGCTCGTGTGCGGCAACGACGAGCTCGCCCTCGCGATCGTCTCCCATCTCTCCGCTGCGGGCATCGACGTGCCCGAGGACCTCGCCGTCACCGGCTGGGACGACACCGTCACCGCCCGCTACCTCACCCCGGGCCTGACCACCGTGCGCCAGGAGGTCGCCGAGCTCGGCGCGCTCGCCGCGCGTCGGCTCGCGGCCCGCATCGACGGCGCGGCCCCGCAGGAGCCCTGCACCGTCGGCTCCTCCCTCGTGCTGCGCGCCTCCTGCGGCTGCGTCGCTGCGTGATCCACTGCCCGACCTTCCGACCGACCCGCCGCCCGCGCGAGCACCGCGCGAGCCCCACCGACCCCCGCTGATCCCCGACGAAGGAGTCCTGATGAACCCCTCACCCCGCCTCACCCGCCGCGCCTTCACCGGCCTGGGCGCCGCCGGCACCCTCGCCGTCCTGGCCGCCTGCGGTCGCCC
>NZ_DASVGJ010000002.1:0-105524 GCF_036379615.1 Brachybacterium sp.
CGGTACCGGAACCCCGCCGCGCGGAACCGAGACCTCGCCGCGCGGAACCGAGATCTCGCCGAGCTGGACCGAGATCCCACCCGACAGGACCGAGACCCCGCCGGGCAGGACCGAGATCCCGCCCGGACCCTGGGGCGACAACGGACCGCCGCCCTTCTGACCTCGCTGTCTCCCCGCAGTCCATGCCGTGCCCGGTGCGCCTCCGCGCGCACCGGGGCACATGCATGCCAGTGCTCGATGCGTCCCGCCGGGAGCTGATCAAGGAGCCAATCACCCCGGTGCGATGCCTGCCAGCACCTCCCGCACGACGGCCGCAGGGTCCGGAGCCTCCATGATCGCGCGGACCAGGGCCACCCCGCCCACCCCCGTGAGGCCGAGAGCAGCAGCATCAGCAGGGGTGACATCTCCGATCGCCACGATCGGCAGCGAGGAGGCGGAGACGAGGGGAGGGTACCCCTCGACCCCGAGCGGCGACCGCCCGGAGTTCTTCGTGGGCGTGCGCCGGAAGGGGCCGGCACCGAGATAGTCGATGTGGTCGCGCAGCCCCTCGGCGGCGCGCACCAGATCCAGCGTCCCGGTGGTCAGGCCGATGATCGCCTCCGGTCCCAGCAGCTCCCTCGCATCGGCCACAGGCAGATCGTCCTGGCCCAGATGCACACCGTGCACCGCAGCCCCACGCCGGCGAGCCACGGCCGCGACGTCGGTCCGGTCGTCGACCAGCACCCGGGTGGCGGGATTCGCGGCCCGGACGGCCTCGGCCACGGCGAGCACGAGCTCCAGCAGCGCCGCCGTGGTGGCCTCCTTGGCGCGCACCTGCACCACCCCGGCCCCAGCGGCCGCTGCGGCGGCGGCGACCTCGACCGTTCGCCGCGAGGTGCCCGATGTGACGAGATAACAGCGCAGGTCCGGATCCGAGCCCAGATCCGAGCCCAGGTCCATGCGGTGTGCTGGGGCCGTGCTTCGTGCGGTCATCGTCCCACCTCGTCGAGTGCGTCGAGCAGATGCATGCGGAAGCTGCCGGGTCCGGTGGCCCGCGAGGCGGCGAGCTCCCCGGCCAGGTCGAGCCAGGCGACAGCAGCGACCGCCGCCTCCCACGCTGAGGGCTGCACCGCCGCGCACGCCGCGGTCAGTGCCCCCAGCAGGCAGCCGGTGCCCGTGACCCTGCTCAGCATCGCGGTGCCGCGCGCCACCTGCGCCCTGCGCTGCGAGTCCAGCACGAGGTCCACCTCCCCGGAGACCGAGACCGCCCCGCCGGTCCGGGAGGCGACCTCCCGGGCGGCGTGCTCGACAGCGACCTCCGTACCGTCCCCCACGATCGAGGAATCCGGCCCCCGGCCGCCCGGCCCCGCCCCCGTCAGGGCGAGCACCTCGGACGCGTTGCCGCGCACGACAGCGGGCCGGGACCCCAGCAGCTGCCGGGCGAGCGGGGTGCGGACCGGGGCGATCCCGATCGCGGTGGGATCGAGCACCCAGGGGCGCCCGTCCCGCACGGCCGCCGCGACCGTCGGCGGGATGCCCTCCATCGCGTCGGTGCTCAGCGTGCCGAGGTTGATCACCAGTGCGTCGGCCATCGTGGTCACCACGGGTGCCTCGGCCGCGGTCTCGGTCATCATCGGTCGGGCACCGGCCGCGAGCAGACCGTCCGCCACGATCGCCATCGACACCGTGGCGGTCAGGCAGTGCACCAGCGGCCGCGCCGCGCGCACCGCCTCGAGCACCGGTGCCGCCCGGGCCAGGTCCGGATCGCCGCTCATCGGGTGCCCCCGTCGGCCACGGTGTCCAGATCGGCGTCCAGCTCCCGCGGGGAGAGCCGCGGGCCGAGCGCGGCGCCGACCACGACCAGCACACCTCCGAGCACCACCATGACCAGCACGCTGCCGTGCCGGCCCAGCAGCGGAACGAGCGCCGGAACGTAGAAGGGATAGAGCGCCGGCAGCACCAGGGACAGGCTGTACCCCGCGCCGTAACCGGTCGAGCGCAGCGAGGTGGGGAACCGCTCCGAGAGGTACGCCGCGATCGGACCGTACGCCGAGACCGTCGCGACCTGCAGCAGCGCCGCGCACGCGGCCGCGACGGCGAGCGTGGAGGCGCTGACGGCGGCCCACCACAGCACCGGACCCGCGACCGCCGCGGCCGCGCCCCAGATCATCAGCAGCCGGCGCCGCCCGGTGAACGTCGAGAGATGCCCGGCCGCCGCCATCGCGAGCGCCTGGGCGATCGATGCCAGGCCCATGACCACCGGCACGGCCGTCGGATCGAGCGACGAGTCCTGGGACAGCCGCTCGGTGAGCAGCAGGACCGTGGAGTCGGTGAGCAGCCACAGGCCCGTCATCAGCACGAACACCTGCCAGAACGCGGGAGCCCAGGAGCCGGTGAGCAGGCCGCGCAGGGTCGGCGCGGATCGCGCACCCTCGGCGGCGGGCACCGGCTCCGGGCGGGGCGGCATCGGGGCGTCGACGACGTGGCGGCGGTAGTACACGAGCATGCCGAGGGAGAGCAGGGCGCCGAGCACGAACAGCGCCCGCCATCCCCACGCGGCGTACTGCTCCGGCCCCAGGGCCGCCAGCAGCACCGCGACCGCGAAGGCGACGCTCGCCTGAGCCCAGGGCGCCATCGACAGGATCAGCCCGCTCATCAGTCCCCGTCGGCGCGCCGGAGACCACTCCATCGCCAGCGGGATCGCCGCCGAGTACTCGCCGGCCACGAAGATCCCGCCGAGGAAGCGCAGCGCCAGCACCAGCGCCACCGTCCCAGCGCCCAGCAGATCGTGGGTGGGGATCACCGCGATCGCGAGGGCGCACGCGGCGGTGCCGCCGATCGCGACACGGGTGGTGCGGGTACGGCCCAGGCGGTCCGAGATCCGACCGAACACGACCCCGCCGACGGGCCGGCCGAACAGCATCGCGACGATGATCAGCGACGCGGCCGACGCCGTCGCACCGGGCCCGGCGAGCACGAGCATCGCCGGGGTGAGCGCTGTGACCGGCAGGAACACATGGACGTTGTCGATGAAGTTGCCGACCACTCCGGCGCGCAGGGCGGCACTGCCCGCCGGCGGCAGGGCGTGCGGGGAGCCGAGAACGGCGGAAGGGGCGGGGACGGGAGAGGGGGAAGGGGCCGGCGCGCTCATCGGGTCGCCGTCGCGAGTGCCGCTCCCGGGGACCGACGGGCCTCGGCGCTGTGGGGGAGTCGCTGCGCCTGCTCGAAGAACTCCAGCTCGTGCCGGCTGGCGAGGAGATGCGCGCGGGCGGCATCGGCCCGGTCCTGCGGGCTCGCGGCGGCGAACTCGCGCTCGACGGCGCCCAGCGCCCCGCGGACGCTCTCGACGAACTGCGGATCGCGATAGGTGTTCAGCCAGGCGGCATAGGGATGATCCGACGCGACGGCGGGGAGCCCGCCGCCCACCTGTGCGTAGAGCCAGAAGCAGGGCAGCACCGCCGCGGCCGCGACCGCCGTGGGGGAGCCGAACGCGTGCGCGAGCAGGAAGTCCGTGTACGCGGCGGTGACGGGACCGGGCGCGGTATCGGCCTCGGCGGGCAGATGCGAGAGCCAGGAGCGGTGCAGCTCCGACTCGACCGTGAGGCAGTGGTGGGCAGATCCCCTCCAGAACTCCCGTGCCGAGGGGTCCGCGGACCGCTCCGCGAGGGCGGCGAGCGCGCGGGAGTAGCGGCTCAGGTAGAGCGCGTCCTGGGCCAGGTAGAAGGCGAAGGCCGACTCGGGCAGGCTGCCGTGCACCAGGCCGCGCACAAAGTAGGAGTCCGCGATCTCGGCGGCGAGCGGGGCGCTCGCGGCCCACAGCGCCGCGGTCCAGGGACCGACGGGGGCGACCGCCGGAGGCACGGCGACCTCCGATCGTCCGGCACCCTCCGATCGCAGAGCCGCGGTCGACGGTGCGAGGTCCGCGGGATGCTCGAGCCGTGGCGGGACGGCGTCTGCCGCCAGCCACGGCGCCGAGGAGCCGGCCGCCTGGAGCCGACGGGAGCGGTGAGCGTGGTCCACCGGGCCGTGGCCCGATCCGACGTGCAGCTCCGCCCCGTGCCGGATCGCCTCGTGCAGCCAGGAGGTGGCCCAGTCGAGTGCGTCGGAGGGGGAGTCCCCGGCGCCCAGGCGGGTCGCGAGGGCGGAGGAGAGCGAGCAGCCGGTGCCGTGCGTGCTGGTGGTGTTCACCCGCATCGACCGCACCCGGTGGCGCGCCCCGTCGGCGCCCACCCAGGTGGTGGCGAGCTCCCGGCCCTCGAGGTGGCCCGTCTTGACCACGACGGCGACCCCGGTCTCCTCCACCCAGCCGATGGCCTGCTCGAGCGCCGCCTGCTCGGTCCGTGCCCGGGGTGCGCCGGTGAGCACGGCGAGCTCGTCGATGTTGGGGGTGACGACGCTCGCGCGGCGGCAGAACCGGAGCATGGCCTGCTCCGCCTCGGGCTCGAGCAGCCGGTCACCGCTGGTGGCGACCATCACCGGATCGACGACCAGCACCCCCGGCGGGTGCGCGTCGACCCATGCGGTGACCGTGTTGATCACCTCGACGGTGCCGAGCATGCCGGTCTTGACCGCCTCGAGCGCGACATCGTCGGCGACGGCGGCCAGCTGTGCGCCGAGGACCGCCGCCGGCGGCACGTGGATCGCGCGCACGCCGTGCGTGTTCTGGGCGACCACCGCGGTGACGACCGCCATCCCGTAGCCGCCGGCGGCGGTGATCGACTTGAGGTCGGCGGCGGTGCCGGCGCCGCCCGTGGGGTCGGTCCCGGCGATCGAGAGCACGCGCGGCACCGCAGGGCGTGCGGGCGTGGGGGCAGGCGGAAAATGGGTGCAAGGATCCGTCATGATGCGGACATCCCTTCGCTAGTACGAACTAGATCAGGTTCCACGGGTGTGATCTCAGCGCCGATGGCGCACCCCGTGTCCGCCGCCCACCCTAGGGCAGAGGCCGCGACCCCGGGGCGAGCGTCCACGACCTGCAGGATGTGCACGGCGGCGCCGACTGTCGGCCTCCGCTCGTAGGCTCGGGGCATGAAGATCCTGCACACCTCGGACTGGCATCTGGGACGCACCCTGCACAAGGTCGACCTCCATGAGCACCAGTCCGCGTTCCTCGACTGGCTGGTCGACCTGGTCGAGGCCGAGCAGGTCGACGTGGTCGTCATCCCCGGGGACGTGTACGACCGCGCCGTTGCGGCCGTGACCAGTGTGACGCTGCTCGACGATGCGCTGGCGCGGCTGGCCGGCACCGGCGCCACCGTGGTGCTCACCTCCGGCAATCACGACTCCCCGGAGCGGCTCGGCTTCGGGCGCGGCCTCATGAAGCCCGGTATCCACCTGCTCACCGATGTGCCCGGCATCGAGCACCCCGTCTCCGTCGAGGACCAGCACGGCGAGGTGCTGTTCTTCGGCCTGCCCTATCTCGAGCCCGATCGGGCCCGCACCGAGCTGGTCGCCGAGGGGGAGGCGCCCCTGGCCCGCAGCCACGAGGCCGTCACCCGCGCTGCCCTGGACCGCGTCCGTCAGCGTGCCGCCGCGCGCCCCGGTGCCCGCACCGTCGTCCTCGCCCACACCTTCGTCACCGGCGGCGATGCGAGCGACTCCGAGCGGGACCTCTCCGTCGGCGGCGTCGACTCCGTGCCCGCGGGCGTGCTCGGCGGCATCGACTACCTGGCGCTGGGCCACCTGCACGGCTGCCAGGACCTCACCGGCGCCGTCGGCGCGCCCGCCTGGTACTCCGGCTCACCGCTGGCCTTCTCCTTCTCCGAGAAGAACCACCGCAAGTCCGTGCTGCTGGTCGAGCTCGGGGCTCCTGCGGCCGACGGGGGCCGGGCCGAGGTCGAGGTGCGCCGGATCCGGACCCCCGTCCCGCGGCCCCTCACCGAGCTGCGCGGCACCCTCGAGCACATCCTCACCCACGCCGAGGCGCACGGCGGCGACTGGCTCAAGGCTGTCGTCACCGATCCGGCACGCCCCGCCCACCTGCAGGAACAGCTGCGGGAGGCGTTCCCGCACCTGCTGCTCACCGAGTACGCGCCCGAGGGCCGCGACGCACGCGAGGGCACGCCGGTGGTGCGGCGCGAGCAGAACCCGCTCGAGGTGATGGACGAGTTCCTCGCCCACGTCACCGGCGCGGCCCCCACACCGGCCGAGCACGACGTGCTGGACCGCGCCTACACCGCTGTGCGCCGTCAGCGGGAGGCCTCGTGAAGCTCCACCACCTGCGCCTGACCGGGATCGGTCCCTTCGCCGGGACCGTGGAGGTCGACCTCGCCGCCCTCGGTGCGAGCGGCATGTTCCTGCTCGAGGGCCCCACCGGCTCCGGCAAGTCCACGATTCTCGATGCGATCGTCTACGCCCTGTACGGGCAGGTCGCCGGCAGCGCCACCAGCGGGGACCGGATCCGCTCCCAGTTCGCCGCGCCCGTCGAGGCGAGCGTTGTGGACCTCGTGTTCGAGACCGCCTCCGGCATCTTCCGGGTGCGTCGCCAGCCCGAGTTCCAGCGCCAGAAGCTGCGCGGCACGGGCACCACCAAGGAGCAGGCCAGGGCTGGGCTGTGGAGGATCGGCTCCCCGCAGCTGATCGCGGACGTCATCGCCGACACCGCCGGCGGGGGCAGCGGGCTGGAGGCGATCGCGACCCGCATCGACGAGGTGGGCCGCGAGATCCAGCGCGCCGTCGGCCTCACCCGCGAGCAGTTCACCCAGACGGTGCTGCTGCCGCAGAACGAGTTCGCCCGGTTCCTCCGCGCCGGCACCGGGGAGCGCCAGGCCGTGCTGCAGCGCGTCTTCGGCACCGAGACCTACGCCGCGGTCGAGAAGCAGCTCGAGGAGATGCGCAAGCAGGCCAGGCGCGAGGTCGACGCCGCCCAGCAGACCCTCGGCACGGCGCTGGCCCGCTTCACCGAGGCCACCGGCCTCGAGGACGAGCAGGTGACGGTGCTCGAGGAGCATGCCGGGGCCCTGCGGCTGGAACCGCTGGCCGCCCTCGCCGAGGAGCACCTCGCGTCCGTCACTGCACGCGCCGCCGAGGCGCACAGCGCGGCAGGCCTCGCCCAGACCGCAGAGCAGCAGGCCCGCTCCGCCGCGGAGACCGCCGGCACCGCCCGCACGCGGATCGACCGCCGCCGCGAGCTCGATGCCCTGGCCACCCGGCTCACCGGGGAGAAGCCGGCTGCAGAGGCCGCGCAGTCCTCGCTGCAGCAGGACGAGACGGCGCGGCCTGTCGCCGAGGTGCTGCGCCGACGCGACCGGGCCTCGAGCACCGTCGCCACCGCGCTGGAGGCTCTCACCGATCTCGCCGCGAGGACCCGCACGGAGCACCCGCAGCTCGTGGAGCTGCTCGAGGCGGAAGAAGCCGACGCCGCACTGACCTCCGCGGTCGAGGAGGCGACCGGTGCTGCCGCAGCGCTCGCCGACCTGGCCGCCCTCGAGACCGCTCTGCCCGAGCGGGAGTCGCAACTCGCGACCCGCCGAGAGGCGTTGACCGCCCAGCAGCAGCGCCTGACCACCGCCATCGCACAGCTCGAGCAGCGCCCCGCCCAGCGCAGGGGCCTCATCACGCAGCGGGACGCTGCCCGGACCGCCGCCGCCGGGCTCGGCGAGGCGAAGATCGCGCTCTCCGCAGCGCAGGAGGTCCACCAGGCGACGACCGCCGCGGCGACCCAGGAGAAGGCCGTCGAGAAGGCCCGGCAGGCGGCGGAGACCACTCTGCGCACCGCCCGACAGCGCGCCGAGACCGAGACCTCGCTGCGCCGCCGCCGCTTCGCAGGCATCGCCGCAGAGCTCGCCACCGATCTCGAGCCCGAGCAGGCCTGCCCCGTCTGCGGCGCCCTCGAGCACCCGCATCCCGCCGATCCGGCCGACGACGCCGTCAGCCCCGAGCAGGTCGAGGCCGCAGAAGCCGCGCGGCAGCAGGCCGAGCACGCCCAGCACCGCGACGAACAGGCCCTCGCCCTCGCCCGCCAGGAGCTGGCGCGCCTGCAGCAGGCCGCCGGCCAGCACACCCCCGAGACCGCGCAGCAGCTCGTCGACACGGCGCGGCAGGCGGTCACCGCGGCGGTCGCCGCCGAGCAGCAGGCCACCGAGCTGGAGAAGAAGCTCGCCGCGCAGGAGGAGGAGACCCAGCGCCTCGCGACCGCGAAGGAGCAGACGGCCCTTCACGTCGAACGTGAACGCACCGCGATCGACGAGACCGCCCGCGCTCTCGAGACCGACCGGGAGAAGATCGTGCGGGCGAGGGGAGAGGACTCCTCGATCGCCGCCCGCCGCCGCGCCCACAGCGCCCGCGCCCGCGCCGCGACCGGCCTGCTCGAGGCCGTGCGCCGCCGCACCCAGGCCGAGCAGCAGGCCGCCGAGGTCACGGCGGAGGCCGATCAGGCCCTCGCCGCGTCCGGGCTCGCCACCGCTGAGGCGGTCCGCGCCGCGGTGCTCGCCCCGCCCGAGCGCGAGCGCCTGCAGAAGCTCGTCCAGCTCCGGGCCGTCGAGGAGACCCGGCTCGCCGACGGGCTCGCCGAGGAGGGGATCGCCGAGGTCGACGCGAGCGATGGCGCACGGGACCAGGCCGATGCCGCGGTGGCCGCGGCCGGCGAGAAGCTCACGGCGGCGCAGACCGCAGCCCGGGAGGCCGACGGGATCGCCGCCCGGCTCGGCGGCATCGCCGAACGCGGTGCCACCGCGCGCACGGCGCTTGCGACCGCCTCGGCGCAGGTGCGCGCCGTCAGCGAGGACGCCGGGGTCACCGTGCGCGTCGCCGACCTCGCCACCGGACGCTCGAGCGACGGGGAGCGCGTGCAGCTGTCCACCTACGTGCTCATGTGGCGGCTCGACGCCGTCATCGAGGCGGCGAACACGCGCCTGGCCCTGTTCTCCGGCTCCGACCTCGAGCTGCAGCGCGACACCGGCGCCCGCGGCGCGCGGAAGACGGGCCTGGACCTGCTGGTCCTGGACCGGCGCACCGACCAGGTGCGCGTGCCCGAGACGCTCTCCGGCGGCGAGACCTTCTTCGTGTCCCTCGCGCTCGCGCTGGGGCTGGCGGACATCGTCATGGGCGAGGCCGGGGGAGTGCAGATGGAGACCCTCTTCATCGACGAGGGCTTCGGATCGCTGGACCCCGAGACCCTCGAGACCGTGGTCCGCGAGATCGGCCGCCTCGCCGAGAGCGGCCGCGTGATCGGGATCGTCAGCCACGTCGGCGATATGAAGGCCCAGATCGCCGAGCAGATCCACGTGCGCCGCGGCGCGGATGCCCGCTCCACGCTCACGATCACGGCATAGCTGCTGAGGTGCTGCGGTGCTGGGGGCTGGCTCAGAACTCGCGGCGGAACAGGTCCTCGACCTCGTCCGTGCCCGCCGCACCGCCGTCGGACTCCCGCCGCCGCTCCTCGCGGGCGAACAGCGGCACCCGCCAGCGGATCAGCAGCGGGGCGAGCAGGGCACCGATCCAGGCACCGGCGGCGTTGGCCAGCAGATCCTCGATGTCCGCGATCCGCACCCCGCACGGGTACAGCCCGAACGCGCCGGTGTACTGCGTGACCTCGATCAGCGCCGACAGCAGCACCGCCGAGGCGAGCGAGGTCGTCACATCCCGCCGGAAGACGCCCCGCAGGATCAGCCCGAGCGGTACGAACAGCGCCATGTTCATCACGATCTGCAGCACCGGGAAGCTGACCGCGAGCTCCCACAGGCCCGCCCCGCCGCGCTGCAGGCCCAGCAGCTCGGCGGCGGAGTGGAAGGGATCCAGTCGCAGCGCCCCGCCGGGCCGGCTGCGGCAGGTCGCCGCGACGTCATACGCCGGGGCGATCGTCAGCCCCGCGAGCGACATCGTGTAGAGGCAGATCACGGCCACCCCGACCAGCCGGGAGGGCCGCACCCGGCCGAAACGCCGCCGCTGCAGCCACATCGCGGGCAGCAGGAGCACGGCGAAGACGCCGAGCCCGCCCGCGATGCCCACCAGGGACAGCCTCAGCAACTCGTTCACACAGGCACCGTATGGTCTCCAGCTGAGCACGGGCCGCACCGGCCCGTCACAGTCCCCCAGGAGCCAGGAGCCGACATGTCCACCACCCCGGACGCCCCACGTCCCGCCTTCCGCACGGCACCGCTCAGCCCCGGCTCCCGGATCGTGGGCACCGGCCACCACCGGCCCGAGCGCGTCATGACGAACCAGGACCTCGAACAGCTGGTCGAGACCAGCGACGAATGGATCCGCCAGCGCACCGGCATCGAGGAGCGGCACGTCGCCGCCGACGGCGAAGGGGTGCCCGAGATGGCGATCGCCGCGGCCCGCGCCGCCCTCGCCGACGCGGACGTCGACCCCTCCGAGGTCACCCAGATCATCGTCGCGACCTGCTCGAACGAGGAGCGCTCCCCGAGCGCGGCCGGCCGCGTCGCCCAGGCGCTCGGCATCCCCGCACCCTCCGCCTTCGAGGTGGGCGCCGCCTGCTCCGGCTTCGAGCACGCGCTCGCCGTCGCGGACATGTCGATCCGCACCGGCGCCTCGAGCGTCTCCCTCGTGATCGGCGCGGAGAAGCTCTCCGCCTTCACCGACTACAGCGACCGCACCACCTGCATCCTCACGGCCGACGGGGCCGGCGCGATGGTGCTGCGCGCGAGCGAGGAGCCCGGCATCGCCCCGGTGGTGTGGGGCACCGAGCCCGAGCTCGCCGACGCCGTCACCATCAACGCGGTCGACGGCGAGGGCCCCTACTTCGCCCAGCAGGGCCGGCAGGTGCTGGGCTGGGCGCTGCGCGAGGCGCCCGGCATCGCCCGTCGGATCGTCGAGGCGGCGGGGCTGAGCATCGAGGACATCGACGTGTTCGTCCCCCATCAGGCGAACCTGCGGATGATCGAGCCGCTCGCCGCCTCGCTCGGCCTGCGCGAGGACGCCGTCGTCGCCGACGACATCATCACCTCCGGCAACACCTCCGCCGCGACGATCCCCCTGGCCATCTCCCGGCTGCGGGAGGCGGGACGCATCCCCGCCGGGGCGACGGCGCTGCTGATCGGCTTCGGCGGCGGCTTCGCCTGGGCCGGCCAGGTGGTGCGCCTGCCCTGAGATCCGGTCCGCGGGAGGATCCCTCCGCCCGATAGGATGGACGAGGTCCGGCAGGCGCTTCCCGTCGGCCCCCGCTCTTCTTGGAGGATCCCGTGGTCGACTCCCTGACCGTCCAGATCATCGTGACGGTCCTGGCCGGACTGGCCTATGTCGTGGGCCTCACCGGGATCGTGGTCCCGGTGCTGCCCGGCACCATCACCCTGGTTCTCGCCACCCTGATCTGGGCGATCGTGATCGGCGGCTGGACCGCCTGGATCGCCTTCGCCCTGGTGCTGATCCTGGGCGCGATCGGGATGGCCACCAGCTACGTCCTCACCGGGAAGCGGCTGCATGCCGCCGAGGTGCCGATGTGGCCGGTCTATGTGGGCATCGCCTCCGGCATCGTCGGGATCTTCGTGATCCCCTTCCTGGGCCTGCCGATCGGCTTCCTGATCGGTCTGTACATCTCCGAGGCGCTGCGCCAGAAGGACTGGAAGAAGGGCATCACCTCTGCCTGGGTCGCGATCAAGGCGCTCGGCACCGGCATCCTCATCGAGTTCTCCCTCGCCATGTTCGCCACGATCGTCTTCGCGATCGCGGTCGTCGTCCACTTCGTCACGGCATGACCGCGCCCTCGACCGCGCAGCAGCCCGCACCGCAGCAGCCCACCTCGCAGGGTCGCGCGCCGCAGCAGCGCACCCCGCAGCATCCCGCCGTCCTCGTCCCGGGCCTGAAGAGACTGCTCAAGGGGTCCTGGGAGCTGCGCAGGTGGTTCGCCCTCGCGGTGCTCGGCGCGATCGCCTTCGCCCTGCTGCAGATCGCGACCTCCGCCGTGATCGGCCGGGTCACCGAGCAGGTCATCGTCCCCTCCTTCCAGCGCGGCGAGGCGACCCCCGCCCTGCTCGCCGGCGGCGGACTCGCGATCCTCGGCATCGCCGTCGCCCGCGCCGTCACCGTGATGGCGCGGCGCATCTTCGCCGCCGCCACCCAGTACGACCTCTTCCGCCTCTACCGCGAACGGATCGCCGCGGTGTACGCGAAGGTGCCGCTGCTGTGGCACCGCCGCCAGGCCACCGGCACCCTGCTCAGCTCCGTCTACTCCGACGTCGAGGCGACCTTCTTCGCGATGGCGCCCTTCCCCTTCGCGCTGTCCACGATCGTGATGCTGGTCTACGCGACGGTGGTCGTCTTCCGCATCGATCCGGTGATCCTGCTGGTCATGCTCGCCCTGATCGTCGTGCTGATCGTCCTCAACGTGCTGCTGCAGCGCTTCGCCACCCCGATCGCGATGCGCTCCCAGCAGCTGCGCGCGGAGGTCGCCGAGATCGCCCACGAATCCTTCGACGGTGCGAACGTGGTGAAGTCGCTGGGTCGTGAGGACGTCGAGGAGAAGCGGTTCACCCGCGCCGCCGACGACCTGCGCGAGACCGGCATCCGCTTCGGCTACATCCGCGGCTGGTTCGACCCCGCGATCGACGCCCTGCCCAACCTCGGCATCCTCGCCGTGGCCGTGCTCGGCGCCTGGCGGATCGGCGAGGGCCACCTCACCACCGGGCAGCTGGTCGAGGTCGCCTACCTGTTCACGCTGATGTCCCTGCCCATCCGCTCCTTCGGCTGGGTGCTCGGGGACCTCTCCCGCACCGTCGTCGGCGGCGGCCGTGTCCAGCAGATCCTCGACGTCACCGAGCAGCGCGAATACGGTCCCGACCCGCTGCCGGCCGGCCCCGGCGCGCTCACCGTCGAGGACGTCTCCTTCGTCTACCGCGACGACCCCGCCCAGGTGATCCTGGGCCGCGACCAGCGCGACCAGCACGGTCCCGATCCGCAGATCCGCGAGGGCCGCGCCCTGCACGGGGTGACCCTGCGCGCCGACCCCGACGAGGGCACCCGCGTGCTCGCCGTCGTCGGCGCGACCGGCTCCGGCAAGTCCACCCTCGCGCTGCTCGCCGCCGGACTCATCGACCCCACCGACGGCCGCATCGCCCTGGACGGCGCGGACCTGCGCGCCCTCACCGCAGAGGCGCTCACGGCGGACGTCATCCTGGTGCTCCAGCAGGCCTTCATCTTCGACGCGAGCGTGCGCGAGAACGTCACTCTCGGCGAGGACATCGACGAGGCGACCGTGCGCTGGGCGCTGCGCGTCGCCCAGGCCGAGGCGTTCGTCGACGCCCTGCCGGACGGGCTGGACACCGAGCTGGGGGAGCGCGGAGGCTCCCTCTCCGGCGGCCAGCGCCAGCGCATCGCACTCGCCCGGGCGCTCGCCCGTCGGCCGCGACTGCTGATCCTCGACGACGCCACCAGCGCCTGCGACCCCAGCGTCGAGCTGGCCATCCTCGACGGGATCCGCCGCGAGATGACCGCCTCCACCCTGCTGCTGATCGCCTACCGGAAATCCACCATCTCCCTCGCCGACCAGGTCGTCTTCCTCGATCACGGCCGGGTGGGGGCGGCAGGCACCCATGAGGAGCTGCGCGTGCGCAGCGAGGGCTACCGGGCCCTGGTCGACGCCTACGACGAGGCCGCGATCTCCCACAGCCTGCTCGAGGCCGAAGGACCCCAGCCCAGCGACGGCCCGGATCCTGCGGTCGCCGTGCCCGCCGAGCGCGAGCGCACCGTCACCGGCGCGATCGAGATCCACGGCACCGGCCGGTACCGCCGCGAGGAGATCTGGGGCGATGACCGCGAATGCGACCCCACCGAGCCGGACCGCAGCGAGCGCGACCGGACCGTGCCGGACCAGCCCATGCCCGACCAGCCCATGCCCGACCAGCTCGATGAGGAGGACGGCCGATGACCGCCGCACCCGCCGCCCGCAGCTCTGCGGCCGCGTCCTCCGCCTCGGCGTCCTCCGCCCTCGGCGGCGAGACACGCACCGACGAGGGAGCGCTCGCCACCATCCGCCGCGGCCTCGCACTCACTCCTGAGCTGCTGCGCGGACTGTGGATCACGCTGCTGCTGGCCGTCATCGCGACCGCCGGCAAGGTGGTGGTGCCGATCGCGGTGCAGTCCATCCTGGATCG
Organism: Brachybacterium sp.; assembly: GCF_036379615.1. GTDB lineage: Bacteria > Actinomycetota > Actinomycetes > Actinomycetales > Dermabacteraceae > Brachybacterium. Next base: position 14,031 of record NZ_DASVGJ010000002.1, read on the forward strand.
CGGGATCATCGCTCCCGAATCGCCCGACGTCGCCTTCGTCGCCGGCGCCGCGGGCCTCGCCGCCGGAGTGCTGCTGGTGACCGCGAGCTGCAATGTGCTGATGAACCGGCGCCTGTTCCGCCTGGCCGAGCATTCCCTGGCCACCCTGCGCAAACGCGCCTTCCGGCATATCCACGACCTGTCGCTCCTCACCCAGGGCACCGAGCAGCGTGGGGCGCTCGTCTCCCGCGTGACCAGCGACGTCGACACCGTCAGCCAGTTCATGAGCTTCGGTGGCATCATGCTGGTGGTGATGAGCTTCCAGCTCGTCCTCGCCACCGCCGTCATGGTCTTCTACTCGTGGCCGCTCGCGCTCGTGGTGTGGCTGTGCTACCTGCCGATCCTGTTCATCATGGGCTCCCTGCAGAAGCGGATCCGTGCCCGCTACCAGGTGGTGCGCACGAACGTCGGCCACATGCTCGGCGCCGTCTCCGAGTCCCTCGTCGGCTCCGCCACCGTGCGCGCCTACGGCACCGAGGAGCGCACCCGCCGCGGGCAGGACGCCCGGATCACCGAGGTGCGCAACGCGCAGTTCGCGGTGCTGCGACCGCAGTCCGCCTCCTTCTTCCTCTCGGAGACGGCCGACGGTCTCGCCACCGCGGTGGTGGTCGTGGTCGGCATCGTGCTGGGCACCGGCGCGCTCGGCATCGACCTGCCCGGCGGCGATCTCACCGCCGGCGGCGTCATCGCCTTCGTCTTCCTGGTCTCCCTGTTCAGCCAGCCCGTGCGGATGGGCATCGAGATGCTCTCCGAGGCGCAGAACGCGGTCGCCGGCTGGCGGCGCGTGCTCGGCGTGCTCGACACCCCGGCCGACGTCGCCGACCCCGCGGGCGCGATGGACCCGCACACCGGCCGACGGGCCGAGGCCGTCCCCGGCGCGGCCGCGCTGCCGGACGGACTGCTGGACATCGAGATCCGGGATCTGCGCTTCGCCTACCCGACGGGTCCCGAGGTGCTGCACGGCATCGACGTGGACATCCCCGCCCGCTCCCGGATCGCGATCGTGGGCGAGACCGGCAGCGGCAAGACCACCTTCGCGAAGCTGCTCACCCGCATGATGGACCCCGCCTCGGGCACGATCCTCATCGGCGGCGTGCCGCTGCACCTGGTGCCCTACGCCTCGCTGCGCTCCCGCGTGATCATGGTGCCGCAGGAGGGGTTCCTCTTCGACACCACCGTCGCCGGGAACCTGCTCTACGGGAAGCCCGGGGCGAGCGAGGCGGAGATGCACCTCGCGCTGGAGGAGCTGGGCCTGGCGACCTGGGCCGAGGAGCTGCCCGAGGGGCTCGCCACCCCCGTCGGCCAGCGCGGCGAATCCCTCAGCGCGGGGGAGCGGCAGCTGGTCGCGCTCGCCCGCGCCTACCTCGCCGACCCCGACATCATCGTGCTCGACGAGGCCACCAGCGCCGTCGACCCCGCAGCGGACGTGCGCCTCCAGCAAGCCATCGACGGTCTCGCCCGCGGCCGCACCACCATCACCATCGCCCACCGCCTCTCCACCGCCGAGCGCGCCGACCGGATCATGGTGCTCGACCACGGCGACCTCGCCGAGCACGGCACCCACGCCGAGCTGGTCGCACTCGAGGACGGGATCTACGCGGGCCTGCACCACTCCTGGGTCGCGCACCGCAGCGAGCGGTGAGCGGCATGAACAGCAGGAACAGCAGGAACAGAAGGAACAGCAGGAGCGATCCGCTGCACCCTCCGGTGCCGCCGATCTCCTCGCGCGCGGAGCCGCGATTCGCCAGCGCCGCACGCAAGGACGCACTCGCCGGAGCCTTCCAGGACCAGGGCGAGGACTACGACCGGCTGCGCCCCGGCTACCCGGTCGCCGCACTGGACGCGATGCTCGCGCAGGTGACGGCGTCGGGCTCGTCGTCGGGCTCGTCGTCGGGCTCGGCGTCGGACTCGTCGGCGGACCGGCCGCTGCGGGCCGTGGACCTGGGCGCGGGGACGGGAAAGCTCTCCTGGGCGCTCGTGGACCGGGGCCTCGAGGTGATCGCAGTGGACACCAGCGCCGCGATGCTCGAGACGGCGCTGCGGCGCGGGAATGGTCCTGGTCCCTCGACGGATCCGGTCACGGATCCCACGCCCGAACCCGCCGCGGATCCCACGCCCGAACCTGCCGCGGATCCCACCAGACCTCCGGCCGCGCACCGGTCCACCCGCCTGAGCACGCACCTCGCAGTGGCTGAGGCGACAGGGCTGCCGGAGGGATGCGCTGACCTGATCACCGTCGCTCAGGCCTGGCACTGGTTCGACGCTGTCGAGGCGTCGGCCGAGGTGGTGCGGCTGCTGGCCCCGGGCGGGGTGCTCGCGCTGGTCTGGAACATGCTCGACGTGACGATCCCCTGGGTGCACCGCCTCTCCCGGATCATGCACGCCGGAGACATCCATCGCGAGGACTTCCTGCCCACCGTCGGCGCCCGGCTCGAGCTCGTCGAACGCTCTGTGCACCGCTGGGAGGACCCGATGCCCACCGGCGACGTCATCGACCTCGCCCGCACCCGCAGCTACGTCATCACCGCCCCCGAGGAGCGGCGCGCGAAGGTGCTCGCGAACCTCGACTGGTACCTGCACGATCACCTCGGCCACGCGCCCGGCGCCCTGGTGGGCGTCCCCTACCGCACGGATCTGTTCCTCTACCGGGTCGCAGGCCGACCTGTCGCCAGCACCTGAGCCCCACCCCACCTCCACTCCCGCCCGCTTTCCTGCGTCCCTGCGTCGACCGTTGCGCAGTGGGCGTTCTGGGGGCTCAGAGCGCCCACTGCGCAACGGTGCCGGTGCCGGTGGTCTGTGGTCGGGGTCGCGGCTCGCGCTGGTGATCACGGATGTCAGGCAGGGGTGCGGGCGCAGTCGTCGTTCACGAGGGAGGGCGCCACCCCCGTGCCCGCAGCTCATTCCGCACCGCGCTCACGGCCGGCGCGCATCCTCGTCGGAGGTCCTCCTTGTGGAGGCGGATCTCGAGGAAGCCTGCAGCCCTCGCCGCACGCGCACGCCGGATGTCCCGCTGGATCTGCTCCGGGTCGTTGTGCACAGCTCCTTCGTACTCCGCGCACACCGAGAACTCCCGCCACTGGAAGTCGGGCTCGTGCCGCGCAACGCCGTCGGGGCCGAGCAGCGGCCTGTTGATCTCCGGCTCCGGGAGGCCGGCGGAGAGGAAGGCGAGGCGCAGCTCGGTCTCCTTCGGTGAATCGGCACCGACCCGCATATGGCGGATGGCCGCCTGGAGCGCACGGGAGTGCCGTCCCGTCGCCACCGCGAGCAGATCGGCTCGGGTGCACCACGGCTCGTCCCTGCCCTCGAACCGCGGCCGCGGGATACGCAGAAGGTGGTCACCGACGGCGACGAGCGCTGTCGGTCCCAGATGCGCGGCGAGGTCCCGCCAGGTCCGTGCTCGAGAGGTCATCGGCAGCGGAGAAGTGCGGCCGCTGGCCGTGTGGAGATACTCCGCCCGCTGGATGTCACCGGCCGACAAGGACAGATCGTGCCAGCGCACCACCCCGTCGGAGCGGCCCCGGGCGCCCGAGGTCGCGACCTCCACGGGCATCTGCGGGGTCCAGCTCTCGAGGTGGTGCGGCATCGGGACGCCCAGCAGCCGTGCAGCGGAGAGCCCGACGATCACGAGGCGCGGGTCATGGCGGCAGAGCGCGGCCGCGATGTGGATCTCGTGGCTCATCGCATCCCGACGTGCGTACAGCCCCCGACGGAGCCGCTCGAGGTCGGGTCTGCGCAGCCTGTCGGCAGGGACACCGGCACGCAACGCCTCCGCCCGAGAGAACACGGGCCAGGGAAGTGACGGGGGGAGAGCGGCAGGTCGACGGGCCATGGCCCCAGCATGCTGTCGGGGGTCGGACCGCCGACGTCGTCCACAATGCCCTGCTCAGAGGCACGAGGTGTCCAGCGGTGACTCAGCGATGGGGTCCGCGTTGCGTCGACCGTTGCGCAGTGGGCGTTCTGGGGGCTCAGAGCGCCCACTGCGCAACGGTGGACGGTGCTGAGCGGCTCAGCTCCCGGTGCCCGCGTCGCTCGCGCCCGCGCCGCCGCCGTCCGAGGGTGCCGCGCCCTCCGGCGGGGCGATGCTCATGTCGGTGACCTTCCAGCGCTCGCCGTCCCAGGTGACTGTGGCGATCAGCTGCCCGGTGACCGAGTCCAGGGCCGTGGGCTGGAGGTTCGGGTTGTCCACCAGGATGGACTCCTGCTGGGTGAACTGGGCGACCACGGTGCCCGTGGCGGGCGGCTCGCCGGTGCCCTCGAACGTGGTCGAGTGCACCTCGAAGGCACCGTCCACGAGGTAGCCGCCCTGCTCGGAGAGCACCTGGGCGTTCTCCAGGAAGCGCACGCACACCTGGCAGTTCGAGTCCACGGACCCCTCCCACACGGAGACGTCGCCGCTGCTCATCATGTAGTCGTAGGACTCGAGCAGGTAGGTGAGGGTGGCCTCGGCCCCTTCAGTGCTCTGCTCGGTCATGCCGGACGGCTCCTCGGGGCGGGGGAGCTCGGGACGGGGCGGCTGCTCGTCGGGGTCCGCCGTCGGCCGATCGTCCGGGTTCTCGACCGCTCGATCCTCGGCGCCCGGGCCCAGCAGCTGACCGATCCCCATCGCACCGAGGGGGACCAGCAGCACGAGTGCGAGCACGATGATGATGACGCGTTGGACTGGTCGGTTCACCCGGCCCACGGTAGACGACGTGCCTGCGCGGGCGTCGAGCGACGTGGTCGCCGCCACCCGACGGCGCCGTCTCCCGACACCCGCCACCGTTCCGGTCACGGTTCTGCCCTGCGCGGATCCACCGATAGTCGGATGTCGCGCGTCGGGGGGAGGGCCTATGCTTCCCGGGTCGCCCGGAAACGCTTCGGCCGTGCGGCTTCCCGGAAGGATTCTCGTGACCCTGCTGCGACTGGTGCTGAGGGGCTTGAAGCCGTACTGGATCTGGGTGCTCCTGGTGGTGCTCTTCCAGATCGTCGGCGTGCTGGCCGCCCTCTACCTGCCCACCCTGAATGCGGACATCATCGACGACGGCGTCGCCAAGGCCGATGTCCCCGTCATCTGGCAGCTGGGCCGGCTGATGCTGGTGATCTCCTTCGGCAACATCATCGCCCTGGTCGCCGCCAACTTCTTCGCCGCGCGCTCGGCCATGCGGGTGGGCAAGGATCTGCGCTCGCGGGTGTTCGGCCAGGTCAGCTCCTTCTCCCCGCGCGAGCTCGCCGAGTTCGGCACCCCCTCGCTGATCACCCGCTCCACCAATGACGTCCAGCAGGTCCAGATGCTGGTGTTCTTCTCGCTGAACATGCTGGTCCAGGCCCCGGTGACCGGGGTCGGCGGTGTGATCCTGGCGCTGCGCGTGGAGCCGGGCATGGCCTGGCTGATCGCGGTGATGGTGCCGGTGATGCTGGTCGCCGTCGGCATCCTGATCTTCCGGGCCGCACCGCTGTTCAAGCAGATGCAGGGCAAGATCGACGACATCAACTCCGTGCTGCGCGAGCAGATCACCGGCATCCGGGTGCTGCGCGCCTTCGTGCGCGAGGACCGCGAGCGCGAGCGCTACGCCGTGGTCAACGGGGAGCTCACCGACCTGAACCGTCGGATCGGCCTGCTGATGATCCTCATCAATCCGATCATCATGTTCATCCTCAACGTCTCCAGCGTGATGGTGCTGCTGGTGGCCGCGCCCCGCATCGACGCCGGGCAGATGGAGGTCGGTGCGATCACCGCCTTCATCGCCTATCTGATGCAGATCCTCATCGCGGTGATGATGGCGACCTTCATGACGATGATGATCCCGCGCGCGATGGTCTCCGCCGAGCGCATCTCCGAGGTGCTCGGGACCGAGACCAGCGTCCACCAGCGCATCGACGGGGTGGACGAGATCGAGGGCCAGATCGAGCTGACCTTCGAGGACGTCTCCTTCACCTACCCCGGCGCCGAGCGGCCCGTGCTCGAGGACATCTCCTTCACCGCCCGCGCCGGGCAGACCGTCGCGATCATCGGCGGCACCGGCGCCGGCAAGACCACCCTGATCAACCTCGTCCCGCGCCTGATGGACGCCACCGAGGGCAGGGTGCTGCTGAACGGACACGACGTGCGCGACCTCGACGCCCGCGTGCTGTGGGACCGGGTGGGCCTGGTCCCGCAGCGGCCCTACCTGTTCTCCGGCACCGTCGCCAGCAATCTGCGGTTCGGGAACCCGACGGCCGACGAGCAGGACCTGTGGCACGCGCTCACCGTCGCCCAGGGCCGGGACTTCGTCGCCGCGATGCCCACCGAGCTCGAGTCCCCGATCGCCCAGGGCGGCACGAACGTCTCCGGTGGGCAGCGGCAGCGGCTGTGCATCGCCCGCGCGCTGGCGGCGAAGCCGTCGCTGTACCTGTTCGACGACTCCTTCAGCGCGCTGGACCTCACCACGGACGCGAAGCTGCGGGCGGCGCTGGTCCCCGAGACCCGGGACGCGCTGCAGCTGGTGGTCGCGCAGCGGGTCTCGACCATCACCGCCGCGGATCTGATCCTGGTGCTGGACAACGGCCGCATCGTCGCGCAGGGCAACCACACCGAGCTGCTCGAGAGCTCGGAGACGTACCAGGAGATCGTCCGTTCGCAGGGCGTCGAGGAGGAGGTGGCGTGATGACCGCATCCGAGACCCCCGAGCAGGAACCCGTCGCCGCAGGGGACGAGGCGCAGGCCGCCGCAGAGATCGCGAGCGAGAAGGACGCGGCCCGCGGGCTGCGACCCGGTCAGAGCGCGCGGAACTTCTGGCCCTCCACCAAGCGCCTGATCGGCGAGATGGGCCCGGAGCGCGTCTACCTGTTCATCGCGATCGCGGTGGGCTTCGTCTCCGTCGCCTTCTCCGTGGTGGGACCCAAGATCCTGGGCCACGCCACCGACATCATCTTCACCGGCCTCATCTCGCGGGACCTCCCCGCGGGCGCCGATCCGGCGGATGTCATCGCCCAGCTGCGCGCCGACGGTCAGGACCAGTTCGCGGACATGCTCTCGGGCATGACCCTCACCCCCGGCGTGGGCATCGACTTCACCGCGCTGCACCAGACTCTGGGCCTCGCCGTCGGCCTGTTCGCGATCTCCGCGCTGCTGATGTGGTTCCAGGGCGTGGCCCTGAACCGGATCATCTACCGCATGGTCTCGCGCCTGCGCCGCGACATCGAGGAGAAGCTGCACCGCCTGCCGCTGGCCTACTTCGACAAGATGAAGCGCGGAGAGATCCTCTCCCGCGTCACCAATGACATCGACAACATCCAGAACACCCTGATGAACACGGTCACGGGCCTGGTCAACTCGATCCTGATGGTGATCGGCGTGCTGGTCATGATGTTCACGATCTCCTGGCAGCTCTCCCTCATCGCGCTCGCCGTGATCCCGGTGGCGCTCGTGGTCACGGGCGTGGTCGGCAAGCAGGCGCAGAAGCTGTTCGCCCAGCAGTGGGACGCCACGGGCGTGGTGAACTCCGAGGTGGAAGAGGCCTACACCGGGCACTCCCTGGTGACCGTCTTCGGCCGACGCGACGAGGTCGCCGCCCGCTTCGAGGAGCGCAACGAGACCCTGTTCCGCGCCACCTTCGGCGCCCAGTTCGTCTCCTCCCTGATCATGCCGCTGATGATGTTCGTGGGGAACCTCAGCTACGTCGCGATCGCGATCGTGGGCGGGCTGCGGATCATCTCCGGCCAGCTCACCCTCGGCGATGTGCAGGCCTTCATCCAGTACTCGCGCCAGTTCACCCAGCCGCTCTCCCAGGTCGCCTCGATGGCGACCATGCTGCAGTCCGGTGTGGCCAGCGCCGAGCGCGTCTTCGAGCTGCTGGATGCCGAGGAGCAGGAGCCGGAGACCACGGTGGATACCGCCGCCTCGGGCATCCGCGAGGGCCGCGTCGAGTTCGAGCACGTGCGCTTCTCCTACACCCCCGAGCGGGAGCTGATCCGCGACCTCTCGCTGGTGGCGGACCCCGGGCACACGGTCGCGATCGTGGGGCCGACGGGAGCGGGCAAGACGACCCTGGTCAACCTCGTCATGCGCTTCTACGAGGTCGACGGCGGACGGATCACGATCGACGGGATCGACATCCGCGACCTCACCCGCGCCCAGCTGCGCGAGCGCACCGGCATGGTCCTCCAGGACACCTGGCTGTTCAAGGGCTCGCTGCGGGAGAACATCCGCTACGGCCGGCTGGATGCGAGCGACGAGCAGGTCATCGAGGCGGCCCGCGCCACCCACGTCGACGACTTCGCCCGCCAGCTGCCTGACGGCTACGACACGATCGTCGACGACGACGAGTCCTCGCTGTCCGCCGGCGAGAAGCAGCTGGTCACCATCGCCCGGGCGTTCCTCGCCCGGCCGAACCTGCTGATCCTGGACGAGGCGACCTCGAGCGTGGACACCCGCACCGAGGTGCTCGTCCAGAAGGCGATGAACGCGCTGCGTGCGGGCCGCACCTCCTTCGTGATCGCCCACCGCCTCTCCACCATCCGTGATGCGGACCTGATCCTGGTGATGGAGGCCGGGGACATCGTCGAGCAGGGGGATCACGAGCAGCTGCTCGCCCGGGGCGGCGCCTACGCCCGGCTGTACCGCTCGCAGTTCGAGGGCGCCGCGGTGGACATCGACGCCGCGGAGGAGCTCGCCGGCAGCGGCGCCGAGGACGAGGCGCCGACGACGACCGGTGGGATCGCGCTGGGAGGGTGAGCTCCCTGCCGGGTGACGCCCCCGGCCGGAGAGGTGAACCATCCGACAGGAACTTGTTTTCATGCAAGCCTGTGAATACTATTCATCGGTGACTTCTTCCCGCCCCCGTCGGCACCCCCGTCGCCGCACTCTGCTGCGCGCCGCGCCCCTGGCGCTTGCCACGGGTCTCCTCACCCCGGCGCTGGCCTCGTGCACCCGCGCCTCCGAGCGCCTGGACGCCGAGTCCAACGCCGTCCCCGAGGTCGACCTCTCCGACATCGCCGAGGTGCCCGAGATCGCGGCACTCGTCCCGGACGCCATCCGGGAGCGCGGTGAGCTGATCAACGGTGCGGCGCTGAACTACGCCCCCGGCGAGTTCGTCGGCTCCAATGGCGAGGCGGTCGGCTACGACATCGACATCCTCGCCGGGATCGGCGCGGTGCTGGGGCTGTCCACCCGCACCGAGGCCGCGGTGTTCGCGCAGATCATTCCCGCCGTCGGCTCCACCTACGACGTGGGCATCTCGAGCTTCACCGTCAACGAGGAGCGGCTCGAGGCCGTCAGCATGGTCTCCTACTTCCAGGCCGGCATCTCCTACGCCGTGAAGGCGGGCAACCCCTACGACGTCCACCCCGACGACCTCTGCGGCAAGCGCGTCGCGCTCCAGGTCGGCACCTACCAGGAGGAGCTCTCCCTCGAGCGCTCCGAGGAGTGCCGCGAGGCGGGCGAGCGCGGATACGACATGCTCGCCTACGCCTCGAACTCCGACGCGGCGACCAACGTCGCCGGCGGCAAGGGCGACATCCTCATGGCCGACTCCCCGGTGACCGCCTACGCCATCGCCCGCTCCCGCGGGACCCTCGAGGCGATCGGCGACATCGAGGAGTCCGCCCTGAACGGCATCGTCGTCGCCAAGGACCAGCCCGAGCTGGCCGAGGCGATCCGCGCGGCGGTGCAGCACCTCATCGATTCCGGCCACATGGAGCGCATCCTCGCTGCATGGGGCAATGACGCAGGCATGATCCCGACCGCGGAAGTGAACCCCCAGCCGTGAGCACCCCTCAGACCCCCGCCCCCTCCCCGTCGGCCGCGCCGCCCGCCACGGAGCGCTTCACCCCGATCCGTGCCAAGGCCGCCCCGCGCCCCGGCACCTGGATCTCCGCCGTCGTCGTCGCCCTGCTGGTCGTGGGGCTCGCCGTCTTCCTGGTGACCAACCCGGTGCTCGAGTGGGGCACCGTCGCCACGTACATCCTGGACGTCAAGGTGATCCAGGGCGTCGGCTGGACGTTGCTGCTGACCGTGCTCTCCATGGTGCTGGGCACCGTCGTGGCGCTCACCGCCGCGGTCATGCGCCGCAGCGACAACCCCGTGCTGCGGGGAGTGAGCTGGGCGTACATCTTCATCTTCCGCGGCATCCCGGTCTACACCCAGCTGGTGTTCTGGGGTCTGTTCACCGTGATCGTGCCCAAGATTGTGATCGGGGTGCCCTTCGGCCCCGAGCTGCTGAGCTTCTCCACCCGCGATCTGCTCACCGCCTTCTGGGCCGCTGTGATCGGCCTGGGCCTGAACGAGGGCGCCTACCTCGCCGAGATCATCCGCTCCGGACTGAACTCCGTGGACAAGGGGCAGAGCGAGGCCTCCCGGGCACTGGGCATGAGCAACAACCTGATCCTGCGACGGATCATCGTGCCGCAGGCGATGCGGGTGATCGTGCCGCCGCTGGGCAACGAGACCATCGGCATGCTGAAGACCACCTCGCTGGTGCTCGCGGTGCCCTTCACCCTCGACCTCACCTTCGCCACCAACGGCATCGCCAACAAGCTGTTCACACCGATCCCGCTGCTGATCGTCGCCGCCCTGTGGTACCTCGCGATCACCAGCGTGCTGATGGTGGGCCAGTACTACCTCGAGCGCCACTTCGGTCGCGGCTTCGATGACCGCACCCCGACCGGTGCGGCCACGACCGGCCGCCGCGGCGGACGCTCCCGCCAGGCCGCCGTGAACCGCGCCGGCACCACCCCGCACGACCCGCTCCCGGAGGTGGAGCAGTGATGACCCCGACCCCCGACACCCCCGCGCCCGGCACCCCCGATGCCGGGGCCGCTGATCCCAGCACCCCGGCATCGGCATCCGGCCACACTGATCCCGGCGCCGCTGCCGCCCGCCCCGTCATCCAGGTCGAGGGGGTCCACAAGTCCTTCGGCGCCCTGCACGTCCTGGACGACTGCGACCTCACGGTGCACGCCGGCGAGGTGGCCGTGCTGGTGGGCCCTTCCGGCTCCGGCAAGTCCACGCTGCTGCGCTGCATCAACCAGCTCGAGGAGCCCAGCGCCGGACGGGTGCTGATCGACGGCGAGGTGCAGGGCTACCAGCCGGATCCGCTGCCCGATGGCCGCTGGCAGAAGCTCTCCTCCGCCGAGATCGCGGCCCAGCGCTCCCGCATCGGCATGGTCTTCCAGCGCTTCCACCTCTTCCCGCACCTCACCGCGCTCGGCAACGTGATGGAGGCGCCGGTGCAGGTGCGCGGCCTGCCCAAGGCCGCCGCCGAGAAGAAGGCTCGAGCGCTGCTGGAGCGGGTGGGCCTCGCCGATCGCGCCGACCACTACCCCTCCGAGCTCTCCGGCGGCCAGCAGCAGCGCGTCGCGATCGCCCGGGCACTGGCCATGGATCCCGAGCTGATGCTCTTCGACGAGCCCACCAGCGCCCTGGACCCGGAGCTGGTCTCCGAGGTGCTCACCGTCCTCAAGGATCTGGCGGCCGACGGGATGACCATGGTCGTGGTGACCCACGAGATGGGCTTCGCGCGCGAGGTCGCCGATCAGGTCGTGTTCATGGACGAGGGCCGCATCCTCGAGCGCGGCACCCCCGAGCAGGTCATCGACCACCCGGAGTCCGAGCGGCTCAGGGGCTTCCTCGCCTCGGTGCTCTGAGGCCTGCGGGCCCGCCGCTCTGCCGCTGTCGGCGCGTGACCCCTCGGTGGCTCGGTGGCCCGGTCGCTCAGTCGCTCAGTCGGCGGTAGCGCATCAGCCGGCGCAGACCTGCCGCGGTGCCGGCCTGCGGCTCCTGCAGGGCGAGCTCCAGCCGGGCGCGCACGGCCGCGGTGTCCAGGTGCGGGCCGATCGCCACCAGGGCGTCGTCGGTCCCCGGCGCGCAGGCCGCGACGTGGATGTGCCGCCCCACCAGATGCACGACGTGCCGGCGCGTCCCGCGTGGGGTCCGGACGGTGATCATGCCCTTGATCCGGTACACCCCGGGCGGGGGATCCTCGAGCAGATCGAGCACGGCGCCCGGGTCGACCGGCCCCGAGGGGCGGGCGGTCACCGCCTCGGCGTGCTCGTGCTCGTGGTCGTGCGCCCGGGCCTGCTCCCGACGAGCCTCGCGGGTGACGGCCGCCAGCGGGAGCTGCCCCGCAGGATCCTCGCGATCAGTGATGTCCGTGACCAGCGCGGGGTCGATGGCTCCGTGGGGCGCCTCGATGATCGGCGCGGTCTCGTTCCGGCGGCGGATCCGGGCCGTGATCTCCTCGATCACCGCGCGACGCCGGGAGGGCGGCAGCAGTGCCGTCTTGGTGAGGACGACGAGCGACGCCGCCGCGAAGCGGACCGGGGGCTCGCCGCGATGCCCGCCGGGCCCGGGGGTGTCGACCGTGTCGAAGTAGGCGCAGGCGTCGACCACCTCGATCACGCCGCCCGGCCGGGTGCGCTCGGCGGAGGTGAAGCGGATCAGCCGGGCGACCGCGAGCGGTTCGGCGACCCCGCTCGCCTCGACCAGGATCGCGTCCAGTCTCAGGGACGGCTGGGAGAAGGTCTCGAGGGCCTCGTCGAGCTCGCCATGCTCGGGCAGGCAGCACAGGCAGCCGCCCGCGATCGACGCGGCCTCGTCGACCTGGCCCGTGATGAGGCCGGCATCGACGTTGATCGACCCGAAGTCGTTGACCACGACGCCGAACCGAGCGCCCGGCGCCTGCAGCACGGAGTTCAGCACGGTCGTCTTGCCGGCGCCCAGGAAACCGGTCAGCGCGATGACGGGAACCGAGGGTGCGCTCATGGGAGACCACTGTAGATGAGAAGGAGTCTCGACAGTGTGGTGCGTGCCGATCCTCACCGCAGCCCCTCCCACCCCGCCCCGCGCCACGTCCCGCCCCGACCGGCGGGGGCGGGGCGGCGGGACGGCGGCGAAGGGGCCGCGGAGGGGGAACGGCTCAGGCGGCCGGGATCTCGAACTCTCCGCGGAACTCGGGCACGGTCTCGTCCTCGCCGAGGATCTTCATCTCGGGCCGGACGTAGGAGCCCTTGAGGGTGTCTCCGGTGGTCTCGACGTAGATCGGGATGTAGCCGGTGGCCTCGCCATCGCGGCGCGAGGGCCCGTCGAAGTAGTCGTAGCCCGCCTCGATCATCTCGTCATCGGCGCTGGCCGCGTAGTTGACCTCCTCGCCGCCGTCCTCCAGGGAGAAGTCCCGCTGGCTGACGACGCCACCGTAGGTGTTCCCAGGGGTCACGGAGACCTCGAGGTAGATCATCTCGCCGTCGGGGTTGTCGTTGGCCAGGTAGTACTCGGTGTCGTTGCCGCGCACGGCGGAGACGATGGTGATCACATCGCCGGTCTCCTCATCGGTGAACTCGGTGCCGATCTCCACCACGGCACCGGCCTCGGCCCCCGCCGTGTCCCCACCCTCGGAGGCGTCGTCACCCTCGGCCGCCGCGTCGTCCCCGCCGTCTGCGGCGTCCTCGGCGTCCTCGGTCCCTTCCGTGTCCTCCGCGGTGTCGGACTCCTCGGCGTCACCCTCTGCGTCGTCCCCGGCAGTGTCGTCCTGCTCGGCCTCCTGCTCGGCGGCCCCAGCGGGCTGCTCGGCGGGAGCCTCTTCCGTGCCGCCGCAGGCGGTCAGGGCCAGCATGGTGGCGGCGGCCAGAGCGGCGCCGCGGGCGATGATCGTGCGAGACATGGAGTCCTCCTCAGATGAGCCGGGGCGCGGCTGCGGCCGTCCCCTGCGATGACGGAGCAGCACGGTCGCGCGGCTCCGCTCCTGCGGCCCGGGAGCGGTGCTCTGCTCCCTGGCCTGTGGTGATGTCTCGAGAGTAAGCGGGATGCCCGATGCGCACCATGGGGAGGAGTCCCCGTGCAGTGCTGCCCCGTCAGAGGTCCCCATGGCGGGAGCGGCGGCCCTGCCGTCGCTCAGTACCGGGCCAGGCGCTCCTCGAGCTTCCGGCGCCGCGAGCCGGTCGCGTGCCGCGAGCCGGCGGAGTCCGGCCGGGTGGCCAGTGCGGCGGCGATCGCCGTGGTCAGCGGTATCGCGAGCACCAGTCCGATCGAGGCGACGAGGGTCCGGAAGATCTCCGCGGCGATCTCGCCGGAGGTGATGGTGTCGATCAGCGAGCGGTTGACGGTGCTCGCGTACATCAGCAGCGGCAGGGCGGACCCGATGTAGGCGTAGGCCAGGGTGTAGACGGTCGAGGCGATGTGATCGCGGCCGATCCTCATGGTCGCGGTGAACACCTGCAGGCGGGAGGCCGTCGGCATCGCGGCCCGTAGCTCCCAGGCGGAGGAGGCCTGGGTGATGGTGACGTCGTTGAGGGCGCCGAGCCCGGAGATGATCACTCCCGCCAGGAACACCGTGGACAGTGACAGATGCGGGTGCGCGGAGAAGAGGACCTGTGCCGCATCGCCGTCGGCCCCAGTCATCCCCGTCGGCCGCCCGGCGGCGAGGGCGATCAGCACGGTGACCGCGATGCCGCCGAAGGTGCCGAGCACCGCCGTGGTGGTGCGCACCGAGACCCCGTGGGCGAAGTAGACGCAGGGGAAGATCATGGCCGAGGCGGCGACCAGGGCTACCAGCACGGCGTTCTCGCCTGCGAAGATCGCCGGCAGCATGAACCACAGCACGATCGCCACTCCGGCCGCGAGACCGGCCATCGCCCGCAGCCCGCTTCCGCGCGCGACCAGCGCGACCAGCGCCAGGTAGGCGGCCAGCAGGACTCCCAGCGGCAGCGTCCGGTCGTGGTCGAGGTAGTACATGAGCTGGGGCTGCCCGGGAGAGGCAGCTCCGCCCTCGGCCACGCTGAGCACCCTGATGCGGTCGCCCTCATGGATCCCGTCGGCGGCGATCGCCGGGGGGACCTCCACGGAGAGCGTCTCCCCGTCGAACGGTGCCGCCCGGCCGACGGCCTCGATCAGCGCGAGCTCCTCGGCGTCGACGCTCTCGCCGGTGCTCTCGCCGATCTCCGCCACGGTGGCCGGCACGATCTCGACGCCCGGGGCGAGGAACTCGCTGCTCTCGACCTGTGTGCCCTGCGCGGGCCAGAGCAGGATCATGCCGACGAGGGTCGCGAGCAGCAGCAGACCGGTCAGCGCCGCGAGCACGATCCGTGCCCGATGGGTGGCGGGCGCGGCGTCGCCGTCGCCTGCGCCGTGCCCGTGCCCGTGGGAGTGTCCGTGCTCTGCGGCGGGGCGAGGGCCGCGGCGGGCGCGCTTCCCCGTGCTCACCACTCCAGGATCTGCCACCGCTTCTTCTTCGCGACGGCGTACAGACCCAGGTCCGGGGCGACCGCGGCGGGGGTGCCCACCAGGTCGAGCCAGGCCGCGTCGGCGTGGGAGTCGCCGTAGCCGTAGGAGGTGGCGAGGTCCGCACCGTGCTGCGCCGCGTACTTGCGCAGCCAGTTCGCGCGGGCCTCGTCGACCAGCGGGGGAGTGGCGAGGTAGCCGGTCATCACGCCGTCGGCGTCCTCGTCCATGTGGGTCGCGACGACCTCGTCGAACAGGTCCGCGAGCGGCGCGACCAGCACGTCCAGCGCGCCGGAGACGAGCACCGTGCGATGTCCGGCGGCGCGGTGCCGCTCGATGGTCTCCAGCGCCTCCGGGCGGATGGAGGCCCGGATCCGACGCCCGGCCTCACCCTGCATCAGCGCGCGCAGCTCCTGGCTGCGGTAGCCCTTGTAGCGGCGGTTGACCAGACGGATCAGCTCCGAGCGGTCACGCTGGTCGGCGCGCAGGTAGCCGGGCACGGCGGCGAGCAGGCCGCCGATCTCCGCCGGCCAGGTGCGGCGCGGCTTCGTCGCCCGGACCACGTCGAAGTACTGCTGGACGATGTTGGTCGCCAGCACCGTGCCGTCGAGGTCGAACACGGCCAGGGCGTCGGTGGACTGCTTCAGCGCGGGGGCGGGGCGCGTCGCGCGCTTCTTCTGCGCCGACTTCGCGCGCGAGTAGGCCTTGGTGAGGTCGGTGACCGCCGGCAGGTGCTGCTTCTGGAAGTAGTCCTTCCACACGATCCCCGCGATGTCGAAGTCGTGGGAGTCCAGGAAGGCCGCCGGGAGCTCGGCCCGCAGCGCGCGGGTGTTCGCGTCGTCGAAGACCATCTCGGTCTTCGTGTAATGGCGGTACAGCTCGATGTACTTGCGCAGCATGGTCAGGCCCGAGGTGGCCTTGTGCAGGCCGGAGGTCCACTCGCGGGTGCGCTTGGTGGCGGGGAGGTAGGCGACGGCGGCCGCGCCCACCTTCGCCGAGAGCTCCTTGGCGCGGAAGCGCTGCTCGACCATCTCGACCGCGGGGAAGGACCACTCGGGCACCTGGATCGGGCGGCCCTTGTCGTCCTCGAGCGGATGCTCGACGAAGTACTCGCGCACAGCGGTGACCATCTCGTGGAAGGGCAGCGGGTTCGAGGCGCCGGAGACCACCTGGTAGTAGGCGTCGTCCCCGCGGCGGGAGACGTCCTGGGTGGCGAGCGCGACGATCACGTTGACCACGTGGTCCACCGGGATGACGTCGAGGATCGAATCCGCCAGGCCCGGGAACTCGGGCAGCACGCCGCGGCCGTAGGCCATGATCAGCGGATCGGCGACCTTGTAGCCGTCGATCCAGCCGGGGTACGGCTTCTGCATCGCGGACTCGATGATCGAGGGGCGCACGAAGGAGACCCGGTGGCCGTCGGCCGCCCACAGCTCCTCGGCGACCTGCTCGGCCATCGCCTTGGTGAAGGTGTAGATGTCGGTCCAGCCCACGGACTGGGCGCGGGTGCGGCCGAAGTCGATCAGGCGCTCGTCCACCCATTCGCGGCGCGCCTCCTCGGAGGCGGCGGCGACGGTCTTGGGGCCCATCCGGCCCACGCGCAGCTTCGCGGCGCGGATCTGGGAGCGCAGGGTCTCGGGCCGACGGGACTCAGCCTCCACCCGCGCGCGGGCCGCGAGCGCGGCCTCGTACTCGGCGCGCCAGTCGACGTCGGCCGGGAGGGATCCCTCCTGGCGCAGGCCCTTGGAGATGCCGCCGACGTAGGCGGTGGAGACGTGGATGACGTGCGGGTCCTGACCGGAGGCCAGCAGTGCCTCGTAGAGGTTCCGGGCACCGCCCACGTTGGTGCGGAAGGCCTCGTCGATCGGCGGGTCGAAGGAGACGGAGGACGCGGAGTGGATCACGACGTCGAAGGGCTCGGTGAGCGCGGGCATGTCGGTGAGGTCACCCTCGAGCACGCCGACGCGGGTGTCGAAGAGCTCCTTCAGACGCGCCTTGCCGTCGACGGGCGCCTCGTCCGTGCCCTCGGACGTCAGCAGCTCCGCCCAGGAGGCGAAGACCGGCTTGCGCAGCAGCTGCTCGAGCCGCTTGCGACCGGTGACCGAGCCCTTGGGCCGCACCACGGCGGTGACATGGGTGCCCTCGGTGGTCTCCAGCAGCGAGCGCAGCACCGCCTGGCCCAGGAACCCGGTCACGCCGGTCAGCAGGATCCGACGGCCTTCTCGGCTCGGGCCGCCGTCGGCGGTCTGAGCGGCGGGGGAGGTGCTGTGCGTCATGGGATCCTCTGTGGACGGGTACGGCGGGGCGCTGGGGGCGGACGGCGCAGAGACTCGTGGCCCCGGTGCGCCAGGATGCGCTCGCGACGCCCGGAGGGCCTCCTGCCAGGGGACTTCTCCGCGCTGGTCAGGGCGGCGCTAGTGTATCGTAGCCGCCATGCATAGGGCCCTGATCACCGGCGGCACCGCAGGCATCGGGGCCGCCTTCGCCAGAGCGTTCGCGGGCCGTGGGACGGCTCTCGTGCTGGTCGCACGGGACCCCGAGCGCCTCGACGAGACCGCCGCACAGCTGCGTTCCGAGTTCGGCGTCGAGGTGGAGACCCTCGCCGCCGACCTCTCCGACCGCGCCGCCCAGCAGCGCGTCGCCGACCGCCTCGAGACCGCCGTCGACCCCGTCGACGTGCTGGTCAACAACGCCGGTTTCTCCGTCCGGGCGAGCCTGCTCGAGGAGGACCTCTCCGAGCACGACCTCGGCTTCGAGGTGATGATCCGTGCGGTGCTCAAGCTCGGCGGTGCCGCCGGCCGGGGGATGCGCGAGCGCGGCCACGGCTGGATCGTCAACGTCGGCTCCGTCTCCGCGCTGGTCACCCAGAACAACTACTCCGCCATCAAGGCCTGGGTGGGCAACTACTCGGAGTCCCTGGGAGTGCAGCTCAGCGGCACCGGGGTGCAGGTCGCCGCGCTGATGCCGGGCTGGGTGCGCACCGAGTTCCACTCCCGCGCCGGGATCAAGGGCTCCTCGATCCCCGGCCCCCTCTGGCTCGACGCCGATCGCCTGGTCGAGGACTGCCTGCGCGACATCGCCCGCGGCAGGCCCGTCTCCATCCCCTCCAAGCGCTGGAAGCTGATCGCCGCCGTGCTGCGCACCACCCCCCGTGGACTGGTCGCCCGGCTCAGCGCTCTGCTCAGTCATCGCCGCAACCGGGAGAAGTGATCGCGTGACCTCGAAGGACATGCCGCACGGCTCCGACGCTCCCGGCTCGGATGCTCCCGGCTCCGGCTCCGGCTCAGATGCTGACGCTCCCGATGCGTCCGGTCCCGGCACCGATGCCGGGCCTCCCGGCCCGCAGGAGGACCCGTCGGCCGATGTCCCCACCGCAGGCCCCACCGCCCGCTCGCGGGCGGCCGACGCGACGGCGCGGGCGAGCGATGAGCTGAAGGGCCGCTCGAAGCGGCTGCTGGGCTCGCTGTCGGCCCGCTCCCGTGGGGAGGGCTGGGAGAAGCCCACCGGGGAGCTGGCCAAGTACCGCTCCGGCTGGCGGGCCGCGATGCGCTTCGTGCTGCAGCGCGTGATCTTCCGTGCCGTGGTGAACTCCGCCGTCACCCCGCAGGTCAAGGTGCACCGCCGGGTCAAGAGCATTCGAGGACCTTTCGTGCTGGTCGCCAACCACACCAGCCACGTGGACGGTCCGCTGCTGGCGATCAGCCTGCCCTGGGCGCAGGGCCGTTTCCTGTGCACCGGCGCCGCCACCGACTACTGGTTCGACCACTGGCATCGCCGGTTGTTCGTGCGCCTGATGCTCAACGCCTTCCCGATCGATCGCGGCGGCTCCCGCAAGCACTCGGGCACCTCCCGCAAGCTGCTGCGCTCCGGCGTGCCGATCCTGGTGTTCCCCGAGGGCGGCCGGCAGACGACGGGCCGGATGGCCGACTTCAAGCCCGGCGCGGCCGCGCTCGCCATCGGCGTGGGCGTGCCCGTGGTCCCGGCCGCGATCATCGGCGGCTACGAGGCGATGCCCAAGGGCCGCACCTGGCCCCAGGGACGCCCCCCGGTCGCAGTGGTCTTCGGGGAGCCGATGATCTCCGACGAGGACGAATCCGCGGTCGCCTTCTCCGAGCGCATCCGCACCCGGGTCACGGACCTGTACGACGAGCACCATGACGAGATCCTCGGCCAGGCCGCCGGGGACGAGGAGGAGACCGCATGAGGGAACGGATGGATGCCCGGGAGGTCACGCGGCACAAGTGGTGGGGCTGGGGTCTGGACTCGGTCACCTTCCGCTACGACAACAAGCCCGCCTTCGCGGGGCTGGCGAAGAACAAGGTCGGCGTGGACCTGGACTCCCAGCAGCCGGTCACGCCCCAGCTGAGCGAGCTCGAGGTCCCGGCCGGACGCCTGCCCGAGGCCGTGCGCACCCTGCTGGCCGGAGCGGTCGGCGAGGACAGCGTGATCGAGGAGGACGAGCACCGCGTCATCCACTCCTTCGGCCGCTCCCTGCCGGACCTGTTCCGGGTCCGCTCCGGGGACTTCGCCCGCCTGGTCGACGCGATCGTGTACCCCGCCTCCGAGGAGGAGGTCGCCGCGGTGCTGCGGATCGTGCTCGAGCAGGACCTGGTGCTGATCCCTTACGGCGGCGGCTCGAGCATCTCCGGCTCGGTCACGCCCGACGTCGCCGAGCAGCGCCCGATCGTCTCCCTGAACCTGGGCCGCATGCGTGATGTGCTCGAGATCGACGAGACCGCGGGCCTGGCTCGCGTGGAGGCCGGCGCCTACGGTCCCGACCTCGAGGAGCAGCTGAACGCCGAGGGCTGGACCGTCGGCCACTTCCCCGACTCCTTCACGTACTCGACCCTCGGCGGCTGGGCCGCGACCCGCTCCTCCGGCATGCAGTCGGACAAGTACGGCGACATCGAGGACATCGTGCGCGGGCTGCGGATGGTCCACCCCGACGGGGTCGCCGTCACCAAGCCGATCCCGGGCCGGGACTCGGGCCCCAGCGTGCACGAGATGATCCTGGGCAGCGAGGGCCGGCTCGGAGTGATCACCGAGGCCACCGTGCAGGTGCACCGCCTGGCCCCGGTCCGGCAGGTGATCGCCTATATGTACCCGGACTGGGAGCACGGCATCCGCGGCATGCACGCGATCGCCCGCTCCACGGACGTCACCCCCACCTTCACGCGGCTCTCCGACGGGCCGGAGACCGAGTTCAGCCTCTCCATGGTCAAGGAGCCCAGCTCCACCAAGGGTCGGGTCGCCGCGAAGGTGCAGGACGGACTGTTCGCCTTCCTGCGCTCGAAGGGATGGGACACCACCCGCGAGATGTCGATCTCGTACGTCTGCTTCGAGGGGTCCAAGGCGGCCGTGGAGCAGCAGAAGGCGATCGTGAAGAAGATCGTCAGGAGCAACGGCGGCATCACCCTCGGCGCCGGGCCCGGCGCGATCTACGACCAGAAGAAGTTCGACACCCCCTACCTGCGCGACTTCCTCATGGACTACCAGGTCTTCGGCGACGTCTGCGATACGGGCGCCACCTGGTCGAAGGTCAACGAGGTCCATGCCAAGGCCTATGAGGCCTTCTATGCGACCCAGGAGCGCCAGGGCCTGCCCGGCTTCATGTTCTGCCACATGTCGCACAGCTACCACGCCGGGGCCTGCCTCTACTTCACCTTCGCCTTCCCCTACTCCAGCAAGGAGCAGGCGCTCGAGCAGTACTACGCGGCCAAGAACGCGGTGCAGCAGACCTTCGTGGACCTCGGCTCCACCGTCTCGCACCACCACGCGGTGGGCACCGAGCACCAGCCGTGGATCACCGAGGACATCGGCGAGGTCGGGGAGCGCATGGTCAAGGGTCTGTTCGCCGACAACGATCCCGGCCGGAACCTGAACCCCGGCAAGGTCACCTCCCCCTGAGCGCGGGCATGGATCAGCTCTGGGTGCTCCGCCACGGCGAGTCCACCGCGAACGTGGAGGGACTGATCGTCTCCGTCCCCGGGCCGCGCGCGCTCACCGAGGTGGGGCTCACCGCGCGCGGCCGTGAGCAGGCCCGGGCCGCCGCCCGCGAGGGGCTCGTCCAGGGGCTGGGACCGGGGACCGTGATCCTCACGAGCGACTTCGCGCGTGCCCGGCAGACGGCCGAGGAGTTCGCAGCAGGGCTCGGCGCCGCTCCGCCCCGGGTGGACCGGCGCCTGCGGGAGCGCAGCTTCGGCCGGTATGACGAGGGCCCGGCCAGCGCCTATGAGCAGATCTGGGAGATCGACCGCGGCCGCGGCACCCACACCGACGAGGTCGAGCAGGTCGCGGACGTCGCCGGGCGGGTGCTCGCGGTGCTGCACGAGGCCGATCAGTTCGCCCGTACCGCGCCGGTGGTGCTGGTCGCCCACGGCGACGTGCTGCAGATCGCCCTCGCGCTCGGCGCCGGGAGCGACCCGCACGAGCACCGCGAGGTGCCGCACCTGGGCAACGCCGAGCTGCGCCGCATCGGGAGCAGCCGCACATGAGCGATGAAGCCCCCGGCGGGACGGTCCTCACGGTCGCGGGGGATCTGCGCACCGTGCGCGGACTGGTCGCGCAGTTCTTCGCGGGCCGCGGCTGGCAGGTCCACGAGCGAGGCCCCGGCGAGCTGAGCGTCGAGACGGGCAGCCTGCGGCGCACCGTGTTCCTGGGCGCCTTCGCCGGCCGGCGCTTCCACCTCCGCTCGCAGATCGAGCTGCGGGAGGTGCGCGGAGGGGCGCAGGGTGCGGTCGAGGTGCACTACCTCTGGGGCGCCGGTGCCGGGCGCACCCTCGGAGGGAGCGTCGGCCGGGCGCGGGCGTCCCGCCGGCACCTGGAGACCGCCCTCGCGCTCGAGCAGCAGCTCCGGGCCGGTGGGCGCTCCGTGCAGGCGCGGCAGCGCTGACCTCAGGGGACGGCCGCCCCGGGAACGGCCTCGGGCCGGATCACCGGCACCACAGAGAACAGGCTCCCTCGCCGTTGAAGGAGCCTGGCATTGACCATAGCGCCGACCTGATGAGAATCCGATCACATCCGGGTCACAGTTCCGTGGATCACTTTTCCCCCTACGATGGACCGATCGTCCATCGACGGACGACCCGCGAACGACCAGCGACAGGATGAGGATCCACCATGACACTGCGCATCGCCGTCTTCGGCGAGAACCGGCACGAGAAGGTCGACACGACCGTGCAGGAGATCTACCCGGACGGAATGCACACCGTCATCGCGGAGGGGCTGCGCACCCTGCTCGCCGCCGACGGCATCGACGCCGACGTGCGCATCGCCCTGCTCGACGACATCGAGGAGTCCCTCTCCGAGGAGGCCCTCGCCGAGACCGACGTGCTCACCTGGTGGGGGCACATGGCCCACGAGGACGTCCCGGACCACATCGCCGAGCGGGTGGTGCGCCGAGTCCACGAGGGCATGGGTCTGATCCCGCTGCACTCCGCCCACTACTCCAAGGTGTTCAAGAAGCTCATGGGCACCACCTGCAGCCTGCTGTGGCGCAACGAGGGCGAGGAGGAGCGGGTGTGGACCGTCAACGGCTCCCACCCGATCGCGCGCGGCGTGCCCCACCCCATCGTCATCCCCGCCCAGGAGATGTACGGCGAGATGTTCGACATCCCCGCCCCCGACGAGCTCGTGTTCGTCTCCTCCTTCGCGGGGGGCGAGGTGTTCCGCTCCGGCGCCGCCTTCCGTCGCGGCAAGGGCAAGGTCTTCTACTTCAGCCCCGGCGACCAGGAGTACCCCGTCTACCACCAGGCGGAGATCCAGCGGGTGCTCGCCAACGCCGTGACCTGGGCGCGCCCCGAGGAGCGCGAGGCCGCGCCGGTGAAGATCGCCAACGCGCCGCGCGACTGGTTCCGCGGCGAGGAGGTCACCCGTGTCATCTGATCTCGACCTCGCCGCCGGGGATCTCTCCGCCGGGGAGCTCGCCGCCGCACAGGGCACCGACACCGCGGCCGCCCCGACCCTCGCGCCCCATCTGACCGGATTCCCGACTCTTCCCGCGGACCGCCCGGCTCGCGTGGTCGTGGTGGGCGCCGGCGGCATGGGCAGCTGGTGGGCGCGGGAGATCGTCGACAGCTCGGTCGCCGAGCTCGCGGGCGTCGCCGACCTCGTCGAGGGCGCGCCGGAGAAGGTCATCGCGCAGTCCGGCATCGCGGACCCCTCGTCGGTCGCCTCCGGCACCGACGGCGCGGACCTGGCCCTCGAGGTCGGCGCGGATCTGCTCGTCAATCCGACCGTCCCGCTGGCCCATCACCCCATCACGGTGAAGGCGCTGCATGCCGGGATCCCGGTGCTCGGCGAGAAGCCGGTCACCGAGACCCTGCCGGAAGCGCTGAGCCTGGTGGCGCACACGGAGCTGACCGGGGTGCCGTTCATGGTCTCCCAGTCGCGGCGCTTCTTCCGCCAGGTGCGGCAGCTGCGCAGCTTCGTCGCCTCCCACGGGCCGACGGTGCTCACCAGTGCCTTCTTCTCGCTGTTCACCGAGATGGGGGGCTACCGCCGCACGCAGCAGCATCCGCTGCTGCGGGACATGGGCATCCACGCCTTCGACACCGCCCGGTACATCATGGACGCGGACCCGGTCGCGGTCACCGCCCGCGGTGCGCAGCCGGAGTGGAGCGTCTATGCGCACGATGCCACCGTGACGGCCACCTTCGAGATGTCCGACGGCTCGCTGTTCGTCTACAACGGCACCTGGAACGCGCGCGGGCTGCCGACCTACTGGAACAGCGAGTGGCGGATCGGCGCCCAGCAGGGCTCGGCCACCTGGGACGGCAAGGGGGCGCCCGTGCTCGGCACCGAGGACGAGGCCGCCACCGAGCGTCTGCAGTCCGCGATCGCCGCGGAGACCGGCGAGGAGCCGGACCAGATCGCCGCCTCGCTCATCGAGTGCGTCAGCGCCCTGCGCGAGGGCCGCACCCCCATGTGCGAGGTGCACGAGAACCTGCTGAGCTTCGCGATGGTCGAGGCGGCAGTGGCCTCCGTGGAGCGCGGGGAGCGGGTCGAGATCGACGAGCTGCTCGAGCAGGCCCGGCTCGAGGCGATCGCCGCCGAGACGGATCCGCAGGCACGGGACCTCATGCAGTCCTGGACCTCCGTGCGCGAGGTGCTCGCCGCCGCACGCTGAGCACGCCGCCGCAGGCTGCGCTCTTCGCGCGCTGAGCTCTGAGCGCCCGGCCGGCTCGGCTCACTCGCCCCGGTGCCCGTGGTCCTCACCGGACCGCGGCGCCGGGGCGAGGCGCACTCCCGCGTGCTCCAGGTGGGGCAGCGCCGCGTGCAGGCGCTGCTCGACCTGTGCGAGGACGGGCACTGCCTGCGCGAGGGTGAGGGCGGGGTCGAGCTCGACGGCGACCTCGGCCTCGAGGCGGTGTCCGCTCCAGCGCGCCCGGGCGGCGTGGACGGCGAGCACGCCCGCCGTCCCGGCCGCGGCGCTCTCGACGGTGTCCAGGGTGCCGTGCTCGACGCCGTCCATCAGTCGATGGACCACGGTGCGCATCGAGCTGATCAGCACCAGCACCACGATCGCGGCGATGCCGAGACCGATCACCGGGTCGATCCAGGGCTGGCCCAGCCACGCGCCGAACACTCCGATCACCACGGCCAGGGAGGTGAGCGCGTCGGTGCGGGCGTGCTGCCCCTCGGCGATCAGCGCTGCGGAGCCGATGCGCCTGCCGGCCCGGATCCGGTAGCGCGCGACGGCCTCGTTCCCCGCGGCGCCGACGACGGCCGCGGCGAGCACCCAGCCCAGATGGGTCATGTCCCGCGCGGTGGTCAGCGCCCGCACGGACTCCCAGACGATCAGCCCGGCCGAGAGCGCGATCACCGCGCCGATCAGGAGGCCGACCAGGTCCTCCGCGCGGCGGAAGCCGTAGCTGAACCTGCGGGTGGGGGCGCGCCGCCCCAGTCTGAAGGCGATGATCAGCGGGATCGTCGTGGCGAGGTGGCCGACGTTGTGCAGGGTGTCCGCGAGCAGGGCGACGGAGCCGCTGAGCGCGACGATCACGATCTGCAGCAGGGCAGTGGCGCCCATGCCGGCGAGGCTCACCCAGGCCGCACGGAGGCCGATCGCGCTGGACTCCTCCGCGGTGCGGATCGCCTCGCCGTGGTCGTGGCTGTGGGGGGGGGTGAGCGCATGGCGCAGCCGAGCCCAGGGGGAGGCACCGTGGTCGTGGTCGTGGTCGTGGTCGTGGTCGTGGGGGCGTGGGTGAGGGTGGCCGGGGGAGCGCCCGGAGGGGACGTCGTTCACAGAAGGAATGTATCTGCGCAACTACGCAGAGAGCAAGGTGCTCGTAGCATGTCCCCATGCATCCCCAACCTGTGCGAGCGGTGCCGGACGATGAGCACGCGCGGATCGCCGCGAGCACCTTCCGGATGCTCGCGGATCCGACGCGGGTCAAGATCCTGTGGGCGCTCCTGCAGCAGGAGTCCAGCGTGAATGCGCTCGCCGAGGCCATCGGGGCGCCTTCTGCGGCGGTGAGCCAGCATCTGGCGAAGCTCCGGCTCGCGGGCCTCGTGGAGAGCCGGAAGGAGGGCACCTTCGCCTTCTATCGGGCGTCGGATCCCCATGTTCGGCGACTGCTCGCCGAGACCCTGTCCCACGCCGAGCACGTCACCGGTGCTGCGCAGGACGACGACCCGCACGGCTACTGAGCGCGCCCGCACCGGCGCGGCCGCAGGGACGGTGGCGGTCGCCCTGCACGGACCGGGGCACGACGAAGCCCCCCACTGCACCGTGCGGTGCTGTGAGGGGCCTCGACCTGATGTGCGCCCGGAGGGATTCGAACCCCCAACCTTCTGATCCGTAGTCAGATGCTCTATCCGTTAAGCTACGGGCGCTTGCCAGCTGAACTGACCTGGTCAACTCTAGCGGGGCAGTCCGGTCGACGCCAACCCAGGAGCCATGACCCTGCTCACACGGCTCCTGGGCGGCTCATCGACGGGGTGTCACCAGCCCGGATTCTGCGGCGGCTGCTGGCCGTTCTGGCCCGGCTGGCCGCCGGGCTGCTGGTTCCACGGCTGATCGCCCTGGCCCGACTGTCCACCAGGCTGCTGGTTCCACGGCTGGCCACCCTGGTCCGGCTGGCTCCACTGCTGACCGCCCTGACCCGGCTGTGCGCCGGGCTGCTGGTTCCACGGCTGCGGGTCCTGCGGTGCCTGATGGCCGTCGTGCGGCGCCGGCGGGGGCGAGGCCTGGCCCCACTGCTGGCCCCCCTGCGGCTGCTGGCCGTACTGACCGCCCTGGGGCGCCTCCGGGGAGACCTGGCCGAACGGCTGGCCCTGCGGGGCCGCAGGAGGTGCAGTGCCGGCCGCGGCCGACGTGCCGGCGGCGCCGTAGCCGCCGGGCGTGCCGGTGGGGGTCGAGCCGCCGCCCTTGTTCCGGCGCGCACGGATCAGGAAGAAGGCCACGGCCGCGATGACGAGCAGGAGCAGGAAGCCGAGCACGAGCACGATCCCGATGACGACCAGCCAGGGGAAGCTGCTGGCATCGGCACGGATCTCGATGCCGGAGGAGACGTCGTTGATATCGGTGAAGGTCACCGAGTTGCCGTCGATCTCGCCGCCGGAGGCCTCGATGATCTCGCCGGGGAAGGTGAAGGTCATCCGGAAGTCGATCTCGACCCCGAGGGACTCCAGGCTCGCGGTGTCCACCGTCTCGCCGGAGCCGGAGATGGTCAGGAGGTACTCGCCGTTGTCCTCGGTGAGGTCGAAGCCGTTGCCGAAGTCAGCGCTGTCGACCACGCCGGAGATCGTGCAGCCGTACTGGCCGTTCTCCTCGTAGGGCTCCACGGGCGGAGCGTCCTCGCCGAGGTCGATCTCCTGCGTCGCCTCGGAGCAGAGCGCCTCGGCGGAGTCCCAGATGCCCTCGGTGTACTCGGTGTCGACCGCGAAGTCGAAGGACACGTTCATGCTGTCCACGCTCTTGATGTCGAAGTCCGCGTGGAACTTCCCGCACCCGGCGAGGACCAGGAGGAACGGGAGGAGGAGGACGGCGACGAGTCTGCGCCGTGTCGAGATGCTGTTCATGGGGCCCCCGTCGGGTCGTTCGCTGAGATCGGTGGACGACGCTCACGGGAGCGCACGCGAGCACCAGCTTACCGGCGGGAGGTCGCGGACGCGGTGGGGAGAACTCCCCGCCGGGGGCCGCGTCGAGCGACTGCTTCCAGAGGCATCGAGCGACTGCTTCGAGGTCTGCCGAGCGACTACTTCCAGAACATCAGCATGCCGCCGCCGACCATCAGCACGCCGAAGCCCACCGCGAGGTTCCAGTCACCGATCGGGAGGGGGAGCTGACCTGCGGAGATGTAGTACGTGACCAGGTAGGCGAGACCGAGGATCAGGAACACCACCGCAGCGGGGGCGAGCCATGCCGGGTTCTGGGTCGCGGCCGCGACCCGTCGGCCGGAGGTGCGGGTGCTCTCCGCGGCGGCGGCCTTCTTCACGGAGGTGGAGCGGGTGGAGTCCTTGGCCTTCTCGGCGATCTCTCCGCCCTTGGGCGTGACCGGGTCCTTGGAGGAACCCTTCCCCGACGCAGCGCCCTTGCCCGAGGCGGAGCGCTTCGACGGGGCGGCATCCTTCGCCGACGCCCGCGCGGCCGCGCTCTTCTCGCCGGAGCCCTTCGCAGTCTTCTCGGCCGACGAGTCCTTCGCGGTCGTGTCCTTCGTCGTCGAGTCCGTCGAGTCCGCGTCCGTCCCGGTCGCGGTCTCCGTCTCGGTCGCCGCCGTGGCCTTGGCCTTCGCGTTCGACGTCGTCCGCCCGGACGACTTCTTCCTGCTCCTGGCCATGAAACGGTGCTCCCTCGACGCGGCCGGTCGCGCGGGCGTGCCGCGCGGGCCCGCAGGTGCGGGCCGTGCCCTAGGGTAATGGTCGTCGACCGAGAGCGTGAAGTGAGGAGCCGACATGGGCGCAGACGGCGTCTCGGACAGCACTCCGCGCCGCCAGCGCGGGCGCGGCCGTGCAGGAGTGGCGTTGGTGATGGTGCTGTGCGGCGTGCTCTTCGCAACCACCGCCCGGCTCTCCGGAGGAGGGTCCATCCGTGATGAGAGCAGCGACGTGGTGGGCGTGCTCGAGGAGCGCGGCCGTGACATCGAGCGACTCACCGAGGAGAACGCGGAGATGCGCGTCGAGGTCGAGCGGCTGCGCGGCACGGACGTCGCAGCCCCCACGGCCGAGCGCACGGCGCAGATGGCGGACGCCGTGGGCCTCAGCGAGGTGAGCGGCCCCGCTCTGCGGATCGCCCTCACCGATGCGCCGAGCAGCGCACTGGGCGCGATCCCCGGCACCGAGCCCAATGACCTCGTGGTCCACCAGCAGGACCTCGAGGCCTACATCAACGCGCTGTGGGCCGGCGGGGCGGAGGCGATGATGCTGCAGGACCAGCGGGTCATCAACGGCAGCGCATTCCGCTGCGCCGGCAACACGCTGCTGCTCGAGGGCCGGGTGTACTCCCCGCCGTTCGTGGTCACCGTCATCGGCCCGGTCGAGGAGATGACCGCCGCGCTGGACGCCGCGCCCGGGGTGGGCGTCTACCGGGACTGGGTGGACCACGTGGGTCTCGGCGAGAAGGTCGAGACCCTCGAGACCACCACGCTGCCCGCCTTCGTCGGCACCCTCACCATCGAGGCGGAGGTGGCCGCGTGAGCCCCAGCCACCGCCGCCGACCCCGCGGCGCGGGAGTCGTCGGGGTCCTCGGCGAGCTGCTGCTGACCCTCGGAGCCCTGCTGCTGCTGTTCCTGGTGTGGCAGCTGTGGTGGACCGACGTGGTCGCCGACCGCGAGCAGGCCGGTCTGCTCGACGGCCTCGAGCAGGAGTGGGGAGCGGTCGACGAGGAGCAGATCGCGCCCCGCCAGGACGGCCCGCCGCCGCAGCTCGAGGCACCTGCGGACACCATGGTGTTCGGCAGGATGCACGTCCCGGCCTTCGACCGTCCGGAGTTCCCGCTCGCCGAGGGCGTGAGCCTCGAGGAGGTCCTCAACGTCAAGGGCGCGGGCCACTACCCGGAGACCGCACTGCCCGGCGAGGTCGGCAACGTCGCGATCGCCGGGCACAGGAACACCTACGGTCGGGTCTTCGAGGACATCGCGGTCCTCGAGCCCGGGGACCCGATCGTGGTGGAGACGGCCGACACCTTCTACGTGTACGAGGTGACCGAGTCTCTGATCGTCCAGCCGGAGGACGTCGAGGTGATCGCGCCGACGCCCGGGCAGCCAGGGGTCGAGCCCACCGACCGGATGCTCACCCTCACCGCCTGCCATCCGATGTACTCGGCGCGGGAGCGCTATATCGTCCACGCCGAGTTCGCGTACTGGACGGACAGGGCCGACGGCATCCCCGAGGCCCTCGCAACCGAGGCCCCCGCACCCCAGGAGGAGAGCTGATGTACGGCTGGCTGTTCCGTCGCCTGCCCGGCCCGCTGTGGGTGCGGGTCCTGCTCACCGTGGTGCTGCTGGCAGCGCTCGTGGTGGTGCTGTTCGGCTGGGTGTTCCCGGCGGTCGCCCCGTACCTGCCCTTCAACGACGGGCTGGTCGGCGCGGCGGGGCCGGAGAGCGGTGCAGTGGGCGCGGAGAGCATCGAGGCGAGCCCGGAGAGCGGGGAGCTCAGCCGGCGGTCATGAGCGGCTGCAGGCCCGCAGAGCGTTCGACGGCGTCGCGGCCGTCGCACAGCTGCAGGAACCGGGCCAGCATCAGGTGCCCGTTCTCGGTGAGCACCGACTCCGGATGGAACTGGACCCCGTGCAGGGGCAGCTCGCGGTGCGCCAGGCCCATCACCATGCCGTCGGCCGTGCGAGCGGTGACCTCGAGCTGGTCCGGGATGGTCTCGGGGACCACCGTCAGGGAGTGGTAGCGGGTGGCCGTCATCGGGGACGGGGCACCGGCGAACACGCTCCTGCCCTCATGGGTGAGGGCACTGGTGCGGCCGTGCATGAGCTGCGGGGCATGATCGACGGTGGCACCGAAGTACTGGCCCAGCGCCTGATGGCCCAGGCACACCCCAAGGGTCGGCACCTCCTGCGCGGCGCAGGCGCCGATCACGTCCAGCAGGCGCCCCGCCGTGGAGGGGTTGCCGGGCCCGGGGGACAGGAGCACGCCGTCGAAACCGGTGAGGTCCACCGCGCCGTCCGCGGTCGTGGGCACCTCGTCATTGCGCACCACGACCGTCCGGGCACCCATCTGCTGGAGGTAGCCCACGATCGTGTAGACGAAGCTGTCGTAGTTGTCGACCACCAGGACCCGCGCCCCGGGGAGACCGGTCGCCGACGGCGACGGCGTCGAGCCTGTGCTTTCCGCGGCGCTCGCGGCCGGGGTCGAGCTCGTGTCCTCAGCCGTTGTCATCGCCGTTCCCTCTGCCGTTGCCGTTGCCCCCGCCGTTGCCGATCCCTCTGCCGGTGCCGCCCTGTGCGTTGTCCTCGCCGGTCCCGTTCCCGGGCTCGTCGCTGGGCGGCTCGTCGCTGGGCGGGTCCTCGGTGGAGGTCTCCTCCTCGGTAGGTGACTCCGACGGCTCCTCGGTCGGCGTCTCGCTCGGCTCCTGGGTGGGGGTCGGCTCCGGGCCGGAGGAGACCACGATCGTGATCGTGGTGCCCCGATCCACCTGCTCGTTCGCGGCGGGGTCGGTACGGATCACGCGCCCCTCCTCGACGGTGTCCGAGGCCTCCTCGGTGTGCTCGTGGCCGAAGCCCGCATCCGCGAGCGCCTGCTGGGCGTCCGCGAGCGGCTGCCCGGTGACGTTCGGGACGGCGACCGGGCCCTCGGGCGCCGCGACCACCAGGCGGATCGTCGTGCCGATCGACTCGGACCGCCCGCCAGGAGGCGTCTGCTCGAGCACCGTGCCCGGCGACTCCTCGCCATCGGACCGCTCGGTGCTCTCGACCTCGAAGCCGATATCCACGAGGGTCTCGGTGGCGCTCTCGAGGCTGGTCCCGACCAGGTCGGGCACCGGGTACTCGCCGCTCGCGTCCCAGATCTCGACCTGATCGCCCTTCCGGACGCTCTCGCCGCCGCCGGGGCTCGTGCGGGTGACGGTGCCGCGCTCGGTCTGCTTCTTGTCCTCGCTGTCGACGTAGACGGGCACCAGCCCTGCCTCCTCGATCAGCGATTCGGCCTCGTCGCGGGGCTCGCCGACGACGTCGGGGACATCCACCGCCTCCGGGCCGCTGGAGACGGTCACCTCGACGGCCGTGCCGACGGCGACCTCCTCGCCCTCGCCCGGAGCGGAGGAGATGACATGGCCCGCCTCGACCTCCTCCGACTCCGCCTGGACGAAGTCGGGCTCCAGCCCGACGTCCTGCAGGATCGTGCGGGCGTCGTCCTCGGTCTCGCCGACGACCGCGGGGACCGGCACCCTCTCCGGCTCCCGGTCCCACGGCTGCAGCACCGCGAGCGCTCCGGCGACGAGCCCCAGCACCGCCAGGATGACCAGGATGATCAGCCACCAGGGCTTCCTGCGGTCCTCCTCCAGCTCGACCTCGTCGACCGTGTGCAGGGCGAGCGGGCCGGTGGTGGGGGTCTGGGCCGAGACGGCGCTCCAGTCCTGGGAGCCCGACGCCCCGGCGGCGCCGAGCCCTGCCGCGCCGACGGCCGCCGAGCCCTGGGCGGGCAGCGCCTCGGTGGTGTCGCCGACCGCGCCGAGCACGGTCGTGGCCTCGGGGTCGTCACCCGAGGGCACCGCGCCGGCCACGAGGGCAGGCGCCCGCCCGGCCACCACGGCGGCGATGTCGCGGGAGAAGGCGACGGCGCTGGGATAGCGCTGCTCGCGGTCCTTGGTCAGGCCCGTGAGGATCACGGCGTCCAGGGCCGGGGTGACCGCCTGGTTGTAGGCCGAGGGAGGATGCGGCTCCTCGCGCACGTGCTGGTAGGCGATCGAGACCGGGGTGTCGCCGGTGAAGGGCGGGCGTCCGGTGAGCATCTCGAACATCACGCACGCGGCGGAGTAGATGTCGGAGCGGGCGTCGACCAGCTGGCCGCGCGCCTGCTCGGGGGAGAGGTACTGGGCGGTGCCCATCACGGCCTGGGTCGCGGTCATCGCGCTGGTGGCGTCCGCGATCGCCCGGGCGATCCCGAAGTCCATCACCTTCACGGCGCCGGCCTCGTTGATCATGATGTTGCCGGGCTTGATGTCGCGGTGGACGATCCCGGCCCGGTGGGAGTACTCCAGGGCGCTCAGCAGCGCCGCCATGATCTCGCCCGCCTGCGGGGCGGACATCGGGTGCTCGGGATCGATGTACTCGCGCAGGGTCGAACCCTGGACGTACTCCATCACGATGTAGGGGATGGTGACGTCCGCCCCGGTGATCGTGGTCTGCTGCTCCTCGCCGGTGTCGTACACGGCGACGATCGAGGGGTGGTTCAGCGAGGCCGCGCTGTGGGCCTCGCGCCGGAACCGCTCCTGGAAGCTGGAGTCACGGGCGAGGTCGGAGCGCAGCACCTTCACGGCGACCGTGCGGTGCAGCCGGGTGTCCTCCGCGAGGAACACCTCGGCCATGCCACCGGTGCCGAGGATCCGCCCCAGGCGGTAGCGCCCGCCCAGGACCACGCTGTTCTCGCTCACTCCACACCCGTCCTCGTGCCGTGGCCGACACCGACCGATCCGTCCATCGTAGTTGCTGACGCCGTGTCACCCGCGGCGAGATGAGTGATGTCCGCCGCGCCCAGCGGACCGGACGCGCCGAGGGGGAGCATCCCGAGCCCTCCCGCGACCGCGGCGAGGATCGCGATGACCACGAGCACCAGCAGCACCAGTCCCGGCAGCGACATCCCCGCGAGCTTGCGCCCGGTGGTGGAGGTTCCGTGCACCGTCCGCGAGGAGTTCGCCGTGTCCACGCCGTCGAAGGCGGCGACACCGGCGGGGCGCCCGGCCCCGTCCTGCGCGGTCCGGTCCTGCCCGGCGCCCTGCTTCCCGGAACCCTGCTGTGCGGCACCGTTCTGGGCGCTGCCGTCCCTGGCGACCGCGGCGGGCGAGGCCGAGGAGGGCCGCGGCGCCGGGGCGGGGGAGGCCGCCGAGCGGGCCGAGCCGGCCGACAGTGCGGAGACCCCGGAGCTCGCCGAGCTCGCGGAGCTCGCCGAGCGGCCCGGCCGCAGGGCGCGGCGCGGCGCGGACCCGGCGGAGGCCGCCGACAGGGCCGAGGGGCCGGAGGAGCCCGAGCGATGCCGGATCCCACGACCGCGACCGGACAGCGGCAGCGGCATCGCCGCGGTGCGGGTGCCGGTGGGGGAGGCGCCGGTGCGGTGCCCGCCGGTGGAGGACGAGGAATCGGCAGAGGATCCGCCGTTCCCGCGCTTCCCGGAGCTCCCGCCACCGGGCCGCACCCGGTTCTCCCCGGTCCAGTCGTGGTCGGCGACCTTGGTCACCGGGATCGCGCCGGTGCTGAAGCGGGGCTCCACGCCGCGCTGGATCGCCTCGAGGATCCGCGAGACGGCCGCGGCGGAGCGGGGACGATTCGCCGGGGCCTTGGCCAGCATCATCATCACCAGGCGTCGCAGATCCACGGAGATCGCCTCGGGCAGCTCCGGCGGCTGCTGCTTGACCTGCGCCATCGCGATCTCCACCTGGCTGGAGCCGGTGAAGGGGCGCCGGCCCACGAGCATCTCGTAGCCCACGATGCCCAGTGCGTAGATGTCCGAGAGCGAGGTGGCCTGCTTGCCCATCGCCTGCTCGGGGGAGAGGTACTGGGCGGTCCCCATCACCAGGCCCGTCTTGGTGAGCCGGGCCTGGTCCTTGGAGCGGGCGATCCCGAAGTCGGTGATCTTCATGGACCAGTCGTTCTTCTCGTCGACCAGCACGTTCTCCGGCTTCACATCGCGGTGGACCACGCCCTTGGAGTGGGCGGCATCCAGGGCCCGCGCGAGCTCGATGAGCAGCGAGACGACCCGCTTCTCGGGCAGCCCGCCGGGATTCTCCTCGATGATGTCCGAGAGCGGCCGGCCCGGGCACAGCTCCATCACGATGAAGGCGCGGCCGTCGAGCTCGCCGTAGTCGTACAGCGCGGCGATGCCGTCGTGGGAGAGCGCGGCGGTGTGCCGGGCCTCCGCCCGGAACCGCTTGAGGAAGCCCTCGTCCCCCGCGTACTCCTCGCGCAGCACCTTGATCGCCACCTCACGGTCGAGCTCCTGGTCCTGGCCCTTCCAGACCTGTCCCATCCCGCCGGTCGCGATCAGGGAGGTCAGTGCGTACCGTCCTTCGAGCACGAGTCCTGGTTCGGTCCTCATCGCTGGATCACCGCCTCCATCACGTCCTGGGCGATCGGCGCCGCCGTGCGCGAGCCGTATCCGCCCTCCTCGACCATGACCGCCACCGCGATCTTCTGGTCGTCCTGCTGTCCATATCCCACGTACCAGGAATGGGGTGCACGATCCTCGCCCCACTCCGCGGTGCCGGTCTTGCCGCCCACCTCGACGCCCTCGATCGCGGCCGCCGAGCCCGTGCCGTCCTCGACCACGCCCACCATCATCTGCCGCATCTGCGCCGCGTTCGCCGCGGTCAGCGGCTGGCCCAGCTCCCTCGGCGAGAGCTCGGCGACCGTGGACAGGTCACTGGTGCGCACCGCCTGGACGAGCTGCGGCTCCATGGTCACCCCGTCGTTCGCGAAGGTGCCGGCCACCATCGCCATCTGCAGCGGCGTCACCCGGGTCTCGTACTGCCCGATCGAGGTGGTGGCGAGCTGTGCGTCGTCGAGATCGGTGCCGATGCTCGAGGGCGTCACCGACAGCGGGATCTCCAGGCGCTGCCCGAAGCCGAAGCCCTCGGCCGTCTCGCGCAGCTGCTCCTCGCCGAGGTCCACCCCGAGCATCGCGAAGGAGGTGTTGCAGGACTGGCGCATGGCGTCGGCCAGGGTCGAGGTGTCGTCGGGGCCGCAGGGCTCGGTGCCGCCGGAGGCGCGGTTGTTCATCACCGCGGAGGAGTTCGGCAGCTGCCAGGTGCCCGGCCCGGGAATCTCGGACTCGGCGGTGTACTCGCCGGACTCGAGCGCCGCCGAGGCCACGACCAGCTTGAAGGCGGAGCCCGGGGGGTACAGGTCCCCGCCGATCGCCCGGTTGGTCAGCGGCCGAGCGGGGTCCTCGTTCAACGCCGTCCAGGCCTCGCTCACCGCGGCGCGGTCGTGCGAGGCGAGCCGGTCGGGGTCGTAGCTCGGGGCGGAGACCATCGCCAGCACGGCACCGGTCTCCGGGTCCAGGGCGACGACGGAGCCGCGACGGCCGTCCAGCGCGTTCCACGCCGCCTCCTGGGCGGCGGCGTCGAGGGTGAGCTCGACGGTCGCGCCGCGCCCCTGGCGCCCGGAGAGGATGTCGGAGATGCGGTGGTAGAAGAGGGCGTCCGCCTCGCCGGAGAGGGTGTCGTTCAGCGAGCGCTCGATGCCGGTGAAGCCATAGACCACCGAGTAGTACCCGGTCACCGGTGCGTACATCGCCCCGGGATCGTAGGTGCGCAGGTAGCCGTAGGTGTCTCCCGAGGCCTCGGAGACCGCGATCGGATGCCCGTCCACCACGATCGGACCGCGATGGCGGCCGTACTCGTTGTAGAGGGTGCGGTCGTTCTGGCCGTGAGCGTTCAGACGGCCCTGCGCGACCACCTGGAAGTAGGTGGTCGAGGTGAACAGCAGCACGAAGAGCAGGCCGATCACCAGCCATACATGGCGCAGCGGACGGTTCATGCCCCCACCTCCTGAGCGGGCCGGGGCGCAGTGGGCTGGCCACCGGCCGCGACCTGCCGGGCCGCGGGCCGACGGGCGGCGTCGGAGAGCCGCACCAGGATCCCGGCGATGATCCAGTTGCACACCAGCGAGCTGCCGCCCGCGGCGAGGAACGGGAGGGTCAGGCCGGTCAGCGGGATCACCCGGGTCACCCCGCCGACCACGACGAACACCTGCAGGGCCATCACGAAGCCGAGACCGCCCGCGAGCAGGGTGCCGAAGCCGTCGGAGATGCCGACGGCGGCACGCAGCGCCCGCTGCACCAGCAGCAGGTAGAGCAGCAGCAGGGCGAAGGCCCCGACCATGCCGAGCTCCTCCGCGAAGGAGGCGAAGATGAAGTCGGACTCCGCATGGGGGACCACGTCGGGCCGCCCCTCCCCGAGCCCGGCGCCCGTGATGCCGCCGTTGGCGAGGCCGAACAGGCCCTGGCTGATCTGCTCGCAGCTGCCGTAGTTCTCGCTCGAGAGCGGATCCAGCCAGCAGGTGATGCGGGTGCGCACGTGCCCCATCTGGGTGGCGGCGAAGACCGCCGGGGGCAGGAACATGACCGCCCCGATCACCAGCCAGCTCAGCCGGTCGGTGGCCACGTAGAGCATCACCACGAACAGGCCGAAGAACATCAGCGAGGTGCCCAGGTCCGTCTGGAAGACCAGCACCGCCATCGCGAAGCCCCAGGCCACCAGGATCGGGCCGAAGTCCGACCAGCGCGGCAGATGGATGCCCAGCACCTTCGGACCTGCGAGCGCGAGGGTGTCACGGCGGGAGACGAGGTATCCGGCGAAGAAGATGGCGAAGGCGATCTTCGCCAGCTCCGCGGGCTGGAAGCTGTAGCCGGCGATGCTGATCCAGATCTTCGAGCCGTTGCGGGCCGAGCCGATCACGGGCGCGAGCGGCAGCAGCAGCAGCACGGCACCCACGACGGCGCTGATCCACGTGTACCGGCGCAGTCGGCGGTGGTCCCGCAGCAGCACCAGCAGCGCCACGCAGAGCAGCACCCCCAGCACCGCCCACAGCATCTGCCGGTCCGCGCTCGCCGAGCTGCGGATCCCGTAGATCGCGTTGGCGGCATGGATCGACTCGATCATCGCGATGCCCAGCAGGTTCAGCAGCATCACCAGCGGCAGGATCACGGGATCCGCGTAGGGGGCGCGCCACATCACCGCGATCTGCAGGGCCAGGGCGAGCACAGCGGCGCCGACCCCGTACACCAGCAGGTTCTCGGGCAGCTCGTGATGGCGTCCCAGCCCCACCAGGGCATAGGAGCCCACACCGATCACCACCGCGAACGCCAGCAGCAGCGCCTGGATGAGGCGGCGCGGACGCGCGGTGTAGGACACGATCGTGGCCACTACGTCTCCTCGCCCTCATCGGGCGGCGGGACCGTGCGATCGGAGCGGGTGGGCAGCGGGTTCTCGTCCTCGGCGGCGCTCTCCTCCGCAGCGCTCTCCTCGGAGGACCGCTCCTCGTCCTGCCCCTGATCGCCGGCGCCGCCGGCATCCGAGGCGCCCCCGGCATCCGAGGGTGACGGGGAGACCGCCGGCGGGGGCTGGTTCGAGAGCGAGACCTGCTCGAGCCGGTCGATGATCTGCTCGGCGGACTCGCGGTCCGAGGCCGTGATCGTGTTCTCGACCTGCTGGCGAGTCACCTCGGGAAGGTCCTCGAGCGCGATATCGGTGACCTCCACCGGTTCCGACATCGAGATCGGGCCGAGGTCCTGGGACAGGCCCTGGTAGAGGACCACGCTGGTGCCGTCGGTGCCCACGTAGAACTGTCGCTGGGACCAGGCGTAGCCGGCCCACAGCAGCCCGCCCAGCAGTGCGAGCAGCAGCATCAGGGCGACCAGCGCCGGCCAGGGACTGCGGCGCGGGGGCTCCTCCTGCGAGAAGTCCTCGTCCTCGTAGGGGACGTCGGGCTCCTCGCGGGTCAGCGCCGCAGCCTTCGCCGCGGGGCCGGAGGCGCTGGTGGGCGCGTGGCGGTTGCGGGCCGCCGAGCCGACGATCTGCGGACTCGTGGAGGGGGCCTCCTCGCCGCGGGGGAGCGCCTCGAGATCCACCACGTCCGCGATGACGCAGGTGATGTTGTCGGGGCCGCCGCCCTTCAACGCCAGCTGGATGAGCGCCTCGGCGCACTCCCCGGGGTCCTCGAACTCCGTGAGGGTCGCGTCGATGGTGTCCAGCGAGACCAGCCCCGACAGTCCGTCGGAGCAGAGCATCCAGCGGTCGCCGGGGTGGGCGGGCCGCAGGGAGAGGTCCAGCTCGGGGTCGGCGTCGACGTCGCCGAGCACCCGCATCAGCACGGACCGCTGGGGGTGGCGCTCGGCCTCCTCCTCGGTGAGGCGCCCTTCGTCCAGCAGGCGCTGGACGAAGGTGTGGTCCTTGGTGACCTGCGTGGTCTCGCCGTCGCGGAGCAGGTAGGCGCGGGAGTCGCCGATGTGGGCGAGGGCGAACTTGCCCTCGGCGCGCAGCATCGCGGTGATCGTGGTGCCCAGGCCCCGCAGCTGCGGTTCGTCCCGGGCGCGGCGCAGGATCTCCTGGTTCGCCTCGAGAACGCTCTCCTCGAGGGTGGCGACGATGTCCGAGGCCGGGGTCTCGGCGTCCAGCTGGGCCAGGCGACCGATCGCGACGGAGGAGGCGACATCGCCTCCGGCGTGACCGCCCATGCCGTCGGCGACCACCAGCAGGTGGCTGCCGGCGTAGCCGGAGTCCTGGTTGTTGGACCGCACGAGGCCGACGTCGGAGCGGGCGGCGTACCGCAGGGCGATGCTCATCGCGGACCTCGTCTCAGTTCGATCTCGGTGCGGCCGATCCGCACCTGAGCCCCGGGACGGAACGGGACCGCGCCCTCGATCCGTCGATCCGAGACCAGGGTGCCGTTGGTCGAGCCCAGATCCTCCACCATCCATTCGCCCTCGCGCTGGAAGACGCGCGCGTGTCGATTGGAGGCGTAGTCGTCGTCGAGCACGAGCGTGCACTCGGGCGCGCGCCCGATGAGGATCGGGGTGGAGCCCAGCGTGAGCGAGGTGCCGCGCAGCGGACCGGCGGTGACCACCATCGCGGCCTGGGTGACCTCAGGATCGGTGCGCTGCTGCGCGGGATCGGTGCCGGCCGCGGCGGCGGCCCCGCCGATCGGTCCCGAGGCGGGACGCTGCTCACGGCGCGGATCCCGGCTGGATCGGGTGACCACCGTGGTGCCGAAGAGGTCGTTGCGCAGCACCAGCACCACGACGACCACGAAGATCCACAGCGCCAGCACGAAGCCCAGGCGCAGGGCGACCAGGGTCAGTTCGCTCATGGGGCGTTCACCAGCTGACCGGGCCGGCTGCGGGCAGCAGCACGGTCAGACGGGTGCGGCCGATCTTCACCAGCGAGCGGTCCTGGAGCGGGACAGGGGTGCGGATCCGCTCGCCGTCCACGAAGCTGCCGTTGGTGGAGCCGAGGTCCGTCGCGATCAGGGACCCGTCGGGCTCGGCGCGCAGCTCGAGGTGATGGCGGGAGACCCCGGTGTCCTCGAGGATGATGTCGGCGTCGCCGCCGCGGCCGATCACGGTGACCGGGCCGGTGAGCAGGTACTGCTGGCCGTCGATCTCGATGATCGGGCTGCCGCCGGAGCCCGCCTGGGCGGCGCCGGTGGC
This sequence comes from Brachybacterium sp., assembly GCF_036379615.1. Lineage (GTDB taxonomy): Bacteria > Actinomycetota > Actinomycetes > Actinomycetales > Dermabacteraceae > Brachybacterium. The sequence continues at coordinate 53,550 of NZ_DASVGJ010000002.1, forward strand.
GGGCGCGACGCTGCCGCGCTCGGTGCGGGACTCGGTCTCGAACCGGCCCGCGCGCACCTCGTCGTCGCGCTCCAGGGCCACCGAGACCGCGCCCACGAACATATAGCGCTGCTTGTCCGCGTGCTCCATGAGCACGCGCTGCAGCTCGTCGAGCAGGGTGTCCTGCCAGGAGCTGAAGCGCTCGTGATCCTGCGAGTTCAGATAGATCGTGTAGACGTTCGGGGCGAGGGTCCGGGTGCGGTCGAGCACCTGGATCTGGTCGTCGCACTCGCGCTTGAGCCCCTGAGCCAGGTCGAGCGGCTTGAGCTGCCCACGGCCGGGCGAGAAGACGCTCGTCACGCCGCGGTCGAGGCCGCGCTCGATCCGATCCAAGATCCCCACGGTGGTCCTTCGCTCTCGCTGTGGTCGACAGGTCCGCGAGCGCCGCCGTCCCGGCCGTCACGGGGGAGGGTCGGCGAGGCTGCTCGCCGTCCGATCGTATCGCGTGAGCAGGTCGTCACCGTGCTCACCGGGCGGGGAGCCGGGGAGAGATTCGTGCAGGCCTCGTGAAGACGGCCGACGGCGGGGCCCAGGGGCCCCGCCGTCGAGCGGTGGTCGCCGGGTGGTCGGCCCGGCGCCGGGATCGGGGCTCAGTAGACGAGCACCCGGCGGCCCTTGCGGAACCAGAACCCTCCGGACCACATGCGCTCGGAGGCGCTGACCGAGATCCGGGCGCAGCCGTGCGAGGCCGGGTAGGTGGGGATCGAGTTCGAGCCGTGGATCGCCCAGCCGCGGTCGTAGTAGCCGGGCTTGTACATCCTGCCCAGCGGGCCGTCCTGCCAGCCCCTGGAGTAGAGGCTGTACATCCTGAAGTCACCCCTGGGCGTGGTGGCCCTCTTCCAGCGACCCCCGGAGTAGTAGCGCTCCCCGCTGCCGGTCGAGGTGTTCAAGATGATCGCGAGCCTGCCCCCGCTGGTGCCGATCAGGAGCTGCCTGGCCAGGTCCACCTCGAAGCCGGTGCCCGTGGTGATCCTCCTCCGCGGCTGGGTGCCCTTGTCCAGGGCGGCCCAGGTCTTGGCACCCACGACCCCGTCGCGGCCGAGCCCCGCGGCCTTCGGCAGGGCGAACACCGCCTGCTGGGTCACATGGCCGAAGCTGCCGTCGGGCGTTCCGCACCAGTACTCGAGCCTCGTGAGCTTCTTCTGCAGCGAGGTGACCGAGGAGCCCTTGGACCCCTTGCGGAGCGTGGGAGGAGCGGCCGTGGCCGCCCCGGTGCCCAGGGCGAGCCCGGCCCCAGCGTGCCCACCCCGAGCAGCAGGAGGCGGCGGGTCGGTGCGGCGACGGGCAGCTGCTCGCCGCCCTCGGGTCTGTCCGTGAGTGTCAGGTGCATCGTGCTGTTCCCCTCTGGTGAGCCGGCGGCTCCGGTGAGCCGGTCCGGGCGGCCGCAGGTCGGGACGCCGTGAACATCATGCATTCGGCATAAAAGAGTAAACGGGGGGTAAAATGGCCTGGTCTCGAAGTTCCCCGCACGCAATGGACGACTGTCCAGGTGGTGGGGACAAATCGGACAGGTCACGAAATGGTCACGGTGTCGTCCGGGGATCCGGCCCGGTGCCGGCCACCGATCCGGTGCCTCCCGGCGAGATGTCCTGTGCCATATTTGAGGGCGTGGAGACCAGCCCCTCGCAGACCCCGCCCGAGATCCCCGTCGACGTCGACTTCGCCCATGCGCTGGGGGTGACGGACGCGGAGGGCACGGTCCACACCCAGGGGGAACCGGACCGGGTCAGGGACCTCGCGAGCGTCTCCAAGCCCCTCACCGCGCTCGCCGTGCTGATCGCCGTGGACCGGGGCCTGGTCGACCTCGACGAGCCCGCCGGCCCCGAGGGCGCCACGGTGCGGCATCTGCTCGCCCACACCGCCGGCTACGCCTTCGACGGCGACGAGACCGTCGGGGCCGTCGGCGCGCGGCGCATCTACTCCAACACCGGCTTCGAGGTGCTCGCCGCCCATGTCGAGGAGGCCACCGGATTCGACTTCCCGGACTGGCTGGAGCAGACCGTCGTGGCGGGCCTGGACCTCGCGGACCTCGAGGTGACCGGGTCCCCGGCCGCGGGCTACCGCGGCTCGATCCGGGACCTGCTGGCCGTGGGCCGGGAGCTGCTCGCCCCTGCCCTGATCCCCGAGGACCTCTGGCGCGAGGCGCGGACCGTCCAGTTCCCGGGACTGGCGGGGATCCTGCCCGGCTACGGCCGCCAGAAGCCCAATGACTGGGGAATGGGAGTCGAGATCCGGGGCGGCAAGGACCCGCACTGGACCGGGACGCGCTCCTCCGCAGAGACCTTCGGCCACTTCGGGCAGTCCGGCTCCTTCCTCTGGGTGGACCCGGAGGCCGGCCTCGCCGCAGCCTTCCTCGGTGAGGAGCGCTTCGGCCCCGAGCACGTGCGAGTGTGGCCGGGCCTCACCGATGCGGTGCTGGAACGCTTCGGGAGCGCCGGCGGTCCCGCGGACGCGCGATGAGCTCCCTGGACCGACTCGACGAGTTCGGCTTCGAGGCCGCCGCGATCGTGCTCGGCCCCGAAGGGGAGCGGGCCCGACGCGGAGACGTCACGCTGGTGCGGCCCTGGCGCTCGGTCACCAAGACCCTCACCGGATTCACGGCGGCCCTCGCCCTGCAGGAGGGCCGCGTGGACCTCGAGGACGAGGCGGGCCCGCCCGGCGCGACCCTGCGCCACCTGCTCGCCCACGCCTCGGGATACTTCTACGAGTCCGAGAGCACGCTGCAGGCCCCGGGCCTGCGCCGGCACTACTCGAACTACGGGATCGACGAGGCCGCCCGGCACCTCGAGCGGGCGCTCGGCCGCGAGCTCGGCGACTGGATCCCGGAGCGGCTCGCCGGACCGCTGGGGATGACGGCGCTGGAGTGGACCGGCTCGGCTTCCGTCGGCGCTCGCGGGCCGCTGACGGATCTCGCGCTGTTCGCGGGCGAGCTGCTGCGCCCCACCCTGCTCGAGGAGCGCTGGTACACCGAGCTGACCTCCGTGCAGTTCCCCGAGCTGGTGGGCATCATGCCCGGCTTCGGCAAGCAGGAGCCGAACCCCTTCGCCCTCGGGCTCGAGGTGCGCGGGCACAAGACGCCCCACTGGACCGGAGCGGGCAACAGTCCCGCGACCATCGGGCACTTCGGCATGCTCGGCACCGCGTTCTGGGTGGACCCGGAGGCGGATCTGGCCCTCGTGATCGGCACCTCCCACGACTTCTGCGACGCCCACCGCGAGGTCATGCCGCGTCTGGCCGACGCGGTGCTGGAGGAATTCGCAGGCTGAGCAGTGCGGCGGGCTGAGAACGGCGGAGCCGCACTGAGGAGTCGAGGGCTCTCAGACGTTGTGGACCAGCGGCCCGGCCGGCTCCCGCCATCCGGCCAGCACCTCCAGCATGCGCACCATCCGCACCGTCGCGGCCACGTCATGCACCCGCAGGATCCGGGCCCCGTGCTGCACCGTCCAGGCGGCCGCGGCGAGCGATCCCTCGAGCCGCTCGTCCTTCGGCAGTCCCAGGGACTCGCCCACGAAGTCCTTGCGGGACAGCGCCGCCAGCAGCGGCATCCCCAGGGCGGCGTACTCCTGCCATCCGCGCAGCACCTCGAGGGTCTGCACGGTGGACTTGTTCAGGTCCGGCCCGGGATCCAGGACGATCCGGTCGCGGGGGATGCCCGCCTCCAGGGCGCGTTCGAGGCGGGCGGCCAGGAAGCCCCGCACCTCCGCGACCACGTCGTCGTAGCGGGGACTGGGGTAGGGCCGTCGCGGCTCGGCGAGCGAGTGGGTGATCACCAGGGAGGCGCCGGCGCTGGCGACCGTCGGGGCCATCCGCGGATCGGACAGCCCGGTGGTGTCGTTGATGAGGTCCGCCCCCACCTCGACGGCGGCGCGGGCGACGGCGGCATGGAAGGTGTCCACCGAGAGCAGCACCCGCGCGGGCAGCTCCCGTCGCAGAGCCCGGACCACGGGGACGACCCGGTCGATCTCCTCGGCCACCGGCAGCGCCTCGCCGGGAGCGAACTTCACCCCGCCCACGTCCACGAGGTCCGCGCCGTCGGCGGCGGCCGCGATCCCGGCCTCGACCGCGGCCTGCAGCCCCCAGGTGCGGCCCTCGTCGAAGAAGGAGTCCCGGGTGCGGTTGACGATGCCCATCACCAGCACCCGACGCGAGGTGCCTGGGAGCGGCCGGGGAGAAGGAGGGGCGGCGCCGTCCGCCGCCGGGGCTGGCTGCTCCGCCGCCGGAACAGTCTCCGCGGGCACTCCCTGCGGGGCGTCCAGCCCCGTCTCGGGGGTGCGGGCTAGAGTGGAATCCGACAGGGGAGGACGGTCTGCCGCACTCTCGTCGTACGCGTTGTTCATGGTCCGTTCCTCCACCGTTCGGGCGGGCGCTCCTCGTCTTTGAGCTGCTCCCGACCTGCACTACGTTATGGGCGGACCAAGACTTGCACAGACCGGTCGCGGCCCGCTCCGCGCACCGGCACCAGGACCCTTTGGAGGACTCTCGCAATGAAGATCGTCGTCGCCGGTGGAGATGGATTCTGCGGATGGCCCACTGCCCTGTACCTCTCGCAGAAGGGCCACGAGGTCACCATCGTGGACAACCTGGTGCGCCGGGACATCGATGAGGAGCTCGGCTCCAACTCCGTCACCCCGATCCTCGAGCTCGAGGAGCGCGTGCAGGTGTGGAAGGAGGTCTCCGGCAAGGACATCGCCGTGAAGATCGCCGACCTCACCGACTATGACGCGGTCTCCGCGATCTTCCAGGAGATCCAGCCGGAGTCCTTCGTGCACTTCGCCGAGCACCGCTCCGCGCCCTACTCGATGATCGACCGCGAGCACGCGATCGAGAACCACCGCAACAACGTCGAGGGCACCCTGAACGTGCTGTGGGCGATCAAGGACTTCGCCCCCGACTGCCACCTCGTCAAGCTCGGCACCATGGGCGAGTACGGCCAGCCGAACATCGACATCGAGGAGGGCTGGATCGAGATCGAGCACAAGGGCCGCAAGGACCGCCTGCCGTTCCCGAAGGCCCCGGGCTCCTTCTACCACCTCACCAAGGTCCACGACAGCGACAACATCATGTTCGCCTGCCGTGTCTGGGGCGTGCGCGCCACCGATCTGAACCAGGGCGTGGTCTACGGTCTGGAGACCGACGAGACCCGTCTGGACCCGCGCCTCGTGAACCGCTTCGACTACGACGCCGTGTTCGGCACCGCCCTGAACCGCTTCATCGTCCAGGCGGCCATCGGCCACGACCTCACCGTCTACGGCAACGGCTCCCAGACCCGCGGCTACCTGGACATCCAGGACACGGTGCGCTGCATCGAGATCGCCTGCGAGAACCCCGCCGACCGCGGCGAGTTCCGCGTCTACAACCAGTTCACCGAGCAGTTCTCCGTCAAGGAGCTGGCGGAGAAGGTGCAGAAGGTCGCCGCGGACCTCGGCCGCGAGGTGGCGATCTCCGCGATGGAGAACCCGCGCGTGGAGAAGTACGACCACTACTACAACGCGGTCAACACCAACCTGCTCTCGCTAGGCCTGGAGCCGCACCTGCTGACCGACGAGCACCTCGCCGAGGTCCTCGAGGTCGCGATGCACAACACGGACCGCGTCACGCGCGAGCTGGTCTTGCCCACCGTCACCTGGAAGTGAGCATCCTTCCGTGAAGATCGCGATCGTCACGGAGACCTTCCTGCCCTCCGTCGACGGCGTGGTGACGCGCCTGCGCCACGCCGTCGAACGGTTCACCGACCTCGGGCACGAGGTCATGGTGATCGCCCCCGAGCTCGGTGTCACCGAGCATCACGGGGCGAGGGTGGTGGGCATCCGCCCGGTGACGCTGCCGTTCTACAAGCACCGTCGCTTCACCCTCCCGAGCCCCAACGTGGACGGCATCATCCGGGGTTTCCACCCGGACGTGGTCCACGCCGCCCAGCCGATCCTGCTGGCCTCCTCGGGGGCCTACGCCGCCCACCGCCAGCGGATCCCGCTGGTCGCCAGCTACCACACCCACATCCCCCGCTACCTGGACCTCTATCGGGCCTACCGCTGGGGCAAGCGGCCCGTGTGGTGGCAGATCAAGCGCAACCACGCGCTCGCCGACGTCAACATCGCCACCTCCCAGACGATGAAGGCGGAGCTCGCCGAGCAGGGCATCCACAACCTGCACGTGGTGCGCCGCGGCGTGGACACGCAGACCTTCCACCCCCGCTTCGCCTCCGAGGCGATGCGCGAGCGGCTCACCCAGGGCCATCCGGAGAAGAAGCTACTGGTCTTCGTGGGGCGTCTGGCCGCTGAGAAGGAGATCCACCGGCTGCGGCCGATGATGGAGCGGCGGGACGACGTGGCGCTCGCGATCGTGGGCGACGGCCCGTACCGACGCGAGCTCGAGCAGCTCTTCGCCGGCACCTCCACGCTGTTCCCCGGCTTCATGGAGGGCGAGGAGCTCGCGAGCGCCTTCGCGAGCGCCGACGCCTTCGTCTTCCCCTCGGTCACCGAGACCCTGGGCCTGGTGATCCTCGAGGGCATGGCCTCCGGGCTCCCGGTGGTCGCCGCCCGCTCGGGGCCGACGATGGAGCAGGTCACCGACGGGGTGAACGGTCTGATCTTCGACTCCGGGGACGAGGCGAGCCTGGATGCGGCGCTGACCCGGCTCGGGGACTCCGACCTGCGCAGACGCATCCGCGCGGCCGCCCGCACCGAGGCGGAGAAGTTCTCCTGGGAGAACGCCTCCGACGATCTGCTGCGGTACTACGAGATGGCGATCGAGCAGCACGGCCGACGCCATGACTGAGGGGGCGGCCGACGGGCGCGAAGAGCGCACCCGCGCCGTCCCCACTGCGCCGCTGCCGCGACCTCAGCCGGTGACCCTCGTGGGGCACGGGATCCGTCTCGAACCTCTCTCCACAGCGCATGTCCCGGGTCTGCAGGGCGCCGTGACCGACGGGGAGATCCACCGTCTGCCCTTCGCCCCGCATGTGCCCGCGCCGGAGGCGGTCGAGGGCTCCGTCGCACGGCTCACGGCCGACGTCGAGGCCGGCACCCGCCTCGCCTGGGCCGTCGTGCGCGCGACGAACGAGCAGGTGGTGGGGCTGACCACCTTCATGAACCTCGCGCTCGCCGACCGGGGCCTCGAGATCGGCAACACCTATCTCGCCGGTTCCGTGCACCGCACCGGGGTGAACACGGCGATGAAGAGCCTGCTGCTCGGTCATGCCTTCGAGGAGCTCGAGCTGCTGCGCGTCGAGTTCCGCGTCCACCACCTGAACCTCGCCTCGCGCCGCGCCGTCGAGGCCCTCGGCGCGCAGCAGGACGGGATCCTGCGCGCCCACCGCATCCTGCCCGACGGGTCGGTGCGCCACACGGTCGTGTACTCGATCCTCGCGCCGGAGTGGCCGGGGATCCGGACGATGCTCGCACAGCGGCTCGGGCGCTGCCGGCACGTCTGAGCTGCCTGCGGATCCTCGGACGCGGCTGCCGCAGCAGGCCGCCGTCCCGCAGGCCACCCCGATCCAGCTGGATCCAGTCGACGCTCATGCAGGCGGGATGCTCGACCTCCAGCTGGATCCGATGGGTGCCCCTGCTCAGCCTGTATCGGCCGAGGTCGGAGACGGTGAAGGCCCGGCCCCGCGAGATGCGGGACCGGGCCTCGGAGGCGTACCGGCGCAGGGCCGGTCAGCGAGATCAGCGGTAGGTGACGAACCCGGTCGGGTTGCCCCAGAGGCCGCGCTCGACGACCTGCTGCTTCGAGCCGGAGGCGTCGATGATCTGGCCGTCGCCGGCGTAGATCGCGACGTGGCCGGGCCAGACGACGAGGTCGCCGGGCTGCGCCTCGGACTGGGAGATGCTGCGGCCCTGGTCGGCGATCTGGCTGCTGGTGCGCGGCACGTCGATGCCGGCGGCCTCATAGGCGAAGTTCACCAGGCCCGAGCAGTCCATGCCGCCGAGCGAGCTGCCGCCCCAGGAGTAGGGGGTGCCGACGGCGGAACGGGCGGCATCGACGATCGCGCTGCGGGTCCCGGAGGTGGAGGAGGTCGGGACCGCGGTCGCGCCGGCGGCCGGGGCGCCCTCGGAGGAGGAGTCGCTGCCGAGCGCACCGTGGGTCTCGGGGCCCACCACGCCGTCGACCTGGAGGCCGTTCGCGGCCTGGAAGTCCTGGACCGCGGCGTCGGTCATGGAGCCGAAGTAGCCGGTCTCGGGCAGCTCAGCGCCCTGAGCGTTGAGCGCGGACTGCAGCGCCTCGACGGACGCGCCGGAATCGCCCTGACGCAGCTTCTCGGAGGAGCTGCCGGACTCGGAGGCGACGGGAGCGGACTGCGTGGTGCTGGAGCCCTCGTCGCCGCCCGCGAGCGCGGTGTCGTTCGCCATCGCGGAGCTGCCGCCGGCGAAGGCGGTGCCGACCAGGATGCCGCCGAGCACGGCGCTGCCGCCGAGGGCGCGTGCCGCGCGGTGGGTGCCGGTGAGCGGGGTGACGGCGCGGCCGGCGGCACGGTGTGTGTTCAGGTGAGACATGGGGTGATGGTCCTTCGTACGAGCTGCTGATGATCCTGTGTGTCCCGCGACGCCGCGCTCGGGGAGCGGAGGGGTCCTGGAGGAGCGGTGCTCACAGCCGGGGCGGTCGGGGATGTGAGAACCACGCTAGGGGCGACGCCTGCCCGCAGCACGCCTCGTGAACGAGGGGAAGAGAGGGATTTAGCGCGCATTGACCCGTCCCAGGGGGAGTTTTCCGGAACTTGGTGCGACATGACCTCCGCACGGGGTGCACGCCACACGGTGCGCGACACGGTGCGCGCCACGCTGTGCGCCGCACGAGGGCGGGGGTGACAGCAGATCATCCGTCCGGGCGCGGATCACCCGCCGGGGCACGGAGTATTCGCTGGGGTCATGGGCTGCCCTGTGCTGGAATGGCCGGATGAGCCACGTGCAGCGTCGCAGTGTCAGCATCACGCCCGTCGACCCCACGGACCAGGAGTCGCTGCTCGCCTGGAACGCCGTGCTGGGGAAGGGGTTCAACGCCGGGCGCGAGGCGGCCTGGTGGGCGAGCGAGGAGACGACCCTCGCGCGCTTCGCGGACCCCAGGCCCGAGCGGCACTCGGTGCTGCTGGAGGCCCGCCTGGACGGGGAGGTCGTCGGCGCCGCCGGGGCCGAGGTCGATCCCGGGGACCCCGCCGAGGTCGAGATCTCGGTGCTGCCCGCCCACCGACGCCAGGGAATCGGCAGCGCGCTCGCCGCCGCCGTGAAGGAGTCCCTCGCCGGCCGCTGCGAGGTGGTGCAGGCCGAGACCTACGGCGAGCCGGGCGTCGCCTTCGCACGATCACTGGGGCTGGCGCTCGGCCACCAGGAGGACCGCCTGCTGCTCGACCTGCCCGCCGGCCCTTCCGACCTCGCCGCGCTCGCCGGCTCCGCGCGCCCGGCTCCCGGCATCGAGGTGCGCGCCTGGCGGGGTGCCTGCCCGGAGGAGCTGCTGGAGGACTGGGCCCGGCTCAGCACGCAGATGGAGGCCGACGTGCCGATGGGGGACCTCACCCGGCCCGCCTCCCGCGCGGACGTCGAGGAGATCCGCCGCACCGCGCAGCGGATGGACGACCAGGGCTGGACCCTCGTGCGGGCCCTCGCCTACGCGGAGGGCATCGCCGTCGGCTACACCGAGATCTTCGTGAATCGGCACGATCCGGAGATCCTCACCCAGGACGACACCCTGGTGGACCGCGCCCATCGCGGGCGCGGCATCGGTCGCGTCCTGAAGCTCGCGAACCTCGAGAACCTCGCCGGCGTCCCCGAGGTCGCCGACTCGCGCTGGATCCAGACCTACACCGCGCCCGACAACGCCCCGATGCTCGCCCTGAACCGCGAGCTGGGCTTCCGCGTCGTCGACCGGCTGAGCATCCTCGAGGGCCCCGCCGCCTGACCCCACCGTCGGTGCTCGCCGCGGGATGCCACCGTCGGGTTCCGGCCGCGTGTGACCTGGTTCGCACGCCGTCATCCACCGTCATCCCCACGCCTGCCGCAGGGACCCCGACTATGACGGCTTATGACGACGTTGTGGCGTCGGTGCCCGGCGCGCCGTCATCATCGTCGGCATGACCAGCACCGCCACCGCACGCGCCACGCAGCCGGGCTCCGAGGCCGACGCCGCGACCCCGGACGCGCCCGGCATTGCGCCTGCGTCCGCGCCCCGCGATCCGGCCGCGCCCGGGCGACGCAACGGCGTGCGGCTGGACTCCATCGCCCGGACCTTCGAGACCCCGCAGGGTCGGCACGACGTGCTGCGCGACCTCGACCTGGAGCTCGCGCCGGACGAGATCGTCGCGGTCGTGGGACCCTCCGGCTGCGGGAAGTCCACCCTGCTGCGCCTGGTCGCGGGGCTGGACCAGCCGAGCGCCGGCGAGATCCGCCTGGGCGGCACGGCGCTGCGCGGCACCGATCCGCGCACGGCCGTCGCCTTCCAGGAGCCGCGCCTGCTGCCCTGGCGCACCCTCGCGCAGAACGTCGCGCTGGGGCTGCCGCGCAGCATCGGCGGGAAGGGCGTCGGCCGGAAGCAGGGGCGCGAACGGGTCCAGGAGCTGCTGGCCCTGGTCGGCCTCGAGCACGCCGCCGCGCTGCGCCCCCGCGAGGTCTCCGGCGGGATGGCCCAGCGCGCCTCCCTCGCCCGGGCCCTCGCCCGCGGACCCGAGGTGCTGCTGCTGGACGAGCCCTTCGGCGCGCTCGACGCCCTCACCCGCCTGCGCATGCAGGACCTGCTGCTCCAGATCCACGCCGCCGAGCCCACCACGATCCTCGTGGTCACCCACGACGTCGAGGAGGCCCTCTACCTCGCCGACCGGGTCCTGCTGCTGCGCTCCCTGCGCGAGGACCCGACCTCCGGCTCGCTCACCCGCACCGTCGAGGTGCCCGGGGCCCGCCCCCGCGACCGCGCCGATCACGCCCTGGCCGACCTCCGCGTCGACCTCCTGGCCGGCCTCGGCGTCCATGCCCGCCCTGCCCGCCCCGCCACCCCCTCGGAGAACCCCTCATGACCCACCGCATCAGCCGCCGCACCGCCACCGCCCTCGGACTCTCGGCGCTCGCCGGGACGGCACTGACCGCCTGCGTGCCCGGCGAGGGCTCCGAGAACGCCACCGCCGACGGCGGTGACGCCGGGAAGTGGACCACCGGCTCCCTCACCATCGACTGGGCCACCTACAACCCGCTCAGCCTCGTGGTGCGCGACCAGAAGCTCATCGAGACCGCCCTGGGGAGCTCGGTGAGCGTGGAGTGGGTGCAGTCGGCCGGCTCCAACAAGGCCAACGAGTTCCTCCGCTCGGGCTCCGCGGACATCGCCTCCACCGCCGGGTCCGCCGCGCTGCTGGCTCGCGCCAACGGCTCTCCGATCAAGGTGATCGGCATCTACTCCCAGCCCGAATGGTCCGCGCTCGTGGTCGGCGAGGGCAGCGACATCACCGGCCCCGCCGATCTCGCAGGCCGTGCCGTCGCCGCCACCCCCGGCACCGATCCCTACTTCTTCCTGGTCCAGACCCTGGCCGAGGCGGGCCTGAGCATCGACGATGTGGAGCTCCAGCCCCTCCAGCACGCCGACGGCCGCTCCGCCCTCGAGGGCGGCAGCGTCGAGGCCTGGTCCGGACTGGACCCGATCATGGCCGCCGCCGAGGTGGAATCCGGCGCGCAGCTGGTCTACCGCAACGTCGACTTCAACACCTACGGCGTCCTCAACGCCACCGAGGACTTCCTCGACAACCACGCCGACGTCGCCCAGGTGGTCGTGGACGCCTACGAGCAGGCCCGTACCTGGGCGCTGGAGAACCTCGAGGCCACCGCGGAGCTGCTGGCCGAGGTCGCTGGCATCGACCTGGCCGTCGCGACCGCGGTGATCACCGAGCGCTCCAACCTCGATGTCTCCGGCGTGCCCGGCGAGGACCAGCTCGCCGTGCTCGAGACGATCTCCCCGATGCTCTCGGAGTCCGGGGACGTGCGGGGCGGGGCCGAGGCGGTCGAGAAGGCCCGCGGCGAGATCATCCATGCCGACTTCGCCGTCGCCGCGGTGGAGAAGCAGTGAGCGCCGCGACGGCCGAGCACGCCGCCGCCGCGCCCTCCGGGACCGGGTCGCCCTCCGGGACCGCGTCGACCTCCGGCGCTGCGCAGTCCCGCCCCGCGTTCTGGGACCGCACCGGTGTGCGCCTCGCCGCGGGCACCGTGCTGCCGCTGCTGATCCTCGTCGCCTGGCAGCTCACCACCGCTGCCGGGCTGGTGCCCGCCTACCGCCTGCCCGGACCGGTGACCGTGCTGCAGGCCGGGGTCGAACTGATCGAGCGCGGCGAACTGGGCCTGCACATCGCGATCTCCGTGCAGCGCGTGCTGCTGGGCTTCGCGGTCGGAGCGCTGATCGGCCTCGCCGTCGCCGCGATCGTGGGCCTGTCCCGGGCAGGCGATGCGCTGCTGAACCCCACCCTGGCCGCGCTGCGGGCGGTGCCCTCGCTGGCCTGGGTGCCGCTGCTGATCCTGTGGCTGCAGATCGGGGAGGAATCCAAGGTCACCCTCATCGCGATCGGTGCCTTCTTCCCGGTGTTCACCACCGTCGCCGCGGCTCTGCGCCACATCGACCCCCACCTGGTGGAGGCCGGGCGCTGCTTCGGACTGCACGGCTGGTCCATGTTCCGCACCATCCAGCTGCCGGCCGTGGTGCCGTCGGTGGTCTCCGGGCTGCGCCTCGCGCTCGCCCAGGCCTGGCTGTTCCTGGTCGCGGCGGAGCTGATCGCCTCCTCGATGGGGCTCGGGTTCATCCTCAACGACTCCCAGCAGACGGGCCGAGTGGACCGGATCCTGCTGGCCATCGTGCTGCTCGCACTGCTGGGCAGCCTCACCAACGCCCTGCTGGGCCTCGCCGAGAAGAAGCTGCTGAAGAGGTGGGCATGAGCATCACGGAGACCACCGCGGGCACTCCCGCAGAGACTGCCGCAGGAACTCCTGTGCAGAACGCCGCAGAGAACCGGCTGGTCGAGACCCGCAGCTTCCCGCCCGACCCCGCGCTCGAGGGGACCTGGAACGTCGATGCGAGCATCCACGCCACCGCATCGGCCGATCCCACGGCCTTCTGGGAGGCCGCCGCGCGACGGCTCGACTGGGCCGAGCCCTGGCACACCGCCCTGGAGTGGGAGCCGCCGAGCACTGACCCCGCCACCGGCGCGCTGAGCGTCCCCGCCGCGCGCTGGTTCGTCGGCGGTCGTCTGAACGTCGCCGAGAACTGCGTGGACCGCCACGTCCGCGCCGGCAACGGGACGAAGGTCGCCCTGCACTTCGAGGGCGAGGGCGGGGACCGCGGGTCCGTCACCTACGAGGACCTCCGGCGCCGTGTCTCCCAGGCCGCGAACGCCCTGACCGACCTCGGCATCGTCCCGGGGGACCGGGTGGTGGTCTATCTGCCCGTGCTGGTGGAGACTGTGGTGATCGCGCTGGCCTGCGCCCGGATCGGGGCCGTGCATTCGCTCGTCTTCGGCGGGTTCAGCGCCGAGGCGGTGCGCTTCCGCCTGCAGGACACCGGGGCGAAGCTCCTGGTCACCTCCGACGGCCAGTTCCGGCGGGGCAGCGCCGTCGAGGTGAAGTCCGCCGCGGACGCCGCCGCCGACGGGCTCGAGCACCTGGAGCATGTGCTGGTGGTGCGCCGCACCGGCCAGAACGTCGCGTGGACGCCCGGCCGGGACGTCTGGTGGCACGAGAGCGTGGAGGTCGCGAGCCCTCAGCACACCGCCGAGGCGTTCGACGCCGAGCATCCGCTGTTCATCATCTACACCTCCGGCACCACCGGGAAGCCCAAGGGCCTGGTCCACACCACCGGCGGCTATCTCTCCCATGCCTCCTGGGCGCACTGGGCGCACTTCGACGCGAAGCCGGACGACGTCCACTGGTGCACCGCCGACCTCGCCTGGGTGACCGCCCACACCTACGAGATCTACGGCCCGCTGAGCAACGGACTCACCCAGGTGATCTATGAGGGCACCCCCGGCGAGCCCTCCCAGCAGCGGCACCTGGAGATCATCGAGCGCTACGGCGTCACCGTCTACTACACCGCCCCCACGCTGATCCGCACCTTCATGAACTGGTTCGGAGATCAGCTGCCGAGCGGGCACGACCTGTCCTCCCTGCGACTGCTCGGCACCGTCGGCGAGGCGATCAACCCTGAGGCCTGGGTGTGGTTCCACCGCACCTTCGGCCGCGGCGAGCTGCCGATCATCGACACCTGGTGGCAGTCCGAGACGGGCGCCGCGATGCTCGTGCCGCTGCCCGGGGTGACCACCCTGAAGCCCGGCTCCGCGACCGTGCCGCTGCCCGGCATCGACATGGCCGTGGTCGATGCGGAGGGCCGCGAGCTGCCCGCCGGGGTCGCCGGCACGCTGGTGGCGCGCAGGCCCTGGCCCGGCATGGCCCGCACCGTCTGGGGCGATCCGGAGCGCTACCGCGACTCCTACTGGCGGGACTTCGCCGGCCGCGGCGAGCACGGCGGCTATTACGTCGCCGGGGACTCCGCCACGGTCGACGCCGACGGGTGCTTCTGGATCCTCGGCCGCCTCGACGACGTCGTGAACGTCTCCGGGCACCGCCTGTCCACCATCGAGATCGAATCCGCGCTGGTCGCGGACCCCTCGGTGGTCGAAGCCGGAGCCGCCGGCGTGGACGACGCCCTCACCGGGCAGGCGGTCGCGGTCTTCGTGATCCCCGCCGGCTTCGTGATCCCCGCCGACGGGGCCGCGCTCGACGTGCCCGCGCTGCGGGACCGGGTCGCCACCGGGATCGGACCGATCGCGAAGCCCCGCTTCGTGGTCCCCGTCCCGGACCTGCCCCGCACCCGCTCCGGCAAGATCATGCGACGCCTGCTCGCGCAGCTGACGCACGCCGAACGGGACCGCCGCGCGGGCCGCAGCCCGGCTCCGCTGGGAGACATCACCTCCCTGCAGAACCCCGAGGCGGTCGCCGCGGTCGCCGCGGTGCTCACCGCCCTGCCGGCCGACGACCCGCTCCTCGCGCCGCAGCCCTGAGCCGACCCTGCACCTGACCCGACCTCATCCGTGAACCGACCCTGCAGCTGAACCGATCCTGCACGACCCCAGGAGGACCCATGACCACCACCTCTCCCGCCTCGAGCGTCGAGACGCCGCTGAAGTTCGCGTACTGGGTGCCGAACGTCTCGGGCGGCCTCGTCGTCTCCACCATCGAGCAGCGCACCGACTGGCAGCTGCCCTACAACTCGCGCCTGGCCCAGATCGCCGAGAACTCCGGCTTCGAGTACGCGCTGACCCAGACCCGCTACGCCGCCAGCTACGGCGCGGACAAGCAGCACGAGGCCTCCGCCTTCTCCCTCGCCCTGCTCGGCGCGACCGAGCGCCTGAAGGTCATCGCCGCCTTCCACCCCGGCATGTGGCACCCGGGCGTGCTGGCCAAGTGGCTGATCACGGCGGACCACCTCTCGGGCGGCCGCGCCGCGGTGAACATCGTCTCCGGCTGGCTGAAGGATGAGTTCGTGAAGTTCGGCCTGCCCTGGCTCGAGCACGACGAGCGCTACGTGCGCACCGAGGAGTTCATCTCCGCGCTGCGCGGGCTGCTCACCGAGAACGGGTACTCCCAGGACGGGACGTACTACTCGATCGACGACTTCACCCTGAACCCGAAGCCCGTCGACGTGCCCGGCCGCCCCCATCCCGAGATCTTCTTCGGCGGCAACTCCACCGCCGCCCAGGCCACCGCCGGTCGCGTCGCGGACTGGTACTTCTCCAACGGCCGCACCCTCGAGGGCTATGAGGAGAACGTCGACGGCGTGCTCGCCTCCGCCGCCGCCGCGGGCCGCGCCCCGAAGTTCGGGCTGAACGGCTTCGTCATCGCCCGCGAGACCCGCAAGGAGGCGGAGGAGACCCTGCGCGAGATCGTCGCCAAGGCCCACCGCCCCGCCGTCGAGGGCTTCCGCCAGTCCGTCCAGGAGGCCGGCGCCTCCACCAAGGACGGCAAGGGCATGTGGGCCGACTCCTCCTTCGAGGACCTGGTGCAGTACAACGACGGCTTCAAGACCCAGCTGATCGGCACCCCCGAGGAGATCGCGGACCGCGTCATCGAGTACAAGAAGATCGGCGTGAACCTGCTGCTGACCTGCTACCTCCACTTCACCGAGGAGGTCGCGGCCTTCGGGCGGGACGTGCTGCCGATCGTGCGCGAGAAGGAGAAGGACCTGGCGCGAGCCCACGGCACCGAGCTGAACACCGACCTGCTGCCCGTCGTCCCCGGCGTCTCCGCCGAGGAGGCCGAGAGCGCCGCCTTCGAGACCCTCCCGGCCGACCACCCGGCCAAGGCAGGAGCCGCCGCATGACCGCCACCGAGAAGCAGCACCCGCACTCCACGTCGGACGCGTCGTCGTCGGCCGCCGCCCCGGCGGCCGTTCCTCCCTCGGCGCCCGAGCGTGGCTTCGGCTTCCGCACCCGCGCCCTGCACGCCGGCGGCACGCCGGACGCCCAGCACGGCGCCCGCGCCGTGCCGATCTACCAGACCACGTCCTTCGTGTTCGACGATGCGGCCGATGCCGCGAACCTCTTCGCGCTGCAGAAGTACGGCAACATCTACTCCCGCATCGGCAATCCCACCGTCGCCGCCTTCGAGGAGCGGATCGCCTCGCTCGAGGGCGGGATCGGCGCGGTCGCGACCGCCTCGGGGATGAGCGCCGAGTTCATCACCTTCGCCGCGCTCGCCGGCGCCGGCGATCACATCGTCGCCTCCGCCCAGCTCTACGGCGGCACCGTCACCCAGCTCGACGTCACGCTGCGCCGCTTCGGCGTGGAGACCACCTTCGTGCCCTCCTCCGAGGTGGAGGACTACCGCGCCGCCTTCCGGCCGGAGACGAAGGCGCTGTACGTGGAGGTCATCGGCAACCCCTCCGGCGAGATCGCCGACCTCTCGGGACTGGCCGAGCTCGCACACGAGCACGGGGTGCCGCTGGTGGTCGACGCGACCCTCGCGACCCCCTACCTGGTGCGGCCGATCGAGCACGGGGCGGACATCGTCCTCCACTCGGCCACCAAGTTCCTCGGCGGGCACGGCACCACCCTCGGCGGCGTGGTCGTCGAGTCGGGCCGCTTCGACTGGGGCAACGGGAACTTCCCGGGCATGACCGAGCCGGTCGAGTCCTACGGCGGCATCACGTGGTGGGACAACTTCGGCGAGTACGGCTTCCTCACCAAGCTCCGCTCCGAGCAGCTGCGCGACATCGGCCCGTCCCTGCCCGCGCAGTCCGCCTTCCAGCTGCTGCAGGGTGTGGAGACCCTGCCGCAGCGGATCGATGCCCACCTCGCGGGCGCCCGCGCGGTCGCGACCTGGCTCGAGGCGGACCCCCGGGTCTCCTTCGTGACCTGGGCAGGGCTCGAGTCCCATCCGCACCACGAGCGGGCGGCGGCGTACCTGCCGCTCGGTCCCGGGTCCGTCTTCGCCTTCGGCGTGCGGCCGACGGGGGAGTTCGGCGACGCGGCGGAGGAGGCCGCTGCGGCCCGCGCGACCGGCGAGGCGGTGATCGCGAACCTGCAGCTCGCCTCGCACCTGGCGAACATCGGCGATGCCCGCACGCTGGTCATCCATCCCGCCTCGACCACCCACCAGCAGCTCAGCCCCGAGCAGCTCGCCGCGGGCGGCGTGCGACCGGATCTGATCCGCATCTCGGTGGGTCTCGAGGACGTGGAGGACATCCTGTGGGACCTCGACCAGGCGATCACAGCGGCGACGGGAGTGCAGCGATGACCGGCATCAGCATCCAGGGAGCGGGGGAGGCCTGCGCGGTCCCCGCGGCTCCTGCGACCGACGGGGCCAGCGGCGCCCCCGAGCGCTCCTGGCGGAGCCCCTCGGCCCCCGAGCGGCTCGCGATCCTGCGCCGCGCCCGGTCCATCGCGATCGTGGGCGCCTCGGCGAATCCGGCGCGGGCCAGCTACTTCGTGGCCACGTACCTGCTCTCGAGCTCGCCCTACGAGGTGTACTTCGTCAACCCCCGCGCCACCGAGATCCTCGGCCGGCCGGCCTACGCCTCGCTCGCGGACCTGCCCGTCGTGCCCGACCTCGTGGACGTCTTCCGCAAGGACGCCGATCTGCCGGGCGTGGCTCAGGAGGCGGTCGAGGTGGGCGCCAAGGCGCTGTGGCTGCAGCTGGGCTCCTGGAACGAGGAGGCCGCCGCGATCGCGGAGGCCGGAGGGCTCGACGTGGTGATGGACCGCTGCGTGAAGATCGAGCACGCCCGCTTCCACGGAGGCCTGCACCTGGCGGGTTTCAACACCGGGGAGATCAGTTCCCGGAAGCAGCGGGTCAGCGGACGCGGCTGACGCTACGATCACCGCATCAGGCGCGGGTCGGGGATCCCCTCGGCCCGCGTTCTGCTGTGGGGAGGCGGCTCAGCCCTCGACGCGGATCCCCAGGTGGCTCGCGAAAGCCGGGGCGAGGGCGGTGACCTGCTCCGCGTCGAGCGTCGCTCCCGAGAGCGCCTCGAGGTTGCTGATCGTTCCGACCTCGAGCCCGCGCAGATCCACGTCCTGCAGCCGTGCATGGGCGAGGGCCACACTGCCGACCCGGCAGTTCACGAACGCGACGCGCTTCGCCGTGACGCCGGCGAGGTCGAGCTCCTCGATCGTGCAGTCCTCGAACAGGACGTCCTCGAGGGTGCTCGAGCGCAGGTTGATCCAGTCGAACTTGCTGCCGGAGATCCGGCTGGAGCGGATCTCGGCGTCGTAGATGTCCAGCGCGCCGATCCGTGAACCGCTCAGTGCGACGTCGCGCCAGGTGGAGCGCGTCGCATCCAGCACGGGGGCGTTCAGCCGCTCGATCCGGGTCTCGACCAGCCGTGCGTGCTGCAGGACCGAGGTGTGCGCGGTGACACCGACGAGCTCGCACTCGGTGAAGGCGGCTCCGGTGAGGTCGCAGCCGGTGAGATCGACGCCGTCGAGGGAGAGCCCCTCGTGCGGGGCATGCGCCTCGAGTGCGTCGGCGCCGACGGAGTCGAGTGGGGGGAGCACGAGCCGACTCAGCACGGGCTTCCTGGTCGTGGCGGGCGTGCGGGCCATGAGCACCTCGGGGAACGGGCGGGGTCCGACGCGGAGCGGTCGGCGGAGGGTCCGAGCGTACGGGGCGGCGCAGACAGGTGCGTGTCGGGACGGCGGGGTCGTGTCGGCGGGTCGGACGCTCCGACAGGATTTGAACCTGCGACCGGCTCCATATGAGGGAGCTGCTCTACCGGGCTGAGCTACGAAGCGGGGTGTCGGCGGGGGCCGACGCGTACCAGCCTGGGGGAGCGGAGCGGTCGCTGTCGAGCATCCTGTCATCGGCCGACGCAGAGCGTCGTGAAGGGTCCTCCGGCGTCATGGAACCACCGTCGGCGGAAGGGTCGTGGAGCTTCCGGACCCCCGGTCGAGCCCGCCGAGCACCGTTGGCCGGAGCGTGCGACGGATCCTCCACAGTCGTATCTTGTCCACATTCCTGACGACCGGGTTGTGCTTTGTCTTCGAGGCTTTTTGAAGGGAGGGAGAGGGTGCTCATGTCGTCGACCACTGCAGGGTGAATGACCTGCAGGTATGAAGGTGGAGAGCGGAGGGTTCCGGCGGGTGCTGTGCCCTCAGAGTTCCTCCCCGATCGAGGTTGTCCACATTTCCCGGCGGCCCTTCTTTTCGTCGGCGGAATGGGCGATCGTGGTGTGATGGCTCCTAGCACGCAGGCCCTCGACCAGGCACCCGGTGATCCCCACCGGGCGCTCGTCGACGCCGTGCACGGTGGGGGCGCGCCCGCGCTCGCCGCGGTGCTCGGGGATCAGGGTTTCGTGCTGCGGGAGCTCGCGCTGCGCCCTCAGCAGCTGTTCACGCCCGACGCTCGGCTCGGTGCTGAGTTCACGGCCGTCGTCGGCATGCTCCACGAGCTGCGCAGCGCGATGGACGCCGTGGAGGCCCGCGCCGTGGTGGCGCTGGCGGGATCGCTCACTCTCGAGAAGCAGGCAGAGGGCAGGGCCCACACCGCCCAGGAGGCGGATCAGGCCCCGCCCGCGAAGCAGCTGCTGCGTGAGGCCTCGAGAGAGGCGGCGCGCGAGGTCTCGATGCTGACCGGGAAGTCCCCGGCCTCGGCCGCCCATTCCCTGGCCTCGCAGCGTCGGCTGGTCGCGGACATGCCCGAGATGTTCACCGCCCTGGCCACAGCGAAGGTCACCAGCACTGTCGCTCACAGCAGCTCTCGTTCGCTCGCCCCGCTGTCCCCCACCCAGCGCGCTCATGCGGACCGCCTGCTGGGCGAGCAGCTGCCGGATCTCGAGGGTGCCGGTGCGGAGACCTGGGATGACGCCACCTCACGGGCGATCGCCGCTGCCGATCCGTATGGCCAGCGGCGCCGTCACCAGCACGCCCGGCAGGAGCGGCGAGTCACCGTGCGCCGCGCGGAGCACGGCATGGCGACCGTCTCCGCGCGGGTCCCCGCCCTCGACGGAGCGAAGATCCGCAAGCGGCTCTCCCTGGAGGCCGAGCGACTGCGCGCCGCCGGTGACCGTCGCGGCCACCAGGCGATCCAAGCCGACTCGTTCGTGGACACGCTGCTCGGGCAGGAGGACGCCATGGTGGCGACCACCCTCGACATCGGCATCATGATCACCGAGCGCGCCCTCATCCACCCATCGGCCGGGGACCTCGCCCACCTCGAAGGCTATGGCACCGCCCCGGCCGAGGTGCTGCTCGAGGAGCTGCGCGGGGCGCTCGGCACGGCGCTCACCGATGAGGCGGACGAGGCGATGGGCCCTGATGGCCCTGCGCTGCGCGCCGTGATGCGCAGGCTGTACACCCACCCCCGCGCCGGCGAGCTGGTGGCCGTCGAGTCCCGTGCCCGCGCCTTCCCCGCCGCGCTCGCGACGTTCATCCGCTGGCGGGATCAGGTGTGTCGGGGCCCCTTCTGCGATGCGGCGATCCGGCACACCGACCACATCCGCCCCCACGCCACGGGCGGCGAGACCTGCCTGGACAACGGGCAGGGGCTCTGCGTCTACTGCAATGACAAGGAACGACAGACCGGCGGCGTGCGACGCGCCGGCGACACGGCGACCGATGGTCACGTCGTGGAGTGGATCAGCCGCTCCGGGACCCGCCGCACCACCCGGCCTCGGGCCCTGACCGCCCCGTCGCGACCAGCCCGGCCGAGCCCGACCGCGCCAGCGGCGGCCAGGAGTTCACGCCCGCGGCGAAGACGCCGGCCTACGTCCCTACCGGATGCCTCAGCCCCGCCGGAATCCCCCGGCTGATGATCGTCACGGACCGCTCCACAGAGCCACTCCACGGGACCAGCCCACAGGACCAGCCCACAGGACCAGCCCACTGGACCCTGAGGAGCAGTCGGCCCAGCCGGTCCCGCCCCGACGATCTCCCGCGGCCGGAACCCCCCTCCTGATCTCCACAGATCCACCACGAGCAGGCATCGGGACGATGCCAGAATCCGTGCATGAGCACCGCTCCTGCACGTCCTCGCAGCACGTCAGCCCGAGTGGTCGGGCTGCTCGGCGCTGCGGCCGTCCTGGCCTATGCCGTGTTCGCGGCACTCCAGATCCAGGTGCTGAACCCTCTGGCCACGGTGCCCGGGAGCACCCTGGTCGAGATCCACGCCGCGGTGGGGCGGTCGGCGGACACGATGGGATGGGGCCTGATGACCGCGCTGCTGGTGCCGGGGCCGCTGATCGCCTCCTCCGTCGCGCTCAGCACATGGCGCGATCGCCTCTCCACCCCGGCGGTCCTCATGGTCGTGCTCGGCCTGCTCGCGCTGGGCAGCCCGGTGTACCTCGTGGCGTCATTCCCGGCCGGCATGACCCTCGCCGACACCTTCTTCGTCGGAGGCGCGGACCATTCCCCGTGGGCCCTCGTGCTGCACCTGACCAGCCTGTTCGCAGTGCTGGCACTCGTCGCCGTGGTCATCGTCCGAACGGTCGGCGCCGCGGTCGACTCCGTCTGCCCGGCGACCGACCCACGGTAGGTCGAACGCCCGCTCGTCCGGCTCGGCTCAGCCGCGCGCCGCGGCCGCCGCCCCGGGCAGCGCCGCCGCGATCCGGTCCAGGATGTCCGGGGTGTGCGCGGTGGAGACGAACCAGGCCTCGAAGGCCGACGGCGGCAGGTAGATCCCGCCCTCGAGCATCGCGTGGAAGAAGCGGGTGAAGGCCGCGGTGTCCTGCGCCTTCGCGTCCTCGTAGGTGCGCACGGGCTGCTCACGGAAGAACACCGAGAACAGGGTGCCGGCGGTCTGGATGACGTGCGGGACACCGGCAGTGGTGAACGCGTCGGCCACCAGCTGCTGCAGAGTGCGCGACGCGCTGCCCAGCGTCGTGTACGCCGCCGCGTCCAGGCCCTCGAGGGTCGCGAGGCCCGCCGCGGTGGCCAGCGGGTTCCCGGACAGAGTGCCTGCCTGGTAGACGGGACCGGCCGGGGCCAGCAGAGACATCAGGTCCTTCCGCCCGCCGAAGGCACCCACCGGCAGGCCGCCGCCGATGACCTTGCCGAAGGTCATGAGGTCCGGGGCCCAGCTGCGGTCCGCGCCGTCGATGCCGTAGTGGCCCTCGGCGCTCGCACGGAACCCGGTGAGCACCTCGTCGCTGATCAGCAGGGCGCCGTGCGCATGCGCGGTCTCGGACAGGAAGCGGTTGAAGCCCACGCCGTCCTGCTCCGGCGGGGTCACCACGCCCATGTTGGCGGGCGCCGCCTCGGTGATGATCGCGGCGATCTCGCTGCCGCGCTCGGCGAACAGCGACGCGACGGCGTCACGGTCGCCGTAGGGGAGCACCACGGTGTCCCGGGCGGTCGCGGCGGTGACGCCTGCCGAGCCCGGCATGGCGAAGGTCGCGACGCCGCTGCCGGCCTCGGCGAGCAGCGAGTCCACGTGCCCGTGATAGCAGCCGGCGAACTTCACGATCACGTCGCGGCCGGTCGCGGCGCGGGCCACCCGCAGCGCGCTCATGGTCGCCTCGGTGCCGGAGTTGACCAGCCGCAGCTGCTCCACGGGACCGATCCGGGCGGTGACGTCCTCGGCGAGGCCCACCTCGCCCGGCTGCGGGGCGCCGAAGGACAGGCCGCGGCCGGCCGCCTCCCGCACCGCCTCGACGACGCGGTCGTCGGCGTGGCCGAGGATCATCGGGCCCCAGGAGCCGACGAGGTCCACGTACTCGTTGCCGTCGGCGTCGTGCAGCAGGGCGCCCTTCGCCTCCGTGAGGAACGGCGGGGTGCCGCCCACGGAGCCGAAGGCGCGCACCGGGGAGTTCACGCCCGAGGGGATCACCTGCTGGGCGCGGGAGAAGAGGTCGGCAGAGGTGGTGGTCATCGAGAGCATCTCCTGGTCAGAGGGTCGGGGAGTGATCGGCAGGGGTGGGGTGGCGCAGTGGCGGAGCGGCACTGCGGCGAAGCCGCAGGACGGCAGAGCCGCGCCGCGTCAGAGGAATTCGCGCAGGTGGGGCGGCAGGCCGTCACGGAACCAGCCGGCGACCTCGCTCGCATAGTAGGTCAGCACCGTCGAGGCGCCCGCGCGGCGGAAGGCCAGCAGCGACTCGAGGATCATCCGGTCGCGGTCCACCCAGCCGTTCGCGCTCGCCGCCTCGATCATCGCGTACTCGCCGGAGACCTGATAGGCGCCGACGGGCACCGGGGAGGCCTCGGCGACGTCGCGCAGCACGTCGAGGTAGGGCAGGCCGGGCTTGACCATCACCAGATCCGCGCCCTCGGCGACGTCCAGCGCGAGCTCGCGCAGGGCCTCGCGGCCGTTCGCGGGATCCTGCTGGTAGCTGCGGCGGTCGCCCTGCAGGGAGGAGTCCACCGCCTCGCGGAAGGGGCCGTAGAAGGCGGAGGCGTACTTCGCGGTGTAGGCGTAGAGCGCGGTGTCCAGGTGGCCGGCGTCGTCGAGGGCGTCGCGGATCGCGGCGATCTGACCGTCCATCATCCCTGAGGGGCCCAGTAGGTGCGCACCCGCCTCGGCCTGGGCGAGGGCCATCTCGCGGTAGCGCAGAAGGGTGGCGTCGTTGTCGACCCGGCCGGACGCGTCGAGCACGCCGCAGTGGCCGTGGTCGGTGAACTCGTCCAGGCACAGGTCCGCCATGATCACCGTGTCGTCGCCGAGCTCCGCCCTCAGACGGGCGAGCGCGAGGTTGAGGATGCCGTCCGGGTCGGTCGCGCCGGAGCCGACCGGGTCCTTGTGCTCGGGCACACCGAACAGCATCACCCCGCCGACCCCGCGCTCGACCGCCTCGGTCGCGGCGCGGACCAGGGAGTCCATCGTGTGCTGCTCGACGCCGGGCATCGAGGAGACGGGCGTGTTCTCGCTCGCGCCCTCGCGCACGAACATCGGCAGCACCAGGTCCTGGGGGCGCAGGGTGTGCTCGCGCACCAGGGAGCGCATCGCGCTGCTCGTGCGGAGCCGACGGGGGCGGTCGATCGGTCCCGGGAAGTGCGAGCCGGGCAGGGAGGCGGAGGTCAACGGGACTCCTTCGGGAGGCGGATCGGTGGCGGGGGAGCGGCCGGTCGGGCCGCGGGATCAGTGGGGTGTGCGAGGACCTGCTGCACGGCGTGGGCGAGGGCGGCGTCGTCCGGGGACTCCGCCTGCCGGCCGACGGGCAGCCCCGCCTGGCGGACGGCGACGGAGGTGGGCGCTCCGATCGTGACGATGCCCGTCCCGGGGTGCACGCCGAGCTCGGCGGCGCGCCGCGCGATTTGCGGGCTGGTGAGCACGAGCGCGGCGTACCCACCGGTGGGAAGCCCCGTCGTGACAGCAGCCGGCAGCTCGAGCTGCTCGGGGCGGTACACGGGCACCTCCTGCACCCGGTAGCCCTTGGCCCGCAGACCGTCGGGGACCGTGCGGGCGGCCGCGGCGGAGGCGGGGAACAGGACGCTCGCGCCCGGTCCAGCCGGCGGCATCTCCTGGACGAGGGCCGCTCCGGAGCCGCCCGCGACGAGGGTGACGGGCACCCCGGCGGTGCGGAGCGCGGCGGCGGTGCCCTCGCCGACGGCGACCACGTCCGTCCCCACCGGGACCTGCACGGCGCCGAGCACCTCGACGACGGTGGGGGAGGTGACCACCAGGTGCGTGCAGGTGCCGTCGGTGAGCAGTGCCCGCACGGCGGCGAGCTCCGCCTCGGGCACCGGCACGAGGCGCTGGAACGGATGGTGCTCGGCCTCGATCCCGAGCGCGGCGAGACGTGCCAGCAGCGCGTCACCGCGCCCGGGCGGTCTGGTGACCAGCACGGTGCGGGGGGACGCGATGGCGCTCATCAGGCGCGCGCCTCCGCGAGGATCTCTCCTGCGCCGCGCTCGATGAGGTCCGCGGCGAGCTCGGCGCCCAGCTCGGCCGGCACCGATCCGGGACCGGAGAGCTCGTCGACAGCGAGGTCGAGGGTCACGCGCGCCTCGCCCTCGACGACGTGGCTGCCGTCGGGCCGGATCGCGAGGGCGCGCAGGCGCAGCACGCCGCTGCCACCCGCACCATCGGCGCTCTCCGCAGCAGCGATCTCGAGCTCCGCGTACGCCGCGACGGGGGCGGAGCAGCCGGCCTCCAGGGTGCGCAGCAGCGCCCGCTCGGCGGTGACAGCCGCGCGGGTGGCCGGATCGTCGACCGCAGCCAGGCGCTGTGCGAACCAGGGCCCGGACGCGAGGGAGGCGCTGGTCGCCTCGACCGCGAGGGCGCCCTGGGCGGGAGCCGGCAGCATCACGTCCACCGGGAGCAGCTCGCTGATCGCGGCCTCACGGCCCACCCGGCGCAGCCCGGAGGCGGCGAGCACCACGGCGTCGAGGTCCGCGTCCTCGCCGAGGGCCCGCCCCAGGCGGGTCTCGACGTTGCCGCGGATGCCCTGCACGTCCAGGTCGGGCCGGGCGCGCAGCAGCTGGGCGGCGCGGCGGGGCGAGCCGGTGCCCACCGTCGCCCCGGCCGGCAGCTGCTCGAGGGTCATCCCGTCGCGCGCGCACAGCGCATCGCGGGGATCCTCCCGGACCGGGTAGCTGGCCAGGGTGATCTCCTCGAGCGCCGCGGTGGGCAGGTCCTTGCAGGAGTGGACGACCACATCGACCGTCCCGTCCAGCAGCGCCTGCCGCACGGCGGTGACGAACACGCCGGTGCCGCCGATCTGGGCCAGCGGGCTGGTGCGGTCACGGTCGCCCTGGGTGCTCACGTGCACCAGCTCCACGGCATGGTCCGTCCCGGCCACGAGCGCCGCTCCCACCTGACCGGACTGGGTCAGGGCGAGGTCGGAGGCGCGGGTGCCGATCCGCAGGGCGGAGTCGTCGGCCGTCATGAGGACGCTCCTGCGGCGTCGGCCTCCGCCCGGGCGCGCTCGACGTCCTCCGCCGAGTCGACGGCGCTCGTGGTGGGGCGGCAGAGGCGACCCACGCAGCAGTTCGCCCCGCACACATCGGGGGTGGCGCCGAAGTCGGTGACCACGCGGCGCGGGAACTGCGGGTCCAGGCGCTCCTGGACCAGATCGGCCAGGGCCGAGATGAAGCGGGGATCCTCGCCGGAGGTGGCGGCGCGGCGGAACGCCAGACCCTGCTCTGCGGCAGTCTCCTTCGCCTCGGTGTCCAGGTCCCAGACCACCTCGACGTGATCGGTGACGAAGCCGATCGGCACCACGACCACCGCATCGGCCGCGTCGTCGGCGGCGAGGCGCTCGATGACGTCGTTGACGTCGGGCTCGAGCCACGGGATGTGCGGGGCGCCGGAGCGCGACTGGTACACCAGCTGCCAGTCGGGCAGCGCAGGGGAGTCGTCGTGGAGCTGGGTCATCACCCAGCGGCAGGCGGCGAGGTGCTGCTCGACGTACCAGCCGCCGGAGCCCTCGACCCGCGTCTCCTCGGGCCCGGAGGCCTCCGCCATCGACAGCGGCACCGAGTGGGTGGAGAAGAGCACCGTGATCCGGTCGTGGTCGTGGCCCTCGGCGCCCAGCTCGGCGAGCGCGGCGGCCAGGGAGTCGGCCACGGGCTCGAGGAACCCGGGATGGTTGAAGTAGACGCGGACCTTGTCGATGCTCACCTCGCCGGCCAGACCGGTCTCCTCGAGCACCATCCCGAAGTCCTCCCGGTACTGACGGCACGACGAGTAGGAGGAGTAGGCGCTGGTGACGAGGCCCAGGGCGTGGCGTCGGCCGTCCGCGTGCAGGGCGCGCACCGCCTCCGCGTTGTACGGAGCCCAGTTGCGGTTGCCGAAGTAGACCGGCAGGTCGATCCCGCGGCCGGCGAGCTCCTGCTCGAGCGCGGAGATCATCGCCTGGTTCTGGGCGGTGATCGGGCTGCGCCCGCCGAGCGCCCGGTAGTGGCCGGAGACCTCCTCGAGCCGTTCGTCCGGGATGCCACGGCCCCGGGTGACGTTGCGCAGGAAGGGGATCACGTCGTCCTGGCCGTCCGGACCGCCGAAGGAGGAGAACAGGATCGCGTCGAAGGGAGTCGGCTCCCCGCGCCGGGTGTGGGTGGCGGAGAGGGGGTCGACGGCCCGCGGGCCGGGCATCGACGGGCCGGGCATCGGCTGGACGGTATCGGTCATCGTGGGTCCTCGGTGGTGGATGCGGAGAGGGTCGGAAGGCTCAGGCGAGCAGGGCGGCGACGTCCTCGAGGGAGGAGAGCCGACGGCCGGTGTGGAAGGGCAGCTCGTCGCGCACGTGCAGGCGCGCATCGGAGTAGCGCAGGTGACGCATCATGTCGACGAGGTCGTGGAGATCGTCCGCCTCGAAGGACAGCAGCCACTCGTAGTCGCCGAGCGCGAAGGCGGCGACGGTGTTGGCGTTGACCTGCGGGTAGTCGCGACCCATCATTCCGTGCTCGCGCAGCATGCGGTTGCGCTCGTCCTCGGGCAGCAGGTACCACTCGTAGCTGCGCACGAAGGGGTACACGCAGATCCACTCGCGGCGTTCGACGCCGGGGACCATGTAGGAGGGCACGTGGCCGCGGGAGAACTCGGCGATGCGGTGCACGCCCACGGCCGCCCACTCGCGGTGCAGCCAGGTGCCGGGCAGGGAGCGCTCGAACTCGCGCAGCGCGGACTGCAGCGCCGCGGGCTCGTCGGCCGCGAGCCAGAGCATGAGGTCGTCCTCGGCGCGGAAGCCGGAGGTGTCGTAGAAGCCCAGGATCTCCGCCCCCTCGCCCTCCATGAGCGCGGTCACCTCGCCGAGCGCGGCCGTGATCTGCTCCGCGGTGACCTCGCCGTCCTCGCTGAGCCCGGAGAGGCGGCGGAAGACGGTGTAGCTGGTGTAGCGGGTGGTCTGGGCGAGCTGCTCGACGTCGGTCGCGGGGTGCGTGCCCGGGGTCGTGCCGGGGTGCTTCTCAGCGGTCATGAGGGGTTCCTTCCACAATGGGGGTGCTGGGGGTGCTGGGGGTGCTGGGGGTGCTGGAGGTGCGAGGGGTGTCGGGGGTGGTCAGGGAGGCGTCGGCGCGCACGATCGCGTCGATGCCGGTGCCGGCCCGCCAGGAGCCGACGAGCTCGAGGTCCTCCTGCGCGGCGAGCAGGGCGGTGAGACGGTCCAGGGCGGCGCGGTGGCCGGGCTGCGGCCGGCGCATGGCGCGGTCCCAGTCGATCACCTCCGCCGTGATCAGCTGCCGGTGGCCGAGCGGGATGCCGAGCACGCGGGAGGCGTCGGCGAGGGCCTGGTCGACGATCTCCTCCCGGCCCGGGATCTGTTCGCCGGGACGGCCGTAGGACAGCCGCAGCAGGTGCGGGCTCTCGGCGGCGGGCAGCGCCTCGCGCAGCGCCTGCTGCACGTGCTCCCACTTGGCGCTCGCATGGGTCAGTCCCTTCGCCCGGAGCCCGGGGGTGCCCGGGGCGATCAGGGCCCCGGTGCCGAGGGGGAGGGCATCGAGCGCGGGGGTGTCGAGCACCAGTGCGACCAGACGCACGGCGGCCGACGGGGATTCGGGGACGGCCTCCGCGATCTCGGGCACCGCCCCGGCCAGCAGCTCACGGGCGGTGTCGGGCGGGCAGGCGAGGACCAGGCGGTCCGCCTCGAGGTGCTCGTCGCGAGCGGTGCGGACCTGCCACCGCTCCTCGTCGCGCGAGAGCGCGACGACCTCCACCCCGGTGCGCACGATGCCGCCGCCGGTCAGGAGCTGCGCCTGCAGCGTCTCGGGGAGGAGGGCGAGGGTGGGGGTCAGGGAGCGGACCCGGGTGCCGGCGCTGCCCGCGTGCCCTCCGCGCAGCCTGCGCACGGCGCCGAGCAGGGAGCCGTGCTCGGCCAGGCCGCGGTGCAGCGCGGGGGAGGCCGCGGCGAACTCGAGGGTCGCGGGGTCGGCGGAGTGCACGCCGCCGACCACGGGGGCGACCAGGCGTTCGAGCACCCGGCGTCCCAGTCGGCGACGCACCACCTCCGCGACGGTCGCCCCCTCCCGGGCGCCGACCGGGGCGGGCAGGAACCGCTCGAGGCTCGCGCGCAGGGCGCCTGCGGTGCCCAGCACGGCGCGGACGTCGGCGGCCAGCGCTCTGCCCGGGATGCCGAGCAGGGAGCCGGCGGGCGCGGGATGCGTGCCTGCGGCGGAGACCACCCGGCTGCTCAGTCCCTCCCGCGGCGCGACGACCTGCTCCGTCAGGCCCAGCTCCTGGATCAGGGCGTCCACGGCGCCGGAGGCGGTCGCGTACGCCTCGGCGCCCGTGTTCAGGGCAAGGCCGCCGGCGCCCTCGAGCCGGGCCTGGGCGATCGCCCCGCCGACGGTCCCGGACGCCTCCAGCAGCACCACCCGGTGTCCGGCGCGCTGATGCCGGCGTGCGGCGAGCAGCCCGGCCAGACCGCCGCCGACCACGAGGACCCGAGTGCTCATGCCGGGCGGACCTCCTGCCCAGAGCGGTCCTGGTCATGGAGGTAGCTCACGAGATCGGTGAGGATCTGAGGATCGGTGTCCGGGGGGACGCCGTGGCCGAGGTTGACCACGTGCCCGCTCGCGGCGGCGCCGGCTTCGAGCACCGAGCGGGCCTCCGCGAAGCGCGCCTTCTCGGAGGTGAACAGGACGGCCGGATCGATGTTGCCCTGGATCGGGGTGCCCGCCGGCAGCATCTCCAGCGCTCGGTCCAGCCGCAGCCGGTGGTCCACGCCCATCGCGGTCGCGCCCGCCTCGAGCATCGGGACCAGCAGGTGGGAGGCGCCCACCCCGAAGTGGAGGCGCGGCACCGGCAGGTCGGAGACGTGGGCGAGGGCCGCGGCGGAGTGCTGCTGGACGTGGGCGAGGTACTGCTCGGCGCTCAGCGCCCCCACCCAGGAGTCGAACAGCTGCACGGCGGAGGCGCCCGCGAGCACCTGTGCGCGCAGGAAGCGTCCGGACAGCTCCGAGACCCAGGCCGCCAGGCGCGCCCACACCTCGGGCTGGGAGCGCATCAGGGCGCGGGTGCGCAGGTGGTCGCGGCTGGGCCCGCCCTCGACCATGTAGCTGGCCACGGTGAAGGGGGCGCCGGCGAAGCCGATCAGGGGAGTGGTGCCGAGCTCCGCGACCGTGAGGCGCACGGCCTCGCGGATCGGGTCGAGAGCGGCCTCGTAGTCATCGCCCAGCGCGGGCAGCGCGTCGACGTCGGCCTCGGTGCGGATCGGATGGTCGAAGACGGGGCCGACGCCGGGCTTGATCTCGACCCCCAGCCCGGCCTGGCGGGCTGGGACGACGATGTCGGAGAAGAAGATGCCGGCGTCCACCCGGTGACGGCGCACGGGCTGCACGGTGATCTCGGCGGCCATCTCGGGGCGCACGCAGGAGTCCAGCATCGTGGTGCCCTCGCGCAGGGCGCGGTACTCCGGCAGGGAGCGTCCGGCCTGTCGCATGAACCACACGCTCGCAGTGGCGGTCCTCACCCCTCGCAGCTCCTGCAGCAGTGAGGCATCGGCCACCCCGCCCTCGGCCGTCGGCCGCTGCGCGGGGTGCTCTGCGGGCAGTCCTGCGGCGTCGCCGGGCGTCCCGGAGGGGGGTGCGGACGGGGTGGCGGAGAGGGGGGCGGCAGCGGTGGCGAGCCCGGGGCCTGCGGCGTTCCCGGAAGCTGACAGGTGTCGCGATCGATCTGACGCGCTGTCGGCAAAAATGGGCTCTGACAAGGGGTTCTGTGTCATGGCACCTCCATTGTGCACATGGTTCCGAGTGGGTCATGTGAAAGGCGGCAGCGGGGGTGGGGGCCGGGGAGGGTGACCCAGTGCGCGGGCCTACACTGGCGCACATGCTCGTCGCTCTCCGTGCCTCCCACGAGCACCTCGATCTCGGGGTGCTCGACGCCCTCACCCGGGGAGCGGACGCCCTTCCGGCCGTCATCGAGCAGCTCCAGGCCGAGCGCGCCTCCGCCGGAACGTCGCCCGTCATCGGCGGTGAGGTCGTGGTGAGCACGTGCAACCGCCTCGAGGTCTATCTCGACACCGACCGCTTCCATGAGGGAGTGGAGCTGGTGATCGACGCGGTCACCCGCACCAGCGGGCTGGACCGGGAGATCGTCTCGCTCTGCTTCGACGCCGCGATGGACGCCCCGGTGCCCCGTCACCTCTACGAGGTCACCTCGGGACTGCGCTCCCTCGTGCTCGGCGAGGCGGAGATCGCCGGGCAGGTGCGTCAGTCCTACGAGGCCGCCCGTCGCGAGGGCCGCACCACCTCGATGCTCCATGACCTCTTCCAGCACGGCTTCCGCTGCGCGAAGTCGGTCGCCACCCAGGCGCCCGTCGGTGCGGCCGGACGCAGCGGTGCGACGGTCGCCGTGGACCGGGCCGGGCTCGAGCTGGGCGGCTTCGCGGGCCGCCGCGTGCTGATCGTGGGGACCGGCGCCTACGCCCGCCTGGGACTGGCGGAGCTGACCCGCCGCGGGGTGGCGGAGGTGCGCGTGTTCTCGCCCTCCGGTCGCGCCGCCGGCTTCGCCGAGCGCCACGGCGCCCGGGTCGTCGGGCCGGCGGACCTCGAGGACTCCGTGCAGCAGGCCGATCTGGTGCTCGCCTGCTCCGGGCGGGGCACCTCGCTGTTCCCCGAGCTGTTCCTCGGTGCAGGGCGCACCGTGGTGCTCGACCTCGCGCTGCACTCGGACCTGCACCCGATGGTGCGCCACCTCAAGGGCGTCACCGTGCTGGGTCTGGCGGACCTCAAGCTCACCACCGATGCCGAGGCAGACCCGGCGCTGGTCACCGCCCAGGGGATCGTCGCCGAGAACGTCGAGGCGTTCCGTCAGCAGCAGGAGGTGCGCCGCATCGACCCGGCCATGGCCGCACTGCGCCGCGAGGTGTTCGACGCGGCCGACGGGGAGATCGACCGCCTGCGCCGGGACGTCTCCGGCGAGACGGCCGACCAGCTCGAGCGCTCCGTGCGCCGCATCCTCGCCAAGGTCATGCACCATCCCGCCGAGCGGGCCCGGCACCTGGCCGAGACCGGGTACGCCGACGCCTACGTCGAGGCCTTCCACACCATCTTCGGTATCGACATCTCTGCCGACCAGGAGTTCACGGACAGTGCGGTCGCGCAGGGAGCGGCCGTGGACGGAGCCGCCGTGGACGGAGCCGCCGCCGACGGAGCAGCCGCGGAGGGTACGGGGGACCGGACGGGGGTCGTCGAGGCCGTGCCCGCCGGATGGATGCGCGTGGATCGCACGGTGCCGCCCTTCGCCGGGACATCACCGGGCGCTGCCGAGGAGCTGGTCGAGGCAGGTCGGGCCGGCCAGCAGGGCCGGGCCGGCGAGGCGGGGCAGGACGATCAGGCCGGGCGGGCCGGTCAGGCAGGGCGGCTCTCCGCCGCGGACCTCGCCCGGATCGCGCGGCACGGCGGGCAGTGCCCGGCGAGCTCCGGCTCGAGCGCCGAGCAGCGGGCGCTCTGACCCGGCCGGCACGACGGGTCCGACAGGACCTGTCCGACTGAGCTGTGTCGACAGAGCCTGCCCGGCAGAACCAGCTGACTGCTCCGGACCCCGAGCGGCCGTGACGGACCCCGAGCGGCCGCCTGCGGACCCTGAGCGACCCCTCCGGATTCCTGACGAATGCTCCGGGCGCGCTCAGCGGCGGCGGCGGAACAGCTCGCGCAGGGTGCGTCGGGGTCGGGGAGTGCCGGGAGCCGCCCCTGCGTCCGTGCCGGGGCCCGCATCGGTGGCGCTCTCGGCCGCGGTGCCTATGCCGGTGCCTGTATCGGTGTCGGTGTCGGTGTCGGTGGGAGGTTCCGTGCGCGGCACCTGCCTCAGGTCCTCCTCGGCGATCGGGAGCCCCTCCTCGTCGACCCAGACGTCGGTCCAGCCGATATCCGACTCATCGCGCGGGATGAAGTCGCGGCGCGTGCCCAGCGTGCCCCGCACATCCTCCAGCTCGATCTCCTCGGGGGCTCTCACCTCCTCGCCCCGGTGCGGCACGGGGCAGGTCCAGAAGTACGGACAGCCCGGACAGCCCGCGGTCTCCTCGTCAGGAGTCGCCTCGCGCTGCATGCGGATCCCGTCCATCTGCTCCAGCATGCGCAGACGGGCCTCGAACGGATTGATCTCCACGGGGCGCTCAACCGTGGTCGATCTCGGTGCGCAGCGCCTGCTGCACGGCGTCCGCGAAGGCCCCGGCATCGGGGGCCGCCGCCTCGCCGTGCACCACCAGCGACCGTGCGCGGGCCCGCGCGGAGGTCTCGGCGTCCCGGGTGATCACGCGGATGTCCCGATGGATGCCCAGGTGGCCGGCGAGGTCAGCGACCAGCGGATCAGTGAGCACGATCGCCCCGTAGCCGGGCAGGCGCAGGTCCCTGACGATCTGCGGCTCGAGGCTCGCACTGCGCACCCTATGGGTGATCAGCGCCGTCACCGCATGCCCCGCGGAGGAGAGGGCCGGGGCGAAGGAGGGATCGAGCGCAGAGATCCCCGCCAGCAGCAGCGGCGCGCCGGGAGTCTCCGGCTCCGGAGGTGCAGCGAGCAGCTCGGCGGTCGTGGTGACACGGGTGGGGGTGAGGCCGCGCTCGCGCAGGGCGTGGGCGGTGTCCTCGCCGACGGCCGTGATCTCGAGCCCGGCGGGAAGCTGCGCGACCGGCGGCTGCCCGGCCAGATCGGGGCTCGCGCCCTCCGAGGCGACAACCTCGAGGGACGTCGGGTGCGTGAGCACCAGGTGCCGGAGGCGTCCTTCGGTGAGGGCGGCGAGGGCGTGACGGGTGTCCGCGTCCCGCTGCGGGCGCAGCTCGAGGAACGGAGCATGATCCACGACGAGATCCCGCTCGCGCAGCTGCGCGATCACGGCCACGGCCTGCTCGGCAGGGGCGGGGACCAGCACGGGCAGGGTCGTCGCGTGGGTCATCGGTGCCTCCGGCGGGTGAGAACGGTATGGGCCCATTCTGCCCGAGTCCGCCTGGGGACGGCGGGCGGGGAGCCTCCGGTCCCGGCGTAGGATCGGGGCTCACCACGATGTCCCAGGAGGATCCGATGAGCACCCCGCAGCAGCGAGTCCACGACGCCACGCGTCAGCTCCTGGACCTGCTCGAGCACGGTGAGTCCCTCACTCCGCAGGCGATCGAGCTGCGCTGCGAACTGGCCGAGGCCACGGCCGAGGCCGGACACCTGGACGATTCGTACTACCAGGTCGAGGAGCTGCTCAAGGACGCCCAGCGAGAGCACGGTCCGGACCATCCCGCCGTGCACCGAGCGCGGGAGGCCGTCGAGTCGGTGCGTGCGATCGGGATGCGAGCGGCAGGGGCGGGCGAGACCGCGGGCTGACCCTGCCGCAGTGCTCGGCCGTCGCAGTGCTCACCCGGCGGCTCTCTCACCGCCCACCCTGCTCACCCGCGGAGGAACGCCGCACCGGCCTCCTGCAGCAGCAGCGGGTCCACCGTCGCGCACATCTCGCGGGCGGAGTGCATGGACAGCAGGGCGATGCCCACGTCGATCGTGGTCATCCCCAACCGGGTCGCGGTGATCGGACCGATGGTCGAGCCGCAGGGCATCGCGTTGTGGGAGACGAAGTGCTGGTGCGGCACCCCGGCCCGCTCGCACGCCGCCGCGAAGGCCGCGATCCCGACGGCGTCGGTCGCATAGCGCTGCTGGGCGTTGATCTTCAGCATCGGCCCCTCACCCAGCCGCGGGCGGGTGACAGGGTCATGACGCTCGGGATAGTTCGGATGCGCCGCGTGGCCGGCATCCGCGGAGAGCACCAGTGAGGAGGCCAGCACCTGCCGGCGGCTCGCCTCGTCCCCGCCGAGCGCGGCATGCACCCGCACCAGCACGTCCTCGAGGAACGGACCGGCGGCGCCGGACCGGGTCGCGGAACCGACCTCCTCATGATCGTTGGCGACCATCAGCGCGATCGGCGCGGGGCCGTCGGCCAGGTCCTCCCGCTCACCGCCCGCCACCGAGATCAGCGCCTCGACCTCGGCGTGCACCGAGCTGAGGTTGTCCAGCCTGCCCGAGGCGAGGAACTCGTCCTCGGCGCCGAACAGTGCGGGCTCCTGCGCATCCGCCGTCACCACGTCCAGCCCCACGATGTCGTGGCGGGCGATACCGGCGTGATGGGCGAGGACCTCCAGCACGTCGGCCGGGGCGAAGCCGATCAGCGGCTGCATATGGCGCTGCGGGTCCAGCTGCAGGCCGTCCTTGTTCACCGCCCGGTCCAGATGCACGGCCAGCTGGGGGACGCGCAGCAGCCCGGGGGTGTCCACCAGCACGGTGGTGCCGTCGGCCAGCGCCAGCCGGCCCGCCATTCGCAGCTCGCGGTCCAGCCAGGAGTTCAGCAGCGGGCCGCCGTAGATCTCGACCCCCACCTGGGCGAGCGCCTCGGCTCCCAGCTGCGGGTTCGGCTTGAGCTTGAGCGCGGGGGAATCGGTGTGGGAACCGACGATCCGGAAGCTGGAGGCGGCGTCGGCCCCCGCGGGGGCGGACCATGCGATCAGCGAGCCGTCGCGCAGCACGTAACGATCCCCGGCGACGTCGGCCGCGTTCCAGGGACGGGTCTCCACGAGCTCGGTGAAACCGGCCGCCGCGAGCCGTCGCGCGGCCTCGCGCGCCGCATGGAAGCTCGAGGGAGAGGCGGTCACGAAGGCCCCGAGATCCAGGGCGACGGTGCGTGCCCGGGACTGGCGACGCGCGGTGGAGGACGTCGTCGTGGAGGACTGCGCCGTGGAGGCCTGCGGGGCACGGGATGACGACGTACGGGCGGACGGGGTGCGGGAGGACGCTGGAGTCACCCGGCCATTGAACCATCGCTCCGCGCGCCGCGGGGTCCGTCCACAGCTCAGCCCGCGGCGGCCTCCCGCACGCTGCGCGGACCGGTGGGGCCCTCGAGGATCTCCGTCATCGGATCGACGAGGGCCTGCTCGACGAAGCGGCGGGTCAGGTGGTCGTCATCGAGGTAGACGTAGGTGTCGCCGAGCACGGGGGAGCAGCGGCCGCCGGGGCAGATCCGGTCGCTGAGGTCGACGAGGGTGAGGCTGCCGCCTCCCTCGACGGGAGTCAGGCCTGCGGCGGGGCTCTCCGGGGCGAGCTTCTCGGAGGCATCGGCACCGCAGGCCGCATCCGCATCGGCGGGCGTGCCGTCGTCGGTGATGACCTCTTCCGCGCAGGTGAACTGGTCGCGCTCCCAGCGGGGGTTGTCCCGCACGCTGATGACGTCGATCCCGCGCCCGGTGAGCTCCGCCACCGCATTGACCATGCCCTCGTGGGTGGTCTCCTCGGCGGAATCCGGCTCCGTGCGGGTCGAGGTGGTGAGCACGACGTCGGGCTGCACGGTGTCGATGTAGGTCAGCGCGTACTCGTCGTAGCCGGAGCAGTAGCTGCCCCGCTCGATGCCCGGCACGAAGTCGCAGCCGTCCATGTGCAGGTTGACCACCTGGAGGCCGTGCTCCTGGGCCCAGGGCAGCAGCGAGGGGATCCACTGGCGGGCGTGGGAGCTCCCCAGCACCACCAGGACCCCGTCGTAGGAGGCGCCCTCCGGGAGGAACTGCTCGCACGGGACATGGGGGAAGGTGCTCGCCGGCTCGAAGCTGCCCGCGCACTGGTACGGGAGCTTCGGCCACTGGGAATCCCGTTCCCATCCGTGCGGCAGGATCTCGGTGCTGGCCTCGGTGGCGACCTCGTCGGTGGGCAGCGCCGGGGACGCGGTCGCCGCGGGCTCCTCCGTGGTGCTGCGCTGCAGGAAGACGGACCATCCGGCCGCGGTCCCCACCACCAGCGCGAGGCTCACGGCGACCGCGGTCAGCGCGCGCCAGGGTCGTGCCTCGAGCCAGGCGGAGCGGCGGATCGGGGCATCGACCAGACGGGTCAGCAACCACGCGAGCAGAGCCGAGGCGCTGAGCACCACCAGGCCGTCCCAGAGTCCCGCGCGCCCCTGGTCGCTCACGTGCAGCCACATCACCAGGATCGGCCAGTGCACCAGATACAGGGCGTAGGAGATGTCGCCGAAGAACGCCGCCGGACGGGTGGACAGCAGCCGGTCCACCCCCCACCGGGTGCCCGAATATCCCGCGACCACGACCGCCCCGGCCGCGGCCAGCGGCAGCACCGCCACCCAGCCGGGGAACAGCGAGGAGACGTCCAGGAGGACGCCGATCGCGAGCAGGCCCGCGATCCCCGCCCAGCCCAGCAGCGTGCGCAGCACCCGGAAGCGCGGCGGCGCCCCGGACTCCGGACGGGCCGCCCCGGTGAGCCGGTCGAGCGCCGGCAGGACCACGGCCAGCATCGAGCCGGCCGCGAACTCCCACAGCCGGGCCGCCGTGTCGAAGTAGGCGATCGGCTGCTGCGTCGCGGTCGAGAGCACCGACCACGTCAGCGACGCCCCCGCGATGAGCAGCATCAGCACCAGCAGCGGTCGGCGCACGGCCCGGCCCCGACGGGCGACGGGGAGGGCCAGCGCGAACAGCAGCGGCCACAGCAGGAACGCCTGGCCCTGCACGCTCAGCGACCAGAAGTGCTGCAGCGGGGAGGAGGCGCTCGCATCCTGCTGCTGGTAGTCCACCTGCATCAGCACCAGGGCCGCGTTCTCGAGATAGACGGCGGAGGCGACCGCCTGCTTCATGATCGCCGGCCACGACGAGGGCGGCAGCAGCAGGCCCGTGGCCAGCAGGGTCAGCAGGATCGTCACCGCCGCAGGGGGCAGCAGCCGCTTGAAGGTGTGGAGCCAGTAGCGCGGGATGCCCAGCGGCCGGCCGCTTTCCAGCCGTCGCAGGAAGGTGCCGGTGAGGAAGAAGGCGGAGAGGAACAGGAACACGTCCACGCCGCCGGAGACCCGGCCCAGCCACACGTGGTAGACGGCCACCAGGCCCAGCGCGATCGCCCGCAGACCGTGCAGCTCGGCCCGGAAGGCCGGACGGGGCCGGGGGGCGGGGGCGTCGGCCGGGCGCTCGCCCGCGGCGCCGCTC
The DNA here is from genome assembly GCF_036379615.1 of Brachybacterium sp. Lineage (GTDB taxonomy): Bacteria > Actinomycetota > Actinomycetes > Actinomycetales > Dermabacteraceae > Brachybacterium. The sequence goes on from NZ_DASVGJ010000002.1 coordinate 91,837, forward strand.
TCGGGGTGCTCCCTGCCGAAGCGATCCCTGACGAAGCGATCCCTGCCGGAGTGCTCGGCGGGGGAGCGGTCCTCACCGCCCGAGGCCCCCGAGACGGAGTCCCCGGTGGACCAGGCGTCCTCCGCCTCCTGCTCGGCGTGCTCCTCGACGGGGCCCTGCAGCCAGTCCTCGAGGGAGGTGGTGCGTGAGGGCAGCGGCCCGCTCAGCCAGTCATCGAGCCGGGACCGTGGGCGCGGTGACTGCTCGAGGGGATCCTGGATCCAGGGCGATTCCCCGTCCGAGGGGTCCGTCGGGCGGTGCGCACGGCCCCGGGATGCAGGCATCCCGGGGTCATCGGGGGAGCTGATCGTGTCCTCCCGCGTGCATGCTCGTCCGTCGGCTCTCGGGTCAGGGGCGGTGTGGTCCTCCGACCGGGGTCAGGGACGGCCCATCGACTGGTAGGTCCAGCCGGCCTCGCGCCACTGCGCGGGATCCAGCACATTGCGACCGTCGATCATGTGCGGGGTCGTGACGACCTCGCGCAGCTTCACGGGATCGAGGTCCTTGAACTGCTGCCATTCGGTCAGCAGCAGCACGATGTCCGCGCCGGTCGCCGCGGCATAGGCGTCCTCGGCGATGGCGAGGTTCGGGCGCTCGGCGTGGACGCGCTGGTTCGCGGCGGGATCGGTGACCACCACATCGGCCCCGCGGCCGGAGAGCTTGGAGGCGATGTAGAGGGCGGGGGACTGGCGGGTGTCATCCGAATCGGGCTTGAACGCGGCACCAAGCACCGCGATCCGCTTCCCGGTGAAGCTGCCGTCCAGCGCCTTGCGCGCCATGTTCACCACATGGTCGCGGCGACGGTTGTTGACGTGGTCCACCTCGCGCAGGAAGCCGAGGGCCTCGGTGACGCCGAGCTCGCCCGCGCGCGCCATGAAGGCGCGGATGTCCTTGGGCAGGCAGCCGCCGCCGAAGCCGATGCCGGCACGCAGGAACTTGGGGCCGATGCGATCATCCAGCCCGATCGCCTCCGCGATCACGGAGACGTCGGCGCCGGTGGCCTCGCACACCTCGGCCACGGCGTTGATGAAGGAGATCTTCGTGGCGAGGAACGAGTTCGCAGCGCCCTTGACCAGCTCCGCGGTCGCATAGTTGCCGACGACCAGCGGGGTCTCGGCCTCGAGCATGGGGGCGTACATCGCGTCGAGGACCTCCCGTGCCCGCGCCGCCTCGGCGGGATCCTCGGGCAGGCCGTAGACGAGCCGGTCGGGGTGGAGGGTGTCCTTCACCGCGAAGCCCTCGCGGAGGAACTCGGGGTTCCAGGCCAGCACGGCCTGCGAGCCCGCGGCGCGCAGACGCTCCACCAGCGAGGAGGCGGTGCCGACGGGGACCGTGGAGCGGCCCAGGACGACGTCGGAGTCCGAGAGGTGGGGGATGAGCGAATCGACGGCGGCGTGCACGTAGGTGAGGTCGGCGCCGGCGGCATCGACCTGCTGGGGAGTTCCCACGCAGATCACGTGCGCCTCGTAGTCGGCGGCGTCCGCGTACTCGGTGGAGAAGCGCAGTCGCCCTGACTCGAGGGACTGCGCGAGGACCTTGTCGAAGCCGGGCTCGTGGAACGGGGCGCGGCCCTGGTTCAGGCCGTCGATCTTGTCCTGGTCCACATCCAGACCCAGGACGTCATGACCGATCGAGGCCATCGATGCTGCGTAGACGGCGCCCAGGTACCCGCACCCGATGATGCTGATTCTCATGCGAGGAGCTTACAAGCTCAGCAGGGACGGAAGGGCGCGCGTCCGCTCACGCCGGAGGGATCGCTCCGGGGGTCGCTCCACGTCCACTCCGGGGTCGCATCGGAGTCACTACGGGGCCACGTCATTGAGTCACCTCTCGGAGTCGTCACCCCTCGCAGTCACCCCTCCAGCAGCCCGGCGTCGTCGAGCTCGTCCAGGGCGGGGCCCGGCATGACCCAGAGCGCGTAGGAGTAGAAGCCGCTGTCGGTGACCTTGCGGGCGCCGTACTCCTCGGCGCGGGGCCAGTCGCCGCAGGAGACCACGTACTCCGAGTCGAACTCCACGCCCGCGGGCGGGTCGGCGAGGTCCAGGTCGCGCGGGGACATCCAGTACCCGATCCAGTTCATCACCTGATAGCGCGTCAGGGCGGGGCCGCGGCAGGAGTAGTCCATGTCGATGTCGATCGCCTCCTGCCCGGTGGTCGCCTCGACGCGTTCGATCGCACGCTCCATCCGTCGAGGAGCGTCACGCTTCTGCGTCGGATCCGCCTCGAGGGAGAGGACGAAGGACGTGATCAGGAGCAAGGAGAGGAGCAGGCGCGGGTGGCGACGCAGCAGCAGGGCGAGGGCGAGCATCGCCGCTCCGACGACGGAGGCCCACAACCAGAATCGGTTCTCGTTGGTGAAGGTGGGCTGCTGGGGGAGCGGGAACGGCTCCTTCGGGAACATCTGCGTCCAGCTCAGCAGCGCCGCGGAGTTGCCGGGCCCGTCCAGGGCGCCCCACAGCGGGATGTCCTGGGCGACCCACAGCACCACGGGGAGCGCGACCGCGCAGAACAGGGCCAGCGCGGCCAGCACCGGGCCCCTGCCAACTCCGCGGATCAGGACGATCAGGGCCACCAGGACCAGGAACACTGCGATGTGGTCGACATAGCGGGTGTAGATCCACACGTCCAGGCGCTGGTACGAGCCGGTGGGGTAGAGGAAGTCGGGGCGGGTCCACCACACCGCGCTGAGCAGCAGCGCCGAGAGGCAGGTGCCGAAGAGGAACACACCCGGCCCGATCTGCCACCTGCGCACTTCGTGCAGGGCCCAGGCGATGAGCACCACGGCTCCGAGTGCCGCCAGTCCGGCGGTGCCGACGGCCTGCGCCCAGGTCTGGTTCAGCAGCACGCGGAGGAACAGGGACGGCCTGCCGTTCTCCATCACACGGCTGAGCAGCTCCTCCTTGCCGCCGGACCCCCCGGCGAGCGTCACGTTCAGGAGGTGGGAGGAGTAGCGACGGACCGCGAGGGCCAGCACGGCCAGCAGCGGCAGGCCGAGAGCGGCGACCTTCCAGCGCCGGAACGCGAGCAGCCCCAGCCACACCGCCGCAGTGGCCACCACTGCGAGCTCGCGCGAATGCATGAGGTAGGTCGCCGCGACCGCGACCACGAAGAGCACGGTGCGCCACCATGTCGGTCGCGACCACAGCGCGTGCATCGCCAGCACGGCCCAGGCCAGCATGAACAGCAGCGCCTGCTCGCTCAGGGCGTAGTCCGCGAGCACCGTGCGGCCGGGGAAGCTCATCACCAGTGCCGCCACGGTGACCGCCTGCGGCGAGGTGAGCCCCATGCGCCGGGCGAGGAGCGCGAGCGGGATGATGGTCAGCAGTGCGAGGACGTTGCTGTACGTGACCGCGGTCCGGTAGACGAGCTCGGCATCGTCGGTGAACCACCACACGGGGGCGAGCAGGAGAGCCCAGCCGGGGTAGTAGCCGCTGCCGGAGAGCGGGAGCAGATCCGACTGTCCCGCGAGGAGGCGGGCCGTCTGGAGCGGGTGGATCTCGTCCCACGGCGTCCGCGGGGCCGAGGCGGTGCGCCCGATCTCCCAGTGCAGATAGGTGCACAGGATCACTGCCATGACTGCGGTGACCCACCACCAGGCACCGTTTCCGGCCCGCTGCGTCGGCCGGTGTGCCGAGCGCTCCCCGTCAGGGGTGCGGGCGGGGTGGTCCCTGCCTTCGAGCAGGGTCGACGGCGGTGCGCTGTGGGGTGCAGCCACGGAATCCTCCTGGACGACCGGCCCGTGCCGGGGTCGACGGGGCCAGGGGAAGCGTAGCGGGCGGCCGCGCGTCCTTCGTCACCCTGCCGGGGACGGACCTCCTCGCGGGATACAGTGACCGAGGTCCGGTGGACCTCACCCTCATGCCGCTCATCGGGAGATCGTGTGCTGAACAAGCTCAAGTCGATCGCGAAGGACCTTCTCGCGATCACCTGGATCCGTCGGACCTACGAGACCGTCAACCGGGGCTTCCTCGAGTCCTTCGGTTCGAGCCGAATCCTCACGCACCTCTTCTTCACCGGGAACTTCCTCACGTTCAACCGTGAGCAATCGGCCGTTCTCCGGGGGCGGAGGAACTACTACCGCAACAAGAGCACGGCGCGCGCCACGCACGTAGAGCTGCGGCGCAATGTGCACCGGCTGGAGAAGGGCCTCACCATGCGGCCCCGCCGGCCCGTGTTCGCCCGGGACTACATCACTGAGACCATCGAGTTCTACGAGGCGGCGATCCGTCAGCGGAACTCGGCGCCGGGCACGATGGACCAGGCGGAGCTGGACTGGGCGCACGACGTGCTCGTCGAGTACTTCGCGGTCTCCGCGAGGACCGACCGCACCGTGGAGGCGGCCCGCGCCCGCTTCGAGGCCGCGCCCTACGAGGCTGAGCCGACGGGGAAGATCCCCCACCCCAAGGAGAAGCTCAGCGACCTGGGCTACGACGACTTCGAGCAGCTGGTGATGCAGCGCCGCAGCGTGCGCTGGTACGAGCAGCGACCGGTCGAGCGCGAGCTCATCGACAAGGCGCTGCTGCTGGCCCGTCAGGCACCCACCGCCTGCAACCGCATGCCCTACGAGTTCCGGGTCTTCGACGACCCCGCGCTCGCCCAGGAGATCGGCCAGATCCCCTTCGGCACCGCCGGGTACGGCGAGAACCTCCCGGCGATCGCCGTGGTCGTCGGAAAGCTCGAGTCCTACTTCAGCCCCCGTGACCGCCACGCGATCTACGTCGACGGCTCGCTCGCCGCGATGCAGTTCATCCTCGCTCTGGAGACCCTGGGGCTGAGCTCGACGGTCATCAACTGGCCCGACTTCGAGCCCCTCGAGGCCACGATGCAGCGCCGGCTGTCCCTCGACGGCAGCGACCGCGTGATCATGCTCATCGGCTTCGGCTATGCCCTCGAGGACGGCCTGGTGCCCTTCTCGGCGAAGAAGGAGCTCGACACCTTCCGCCGCTACAACGAGTGACATGCCGGAAGAGGTGACGAGTGCAATGGCCGGAGACGACTGCGCCCGGGATGGGACCACGGAAGATCGGGTGACCCGAGGCAAGCGGCGCTCCCCGGTGATGCGCCTGCTGCGCTGGAGCGTGACGCTCCTGATCGTGGGGGTTGTCGGCTGGCTGTTCGCGCGGTCCCTGGCCGAGAACTGGGAGCAGGTGCGCGAGCAGCACCTGGGATTCTCCTGGTGGTGGGTGCCGGCCACGGTGTGCTTCGCGGGGGCGGTCGCGCTGACGGGCACCGCCTGGGGACGGATCGTGCGCTGGCTCGACCCGGCGGCGCAGATCCCCGCCCGCGAGGCGATCGCCGTGCAGTGCCTGTCCTGGGTGCTGAAGTACATCCCGGGTCAGCTCGGCTCGGTGACCAACAAGGTGCTGTGGGCCGGCCGCAAGGGCATCAGCCGCACCCTCGTGCTGATCAGCTTCCTCTACGAGAACGTGTTCCTGTTGATCGCCTCGATCGTCCCGGCCGCGGTGATCCTGCTGATCAGTCTGGGACCGGAGATCTTCGGCGCGAACGCGACCCTGCTCATCGTGCCGCTGCTGGTGCTGGTCCCGGCGGCCGTCGTGCTGTACCGGCCCGCGTTCCACACCCTCATCTCGCTGCCCGCTCGCAAGCTCCTGAAGTCCGAGGTGCCGCGCGAGTACTTCCTCGGCAGCCGGCGCGCCCTGCTGTCGCTGGGGGAGTTCCTGCTGCCCCGCGTGGTCAACGGCATCGGCTTCGTGCTCATCGCCGCCTCCGTCAGCGAGGTGACGCCCGAGGACTGGCTGCCCTTCGCCGCCACGTATGCTCTGGCGGGAGCCGTGGGCATCCTCGCGATCCTGGTGCCCAGCGGCCTGGGCGTGCGCGAAGCGGTGATCGTGGTGGTCCTCAGCCAGTACGTGCCCACCACGGAGGCCGTCATCATCAGCCTGCTGGCGCGCCTCCTCGCCACCCTCGGCGACGTCCTCGTCGCCCTCCTCTACGCCACCATCCGTCAGACCCTCCCGAAGGAGACCCGTCCATGACCCGTCCCCGGATCACGATCATCGGCTCGGCACTGTCCGGCAACAAGGGCGCCGCCGCCATGCTCGAGAGCGCTGTGCAGACCCTCGACGCGCGTCTCGGCGACGTCGACTTCACGCTGCTGAGCATGTACCCGGAGGAGGACCGCGCCCAGAACCACTACCCGAACCTGGAGGTGGTGCGGGCGGATCCGTTCCGGCTGGGCGTGGTCATCAACTCGCTCGCGCTCGCCCACCGGCTGCTGCCCTTCGCGCGGCCGCTGCTGCGGCGGAACCGGGCGGTGCGCGCGCTCGCGGACAGCGACGTGCTGCTGGACCAGGGCGGGATCACCTTCACCGACGGGCGCGAGAAGTTCCTGCTCTACAACGTCGCCTCGATCCTGCCAGCGCTGAACCTCGGCACCCCGGTGTTCAAGTGCGCGCAGGCCGTCGGCCCGTTCAAGAACCCGATCAACCGGATCGTCTCGAAGGTCTTCCTGCCCAAGGCGCGCACCCTCGTCACCCGCGGCCGGATCACTCATGAGCATGCGGCCGGGCTGGGCCTGAGCAACCTCGTCGCCGGGGCGGACTACGCCTTCTCCCTCGAGATGGACGGCACCGAGGCGGAGTCCGTCGCCTCCCACCTCGATCTCGGGTTCTTCGAGACCGGAGACGTGGTGGGGGTGTGCCCGAGCGTCGTGCTGCAGAAGAAGGTCGACGCCCGCGAGGGCGACTACGTCGGCCAGATGGTGGCGTTCATCGAGCGGCTGCGCGCCTCCGGCCGCAAGGTGCTGCTGGTCCCGCACAGCGTCCGCACCGGCACCGACAAGACCCACAACAACGACCTCCCGCTGTGCACGGAGATCAACGATCGCCTGGAGCCCGGCGAGGACCTGCTGTACGTCGATCGCGAGCTCAGCTCCCAGCAGCTGCGCTACCTGATCGGGCGCTGCTCCCTCTTCGTGGCCAGCCGCTTCCATGCGATGGTCTCCTCCCTCGCGATGGCGGTGCCGACGCTCGTGATCGGGTGGAGCCACAAGTACCGCGAGGTGCTGGAGATGGTCGAGCTCGAGGAGTGGGCCTTCGGTCACGACCAGCTCACCCCGGACCATCTGTGGGATCGCTTCGAGACGCTCTCCGCGCAGCGCGGCGAGGTGCAGGAGAAGCTCGACCGTCACCTGCCCGAGGTGAAGCGCACCTCGCTCGCGCAGGCCGATCTGATCGCCGCACTGGTCCGTCCGGCGGGTCGCGAGGCGCGCGGCTGATCCGGTGACGAACGACAGTTCCACCCCCGCCACCGAGCCCACCGTCGGGCCCGGGGCCGAGAGCGGCGTCGGGCCCGGGGCCAGGTCCGGTGCCGACGACGCCGCAGAGGCGCCGGCCCCGGCTCGTGGCATGGCCGTGCTGACCCGGGACCCGGCCGGGCCGACGGCCGCCGCGGAGCCCGCGGTCCGCGCCGTCGGCCCGTTCTGGCGCTGGGCCGCCCCGGCGAGCGTGGTGCTCGCGGCCGTGCTCCACCTGGTGGTGGCTCTCGGTGCGCACACCCCGTCCTTCCCCTTCGACGAGATCGTGCTGCTGCAGTACTCGAAGTTCCTCGCCGGGGAGGGCATGCCGACCGCGCCGCGCGGCGCCGGGTACTTCCCGGCATGGAGCGTCGTGATGGCGCCGGTGTGGTGGGTGACCTCCGATCCGGCGGTCGCCTACCGCCTCGCGATCGGGCTGGGCGTGGGGGTCGCGCTGGCGACGATCTGGCCGCTCGCCCGAGCCGTGACCAGGGTGGGCCTGCCCATGCCGCAGGCCGTCGTGGTCGCGGCGATCGTCATGAGCCTGCCCTCGCGGACGGTCCAGAGCGGCTACGTCACCAGCGAGAAGCTGCTCTTCCTGGTGCTGGTCTGCGCGATGCTCGCGGCGCTGCGCTTCTGGGAGCGGCCGACGATCCCGCGCGCGATCGTGTTCGCGCTCGTCGCCGCGCTGCTGACGGCCACCCATGCCCGGGCGCTCGCCCTCGCGATCGCGTGCGTGGTGTGGCTGCTGTGCATGGCGATCCGGTCCTGGCGCGCGTCCCTGGTGGGCACCGCCGTGCTCGCCCCGCTCGCCTACCTCGCCTTCTGGTCCGGCGGGCAGATGAACCAGTTCCTCGGCGGCGGGTGGGGCCAGGGGTCGAAGCTGGTGGACAACTACCTCACCTCGCGCCCGTCGATCATCGCGCGGGCCACGATCGGGCAGGGGTGGGAGCAGGTCGCCGGCTCCCTGGGCCTGGTGACCGTGGGCCTGCTGGTGATGCTCGCCCTGGTGTGGCGGGAGCTGCGTCGCGAGCGCGCGATCGGGCCGGTGTGCCTGCTCGCCGCGATGCTCCTGGGCGTGGTGCTGCTCTCCGTGGGGCAGTGGTCCAACGAGCAGGCGATGTACACGGCCGGATGGCGACGCCTCGACGCCTGGCTGTACGGCCGCTACATCGATCCGGTCTCCTCGCTGCTGATCGCCCTCGCTCTCGCCGCGATCCTGCGCGGGCTGCGCCGGATCGTCCTCGCAGTGGCGCTCGGGATCACCGCCCTGGCCGTCGCGGGCACCGTGCTCTGGATCGCCCCGGACGCCCCCACCTGGGGATACGTGACCCCGGCCCATATCCCGGGAGTGATGCCCTGGTTCGCCGCCCTGCCGCAGCAGGCAGGGGAGGACTGGCAATGGGGCCTGATCCCCACCTTCACCAACGCCAACCGCTTCTGGCTGCTGGCGAGCCTGCCCGCCCTGCTCCTGCTGGGAGCGCTGACCGCGTGCGGCCGACTTCGGCAGCGGGGGACGCCGGTCTTCGCGGCGGTGATGCTCGTGATCAGTGCCGCCGGCACCGTCGGCTCCACCCGGGCGACCGATCATTTCCAGCAGCTCGAGGGCAGCCGGCCCTCGCTCGCCGCCGACATCAATCAGCTGCAGGCCGAGCACGACGGTGCGATCACCGTCGAGTTCGACCGTTCGTGCACGCCCGGCATGAGCAACAACGCCGTCGTGCAGAACCGGCTGGCGTACTGGATCCACCCGACCACGATGGGCGTCACCACGGACCGCAACGCCTCCACGGCCCAGGTGACCCTGGGATGCGACATCTGGCCCGAGGGGACGGAGCGGGGAGCCCGGATGCTCGCCGACGCCGAGAGTTACGGATATCACGCCTGGGTGATGCCCGGCCCTCTCCAGGATGAACTCGCTGAACAGGGACGACTCGAGCCGGCCGCCACGCCGTGATCCCCTGCGCGGCCTCGTGCTGTTCACCGCCCGGCTACCCTGGCTCGATACGGTGGGATGTCTCGAAACCGTCTGCTGAGGTCCGCGATGCCCCTCACCGAGGATGCAGCGTCGTCAGAACCCTGATTCGACCGACAAGGTGCCCATGAAAGTCTTCGTCCAGATCCCGTGCCTGAACGAGGAGCAGACGCTCCCGCTGGTGCTCGAGACCATCCCCAAGGAGCTCCCGGGGGTCGACTCCGTCGAGGTGCTGATCATCGACGACGGCTCGACGGACCGCACCGTCGAGGTGGCGAAGGAATATGGCGTCACCCACTTCGTGCGGCATGCGCGGAACATGGGCCTGGCCCGCTCCTTCCGGGACGGTGTGGACTACGCCCTGGCGCACGGCGCCGACATCGTCGTGAACACCGACGGCGACAACCAGTACAAGCAGGAGCGGATCGCCGATCTGGTCGCGCCCGTGGTCTCCGGAGAGGCGGACATCGCGATCGCCGACCGCCAGACGAAGAAGATCGCGCACTTCTCGCCCTTCAAGAAGGTCATGCAGCAGGTCGGCTCGCACGTGGTGAACATCGCCGCGGAGACCGAGCTGCCCGATGCGGCCTCCGGATTCCGGGCGTACTCCAAGGCGTCGCTGATGCGGCTGAACGTCATCACGCAGTTCTCCTACTGCATGGAGACGATCATCCAGGCGGGCAACAAGCGCCTGCGCATCGCGTCGGTCCCGATCGACACCAACCCCAAGACGCGCGAGTCACGCCTGTTCAGCAACATCTTCCAGCACATGGCGAAGTCGGGCTCGGCGATCGCACGGGCCTACCTGATGTTCAAGCCCCATACGGTGCTGCTGTGGCTGGCCGGGATCGCCGCGGTGCTGGGCCTGGTGCCCTTCATCCGTTTCCTGGTCTTCGCGCTGATGGGAGAGGGCGGCGGCCACATCCAGTCGCTGATCTTCGGCCTGGTCCTGCTGACCTGCTCGTTCCTCACGCTGGTGCTGATGATCATCGCCGACCTCCAGCGCACCAACCGGGTGCTCATGGAGGACGTGCTCGAGCGGGTCAAGCTCCTCCAGTACGGCACCCCGAACCATCCGCTGGTGGGGACCAACGAGGGCGTGCCCACCTCGAGCGGCCCCCTCGCCACCGGCTGGTCTGACGACGGCCCCCGTGAGTACGCCCCGGGAGTCGCCGGGGCGGCGGAGACCGACGAGGTCGTCGTGGACCGGTGGGCGACGGCCGCTTCGCGGGACGGCTCCGGGACCCCCACCGCCTGAGCTCCCGCGCACGTGCTCCCCGCCGGCGCCCCGTCAGTTCGCTGACGGGGCGCCGGCGTCCGTCGGGGCGGGCTGTGGGATGCGTCGTGGGCACGGTGCAGAGGTCCTGATCGCAGGGCTCCGCCCGCGTCACCACCGGCGTTTCCGTGGATTCTGCTCCGCCGTGGGACCATGTCCCGGTGACCCTGCCGAGCGCCGAACCCTCCGCCACCGCCCCGTCGCCCGCCGCCGCGGCGTCAGCCGGGACGGTGTCGCCCGCCGCCGCGTCGCCCACCCTCGCGGCGCCCAGGGCCGACACCGGCTTCGAGGTCCTCGCCCGGCACGGGGAGAAGGCCCGTGCCGGGGTGATCTCCACCCCGCACGGAGAGATCGCGACCCCCGCCTTCGTGCCCGTGGGCACCAAGGCGACGGTCAAAGCGGTGCTGCCGGAGTCGATGAGCGACCTGGGTGCGCAGGCGCTGCTGGCCAACGCCTACCACCTCTACCTCCAGCCCGGCCACGACCTGGTCGACGAGGCCGGGGGCCTGGGCGCCTTCATGAACTGGCCCGGCCCCACCTACACCGATTCCGGCGGCTTCCAGGTGATGAGCCTCGGGGCCGGGTTCCAGAAGGTGCTCTCGAGCGAGTTCTCCGGTGGGGAGAAGGCCCGCACCTCCAACGGCGAGGACGACGCCGTCCGCGAGGGCAAGGAGCGCCTCGCCCACGTGGACGACGACGGCGTCACCTTCCGCTCCTTCATCAACGGCGACGTGCACCGCTTCACGCCCGAGATCTCGATGCAGATCCAGCACGGGCTGGGGGCGGACATCATGTTCGCCTTCGACGAGCTCACCACGCTGATGAACTCCCGCGGCTACCAGGAGCAGGCGCTCGAGCGCACCCGGCTGTGGGCGATCCGCTGCCTGGCCGAGCACGCGCGCCTCACCGCCGAGCGCACCCACCGCCCCTACCAGCAGCTGTGGGGCGTGATCCAGGGAGCCCAGTACGAGGACCTGCGCCGCCGGGCCGCCCGCGACCTCGGCGGGATGGACGTGGAGGGCGGGAGCTTCGACGGCTTCGGCATCGGCGGGGCGCTGGAGAAGGAGAACCTGGGAACGATCGTCGGCTGGGTGACCGACGAGCTGCCCGAGGAGAAGCCGCGCCACCTGCTGGGCATCAGCGAGGTCGATGACCTCTTCGTCGCGATCGCGGCGGGAGCCGACACCTTCGACTGCGTCTCCCCGTCCCGGGTGGCGCGCAACAGCGCCGTCTACACCCGGACCGGCCGTGTGAACCTCACCGGGGCGAAGTACCGACGCCAGTTCGCCCCCATCGACGAGAGCTGCGACTGCTACACCTGCACCCACTACACCGCCGCGTACGTCCACCATCTCTTCCGGGCCAAGGAGATGCTCTCCTCGACCCTGTGCACGATCCACAACGAGCGCTTCGTGGTGGGCCTGGTGGATCGGATTCGCGACTCCCTCCACACCGGCGACTTCGACGCCCTGCGGGAGGAGACCACCGGCGCCTACTACGGCGCGCCGCGGTGAGCCCGTGATGAGCGAGCGGTCCCCCTGGCCGCCCCGGAGCGATGACGCGCACTCTCCGGACGCCGCCACCGTGCTCGGTGCCGCCGTGGTGCTGCTCGCCCTGGCGGGGATCTGCGCCCTGCTGGGGGAGCATCTCGTGCTCGGTGCGCTGCGACTGGCCGCCGGGATCCTCGCCGGGGCCGGACTGGGTGCCGCCCTGCTCGCACTCCCGGCCCGATGGATGCGCCCGCGTCCGCGGCGCATGATCGCCGCGATCCTCGCCGTGGTCGTGGCTCTCGCTCTCACCGTCCCGGCGGTGCTCGCCACCCGCGTCGCACCGCTCGCGGACCGGGCGGAAGGGAGCATCGAGGCCCTCGCAGAGGGCGACCTCGTCCATTCCGTGCCGGTCCCCGACAGCCCGGTTCTGGTGCGCCGCGCCGGCGGCGCCGCCCAGCTGCTCGACGAGGTCGGCGCCCGCCCCGTCGAGGCGACGGCCCATGACTTTCTCGCGCTCTCGGCCGACGGCACCCGCCTGGTGCGCGCCACCGGTGCCTCCACCGAGGTGATGGCCCTGGACCGTTCGCTCTCCGCGCCCGACGGCGGCTTCCCGACCTTCTCCTTCGAGGGCACTCCGCTCGCTCTCGACGGTGACCGGATCGTGCTGCGGCACTGCTCGGAGGGGCTCTGCCGGCTCTCCGGCTACGACCTCACCGCTCCAGAGGAGCCGTTGTGGGTGGTCAGCGGCTCCGCCGAGACCCGGGGCACCGATCCGGCCGGGACCCTGGTGGAGGCGCGCCCCGCCGAGCCGCCCGGACTGCTGGACGCCGCGCGGGCGACCGGGGTGCTGCCCACGATCCCGCTGCACTTCGATCCCGCGCAGGGCTGGGTGCAGCTCGACCCCGCCACCGGCTTCCCCGTCGGCCGCCTCCTCGCCGGCCCCGAGGAGGAGTGCCGCATCGCGGCGGCCGGCGAGGCGACCTCGGCTCAGGACCCCCTGCACGCGACGCCCCGCGTGCTCACCGTCTGCTCCGCCGAGGACGGCGCCCTCACCGCCACGGCCTTCCAGGACGGGGCGCAGCTGTGGGAGTCCGCCCCGTCCCCGGCAGGGACCTGGTCGGTGCGCCTGGACCAGGGCCGGGTGCTCGCCGCCGGCACCGAGCTGGGCACCGACACCCCGGGGGAGATCCTCGCGACCGAGCAGCAGGCGGACTGGACCGCTCCGGGAGGCCAGGGGGTGCGCCAGGTCGCGGCCTTCTCCGCCCGGATCGGCATCGACGGCGCGAGGATGATCGTGACCAACGAGAGCGGGCAGCTGCTCGCCTACGACACGGCCGACGGCACCAACACCTGGACGCTGCCGCTGTCCGCCCCGGACGCCGCCGTGCGCGGCACGCTGGACGCCGGGACCGCCGTGGTGCTCGATGCCGTCGTGCGGGAGCGGCCGCTGGAGCCGCGGTCCACGCAGCGCCTGCGGGTGATCGACGCCGCGACGGGTGAGGTGGGCGTCGAGACGCTGGTCGCCGGGGACGTCGGCGCTGTGCACGCCGTGGGGGCGGGCAGGGCCCTTGTCACCGTGGGCGAGGAGACGCTGCTGCTGGGCTCGTGAGGCCCCCGACGGCCGGGCGCCTCGGACCGCCGAGGAGGTCCGAG
>NZ_DASVGJ010000003.1:0-89329 GCF_036379615.1 Brachybacterium sp.
CACCACCCGTGCCCTGCAGGGCTGGGTGGGCGTGACGCAGGACGGTTCACTCTCCACGAGCGACATCAAGGCGCTGCAGGGCCAGATCGGTGCGGAGCAGGACGGCAAGATCGGCGCCGAGACGACGGCGAAGCTCCGCGCCGCGATCGGTCAGAGCAGCAACGGCGTGTGGGACTTCCGCACCAGCTACTCCACGGTGAAGGCGCTGCAGCAGCACCTCAACGGCTGAGCGGCGCGGGGGAGCGTCCAGCGCACGAGAATCCACGACGACGCGTCGGTCCCTTCGGGGCCGGCGCGTCGTCGTCGCGCCGCCCGCCGAGCTCCTCGCACGTGCGATCGATGGAGCTGAGCACTGCGACGCGTGGGCACCAGGGGGCTCATCCCGAGCACGGAGCCCCCACCACACCTCCACAAACCGTGCAAAACGGACATAACGCGTGTAGTGTGCCGTCAGACAAGACGGACAAAACGGACATACATGGCGGCACAGAGTGTGACGTGCGGTTCCTGTCCGTGAGTCGGTCCCAAGTTCTGAGAGGTTCTCGTGGCACTGCAGCAGATAGTGGACATCAGCGGGGTCGATTCCCCTCCGTTCGCGGAACGTGGACAGTTCGGCACCCGAGCGCTCCCTCTGGCTGCCCGACGGGCGCGACGCGACGACCGGATGGTCGTCGCGTCGTTGATCGTCGCGGACATCGTGGTCCTCTCCGTCGCGTGCGTGCTCGCAATGATGATCCGCGGTCGCCTCGCGTTCCTCGGAGTCTCCCAGGACCTGCCCGATTCCCTCGTGGCGAGCTCCCTCGTGATCACCGGCGCGTGGCTGGTCTCGATGCTCGTGTTCGGAGCCAGCAACCCGCGCGTGATCGGATCGGGCGCCGAGATCTACCGAGGCGTGCTGTTGGGAACCCTGGGCACCGTGGGATTCGTCGGAGCGGTTCTCTTCCTCGCTGACATCCCGCTCTCACGCCCCTATTTCGTCGTCCTGTTCCTGGTGGGACCGCTGCTGCTTCTGCTGGTGCGGACCGTCGCCCGCCGCATGGTGAACCTCTCCCGCTCACGTGGACGGCTGCGCGCCCAGGTGCTCGTGGTCGGCTCCACCGGTCACGTGCGCGGGATCGTGCGCACACTGCGCCGCGAGGTATGGCTGGGATACGACGTCGTCGGTGCTGTCGCGCCGATCAGCGACGAGCGCCGCGACGAGGACGCCGGGGTGCCGATACTGGGTGATGAGTCCCAGATGCTCGACCTGGTCCGTGCGGTCCAGCCTGACGTCGTGCTGTTCACCGCCGGGTCCTCGGCGAGCGCCGAGGAGTTCCGTCGCGTCGCGTGGAAGCTCGAGGAGCTCGAGGTCGACGTCATCGTGGTCCCGGGTCTCAGCGAGATCTCCAGCGACCGGATCCGGATGCGTCCCGTCGCCGGCCTGCCGCTGGTGCACATGGATCTGCCGCGCTCGCGCAAGGCTCTGAAGAAGGGCAAGCGCATTTTCGACGTGGTCGCCAGCTCCGCGCTCCTGCTGTTCCTCTCGCCCGTCTTCGCGGTCACTGCAGTGTGCATCCGCCTCGGCGACGGCGGTGGCGTGATCTTCCGCCAGAAGCGGGTAGGGCGGGGCGGGGAGCCCATCGAGTTCCTCAAGTTCCGTTCGATGGTGCTCGACGCCGAGGCCCGCCGTGTCGAGCTCGAGCAGCTCGCCCGCGATCGTGGCAACGACGTGCTGTTCAAGATGTCCGATGACCCTCGCATCACCCCGGTGGGCAGGGTGCTGCGCCGCTACTCGCTCGACGAACTCCCGCAGCTGTGGAACGTGCTGCGCGGCGACATGAGCCTGGTCGGGCCCCGTCCCGCCCTCCCGACGGAGGTCGAGGGGTACGACGCCGACGCGCATCGACGGCTCGCGGTGCGGCCCGGCATCACCGGACTGTGGCAGGTCTCCGGACGCAGCGACCTCTCCTGGGACGACACGGTCCGACTGGATCTGTTCTACGTCGACAACTGGTCCTTCATGCAGGACCTCCTGATCCTGGTGCGTACCGTGCGCGCCGTGCTGGCCTCTCGCGGGGCGTATTAGCGACCCCTGAGAGAAGGACTGTGCCCCTGGGCGACGGACGCGCTGAGCCGCCACCCGGGGGCACACTCGTGCGAAGGGGGTGAGGAGCCGGACGGAAGGACGGGCCGCGACCCCGGGAAGGGAGCCGCGGCCCGTCGGAGCCCGGAGCCGGGCACCGATCGCCTCAGGCGGCCTTGCGCCGCGAATCGAAGCGCTGGTATGCCCACCGATGAAGCCCATCGGACACCAGGGCGAGCGACCACGAACCGGCCGCCATGCGGCGACCCTGCCGGAGCTGGGTGAGCACCCCGGGCACAGTGATCCGCTCCCGGCACCAGGAGGTGACCTCCCTGCGGAGCGGCGAGTCCTCGCGCTCGTTCGCCGCGGTGTGCAGGATCTGTGTGAGCGTGACGTCCCGGTGGTCCTGCAGGAGCGCTGCGGCCTCGCGGGGTGGGAATGCGCCCTCGACCACTGGGCGGACCAGTTCGTTGAGCGCTACGAGGTCCCAGATCCCCGGTCGCAGGCTTCCTGTTGCGGAGCCGACGTGCACGGTGTTGAGATAGAGCTCTTCGTCCACACAGGTGATGATCGCGCTCCGGGCGACGTGGCGCAGGGCGAAGTCGAAGTCGCTGTAGACCTGTCCCTCGGCGGCGAGCGGCAGGGGGCGACGGAAGAAGGCATGCTGGGTCCCGATCAGGTCCCCCTGCAGCATCGCGCGCAGGGCAGTCCTCGGTCCCATCACGTCGCCGGGCGGTGCCCAGGGCCCGCGGCCGATGGGAGTCCCGCCGGAGACGCGGATCATCGGGGTGAAGACGACGTCTGCCCCGGTCGACTCCGCTGCCTCGTGCAGGCGCTCGAGATAGTCGGGAGTGACGGTGTCGTCGCTGTCCACGAACGTCACCCATTCGCTCCGCGCCCTGCGGACCGCGTGGTTCGTCACTCGCGCGTAGCCGCCGTTGGCCTCTTGGCGATCGATCACGAGGCGGTCGTCGGCAGGGAGGTCGTGGGGAAGCGGCACACGACGTGAACCGTCGTCGACGATCAGGATCTCGATGTCCTCGACCGTCTGGGCGAGGAGGGAGTCGACGGTCGCCCTGACGGAGTCGCCCGCCTCGAAGTAGGGGACGACCACGGTGACCAGGGGAGCGGCAGGTGCGTTCATTGTGCTGTGACCTTCTGGGAGGGGGCGGCGACGTCGCCCAAGAGCACCGTCTCGGTGTGTGCTCGTGCGTCGACGGCGAGGCGCTCGGCCGATCGTGTGCGCCGGCGTTGACAAACGGCGTCGATGAGGTAGAGGGCGGCGATCGTCGTCTCGCTGACGATCGCCACGCCGGCGGCTCCGATGGAGCCCCAGAGCCAGCCGGCGGGGAAGAGAAGCACGACGTGGCAGATGGCGCCGATGACTGCGAACCGGGCCGCGACCCGGAAGCGATGCTGTCCGGTCGCGCGCAGGAAGAGTGCCGTGACGACGCCGGACGGAAGAAGGGAGATCCCGATGATCTGGGTGACGAGAACTGCTCCCCGCATCTCGTCGCCGAGGTACCAGGGGATGACCAGGGGAGAGAGGACCACCAGGCCGATCCCTGCGAGGGCGTAGGAACCCATCACGCCGACCATGATCGCGGTCTGGATGGCGCGGTCGCCCTCGCCGCCACGGGCCATCCGGGGGAGCATGGCGTCGACGATCCCGTGCATGACCCCTCGGACCGCGTTGCCGAATCGCTCTGCGGCGCCGAAGAAGGCGATGTGGACCGGCGTCGAGACGACCCCGAGCGCGATCGTGTTGGACCCGCTGATCGCCAGGTTCGCGAACCCCGTGACGAACATCGGCGCCGAGTCCGTGAGCGCGTCGCGGATCTGCGGGACGGACGTGCGGACCACTCGGGCGTCCCGCCAGACGACGAGGACCATGAACCACGCGATGACGGCGCTCAGGGCGAGCGGGAACTGCTGCCAGAGCATCGGCAGCACCAGCTCACCCGGCGTCCGCACCGTGAGCACCAGGAGCACCAGGGCGATCAGCCGCGAGAAGACCATGATCAGCGTGAAGGAGCGGACGCGGCCCCTCCCCTGCAGGAGCCAGTCGGGGTAGAGGACGCCGACACCGACCACGAGAACGCCGACGAGGTACAGCGTCCACTCCTCCCGGAGCTGGGGGACGAGAAGGACGATCGACATGAGCACGGTGGCGGCGGCCGACCAGAGCAGCAGGATGGACGCGAAGCTCGCGGCCGCGATCTGGGAGCGCTCTTCGCGCGTCCTCGCCACGGAGATCCTGCGCACGGCGCTCTTGCCGAAGCCGAAGTCGGCGACGAAGACGACGAGCTGGACGAGTGCGAGTGCCAGCAGGAACTGTCCGAGGTCGTGGGCACCCAGCACGCGGGAGAGCAGTGGGAGGGAGACCAGCGGGTACGCGAAGGAGACGAGATATCCGGCGCCGATGAACACGGCGTCGGATCCCGCACGCAGCGAGGAGTCGGGCCGGGGGGCCGAGGGCTCCTCAGCTTCCGCCCGGGGGAGAGCTGCCTCCCGACGCTCTCCTCGGTGGCTTCTGCGGGACATCATTCGTTGCCCAGAACGGGACGTCCGGCCGGCGTCGTCCTCCTCGCGATCTGGAACGCTTCTCCGTAGCCGAACGAGGACTGACTGCCGCGGAACAGGGCGAGGGCTTCGAGCGCCTCGGGGGAGCGAGGCCCCGGGAACGGCTGGACCTGGCTCTCGAAGCATGAGAAGGACTCGGTCTTCACGCCGATGGTGGAGGTGATGTCGACGGTCCAGTTGGGCACGAAGGCAGGCTCGGCACCCGGTGCGTTCCAGAAGGTCTCCGAGACGGTCTCGTACATGGCGACGGTGGTGATCCCCTGCCCGACGCCGAGCGGCCGGGTGACGACCATGGCCGCGTCGAAGACGGCCTTGTGGTCGACATGCCGATCGGGGAAGGGGATGAGAGCCAGCGTGGGGGCGACCCGATCGACGATCTCCTTGAGCGCGCCGTTGAGCTCTGCGACGGAGCTGCGGGAGATCTCGACGGAGGGCAGATCCAGGAACACGGACTCGTGCACACCGAGGACGCGATGCGCCCGACGCGCTTCCTGCTCCACGAGCGGTGCCACGTCGGCCCCGTAGAGCGGCGGGAGGTCGGCGCACACGGCGACGACCGTCACCTCGATGCCCTCTGCGGCGAGCCGGGCGATCGTGCCGCCGCAGCCGAGGACCTCGTCGTCGGGATGGGGGGCGATGACCAACGCGCGGGGGGTGCTCACGACAGGACTCCTGTGGACGGGGCAAGGGCGAAGGGAGCGGTGCGGCCGGCGGATGCGATAGCAGCCTCGATGCGGTCGCAGACCTCACGGATCTGCTCGACCGAGGACGCCGGAGAGCTGGGAACGCTGAGCCCGGTGCGGTAGAGACGCTCCGCGGTGCCGTTCAACTCGCGCGGAAAGCGCTCGGGATCGGCATACACGGGCTGTCGATGCATCGGCGAGAACACCGGTCGGGCCTCGATGCCGTCCTCGGCGAGGGCATCCCGGAGCGCGACGGGCTCCGTCCCGAGGCGCACGGGATCGAGCACGAGCGAGGTCAGCCAGCAGTTGTCTCCGGCATCCTCGCCACCGAGGATCTCCAACCCGTCCACCCTGTCGCAGAGGGCGCGGTACTGGTCCCGATGCGCACGGCGGATCGCGAGGAACTCGTCGAGGCGTTCCACCTGGGCGAGCCCGAGGGCGGCGAGGATGTTCGAGAGTCGGAAGTTGAAGCCGATCTCGTGGTGCTCGTAGTGGGGCACTGGTTCGCGGGCCTGCGTCGCCAGGTGATGCGCGCGGTCCGCCAGGACGTCGTCGTCGGTGAGCACGATGCCGCCCGAGGAGGCGGTCGCCATCTTGTTCCCGTTGAAGGACACCGCCGAGACCAGGCCGTGCGAGCCGGCCGGGCGTCCGGCGCGCCTCGACCCCAGGGACTCGGCGGCGTCGACGACCAGCACGGTGCCGTGGGCGTCCGCGATCCGCTGGAGGTTCTCATGATCGGCCACTTTCCCGTAGAGGTCGACGCCGAGGAGCGCACCGACGCGCGACCCGGAGGCCGTGGCGCGCACGACGGCCTGCTCGACCAGGTCCGGATCCACGTTGCCGGTGCTGTCGCAGTCCACGAACAGCGGCACGGCGCCGGCGTGCACGATGGCATTGGCCGAGGCGACGAAGGTCAGCGTGGGGCAGACCACCAGGTCGCCCGGGCGCACGCCCGCGACCAGCAGTGCGAGGTGCAGTGCGGCGCTCCCGGAAGCGACGCCGACGGCACGCCGACGGCCGCAGCGCTCCGCCACGAGTGTCTCGAAGGCGTCGAGCTGAGGGCCGGCCGGGGCGATCCAGCCCGAGTCCACGGCTTCGAGGAGCCGTGCTCGCTCATGGCTGCCGATGACCGGGATCGACAGAGGGATGCGGGCGGTCATGGTCGGATGACCTCCTGGGATGTGGGTGCGGCGGCGAGTTCGAGCGCCTGTTCCAGGAAGGCGTCGATGCTCTCGCAGGGCGCTTCGGGCGGGGGCAGGGTGAACGGGTCGATCCCGGAGTTGACCACGTGGAATACGCGGTCGTGCTGATCGACGACCTCGTTCTCGTCCGGCGTGAACAGCACCTCGTGGAGCTTCTCGCCGGGACGGAGACCGGTGTAGGTGATCTCGCAGACCATGCCCATCAGCGCCATCATCCGCTGGGCGATGTCGGCGATCTTGACCGGCCGGCCCATGTCGAGCACGAGCGTCTCGCCGGGCTGACCGACCGAACCGGCGAAGAGCACCAGGGCACAGGCTTCCGGGATCGTCATGAAGTACCGGGTCACGTCCGGATGGGTGACCGTGACCGGACCACCACGGCGGATCTGCTCGGCGAAGGCGGGGATCGCCGAGCCGCGCGAACCGATCACGTTGCCGAAGCGCACGGACACGAACTTCATCCCGGTGCGTGCGGCGGCGCTCGCAGCGAGTCCTTCGGCGATCCTCTTCGAGGTGCCGAGCGTGCTCGTGGGGTCGGCGGCCTTGTCGGTGGAGACGTTCACGAACGTCGTGACCTGGTGGCGGATCGCGGCGTCGATGACGTTCTGCGTGCCATGGACGTTCGTCTTCCACGCCTCCTGCGGATGGCTCTGCAGGAGCGGGAGATGCTTCAGCGCGGCAGCGTGGAACACGATCTCCGGTCGGTGGTGCTCGAAGATGGCTTCGAGGGCCTTCGGGTCACGGATGTCCGCGAGCACCAGATCCGGGGAGTCCAGCAGCGCTCGGCCGGTCATGCTCAGCTGCAGCTCATGGAGAGCGGTCTCGTCGCGGTCGAGCATCACCAGCAGCTCGGGTTCGAGGGCCTTGATCTGCCGGCAGAGCTCCGATCCGATCGAGCCGCCGGCTCCGGTCACCAGGATCCGTCGGCCGCGGAGGAGCTCGCGCGCTGCGGTCAGCTCGGGCGGGGCGACCGGCCTGCCGATCAGGTCCGTGACGTCGATCTCGCGCAGCGAGGAGACCTCGGGCGTGTCGTTGAGGATCTCGGCGGCCGAGGGGACCGTGCGGATCCAGGCACGGGTCTCCGACAGCTGCTCCGCGAGTGCCGAGTACAGCTCCGGCACGGTATGGCCGATCGCGACCACGGCTCCTTCGGCACCTGTGGACTGGATGGTCTGGGCGATGTGGTCGACCGTGCCGTGCACCCGCACGCCTCGGAAGCTGAAGCGCCGCTTGGCGGGGTCATCGTCGACGAACGCCACCGGGATGTACGCGCCACGGGGATCGCGGAGCATCTGCTCGACCAGGTTCATGCCCACGAGGCCCGCGCCGACGACGACCACGGGCATTCCCACGCGCGGTCGACGCCGATGATCGAGGTACAGGCGGGTGAGATGGCGCAGGGTCGTGGCGAGGAGAAGGGAGAGCATCAGCGCGCCGAGGATGGTGGAGAACTCGCCGCCGATTCCCGCCGCAGCGTTCACGACGAGCACCACCGCCAGGGTGAGGAGGGCGGTGAGCGCCTGCAGGCGGAACTCGGAGGTCGATCCGATCATGAGACGGCGGAGGTAGAGGCCGGTGGCGGTGCCCACGAGCAGCTGGGCTCCGATCGCCACGAGCATCAGGATGAACAGTCCGCTGTCGAGGTTCTCGGCGGGTGCGACGAGAGCGACAGCCGCCCATGAGGCGAGCCCGAGAAGGGCGTCGAGGCCGCCCAGGACGATGAGCGACAGTGCCGGCGAGTTGCGCTTCAGGCCGAGGAATGTGGGCCGTAGGGGAGGCCGGGCTCTCTCGGTGGGTGCCGGTGGTGGCACTGCCTTGCGGTGGGTGTTCATCGGTGTCCTCCGTGTGCTGAGATGACGCGGGATTCGTCGTGGACCCTGCGCCGGGGCGTTCCGTGGTGTGCGCCGCCCGTGGGCGTGCCGGGCACGCCGTCCGGACCGGGGTCGAGCGAGTGGTTCTGCTCCTGGTCACCGAGGGGATCGACGATGCAGCCGATCACGGGGATCCCGTGGCCGATGCTGAACCGCGCGGCGCCGGAGATCTGCGTCGAGCTGCACCCGTCGCCGACGACCAGCACGGCCACCGCATCCTCTGGGAGGGAGGAGAGCTGGTCGCTGAGTGGGACCGCCCAGGTCTCCGTGGTGCCGGACCGTCGAGCACCAGATCTCTCCGCCGTCGTGAAGAAGGTCGAGATCCGCATCCCGTGCGGGGAGTTCGCATGCACGAGGGCGATGGTGGAGTACGGAAGTCGATGCAGCCTGCCGCGGATGCCCACGGCTGTGGTCGGCAGGCCGGTCTTCGCCACCGCGCGGGACAGTGCCCCCTCGGGCGGGTCGAGGATGCCCATCACTGGAGCGCCCGCTGCGGACTCGATGCGTCGCAGCACCCGCGGATGCCGTTTGCTCCCCTCGCGCCCGATGAGCGCGAGCAGGACGGTGATCGCTCCCACGATGATCCCGGCAGGGATGACGATGGCAGGGTCCGGGTTCGACGGCGTGGTCGGTGCCGTCGCCTCCTCGAGAAGGCCGGCCGATGCCTCCACGGTGCCGTTCGCCCCTCCCTCAACGGCTTCGAAGAGCGTCTCGGCGCCGGCTCCCGCCACGGCAGCCGCCTCGTCACCAGTGCTCCCCGTACCGGTGATGATGATCACCGGGCTGTCCTCGTCGGCCACGAACTGGAGCTGGGACCGCAGGGCCTCCACTCCCGGTTCCCCACCGAGGCGCTCGCTGGTGGCGATGAGCGAGGCATCCGACCGGGCGACGGCGATGTACGTCGGGAGCAGCTCCCGGAGCAGTGACTGCTCGACGGCCAGGGACTCCGCATCGGAGGCGACCGGCTGGATCAGCACCCGGGACTCCGCTTCGTAGTGCTTCGGTGCGACTGCCAGGACGAGAAGCCCGATCAGCCCGCCGACGACGGCACCCGTTGCCAGGATCCACCAGGCATCGCGCAGGATGCGCCACATCGCTTCGGTGCTCATGAGATTCCTTCCAGCACCGGGACGCTGATCCCGAGCTCTGCGTAGGCCGCGAAGGAGCGCTTCGCGAGGGATGACATGTCGAAATTGGTGGCGATCCTGGCCGACGCCGCGGCACCGAGCTCTCGGCGTCGCGAGGGATCGGCGATGAGGGCGGCGGCGGCGGTCCGGAGCTCGTCCTCGGTGTCGCGCAGCAAGCCGGTGACCTCGTCCTCGATCACGTCGACCACGCCTGTGACCCTGCTGGCGACGACGGGGACACCCAAGGCCTGCGCTTCGAGCAGGGCCATCGGCATCCCCTCGGACGCGCTGGTGAAGAGCATGAGGTCCGCGCCGGCGAGGACGCGCAGGAGCTCCTCACGCTCCATCCAGCCGGTGGCCTCCACCGAGGCGGGAAGGAGGCTGCGGTCGCCGTCCCCGATCCATCGGAAGCGCACCGGCTGATCGGAGGCCAGATGCCAGCTCTCCGCGATCCGGCCGAAGGCCGCCGCGAGCTTCTGCTCGGTGATCCGGCCGACGTGCACGATCTCGGGGACCGCTCGAGGCCCTTTCGGGCCGTGGGCGCGGGCGATGCCTCGCAGCCGGTCGACGTCGACGGAATTGGCCAGGACGGCGGTGCGCGCCTCCGGGATCTTCTCCAGCACGAGCTGCTGCTCCGACCACGAGCAGAGCGCGAGGGCTGGAGCCATCCTGGCGCCGAGGCGCTCGAGACGGGTGTAGACGGCGCGCATGGCCGGAGTGCTCACCGTGCGCTCGCTGGACAGGCCGTGCGGGCTGTAGACCGTGCGGTGATGTGCCCCGGACAGCAGGGCGATGAAGCGCCCGATCATGCCGGCGCGTGAGGAATGGAGGTGGAGGATGTCGGGCTTCTCCCGGCGCAGCAGGCTGCCGAGGCTGGTGAGGAGCGCGGCGCTCGCGAGCCGCGGCGCGGAGGTGAGGCGGAGCACGCGGACCTGAGGCCCGGCGATCTCGCGGATCGCCTCGATGCCGGGGGACTCCGGGCGCGGGGCGTACGCGAACATGACGTGGGTGTCGGGCTCCTTCGCCTGCTCCCGCGCGATGTCCGTGATCGCATAGAGCGTGCCGGCGAACGCTGCATCGGTGACGTGCAGGATCGTGGTCATCAGAAGATCCTTCCGAGGGGCTGGCTGCCCGGGCCCGAGCCCGGGCCGGTGGCCGCGGGGGCAGAGGGGAGGCCGGGGAGCCCGGTGGGCACGGGGGTGGTCCCGTGGATGGCGGCGGCGGTCGTCCTGCGACGCAGAGGGCGCAGCGCGACCGGCAGGAGCGCGAGCACGAGCGGCAGGACGGGCGTCAGGTGCTTGAAGTACGAGCCGTAGTCGGGCTCGAAGAGGGCTTGCACCATGAGCAGCGAGAACAGGAGCGCAGCGCTGCGCTGCGCCACGACGAGCGGCCGCGAGGGCGCCTCCTCCTGGGGTCCGGTGATCCTTCCCCGAGCCACGGGGACCAGGACGGCCAGCCAGAAGACGGCGATCAGCATCGCGCTGGCCAGGTGGTACAAGGACCCGATGGCCAGGAGCGGGAGCGGGAAGAGGAGCAGCAGCACCATGAGGATGATGGCGAGCACTCCGGCTGGTCCGGGGGCGTCGGGCAGCGGACTCACGATCAGCGAAGCGACGGAGTCCGCATCGGGTCGGGTCCCGTTGAGGCCCTCTCGCTGCGACTGGAGGCCGTCCCCGAGGACAATGGCGAAGGCGGCCTGGAGGGCGACGTAGGAGAGGACGGGGAACAGCAGCAACCAGACAGGACGATGAACCAGGGAGAGTGCCAGCCGCCAGGCGAGGAACAGGCACCCGATGATCAACCAGTACGGCCGGAGGGTGGCCCCGTACCCGAGGCAGGCGAGCGCGATCACCAGGTCCCACCGGCGTCCACGCGGCGCGAGCAGCAGGAGCGCGGTGATCGCGATCGTCGCCAGTTCCTTGCTGTACTGACCCAGGTACACGACGGCGAGCCCGAGCGACGCACCGATCATCGCGAGGTCGATGAGCTGAGCGTGGCGGAGGCGCCCCCAGCCGACGGCGGCGAAGAGGCACACCACGAACAGCCCCAGCGACAGCAGGCCCGCGAGCGGTGCGAGGTCCTGAAGGCCCAGGGCCTGATAGATCGACGCGATGTCCTGGAACGAGGAGGCGACGAGGTACCGCTTGTCGGGCATCATCCCGAGCTGCACGCTGTGGTCGTCTCGCAGGAACCGCTCGGGCAGCACGGACCGTGCGACGAGGGAGGCGAGCAGCGCACCGGCAGCGAGCACGAGGACCGTTACTTGGTTCGCGGTCCCATGCGTCCCCGTGCCGGCGGTGAGGTGCCCGCCCGCGGCGTGTCGCATCATGAGCGCTCCGTGACGAGCGCGCGGCACGCTTCGGTGAAGGCGAGGGCGAAGTCGTCGCTCGCCGACTCGCGCGCCGTCCGTGCCATGCGGGCGAACGCCTCCGGGTCGGCGACGAGCTCGACCAGGCGCCGTGCCGTCTCGGTGAGATCTCCGTGGTGGTGGAGGCAGGTGGCACCGTCCTCGGTGTCCGCAGCGAGCTCGCCGACCGGGGTGAGCACGCTGATCATCCCTGCGGCGATCGCCTCGTGGGCGGACATCGCGAAGCCTTCGGCATCGGAGAGCTGGACGAAGGCATGGGCGCTCGCCGCCTCCCGAGCCAGTCCCTCGCGGTCCATCGGGGGTTCGAAGCGCACCCGATCGGTGAGTCCGCGTCGCGAGGCGTGATCGAGCAGCACCTGGTGCTGCCCGGCGTCGGGCCCGATGATGAGCAGATCTGCGCCGCCCGGGTGCTGTCGTCCGAGCTCGGCGACCAGGTCGATCGCGAGATCGAGCCGCTTCTGGCGCGCCATCCGCCCCCAGAAGACGAGGCGCAGCGGCTCGCCGGGGGCCGGCGGAACGGCCTCGTGCTCGAGTGCGAGGGTGCCTGCGGCAGGTCGCACCACGCGGTGCGGGACGCTGCGGCCGGCGCGGGCCAGCTCACCCTGGACGAGCGTCGTGTACGTCGCCTCCGCGTCGCTGAGGACCATGTCGGCCCGTGGGAGGCACCAGTGATGCACGAGCCGGTCCAGGCGATGGGTGTAGCGGGGGAGATGGACCCAGATGGCCCACCTCGTGCGCGGCGAGAGCATGGAGGCGAGGGGGCCGAGGGCGACTGCCCGCCAGAGCGAGGTGATGAGCACGTCCGGCTTCTCCCGGCGCACCTCCCGCAGCAGTCGCAATGCTGACAGCGGGCTGTTCACGCTCCGTCCGGCGATGTCGGGACGGACGACCGAGATCGCGTCTGCGGAGGCCTCGAGCGCTGCGACTCGGTACTGGAGCTCGGCCCGTGCCGAGCTCGCGGGTCGGCCGCTCCCGAAAGTGCGCCGGAGGTTCTCGGCGGCAGCTTCCACCCCTCCGAAGGACGTCTCGTGGATCAGGTGGAGGACCGTCAGCGTCGCACGCTGCGGAGCGGAGCGATCGCGATGACGGCGCTGATCGATCGTCGCCGACCGGAGCGGGCTGTGCTCGTCCAGCATGTCTTTCCCCCTCATGGTGACGCTCTTCCGTGCCGCTCTTCGGTGCCACGTGTGCTTGTCCCGGCGCCACGACTCCGTGATCCGCCCGCTAGCACCGCACTACCCTGTATGACGTCGAACAAAAGGATCATATCGGACATAGTGCCCATATGCGACACTTCTCATTGGGTCGGGCAGTGCACAGGTCGGGGTGATGCCCGAGCGGCGAGCGAATGCCCGTAAGGCGATCTCGCATGGCGTGGATGACCGGAGGGGAAGAGATGAGCGGCGTGGAGCAGGTGAGGGTCGATGGTCGTTGCGTCTGGAGGAGTCCGCCGTGCGGGCCGTCGTCTCCGTCTGTACAGAAGAGCTGCCGATGGCCTGTCCCGTGCCTTTAATCGGGCGGGACGGGGTGCTGCGTCGCGCTCACGCGGAGCTGCGTGAGCGCTCCGAGTGCGGCAGGGGTCAGTTCGGCGGCTGGCCGTACGAGTCCTGCAATCCGGGCTGCTCCTGCATGCAGGGGCGGCAGGCCGCCGACACCGAGTTCTGCGGAACGTCAGAGGAGGTCCTGTGGTAGCCCGAGAGATTCTGACACCGCGACGTCGCGTGCTCGCGGCACTGGGTGCCGGGGCGATGGCCGCCGGGGTCTCGGCATGCGCAGACTCTGCCGGCTCCGACGGAGCCGTCGAACCCGCGGCGCCGGTCCGTGCTGCCGACGGGTCCTCCGGCCTCGTCGACGCGCCAGGCGAGCTCGCCGACGGGCCCGGTGTCTGGGCGGCGGGGTCATTCGATGGTCCCACCGAGTTCGGCATCACGATGGCCGGGCCGTCCCACAGCACTGACGAGCAGTTCGAAGCCGACCTGACGACGCAGCTCGAACTGGGCATGTCCTGGATCAGGATCCCCGTCGTCGCGGACACGGTCGTCGAGGAATGGGGCTTCGCCGCAGGGGCGGTGGTGCTGGACCGCCTGATGCTCGACCGGATCGCGCGGGGAGCTGCCCGTGCCCGAGAGCGCGGCCTGAAGGTCTGCATGATCGTCGCGGACATCTACGACAATCCCGCAGCCGACGAGGACGAGTTCCTGCGCAACATGCGCCAGTACTGGGCCGGTGTCGCCGAGCCTCTCGTCGAGCACGTGGATGTGTGGCAGGTGTTCAACGAGCCCGATGGGGCGCACTTCCGGACACTCGACACGGTTCCTTCCGGGCAGCGCCCCGAGTACCTGCGCACTCTGGCGCGCGCGCTGGGTGCGGCGCATCAGGAGTTCGAGCGCGCCGATCCGGAGGTGACGATCACGACCAACCTCTACGGCTATCCCCTGAACGATGCGATGGAGAGGCGGTGGGTGGAGAGCCTCGATGTCCTGGCCCCTCATCTCGATGTCCTCACCGTAGATGCGTATCCCGAGCTGTCCGAGCAAGAGGCTCGTGAGCTGCCGCAGCGGATCGATCGGCTCGGCGAGCGGTACGGCAAGGAGGTGATGCTGGGCGAGATCGGTCTGCAGACCTGTTCGCAGTGCTGGACCGAGGCGCAGCAGGCGGAGGCGTACGCGATGTACGTCGATCTCTACGCCGACTCGCTCATCCCGGTGCTCTTCTTCTACCAGCTGCGCGACGATGGCACCGACACGGGTGAGGGGACCTACGGAATCCTGAAATTCGACGGCACTCCCAAGCCGGCCCTCGGCGAGATCAGTGAGGGTCTGCAGGGGTTCTGAGCGGTCGCGGGCGGGCGAGCCGATCACCCGGAGCCCCGAGCTCGCGTCCGCTGAGCGACCGTCCGGGCGCCGGGGGCGGGCCTGTGCGACGCTTCTGCCATGACCGCGCTCCCTGCCGACAGCCATGTCCACAGCGAGTTCTCCTGGGACACGGGCGGGCCCGACAGCGCCGCCCGCGGCACGATGCGGGCGACCTGCGAACGGGCCGTCGCGATCGGGCTGCCGGCTCTGTTCTTCACCGAGCACCTCGACCTCGAGGACGCCTGGTTCACCGACCCTGAGGACTTCGGCGACCACGAACGGCATCTGGTGGGGGAGGACGGCGTGGTCGCCGTGCCCCGCTTCGACGTCGACGGCTACTTCGAGAGCGTCGAGAGCTGCCGCACGGCCTTTCCGCAGCTGCGCATCGGCACGGGGCTCGAGTTCGGCCAGCCCGGCCTGCGCACCGACGCCGCCCGCGCACAGCTCGACCTCGACGCCTTCGACCGCATCATCGGCTCGCTCCACACCGTGCCCTTCGGTGACCGGCGCGCCGAGCCGACCACGCTGTTCCGTCGGCTCCCGGCCGACGAGGTCCTGCGCCGCTACCTCGCCGAGGTCCCCGCACAGGTCGCGGGCGACGGCCCTCACGAGGTCGTCACCCACCTCGACTACGCGGTGCGCTACTGGCCGGAGGAGGTCGAAGGCCCCTTCGACCCCCGCCCCTTCGAGGAGGAGCTGCGCGGAGCGATGCGCGCGATCGCGGGCAGCGGCCGCGCCCTGGAGATCAACACCCGTCGCCTGCGCCCCTGGATCCCGCAGTGGTGGGCGGAGGAGGGCGGACGTGCCGTGAGCTTCGGCAGCGACTCCCACACCCCGCTCGCCCTCGCGGCGAACTTCCCCGAAGCGGTCGCCATGGTCGAGGCGCTCGGCTTCCGAGCCGGACGCGACCCGCGGGAGCTGTGGCGGCGCTGAGCCAGGCGGCCGCGGCGGCGCAGCCCCTGGGACCTCGCAGCGTGTGCCCGCGCCCGAGCGCGCCCCGTATCCTCGTCGGGGCGGATCCCACCCGGATCCGCCGTCCCGAGCCCCCGCGATGCCCACCCCCGCATCCTCCGTCGGCCCGGGAGCACAGCGCTCCGAGGAGGAGCACGGACGAGGAGGTCTGATGCGCGCACTGCGCAAGGTCGCGCCCGGAGCCGGGCTGGAATGGACGACCGTCGAGGAGCCCGGCTGCGGCGACTGGGACGTGAAGGTGCGGGTGCTGCGCGCTGGGATCTGCGGCACCGATCTGCACATCCTGGGCTGGGACGCCTCCGCCGAGGCCATGTGCGACACGGTCCCCTTCACCCCTGGCCACGAGTTCTACGGCGAGGTCGTCGAGGTCGGCGCAGAGGTGACCGACGTGCGCGTGGGCGACCGGATCTCCGGTGAGGGCCACGTGGTGTGCGGGACCTGCCGCAACTGCCGCGCCGGGCGCCGGCAGATGTGCATCCGCACCCGCTCCGTCGGCGTGCAGCGCGACGGTGCCTTCGCGGAGTACGTGACCCTGCCCCACCAGAACGTGTGGGTGCACGAGCACGACGGCGGCGAGGAGCTGATCAGCCCTGAGCTCGGCGCCGTCTTCGACCCGCTCGGCAACGCCGTGCACACCGCCCTGAAGTTCCCGGTGGTGGGCGAGGACGTGCTGATCACCGGCGCGGGCCCCATCGGGCAGATGGCCGCCGCGGTCGCCCGGCACGCCGGGGCCCGCTACATCACCATCACCGACATCTCGCCCGAGCGCCTCGCCATGGCCGAGGACTGCGGCGCGGACGTCGTGCTCGACGTGGCCAGCCAGAAGGTGCGCGATGCCCAGCGCAGCCTGGGGATGCGCGAGGGCTTCGACGTCGGTCTGGAGATCTCGGGCCAGGCCAGGGCGCTGCAGGAGATGATCGAGAACATGAACCACGGCGGGAAGATCTCCCTGCTGGGCCTGCCCTCCCAGCAGTTCGAGATCGACTGGACCATGGTCGTCACCCGCATGCTCACCCTGCAGGGCATCTACGGCCGCGAGATGTACGAGACCTGGAACGCGATGTCCGCGATGCTCAGCACCTCCGAGCCGCTGCGCACGGCGATCACCCGCACCATCACCGACGTGCTCCCGGCGACCGACTGGGAGCGCGGCTTCGAGATCGCGAAGGCCGGCACCGCCGGCAAGGTCGTGCTGGACTGGAGCTCCCTGGACGGCTGACCGGCTCCTGCCCCACCGGATTCCGCCCGCCCCGCCCCTTCTCACCGCGGCACCCGCCCGCCCTTTCTCACCGCCGCACCTGGCGCTGCCGACCCTCCCCGCCGCACCCGCCGCGTCCCCTCCCTCAGACCCACCCCGGAAGGACCCCCGATGTACACCGACCTCAAGGACCAGCTGACCGCCGAGCTCACCGAGATCGAACAGGCCGGCACCTTCAAGCACGAACGCGTCATCTCCACCGCGCAGAGCAACCGCATCACCGCCGGTCCCGTCGGCCGCGCCGGCGCCGAGGTGCTGAACTTCTGCGCCAACAACTACCTCGGGCTCGCCGACCATCCCGAGATCATCGCCAGCGCGAAGCGCGCCCTGGACGAGCGCGGCTTCGGCATGGCCTCGGTGCGCTTCATCTGCGGCACCCAGGACCTCCATCTGCAGCTCGAGCAGGCCGTCTCCGAGTTCCTCGGCACCGAGGAGACGATCCTGTTCTCCTCCTGCTTCGACGCCAACGGCGCCGTCTTCGAGCCGCTGTTCGGGAAGGAGGACGCGATCATCTCCGATGCGCTGAACCACGCCTCCCTCATCGACGGCATCCGCCTGTCCAAGGCCGCCCGCTTCCGCTACCGCAACGCCGACCTCGAGGACCTGCGCACCCAGCTCGAGGCCGCCGCCGCGCTCCGTGACGGGCAGGGCGCCCGCCGCACGATCATCGTCACCGACGGCGTCTTCTCCATGGACGGCTACCTCGCCCCGCTGGAGGGGATCTGCGACCTCGCCGAGGAGTTCGGCGCACTGGTGATGGTCGACGACTCCCACGCCGTGGGCTTCATGGGCGCGACCGGCGCCGGCACCCCCGAGCACTTCGGGGTCTCGGACCGCGTGGACATCTACACCGGCACGTTCGGCAAGGCGCTCGGCGGCGCGAGCGGCGGCTACGTCTCCGGCCGACGCGAGATCGTGGCGATGCTGCGCCAGAAGGGCCGCCCCTACCTGTTCTCCAACTCGCTGGCCCCCGCGATCGTCGCCGCGACCCTCACCGCGCTCGAGCTCGTCGAGGGCAGCGCCGAGCTGCGCGCCGCGCTCTTCCGCAATGCCGAGCTGTTCCGCCGGCGGATGGGGGAGGAGGGCTTCGAGCTGCTGCCCGGCGAGCACGCCATCGTGCCCGTGATGTTCGGCGATGCCGCCCTGGCCGCGAAGGTCGCCGACGTGATGCTCGAGCAGGGCGTGTACGTCACCGCGTTCTCGTACCCGGTGGTCCCGCAGGGGAAGGCCCGGATCCGGGTGCAGCTCTCGGCCGCCCACACCGAGCAGGACGTCGAAGCGGCGGTTCAGGCGTTCGTCGTCTCCCGCGCCGCGGTCCAGGGAGCCTGAGCCGGCCCGGTCCCGACCCCGCTGGTCCGCTGCCGCCCCCGCCGGCCCGCTGCCGGGCCCGCTGGTCCGGCCCGGTCCGGCAGGTCGGGTCTCGCCCTAGTCGCCCAGGCGCATCCAGGCGTCGGTGCGCACGCGCAGGCCCAGGCTGAGCGCCCGCAGCACCATGAACAGGAAGGTGCAGGCCAGCCACAGCATCGCGAGGCCCAGCGGGCCGGCCGGCGCCCACCACCCCACCAGCACCGCGCCGGGCAGGATCGCGATCGCGATGATCGCACCGGCCTTCGCCAGGTAGGGGGCGTCGCCCGCGCCCATCAGCACCCCGTCCAGCACGAACACGTACCCGGCGATCGGCTGGGTGATCACCAGCACCCACAGCGCGGCGCGCAGGTTCTCCTGCACCGCGACGTCCGGGGTGAACAGCTCCGGGATCACGTAGCTCGCCCCCAGCAGCAGCACCGAGACCACCGCGCCGCCGCCCACGCCCCAGGTCATCAGGCGCCGGGTCACCGCCCGGACGGTGGCGGGGTCCGAGGCGCCCAGATACCGGCCGGTGAGGGCCTGGCCGGCGATCGCCAGGGAGTCCAGCGCCAGGGACAGCGCGGTGAACACGGTGATGGCCAGCTGGTGGGCGGCGAGCTGCACGTCCCCCAGCCGGGTGGCAACCACCGTCGCGGCGATCACCACCACCCGCAGCCCGAGCGTGCGCACGAACATCGGCACCGCGTCGCGGCCCACGGCCACCAGGCTCGACGGCTGCGGGGTGAGGGAGATGCCCTCGCGTCGGGCGCGGCGGATGATCACGCCGAGCAGCACCGCCACCATCGCCCACTGGCTGAGGACGGTGCCGATCGCGGAGCCCGCGATCCCCAGATCGAGGCCGAAGATCAGCAGGGCGTTCAGCGGGATGTTCAGCAGCGCCCCGCCCACGGCCACCACCAGCGGCAGGGTCGCGTCCTGCAGGCCGCGCACCAGTCCGGTCGCGGCCTGCACGGCGAGCATCGCGGGAAGTCCGAAGGCGCTGAGGCGCAGGTAGATCAGCGCCTGGTCGAGCACCTCCGGGGACGGGCCGAAGGCCCTCAGCAGCGGCTCGCCCGCCACCAGCAGCAGCACGGTCGACAGCCCGCCGACGACCAGCGCGAGCCAGCAGGCGTCGACCCCGCGGGAGATCGCCTCCCGGGTGCGACCGGCGCCGAAGGAGCGGGCGACCGCCGCGGTCGTGGAGTAGGCCAGGAAGATCGCCAGGCCCACGATGGTGGTGAGCACCGTCGCAGCGAGTCCCAGCCCGGCCAGCGAGGTGGTGGAGACGCGGGCGATGAACGCCGAGTCGGTGAGCAGGAACAGCGGTTCGGCGATCAGCGCCCCGAGGCTGGGGATCGCCAGGCGCAGGATGTCTCGGTCGACGGTCCGCCGGGCGCTCTCCTCCCGCGGGACGTCAGGGGATGCCGTCATCGGTGGTGACCTGAGCGACAGGTCCCTGGGAGGGCACGGGAGGAGGAGGGGGAGGGCACCCCTCCATTGTGCGACCTCGCCCCCGACGTTCGTCGGATCCGTCGTCCCAGGCTCGCGTGAGACAGTTCCGTCGGAGGACTCGACGCCTGGGCCGCAGGGCAGGGTGAGGGGCCGTACCGCCACCCGTCCACCCGTTGCGCACGCGCCCCGTCGGCCGCGCACGATCCCTGAGGAGCAGGATGAACCGCCTGGCCACGCTGAGCCTGAACAACAGGTCCTTCATCGCACTGGTGTGCATCGCGGTATCGATCATCGGCGTGTTCGTCATGACCACGATGCGCCAGGAGCTCATCCCCTCGGTCTCCCTACCGCAGATCCAGGTGATGACCACCGCCCCCGGATCCTCCTCCGAGCAGGTCCGGGACCGGATCACCTCGCCCGTCGAGCAGTCCCTCAGCGGGCTCGAGAACGTCGAGGGCACCTCCTCCAGCTCGCAGGCCGGGATGTCGATGGTCACCGTCGAGCTGACCTACGGCACCGACATCGCCCGGTCCTCCAACCAGGTCGACGCCGCGCTCACCCGCATCGAGGACCAGCTTCCCGAGGACGCCGACCCGCAGGTCATCTCCGGCGGGACGAGCGATCTCCCGGCCGTGGTGCTGTCGGTGTCCTCCGATCTGGACCCCGCGGACCTCGCCTCCCGCCTGGAGGCCTCGGTGACGCCCGAGATCGAGCGCGTGGGCGGGGTCTCCTCGGTCGCCGTGATCGGCGCCCCGGAGGAGATCGTGCGGATCACCCCCGACCAGGACGCACTGGAGGAGGCCGGCCTCACCGAGGACGACATCACCACCGCGCTGGACGCGAGCGGCCTCTCCCTGCCCGGCGGCTCCGTGGTGGACGGGGACCGCACGCTGGACGTGGTGCTCGGCCAGGACGTCGACAGCATCGAGAGCCTCGAGGACATCGTGCTGATGCCGGCCGATGGCGCACAGCAGGGCGGCGAGCAGGAGGAGCAGCTCGGCCCCGACGGTCAGCCGCTGCCCGATGCCCAGCCGCAGCAGCCCGCGGAGCCGATCACCCTCTCCGAGGTCGCCACCGTCGAGCGCACCGAGCAGGATGCCACCTCGATCTCCCGCACCGACGGGCGCGAGTCGCTGGTGCTGATGGTGACCGCCACGGTCGACGGCAACGTCGTGGACATCTCCGACGGCGTCGAAGGTGTCCTCGCCGACACCCTGCCCGGGGTGGGCGGCGACGCGGAGGCGGCCGTCGTCTTCGACCAGGCGCCCTTCATCGAGGAGTCGATCCTGGCGCTCGCCGAGGAGGGCCTGCTGGGCCTGCTCTTCGCCGTCGGCGTGATCCTGCTGTTCCTGCGCCGGGTGCGGCCCACGGTGGTCACCGCGATCTCGATCCCCACCTCGCTGCTGATCGCCTTCATCGGCATGTTCGTCACCGGCTACACGCTGAACATGCTCACCCTGGCGGCGCTGACCATCTCCATCGGCCGCGTGGTCGATGACTCGATCGTGGTCATCGAGAACATCACCCGCCACCTCGCCTACGGCAAGACCAAACGCCGAGCGATCCTCGACGGTGTCCGCGAGGTCGCCGGCGCCATCACCGCCTCGACCCTCGCGACCGTGGTGGTGTTCCTGCCGATCGCCGTGGTGGCGGGCATGGCCGGGGAGCTGTTCCGGCCCTTCGCCCTCACCGTCGGCATCGCGATGCTGTCCTCGCTGCTGGTCGCGCTGACGATCGTGCCGGTGCTCGCCTACTGGTTCCTCAGGGTGCCCAAGGGCCACGAGGACGTCGATCCCGAGGACGCCGCGCAGGTCACCGCGCTCCGTGAGGAGTCCGAGGCGAAGGAGGAGCGCAGCTGGCTGCACCGGCTGTACGCGCCGCTGCTGCACCTGGTGCTGGACACCCTGCCGCGCCGCCTGCTGACCGTCGGGGCCTCGATCCTGGTGCTCGTGGGCACTGTGTTCCTGATCCCGCTGATGAACATCAGCTTCCTGGGCGACACCGGCCAGAACATCGCCTCCCTCACCCAGACCCTGCCCGCCGGCACCAGCCTCGAGCAGTCCTCGGACAAGGCCGCCGAGAGCGAGGAGGCGCTGATGGAGATCGACGGCGTCGAGACCGTCCAGACCACCATCGGCGGCGGCGGGTTCGCGATGGGCGGCGGCGCGGAGAACGAGGTCAGCTTCTCGATCACCACCGATCCCGACGCCGACCAGGAAGCCCTGCTGGACACCATGGTCCAGGCCCTCGAGCAGCAGCCCGAGCCCGGCACCATCGAGGCCGCGGACCTCGCCTCGCCCACCGGCTCCAGCTCCGTGGACATCCTCATCACCGGACCCACGACCGAGGACCGTCAGGCCGCCAGCGATGCGCTCCTGGCCGAGCTGGATCCGCTCCCGGAGGGCGTGTCCGAGGTGGGCACCGACCTGGAGGCCGACCAGCCCACGGCAGTCGTCACGGTGGACCGTCAGGCCGCCGCCGAGCTCGGGCTCACCGAGGAGGCGGTCATCGGCATGGTCGCCCAGCAGATGTTCCCCGGCGCGATCGGGACCATCACCCTCGACGACTCCGAGCTGGACATCTACGTCTCCGGCGACGACAGCGTGGACACCTTCGACCAGCTGCAGGACCTGGAGCTGATGGGGTCGATCCCGCTGACGGACGTCGCGACCGTGGAGGAGGAGCTCTCCCGCCCCTCGATCTCCACCCAGGACTCCCTGGAGACCGTCACGGTCTCCCTCACCCCCGCGGGCGAGGACGTGGGCGTCGCGACCGATGCGGCGCTCGCCGCGATCGAGGACGCGGACCTGCCCGAGGGCGTCGAGGCGACCCTCGGCGGCACCGCCGCGGACATCGACGAGACCTTCGGCCAGCTCGGCATCGCCATGCTCGCCGCGATCCTGCTGGTGTACGTGCTGCTGGTGTGGATCTTCAAGTCGCTGATCCAGCCGCTGATCCTGCTGGTGTCGATCCCCTTCGCGGCCACCGGCGCGCTGGGCCTGCTGGTGATCACCGGGGTGCCGCTGGGACTGCCCTCGATGATCGGCCTGCTGATGCTGGTGGGCATCGTGGTCACCAACGCGATCGTGCTCATCGACCTGGTCAACCAGTACCGCCGTGCGGGGATGACGCTCGACGAGGCCCTGCACCTGGGCTCCGCCAAGCGACTGCGCCCGATCCTCATGACGGCCGCGGCGACCATCTTCGCGCTGATCCCGATGGCTCTGGGCATCACCGGCAACGGCGGCTTCATCGCCCAGCCGCTCGCCGTCGTGGTGATCGGCGGTCTCATCTCCTCCACCCTGCTGACCCTGGTGATCGTGCCGGTGCTCTACCGCATCGCCGAGGGCCCGGGGGAGCGGAAGCGGGTGCGGGAGGAGACCCGGCTCGCCGAGCTGCGCGAGCGCCGCGAGCAGGCCGAGGCCGAGAAGCGACGCCGCGAGACGGCGCAGCGGCGGGCGCAGGAACCTGCAGCCGACGGGGCCGGGCGAACCGCCGCCGACGGTTCGGACCGCGCCGGCAGGACCGGCGGAGTGATGGACCGCGCCGGCGTGACCGGCGGCGGCCCGGCGCCGGAGCGGAGGGGCGACTCGCGTCGTTCCCTGCGGGAACGCGGAGGCCTCGTCGGGATCGTGAAGCGGCGGCTGGGCCGGGGCTGAGGCCCGCGGTCCGCGTGCTTCCCTGACGAGCCTCACCCGCCGTGGCGGGCCTCTGTCTCACGGGCCGCGAGACCCATGGGGCCCGCTGGTGTCGACTCCGCAGGCGCGGACGATCGTGGAGCGATACGTCCCGGGGTCGTGGCGTCGCAGTGCTTCCGCCCGGCTCGACGCCAGCGATCGCACGGTGGTGGACCAGGAGCGGCTGACGGCGAGGAGGGAGTTCGCGAGCGCCCGTGCGTCCCCCACGGGCACCAGGTGCACCGATCGGTAGTCGCCGACCGCTTCCCGCAGCCCGCTGGTGTCGCTCGCGATGACCGGCCGGAGGGCCAGCACGGCCTCGACCGCCGAGTTCCCGAAGGCCTCGTCGAACCGCGACGGTGCGAGGAGGACGTCGACGTCGGCGAGGAACGGCCAGACGTCCTGCTGGAAGCCTGCGAACTCGACCTCCAGATCTCCTGCGCACGCCTGCTCGCGCAGCTGACGGTCGAACCATTCGAACCCCTCCGCAGGCTCGCCGAGCATGGTCAGCTGCACCTGGTGCCCCTCCAGCTGGAGCAGGGTCGCCGCCTCCAGGGCGAGGTCAGGACCCTTGCGGGGGGAGAAGCGGCCCATGTAGAGCACCCGCAGCGGGGACTCCAGGGGCTCCCGGGGGAGCGGCGGGTGCTCGGGCGAGACGACCCCGTTGGGCACGATCTCGGCGCGACGGGCGAGGGAGGGCAGCGCCCTCCGGATCGTCTCGAGCGTGTACTGGCTGTTCACGAGGGTCCGGTGGGAGGCTAGGTGAGGGAGCAGACGCAGCCGGTTCACGCGGCGTCCGTCGCTCCGGGGAGCCTCATGGATGTGGCTGATCGAGCGGATGCCCCGTGCACGCGCGATGAGCGGCCACTGGGGCACCCCGGAGGTCGAGACGTAGACGGTGTCGGGACGGAGACGTCCCAGCAGTCTCCAGATGCGGACGATCCCCAGGACGGAGACGCTCGCCGCTGTCGGCCAGGCGCGAGGGCGCAGCAGTCGCGCGCTCAGGGCCAAGGTCCGGACGATCTCGACCTCTGCCCCGAGGCGGAGGAGCTCTGCGACAAGAGGTCCGATCGAAGGGAGCGCGACGACCACGCGGACGTCGGCGCTCCGCAGTCCGTGGACGCTCTCCAGGAGCATGCGATCCGCGCCGTACAGCCCGGTGCCGGGGTGGGCGACCAGGACGGTGCGTCCGGTCATGAGTGATCGATGTCCCGGCGTGACGGATGTCCAGTATGTCCCATATGCACCAATCTAGTTCCGAACCCGCACCGGGTCCATAGCGAACGGCACGGACCCGGTCCCCCTCCGACCCGATCCCCACCCGTCGCCTACCATGTGGCTCATGTCCAGAGACCCCCTCCGCGACCGCCTTCGCGGCACCTGGACTCGCGGACGGACGGTGCGCCTCAGCGTGCTGACCACGATGCTGGCCTTCATGGCGGCGGGCCTGGCGGTCACCGGGGTGCTCACCTACGCCGCCCAGTTCCGCGCTCTCGAGCAGCGGATCAACGGGGAGCTGTGGCAGGAGTACGAGGAGCTCGAGCTGATCGCCACCAGTACCGATGGTGACGGCGACCTCGTCCACACCACCGTCGACAGCGTGCTCGTCAACGCCACCGACTCGGCGGCCCCCTCCGATTACGAATCGGTGATCACCTTCCTCGACGGCGAGCCGCGCTACCAGCCGCGCCAGCAGGATTTCGCCCTGCTGCCGGAGTCGCCGCGGCCGCCCGAGGATGCGACCCCCGAGGAGGCCGCGCAGATCACCGAGGAGGCTGCTCAGGTCACCGCGGAGTCGGAGCGCGTCGAGCAGCAGCTCCTCGCCGCCCACCAGCCCGGCAGGACCGTGATCATCTCGATGCAGGCGCACGGCCGGGATCTGCAGGTGCTGATCTCCTCGGTGGAAGCCTCGGGCGACAGCTCACAGGGCATCTTCGTCGTCGCCAACGACATCGGGGCCCAGCGCCGCAGCCTGTGGCAGAGCGTCCTGACCTTCGCCGGGCTCTCGGTGGTCACGCTGCTGATCGCCGGCTGGGTGGGCTATGTGGTCACCGGTCGTCTGCTGAGGCCGTTGGAGGACCTGCGCTCGGCTACCGAGCAGATCACCGTCGACGACCTCGAGTACCGGGTGCCGGTTCCCGCCCAGCGGGACGACATCGGTGCTCTCGCGCAGAACTTCAACCGCATGCTGGGCCGTATCCAGGCCGGATTCGCCGAGCAGCGGCGGTTCATGAGCGACGTCGGCCACGAGCTGCGCACCCCGCTGACGATCGTGCGCGGCACCCTGGAGACCACCGATCTCGAGGATGCCGCGGATGTGCGGGAGTCGCATGAGATCGCGCTCGAGGAGCTCGAGCGGATGGGCCGCGTGGTCGGCGACCTCTCCGAGCTGGCCGCCTCGAAGCGCCCCGACTACGTCCGCCCGACGCCGCTGGACCTCGACTCCTTCGCCCGCTCCGCCTTCGCGCGGATCGAGCACATCGCCGAGCGGGAGTGGATCCTGGAGCGCACGGTGGACGTGGTCGCCGACGCCGACGCGCAGCGTCTGGCCCAGGCGGTCGTGCAGCTGGCCGCGAACGCCGTCCGCTACAGCGACGAGGGCAGCCGGATCCGCTTCGGGGTGGACCGGGTGCTCGGCGCGCAGGGCCCCGAGATCCACGTCACCGTGCAGGACGAGGGCATCGGCATCGGAGTGGAGGACCAGCGCCGGATCTTCGAGCGCTTCACCCGGGTCGACGGCTCTCGGGGATCGGGTTCCGGGCTGGGTCTGCCGATCGTGCTGGCGATCGCCGAGGGGCACGGCGGCGTGGTGCGGCTGCTGTCGGCGCCCGGACGAGGGTCGACCTTCACGATCGCGTTCCCGCAGTTCGCGGACCGTTCCGCGAGCGATCCGGCAGGCACTCCCCACGGCACATCCCACGGCACGTCAGCGCCCGCCACGAGGACGGCGCCCCCCGAGGCGGGCCCGGCACGTGATACTGGGAGCCGGGGGAGCGCCCCCGTCGCCGATGCCCCCACAGCCCGCAGGAGGAGTGACGGATGAGGATCCTCATCGCCGAGGACGAAGCCCGCATCGCCCGGTTCATGGAGCGCGGGCTGAAAGCCAACGGCTTCGCCTCCACCGTGGTGGAGGACGGCGTCTCCGCGCTGGACCTCGCTTCCAGCGGCGACTTCGATCTGCTGATCCTGGACGTGGGGCTCCCGCGCATGGACGGCTTCCAGGTGCTCAAGGCGCTGCGCGCGATGGACGTCCAGATCCCGATCCTCATGGTCACCGCCCGCACCGGAGTGGACGACACCGTGCAGGGGCTCGAGGGCGGGGCGAACGACTACATCGCCAAGCCCTTCCGCTTCGAGGAGCTGTTGGCCCGGGTGAAGCTCCGCGCCCGCGAGGCCACGGCCGGGGCCGGGACGGTCAGCTCGGATGTGCTGGAGCTGGGCGATCTCTCGCTGGACCTCCGCACCCGCATCGCGACCTGCACGGCCGACGGGCAGACCCGCTCAGTGGAGCTGTCCTCGCGCGAGTTCACCATGGCGCGGGTGTTCCTGGAGAACCCCCAGCAGGTGCTCACCCGGGATCTGCTGCTGTCCAAGGTGTGGGGGTATGACTACGACGGGGCCTCGAACGTGGTCGACGTGTACGTGGGGTACCTGCGAGGCAAGCTCGGAGCGCCTCGTCTGGTCACCGTGCGAGGAGCCGGGTACAAGCTCGTCGCCCCCGCGGACTGAACCCTGATGGCGCAGGTCACGGCGTAGGTCTGCGTGCGGATGAGAGTCCTCTCATGACGCGTTCACGGGCATCTCATCGCGGTCGGGGATGATTGCCCGCATGAAGACCCTTCGCACTCTCGGGATCATCCTGGCCGTCGCGCTCGCCGCGATCGGCCTCGCCGTGCTGCCCTCGGCGGACGAGACCCCGCAGGCGCGACCCGGGATCAGCGTGGGTGAGATGCCCGCCGGCGGGAGCGGAGCCTCCAGGAGCAGCGTGCCCGGGGGCGGTGCGTCCGACGGGGACCCGGGTGCCACGGACCCGGGCGAGAGCTCGAGCTCGGGGGAGGCCGTCGCCCTTCCCGCCCCCAGTGCCTCCGAGCAGCCGGTGCGCGGCGCCCACACCGACACCGGGGTCGGGGCGATGGAGCCCGAGGCCTCGCCCGAGCCCCCGCCGGCGCCGAAGCCCGCCCCTGCCCCCGCTGAGCAGTCACGCTCATCGGGCGGCTCGTCCGGCAGCTCCGGCGGCAGCTCGTCCGGCAGCTCCGGAGGATCGTCCGGCGGCAGCTCCTCCAAGAGCGGCGGGAGCACCCCGCCGCGCCCATCGGGCGTCTGCGAATGGGACGACGGCGACCTCGAGTGCGATGACGACGACGACGACGACGATGACGATGACGATGACGATGACGATGACGACTGAGCGGCGCCTCGCCAGCTGACCGCCGGCCGCTCACGGCGGCACCGGCCGCCTCATCGCCCCGCCGCATCGCCCCGCCCCTCCGCCGTGCCATCGGTCCGGCATGGAGGGGGCGCCGTGGGGTCGGAGAGCCGTCTCCGCGCTCTGCGCCTCAGAGGCGACCGGAATCGGGTGGCCCGGCCCAGGCCGCAGCGCCCGGCGAACCCCTTCCGGACTCCGCAGAAGGCAGCGCCTGGCCGTCCTCCAGGGGCGGCCGGGCGCTGGTGCTCACGCGTCGTCGTCGAGGTCCCGCTCCCGAGACCGCTCGCTGGTCCCGGCGCCGATGGTGACCGGATCTCCGGCCTCCTCCAGGGCGGCCAGCCTGTGCACCTGGGCGCCGAGCCGTCGGGACAGGTCGTCCGAGGCCACCATCACCACGGTGCCGCTGTACTCGGCCAGGACGCGTTCGAGCATGCGTCGGCCCGAGTCGTCGAGGTCGCCCTCCAGGCCATCCACGACCAGCAGGGGAGGGTTGCCGTACAGGGCGCGGGCCAGGGCCAGACGGGCCCGGTCCGAGCGGCTCAGCGGCTCGCCGCCACGCCGCAGCGTGGTGCGGGCACCGCGGGGCAGCGCCGAGACGTCCAGGCCCACCCGGTCCAGCATCTCCTGGTCGTAGGCGGCGTCGAGATCCGGTCGGCGATAGTGCAGCGCACGGGAGACCGTGCCCTGCTCGAACACGGAGCCCGCGGTGGCGAGGCCCGCGAGCACGCGGCCGCGCTTCGAGGAGACGTCCCGGAGGTTCTCCCCGTTGACCCACAGGGAGTCCGGCTGAGCGGAGTCCGGTCCCGGTGCGAGCTCGAAGACCCGTCGGATGAACTCCTGCGGGGCCCGAGGGTCCTCGGAGACCAGCCGCACCCGGTCGCCGGGACGGCCGCGCACCGCATCGC
The DNA here is from genome assembly GCF_036379615.1 of Brachybacterium sp. Lineage (GTDB taxonomy): Bacteria > Actinomycetota > Actinomycetes > Actinomycetales > Dermabacteraceae > Brachybacterium. The sequence goes on from NZ_DASVGJ010000003.1 coordinate 28,789, forward strand.
CCGGGGCGGTCAGCCCCGGCAGCTCGAGGTGGGCGAGTATCGATCCGTCGTCCCCGAGGTCCGGGGCCTCGACGCGGGCGGAGATGCGGCGACGGGCCTTGGCACGGGCACGGCGCTGCTCGGCCCCGGCCAGGGCCGGGCCCAGCACCATGCGGGCGGAGCGGTAGGTCTGGCGGTACTCGACGATCCGGCCGATCCCCAGCACGGGGGTCGACGCGATCCCGGCCACCGCCATCGCCGCCATCGTGATCCCGGGAGCGAGCCCCAGGTAGGTCCCCGTCGCGGCGACCATCAGGGTGGTCAGGGTGGAGGCGACGATCCCGCCGGCGCGGATGGTGCCGACGGTCTCGGCACGATCCACGGCGATCTCGACCAGGTTCCCGGAGGCATCGCGGATGCCGCGCAGCTCGCGCTTGGTCCCGCCCGAGGCGAGGATCCCGTCGGATGCGGTGACGGTGTCGGCGATGCGGGAGGCGAGACGGCCGCGGGTGCGGCGCATCTGGCGGGTCTTGATCAGCGCCGTGCGCGCCCACACCAGCAGGCACGCGCCGAGGATCACCAGCGGTGCGGCCATGGCCACGGCGAGGTAGGGATGGAGCACGGCGAGGGTGGTGAGGCTGCCCCCGATCAGGGGGACCGCCACCGTGAGCGGCGCGATCCCCTGGGAGATCCAGTTGCGCACCCCCGAGAGGTCGTTGGTGGTGCGGGCGACGGTCACGCCCAGCGAGGTGGTGTGCCCCGGGGTGAGGGCATCGCCGAGCAGGGCGAGGCGCAGCTGGTGGACGTAGTCCTGACCGAGCTTCTCGGAGACCACCCTTTCGTGCACCGCCAGGGCGCCGATCGCGAGGGCGGAGAGCAGCAGCAGCGCCAGGGCGCGCAGCAGCAGCTCGGAGGCCCCGGTGGGCGCGTCCTGGAGCTTGACCAGGGCCCATGCCGAGAGCGCGCCGAGCGCCGCCTGCCCCAGCCCCAGCAGCACGAGCACGGCGAGCCAGCTCCGCCGCCGGCCCCGCAGCAGCGGGGGCAGGGGCGGGGCGTGCTTCAGCAGCCCGTTGGCGAGCTGGACCGGTTCGCGGTCACGCCGCATCGGCAGGGGTCCTCTCGAGCAGGTCGGCGACCAGCTCCCGCGCCACCTCGGCGCGGCCGAGGTCGAAGGTGGGGACGACCGGCACCTCCAGGGCACGGCGGGCCTCCGCTGTGGCCAGCGGCGAGCTGGTCACCACGCCGGAGACGAAGGCGGGGGCACGGCCCAGAGCACCCAGCGCCCCGACCCCGCCCACGGCGCCGAGGGCGTCCCCGGCGGAGAAGACGACCCGGTCCACCACACGGCCGAACTCCTCATCGGCCAGCAGGCGGGTGGTCTCTCCCTGGTAGACGCCGTCGGCGATCTCCAGCAGCACCACGTCGGGGCGGGCGCCGGCGCCGCCGGCCAGCTCGTCGGCCATCGACAGGAACAGGTCGCGGACCTCGTCGAACTCGACCTGGAAGGTCGAGGAGTAGCCGAAGTCGGTGAAGTCCAGGACCCGCTCGGCGCCGGCGTCGAGGAAGAGGTTGTAGTCGTTGCCCGCCCCGGTGCCGGTGGTCTTGGCGGCGGCGACCCGCAGCCCCGCGGCGGTCAGGCCGTGGGCGAGCTCGGCGAGCACGGTGGACTTGCCGGAGTTCATGGAGGTGCCGAGCACCGCGATGACGGGCACCTGGTGGGCCGGACGCTCGGGGCGCGAGGCGAGGCCGCGGACCACCGAGTGGGCGGCGGCGCGGGCGAGGGTGATCGGCCCGTGCGCGTCGCGGAGCACGCCGACCGGCTCGATCTCGGTGGCGGAGCTGATCCCGGCGTGCTGGTCGACGACGCGGGAGGCGAGACCGCCGGCGGCGGCGAGGTGCGCCGGGCCGAGGTCCGCGGGGAGCTCGGCGAGGAACTGGTCGGCGGCATAACGGCTGCCGTAGGCGACCACGATCTCGTCACCCACGAACAGGATCTGGCGGCGGGAGACGGGGCTCTCGAGACGCTTGTGCTGGCCGATCGATGTCACGCGGGCCAGCACCACCTCACCGGCCTGCGGGGCGTGGTCCCCGGTGATCAGGTCGACGGTCTCGGCACGGCGCAGGAACGCCCCGACGTCACGGGTGGAGAAGGCGTGCTTGGCCTTCTCGATGCGGGTGCGCACGCTCTCGGGGGCCCGGTCGGCCCCCGGGGCGGGCTGCACGACCGGGATCGTCGCGGTGGTGCCGGAGGGCTCGTGGTTCAGGATCGTCATCGGGTGCTCCTCGAAGAGTTCGTTCCGTGGCGGGACCGAGGTGGTCCGTGCCGTACGAGAAGCAGTGAACTCCTGCGGGATGAGCGCGCGATGAGGCGCGGATGAGAGGGATCTTAAGAAAGAATATGCAGGTCAGGCAGGGATTCCGAGGCGGGCGAAGGCGTTGCGGAAGACGGTCAGCCCGTCCAGTCCGGGCAGCTTCTGGACCCGCTTGTCGAGCTTGTCCAGCTCGGAGGACTCCCCGGCGAACAGATGGTGCATCACGTGCACGACCTCGGACTCGTCCATCATCCCGCTGCCCACGGGCTTCCACACCCGGGACATGACCAGCCGCACCACCTTCTGCGCCGTCTCCGAGGCCAGCAGCCGCTCCCGGCCCTGGGTGGTGTAGAAGGCGACGTGGCGGGTCTCCTGCTGGGCGATCCGCTGCAGAAGCGGGGACAGCACCGGATGGTCCGTCATCGCGGAGAGCCGACGATAGGCGGCCACGGCCGAGAGCTCGTTGGCCGCGCCCCACACCATGTGCACGGCGACGAAGTCGGTGCCGGCGAGGTTCGTGAGCACCGACTGCTTCAGCGGACCGAGCGCGCCGGTCCACCCGAGCTTGACCCGCTTGGCCTTGATCTCGTCGTAGTCCACGACGATCCCGTGCCGGGCGAGCACCAGCGCCAGCGCCTCCCCGTGCCAGAACTCCTCACGATTCCACATGGTCATGAAGCCGCCGGCCTCCTCCTCGCGATGGGAGGGGGTGACCAGCAGATCCCGCAGGAAGCAGGAGGTGTGGTACTCGACGTCGCACATGTAGCGCAGCGAGCGCAGCGTCTGGGCATCCAGGGGCTGGGTCTCGAAGAGGTCGAAGTCGAGGTCCTCGTGCTTCACGGGGACGGAGGTCTGGGCGAACTGGTCCAGGTCGAAGGCCATGTCACGCTCCGATCTGGGGCAGGGAGCCGAGATGGGGGTCCGGGAGGGCCGGGCCGGGCAGCAGTCGGGTGATCTCGTACCGGGCGCGGCGGAGCGCCGCGCGATCCTCGGCGGCGGCTCCGAGGACGGCCAGCGCGGGACGCAGATCAGGGTCGGGGATCCCGCCGCCCTCGAGCGGCGAGCCCAGCGCGAGCAGCACCCGGGCGGTGAGGGCCTCGCGGCGTGAGCGGGTCAGGCGCGCGATCGCCTCTGCGGAGAAGAAGTCGACCGAGGCCTGATGGCGCTCGATCACCACCTCGAGCACCCGATGGGTCTCCCCGCCGGTGCGGCGCGAGAGAGCGCGCAGCGCGGACTGCAGGGACGCCTCCTGGATCGCCATCCGGGACATGTGCCCGGCCGCCACCGCCTCACCGGCCAGCCCCGTCCACAGCGGGCTGATCAGAGGTTGCACCCGATCGGCGTGCACCCGGCGCAGGGTGTGCCGCACGCCGGGGCGATGCTGGGGGCGCGGCCGCTCGGTGGAGTGGTCGCCGGTGAGCAGATCTCGCAGGGCACGGGACTGCCAGAAGCGGTCCACCAGCCAGGTGGCGAGGAAGGCGGTGATCCTGGCCTCGTTCCCGGTGGCGGTGGCGAGCATCGCCCGGGACTCCGCGAGGGCCGAGTCCTCGAGCCGCTGGAGCATCCCCAGGGCGAGGCGGAGGTCCGGGGACAGCGGCTCCTCGGTCGACAGCGCAGCGGTGTCGACGGGGAGCCGGGAGGTGCCCCGTCGGACGTAGGCGGCGACATCGACCTCGGTGCGCAGCACCGGCGCGATGCTCGCGTCGAAGTGGAGGTGCCCGGCGTACGGTCCCGTCGTGGGGATCGAGGCGTGCGGGTCGGGGGTCGCCGGAGCGGGAGACGCGGCAGGGGGGACGGCGGCCTGGTCGACGAGCACCTTCCACCTCTTCTTCCGGAGCAGGGCGGGGATCTCCCGCACTGTGCGGGATTCCCTGGGGGCCGCGGACATTGTACGGAGAACATCTGGCTGTGGGCCGCATGGCGGGCGCTTGGTAGGTTTCGTCTGTGATGACCTCCGGCGCCGCCTCGCTCCCGGCCCCGGGTGCCGGTGCGGACGGAACAGGCCTGCCGGACCTGGACCGCCTTCGGGTCGCGCTGCGACCTGCGGAGCTGCCGTTGCCGCACCCCGTCGGGGTCCTGGACGCCGCGCACCGGGTCGGGGACCTGGTCCACGCGGAGCGCTACCGGGACGCGCGGGCGCTCGCGGAGGAGTTCCGCTCCCTGACGGCCCCGCCCGCCGAGCGCCTGGCGCTGCTGCGCGCGGCCCTGCACGGAGCGGTGCTCTCCGGTCAGGACGAGCAGGTCGAGCGCGATGCGGCAGACCTGGTCTCCCTGCTCCGCCGCAGCGGCTTCGCCGAGCAGGCCGCCGCCGTGGTGGCCGTGGTGCTCGAGCGCGGACCGTTCGAGCGGGACATCACCGCGACCGCCCGGACCGCGCAGACAGCTCAGGCCGCGCAGAGGGCCCGGGCCGCAGGCGGTGGCGCCCCGGCACCTCGCGGACGGCGACGAGGGGAGGCCCCCCAGGCCTCCCCGGAGATGCTGGTGGTGGTGCGCGCCCTCGAGCGCACCGCCCTGCCCGGGCCCCGCGGGGCCCCCGTCGACCCGCGACGGGATGCGGCCCGCCTGCGCGCGGCGCTCGGCGCGCTGCCGACCGTGCGTGACCGCCTGCTGACCGATCCGGAGCGTGAGCTGAGGCTCCGGCTCGCCCAGGCGCTCGAGGGCGCCGGCGAGACCTCGGCGGCGACCACGGCCGCCCTGGACGTGCTCGAGCTCATCGAGCATCAGGAGGCGACGGAGCACGGAGCTCTCGGGGATCCCGCCCGCCTCGCCACCGCCGCCCATGCCGTGCTGGCCCGGACCCTCTGCATCGAGCATCCGCCGGTGGCCGTCCACCACGCCCTGGCGGCTCTCGAGGCGATGCCCGAGATCGAGGATCCGCCGCTGCGGATCGGCCTGATCACCGCCCTGCTGCAGGGCCTGATGGCCGCCGGTGCCACCTCCCATGCCTCCTTCGCCGCGGGCAGGCTCGCCTCCCTGCAGCGCACCCTGGGCAGGGAGGCGCTGAGGATCGCCCCGCTGCTCGCCGTCGCAGCCCAACGGGTCCAGGCGGAGCGCTACGACGCCGCGTGGGTTCCCCTCGACAAGGCGCGGACCATCGCCCGGGAGCAGCGTGACCGCCGGGCGCTGCTGGAGGTGGCGCGGCTGGCGGCGAGCATCCACGAGCGCACGGGGGACGGTGCCGCCTCGCTGCGCGAGCTGCGCTCTCTGGCGGACCACGCTCGCTGGCTCGCCGATGACCTCGCGACCCCCGTCTCCGCGCAGGGCGAGCTGATCCGCATCGAGCTCGAGGCCAATGCGCTCGCCCTGCGACGGGCGCTGGACCTGGGGCGCACCGAGTCCGTGCTGGTGGCGGCCCGCGCCGTCGAGCGCCGCACCCGGCCGGACGGCGGACGCCCGCTGCTGCCGCCCGAACTGCTCTGGGACCACCGGGTCGACGCACGGGTGGGGCTGTTCATCGCGGTCGGCTCCGCGCTCGCCCGCGGCGGATGGGACCCGCGGACGACGAGGGGCCAGCACACGGGACAGGCGCAGCACGCGGGACAGGCTCTGCACGCGGGACAGGCTGTGCAGACGACGGCCGGGGTCGGGGAGGAGATCTACGAGCGCCGCCGGCGCGAGGCGCTCGAGGCCATCGGTGAGATGCCGCCGGGGCACGACGACCGTGCCCGGTACTGGGCCACCTACCTCGAGGATCGCCATGCCCACCTGCTCGCCGAGCAGGGGAGGACCGAGCGCGCCCGCCGTGCCGCCCGCCGGGCGCGGTCCGGATGGGTCCGCCTCGGCCGGGACGAGGACGTCGCCCGCCTCGACGCGCTGCAGGAGTCTGTCGTGCGTGACCAGCAGGGGCAGGATCTCGCGGAGCAGGATTCGGGGGGATCGGATCCGCAGGGCCCGGATCCGCAGGGCCCGGATCCGCAGGGCGCAACGGCGGAGGACGAGGAGTAGCAGGGCACGGCGTCAGTGCGGCCTCGACGCGACACCAGCATGACGTCAATATGGTGTCGATATTGCTTGACATGACGTCACTGTGGCGTCACAATGAAGTCATGGATCTGAAGCCCCTCACCCGTTCCGTCCAGGAGCAGCTCGCGGCCACCGCGGCCGTCGGCGACGAGCCGACCCGTCGGGCGGCCGAGCTGCTCTCGATCTCCCTCGAGCCCGCTCTGCGCCTGGCCCTCCAGGAGGCCATCGGCCAGGTCGCGGCAGAGGTCTCCGCCGATCTCGCCCCGGGTCGAGTCGACCTCTCCCTCCGCGGTGGCGAGCTCGACGTGCACGTGGTCCCACCGGCACCCTCCGTCGGCGCCCCACCTGCTCCGGGTGGGCCACCCGCACCCGGGGCACCCCCGCGTCCCGGTATGGCGCCGGGGCCCGGCATGCCTCCCGGCCCCGGGGTTCCCCCGCCGCCCTCTCCTGCGGGGGAGGAGGATTCCGAGGCGGACGCCCCGGCCTCCCGCGTCACCTTCCGCCCGCCCCAGCCGCTCAAGGCCCGCCTCGAGCAGGCGGCCGCCTCCGAGGCGTTGAGCCTGAACACCTATCTTGTGCGCGCTCTCACCGCGCATCTGGACCAGCCCGATCGCACCGCATCGTCCGCCCACAGCGCCGGCCGCACCAGCGGCTGGTTCCTCTGAGCCTCCAGGAGAGCGCCATGACCGATCAGCACCCGCACCCGCACCCGCACCCGCATCCGGCTTCGTCCCCGGCTTCGCCGGGTTCCTGGGCCGCCCCATCCTCGGCGGCCGACGGTCCGGGCCCGATCGTCCACGAGTTCACCGCCACCGGTCCCATCGATGCCACCATCCAGAACCTGCGCGGAGATGTCGTCCTGCGCGCCGAGCACGGCACCGCGGTGAGGGTCGAGCTGCGTCCGCGCGGCGAGGCCGGGCGGGAGCTCGTGGAGCGGATGGGAGTCCGCTTCGAGGCCGACCGGCTCTTCGTCGACGCCCCCTCCGAAAGTGCCCAGCTGTTCGGTGGGTCCATGGCGGACCTGCTGCGCGGTCTCGGGGACGAGTCCGGCGGCACCTCCTGGTCGGACCGCCTGGCCACCGGGCTGCGGTCGGCACGACGCGGTGTCGAGGGGCTCGCCGGGGCGCTCGACGTCACCGTGCTGGTCCCTCGGGGCTCGCGCGTGGTGCTGCACGACGGTGCGGGCGACGTGCGCGTCCACGGTGTGCTCGACCAGGTCGAGGCCCGCACGGGCGCCGGGGATCTCTCCGTGGAGCGAGGCGGCGAGGCGAGCACGCGGCTGACCACCGGCACCGGCGACATCACCATCGGGCCCGCGACGGGATCGCTCTCGGCGACGACCGGCACGGGGGATGTGGTGCTCGAGCGGAGCGCCGGCCGCACCTCGATCACCACCGGGGTGGGTGATGTGCGGGTGCGCTCCGCGCACTCGGGGCATCTGTCCGTGCGCAGCGGCCTCGGCGACATCACCCTCCATGTCGCGCCCGGCACCGCGACCCACCTCGATCTGGCCACCGGTCTCGGGGATCGGGACGTCCGGCTGACCCCCACCGACGGTGCCTCGGAGGCCGAGCGCACCCTCGAGGTCGAGGCGAGAGCAGGCAAGGGCGACCTGCGTGTGCTGCGCGCGGAGCCGACGCCCCAGACTCCCTGAGAGCGCCCCGACTCCCTGGTGGCTCCTCGGTCCCCGAGCGGGCCCGGGCCGCTGACAGGGAGGTGCGCCTGCCGTACCGTGGAGTCAGCGGCCGGAAGGAGTCTGGGTGATGACCATCGATCTCGAGGACCACGTCCACGGTCCCGAGGAGGCGATCGCCGTGCGCGACAACTCGGTCGCGGAGCGGTACGAGGCGGTGCGCGGCGGCGAGGTCGTCGGCATCATGATCTACGAGCGCTCCCGCCGACGGATCGAGCTGGTCCACACCGTCACCGACCCTGCGCACCGCGGGGAGGGCGTCGCCTCCGTGCTGGTGCGCACCGTCCTCGCCGAGGCGCGCGCCGCTTCACTGCCGGTGCTGGTGATCTGCCCCTTCCTCGAGAGCTGGCTGCAGCGCCATCCCGAGCAGGCCGAAGGCGTGATCGTCGACGACTGAACGGAGTCGAAGGCGTGATCGTCGACGACTGAACGGAGTCGGGGTAGCGTCACGGGCATGGACGCCCTCGACATCCTCCGTGATCTGGTCTCCCGCCCTCGCGCCTCCGCCGCGGCGCTGCGCGACCAGCTGAACCCCGCCTCCCTCAACGCCCGCCCCGGCGGGCACGACAACTCCGTGGCCTGGCTGCTCTGGCACACGGGGCGCGAGATCGACGTGCAGCTCGCTGAGCTCGCCGGGGATGACGAGGTGTGGACGGCCCGCGGGTTCGACGCGCGCTTCGAGCTCGGAGCGGTGGGTGACACGGTGGGCTATGGCCACACCTCTGCCGAGGCGCGCCGCATCCTCATCGATGACGGCGCGGGCCTGCTCGAGTACGTCGACGCCTCGCTGGATGCGCTCGAGCGGTATCTCGAGATGGTCACCGTCGAGGATCTCGCCGACATCGTCGACGAGCAGTGGGATCCTCCGGTCACCCGCGGCGCCCGCCTGGTGAGCATCGTCGATGACGCGGTGCAGCACCTCGCCCAGGCCGCCTACGTGCTCGGGATGCCGCTGCGGGAGTGAGCGGGCGGGCAGTGCCCGGCGTCGACGCAGGGCCTGGCATCACGAAGGCCCCGCGCCGCGGTCCCCGTCGGGCGGGGTGCGGGCGGGGCCGGTGAGCGGCGGAGAGGGGGTGCGCCCCTGCTCCGGCGCCGTCAGCTGGTCGCGCCGCCCGTGGACTTCTCGGCGGCGGCGCTGGTCGAGGCTGCGGCGCTGGTCGAGGCGGAGCGGCCGCGCGAGCGAGGCTTCTTCCCGCCCGGGAGCACCCGGTCCACGGAGTAGCGTCCCGCGCCGACGGCGGCGAGCAGCAGCGCGCCGGCGCCCAGGGATCCGACGAGCTCCCAGCCGCCGTTGTCGATGAAGACGCCCATCGGCAGGTGGACCAGCAGGGCCGCCACCAGCATGTCGACCGCCAGGATCAGGCTGACGATCGAGGTGAAGGCGCCCAGGATCAGCAGTGCGCCGCCGATCAGCTCGACGTAGGCGACCACAGGGCCGGCGATCTCCGCGACGGGAACGCCCATGCCGCGGAAGCTCTCGGTGACGCCGGCCATGCCGAACTGCACGACCTTCTGATAGCCGTGGGCGAAGAAGATCACGCCGAGGGCGATGCGGGCGATCAGCAGACCGAGGTCGCCGACGGGGCCGGCGGTGCGGGGGAGGGCCATGGGAGGTCCTTTCGTCTGGAGTGAAGCGCTCACAAAGTAGATGAAAGATCAATCGCAGGGGAACCCGGGAGGCCCGCTCCGAGGGATAGCTCACTGCGGTCCGTGGTGCGCGACGCCGTCGTGCCGTCGTGCCGTCGTGCCGAGAGTGACCGTTCCTCCCCATTCGCAGGATCCCCATGAGCCTCATCCCCCTTCGCGCTGGGCAGGTGTCCCTAGCGGAGAGGACTTCCTACACTGGTCCGGTGACATCCACCGAAGCTTTCGAAGCCGGCCCCGACCGCGGGCTCGAGCGCACCCCTCCGCAGGACCTCCCCGCCGAGCGCGGAGTGCTGGGCGGCATGATGCTGTCCAAGGACGCGATCGCCGACGTCGTCGAGACGGTGCGCGGCAACGACTTCTACCGCCCCGCCCACGAGATGATCTTCGAGGCGATCATCGACCTCTACGGGCGCGGCGAACCGGCCGACCTCGTCACCGTCTCCGACGAGCTGTCCAAGCGCGGCGAGCTGGCCCGGGTGGGCGGCGGTGCGTACCTCGCTGACCTCATCGACATGGTCCCGACCGCCGCGAACGCCGGTTTCTACGCGGAGATCGTCGTCGAGCGCGCGACCCTGCGCCGTCTGGTCGAGGCCGGCACCCGCATCGTGCAGCTGGGATTCGCCTCCGACGGCGGCGAGGTCGAGGAGGCCATCAACGAGGCCCAGGCCCAGGTGTACGCGGTCACCGAGCGCGGCCAGAGCGAGGACTTCCTGCCGCTGGGCGAGGTCATCGACGAGACCCTCAACACGATCGAGGCCACCCAGAACCGCGGCGGCCAGGTCACCGGCGTGCCCACCGGCTTCGCCGAGATGGACGAGCTGACCCAGGGCCTGCACGGCGGTCAGATGATCATCTTCGCCGGGCGTCCCGCCATGGGCAAGACGACCCTCGGCATGGACGTGCTGCGCTCGGCCTCGATCCACAACGGCCAGACCTCGGTGATCTTCTCTCTGGAGATGGACAAGACCGAGATCACGATGCGTCTGCTCAGCGCCGAGGCGCAGGTCCCGATGAACCGCATGCGAGACGGCTCCATGGACGACCGCGACTGGCAGGCGATGGCCCGCGCCATGAGCCGCATCGCCGACGCCCCGCTGTTCATGGACGACTCGGCGAACATGTCCCTGATGGAGATCCGGGCCAAGTGCCGTCGGCTGAAGCAGAAGCACGATCTGAAGCTCGTGGTCATCGACTACCTGCAGCTGATGAGCTCGGGCAAGAAGGTCGAGTCCCGTCAGCAGGAGGTCTCGGAGTTCTCCCGTGCCCTGAAGCTGCTGGCCAAGGAGATCGACTGCCCCGTCATCGCGATCTCGCAGCTGAACCGAGGCAGCGAGCAGCGCACCGACAAGACCCCGATGATGAGCGACCTGCGCGAGTCCGGCTCGATCGAGCAGGACGCCGACGTCATCCTGCTGATCCATCGCGAGGACTACTACGAGAAGGAGTCCGCCCGCGCCGGCGAGGCGGACCTCATCATCGCCAAGCACCGTAACGGTGCCACCAAGACCATCCCGGTCGCCTTCGAGGGCCACTACTCTCGCTTCAAGGACATGGCGGGCACGGGCGGCTTCAGCGGCTGAGTCGTCGGCCGTGGCCGCCGGCTCTGCCGCGGCGTCCGTGTCGTCGGCTGCGACGGTCGTGCCGTCGGGCAGGGTGTTGTCGGCGCTGAAGGTGACGAACGGGTCCTCCACATGCAGCAGCCGGAACTCGTCCCGCACCTCGCACACGCCTTCGAGCCGGTCATCACGGCCAGATCGGCGCAGAGCGTGCCGGGCAGGTCCGTCGCGATCCCGTGGACCCACCGGACCTGCGCGGAGGCCGGTTCGGCGCGGGCCACCTCGAGCATCGCACCAGCCGGGTCCACGCCGGTCACCGCGGTCCGTACCCACCGATCGGTGGATGCCCGCCCTCCACCGCTCCAGCGGGAATGCGGACCTGGCGGAGGATGCGGCGGCGGGCCCGGCCCGGAAGGCTCGAGGCATGACCACCACCACGCCCTCCCGCCCTCCCACGCCGTCGGGCCCTTCCGGGCCGATGGCGACGACCGGCCGCGCCGCCGCCCCCGACCTCGCCCGCGGCGGCATGCTGCTGCTGATCGCCCTGGCCAACACCACCGTGTACCTCTACGGCCGCGAGCAATCCACCGGCGGGTTCCATCCGCTGGACGGGTCGACGCTCGACCGGATCGTGCAGGCCCTGCTCATCACCACCGTGGACCTGCGGGTCTATCCGATGTTCGCGTTCCTCGTCGGCTACGGGCTGTGGATGGTCCACCGCCGCCAGCTCGCCGCCGGACGGTCGGCGCGGCAGGCCCGCGGCATCCTGCAGCGCAGGAACCTCTGGCTGATCGTCTTCGGCGCCGCCCACGCCCTGCTGCTGTGGGGTGGGGACGTGCTGGGCGCCTACGGGTTCACCGGACTGGTCATCGTGGGGCTGTTCCTGCGGCGACGGGACCGGACCCTGTGGATCTGGTCAGCCGTCGGCACCGTGCTGCTGCTCGCGCTCGCGGCGCTGACCGCGCTCGGGGCGCTCGGTGCCCTGGCGGGGGAGTCCGTGCCCGAGAGTGCGGGCCTGCCCGAGAGCGCCGGGGCGGACATCGCCCTGACCGGGCCCGTCGCCGCAGCGCTCGCGCGGATCGCGCACTGGCCCCTCCAGGTGGTGGTGCTGCAGGGCCCGCTGGGGATGGTGGTGCCCGTGGCGATGCTGCTGGGGATCCTCGCTGCCCGGCACCGTCTGCTCGAGCAGCCCGCCCGGCACCGCCGCCTGTTGGCCCTGCTCGCGACCGGCGGCATCGGGATCGGCACGCTCGGCGCGCTGCCCCACGCCCTCGCCCACCTCGGCGTGATCGGCGGGCTGCAGGAGGTGCTGTGGGGGTTCGCGCCCTGGCAGATGGTCACCGGGCTCCTCGCCGGGATCGGCTACGTGGCCGTGTTCGGCCTGCTCGGCGCGCTCGTCGACGGTCGCCCCGCGGGCCGTGTCCGCTCCGCGATCGAGGCCACGGGGAAGCGGTCGATGACCAGCTATCTGCTGCAGTCGGTGCTGTGCGCGCCGCTGCTGGCGGCCTGGGGCCTCGGCCTCGGTGAGCACCTCCACAGCACCACGATGGCCCTGGTGGCGATCGGGGTCTGGCTGGTGACCGTGGTGGTCGCGGTGCAGCTCGAGCGTCGGGGTCGACGGGGACCGGCCGAGACCCTGCTGCGGGCGCTCGCCTACCGTCGGCCCCGGCGCGGGGCCGGCGGGAGCGAGGCCGGCGGGGGCGCCGCCAGCGCGCGCGCCGTCGACGGGACCGCACCCGGCCGGCCCGCCGCCGACCGATGAGCGGGCCGGGGGCCGTCCCCGTAGAGTCGTCCCAGCGTGGATCCCGCCCGGCATCCCCCGGTCCGGGATCGCGCGGGACCCGAAGGGAGAGCTCCGTGGAGGTGGGCGGCGAGGCGAGCGAGGCCGCGTTGCGCGGGGCCGGGGCGCGCGAGTCCGAGCTGCGCGGGGTCGAACCCGGCGGCACCGAGCCTCGCGGGTCGGCGGCGCGCCACGCCGCACCGGATCCCCACCTCGGCAGCGGCGAGACCGAGCGCATCGTCGGCACGATCCTCGGGGTGCTTCCCTACGGGCTGCTAGTCGTGTGTGTGCTGGCCTCGCTGCTGCTCGGGCCCGCCCAGGAGCGGCCGCTCCGGGTGCTCCCGGTGCTCGCCCTCTCCCTCGCCGCCGGGGCCTGGACCGCCCTGGTCATCGCCCGGCACCGCGCCGGCCGGGGCAGCGCCGCCCGGCGCGCGCTTGACGTGCTCGTGCTCCAGCTGCTCGCGGCCGCTCTCGTGCTGCTCGCGCCGTGGTTCGCCGTGTTCGCCTTCCTCGGCTACCTCTACTCCTACGAGCTGCTGGGCAGTCCGTGGCGGTACCTCGGGGTGGCCGTCACCTCCGCGACGATGGCGGTGACCTACCTCGGCGGCATCGACCGGGTCCTCACCGGGCACTGGGCCCTGTGGCTGGGGGTCACGGTGGTCAGCACGGTGATGGCCGCGATCTTCTACCGGCTCGTGGATGCGATGGACCTCCAGCTCGACGAGCAGCGGCGGGCCCTTGCGCGGATCGCCGAGAGCAATCGGCGCCTGGAGTCAGCGCTCGCCGAGAACGCCCAGCTGCACGCCCAGCTGCTGGTCCAGGCCAGGGAAGCGGGGGTGCAGCAGGAACGGGAGCGGCTGGCCCGCGAGATCCACGACACCCTCGCCCAGGACCTCGCCGGGATCCTCACCCAGCTGCAGGGCGTCGAGGACACCCTCGAGGACTCCGCCGCGACCCGACGCCGCGTGGGGATCGCTGCAGGTCTGGCCCGAGAAGGGTTGGTGGAGGCGCGTCGGAGCGTCCGCGGCGTCGGCCCCGCACTTCTCGCGAGCACCCAGCTGCCGCTCGCTGTCGAGGGGACTGCGAGGCGCTGGGCCGCCCGGCACGGCGCCGAGATCGACCCGCGCGTGGTGGGGGACCCCCGCGCCCTGCGCGAGGACATCGAGACGGCGGTGCTGCGAGGCGTGCAGGAGGGCCTCGCCAACGTCGCCGCCCACGCCCGCGCGCAGCACGTCGGGTTGACGCTCACCTACATGGACGACCTGGTCACGCTGGATGTGCGCGACGACGGCATCGGCTTCGACCCCACGCGGATCGGTGTCGGGGACTCGGAGCCGGAACCGGCCGCCGACGGGACCGGGGAGGAAGGGTTTGGCGCCGAGGCCGGCCGCCGTCCGGGCGACGATGCCGTCGCTGCCGAGGACGGACACGGCTACGGTCTGACCGGGATGCGCCGACGGGTGCAGCGGCTCGCCGGCCATGTGGCGATCGAGTCGGCGCCCGGGGAGGGCACCGTCGTGGCGATCTCCCTGCCTGCGATCCCGGCGGAGGGGCCGACGGAGGCGCGAGGAGGCGAAGGGTCATGATCACGCTCATGATCGTCGACGACCACCCGGTGGTGCGCGACGGGCTGCGCGGACTGTTCGCGACCGATCCCCGCTTCGAGGTCGTCGCCGAGGCGGCCGACGGCGCTGAGGCGATCACCCTCGCCCAGCGCCTGCATCCCGCGGTGATCCTCATGGACCTGCGCATGCCCGGCCTCGGCGGGGTGGCGGCCATCGAATCGCTCACCGAGGCCGGGAGCTCCTCCCGAGTGGTGGTGCTGACCACCTATGACACCGACGCGGACGTGCTGTCGGCGATCGAGGCGGGCGCCATCGGGTTCCTGCTCAAGGACGCGAGCCGGGCCGAGCTGCACCGCGCCGTCGAGGCGGCTGCCCGGGGCGAGAGCGTGCTCGCTCCGGCGGTGCTCGCCCGGGTCATGGCGCGCTCGCGGCAGCCCGCGGCACCGCCGCTCTCGCCCCGCGAGCTGGAGGTGCTCGAGCTGATCGCCGCCGGATGCAGCAATCGCGAGGCTGCCCGGCGCCTGCTGATCAGCGAGGCCACGGTGAAGACGCACCTGCTGCACATCTTCGACAAGCTCGGGGTCAGGGACCGCACCGCGGCGGTGGCCACGGCGATCGCCCGCGGCCACCTCACACCCCCGCCGAGCTGAAAGGGTGCTGCGCTGCGTCCGGTCAGGCGTTGCCGAACGGCTCGCTCGCGACACGCTCGGCGATCAGCGATTCGGCCACGGTGAGATCGCTCGGCGCGACCGGAGCGTCGAGCAGTGGATGTGCACCGCCGCGCCGAGGGCGGACGTCGCCGGCGCCCCACACAATCAGCCCGGGCGGGGACAGCGGGGCCGACGAGCGGACCAGGTGGGTGCGCCGGGCCCGCAGCGTATCCGTGGCTCCTCGAGCCACCGCAGATCCTTCCTGGGTGCTGCTCGGATGTCCCCGCCGACTCGGCAGGGCGGGGCTGCAGCGACACGCCGACGGGCACGGCCTGGGCGCGCGCCCCGCCGGACAGCGGGAAGCCGCTTGTGAGGGCCATCACTTCTGCTAGCGTCGTGGCGATCCCGGTCCTCCCCTGGCCGGGACCCGCAGCGCAGAACGAAGGAGTTGTGCTCTTGTCCTCCTCACCACCCCCCACCTCGGCGCCGGACGGCCCCACCCCCGAGCAGTTCCTGGCCGTCCAGCAGTCCGAGGAGTTCGGCCAGCTGCGCCGCAGCTTCCGCGGCTTCGCGATCCCGATGACGGTCGCATTCCTGATCTGGTACTTCGCCTACGTCCTCCTGTCCACCTACGCCGAGGGGTTCATGGCCACCCCGGTGTTCGGCAACCTCAACATCGGTCTGCTGCTCGGTATCAGCCAGTTCGTCATGACCTTCCTGATCACGTGGCTGTACATCCGCCACGCGAACAAGTCCTTGGACCCGATCGCGACGACGCTGCGCGACGAGCTGGAGGGTGATCTCTGATGGAGTTCGGCAACCCGATCCTGAACATCGCGATCTTCCTGGCCTTCGTGGTGGTGACCCTCGCGGTCGTCATCAAGGTCTCGAAGCAGAACACCACCGCTGCGGACTTCTACCACGGCGGCCGTGCCTTCTCCGGCCGACAGAACGGCATCGCCATCGCCGGCGACTACCTCTCCGCGGCCTCGTTCCTCGGCATCGTCGGCGCGGTCGCGCTGTACGGCTATGACGGCCTGCTGTACTCCGTCGGCTTCCTGGTGGCCTGGCTGGTGGCGCTGCTGCTGGTCGCCGAGCCGCTGCGCAACACCGGCAAGTACACGATGGCCGACGTCCTCAGCTTCCGCATGCGGCAGCGCCCCGTGCGCACCGCCGCCGCGACCTCCACTCTTGCCGTCACCTTCTTCTACCTTCTCGCGCAGATGGCGGGCGCCGGCGCCCTGGTCTCGCTGCTGATCGGGATCGAGGGCCGTGTCGGCCAGTCGATCGTGATCGCCGTCGTCGGCGTGGTGATGATCCTGTACGTGATGATCGGCGGGATGAAGGGCACCACCTGGGTGCAGATCATCAAGGCGGTCCTGCTGATCACGGCTGTCGGCATCTCCACCATCTGGATCCTGGCGCTCAACGGCTTCAACCTCTCCGAGGTGCTCGGCAAAGCGGTCGAGTCCCACCCCGACGGAGCCACGATCCTCGAGCCGATGCACCAGTACGGCGAGTCCGGTGCCACGAAGCTGGGCTTCGTCTCGCTCGCGATCGCGCTGGTGTTCGGCGCGGCGGGCCTGCCGCACGTGCTGATGCGCTTCTACACGGTGCCGACGGCGAAGGAGGCCCGGCGCTCGGTGGTCTGGGCGATCGCCCTGATCGGCTTCTTCTACCTGTGCACCCTGGTGCTCGGCTTCGCCGCCGCGTACATGGTGGGCGTCGACGTGATCGGCACCCTGCCAGGCGGCTCGAACTCCGCCGCACCGGCTCTGGCCTACGCGCTCGGCGGCACTGTGCTGATGGGGATCATCTCTGCGGTCGCCTTCGCGACCATCCTCGCGGTGGTCGCGGGTCTGACGATCACCGCCTCGGCGTCCTTCGCGCACGACATCTACAACGGCGTGATCAAGCATGGCAAGGCAGATCCGAAGAAGGAGGTCGCGGTCGCACGGCGCACCGCGCTGGTGATCGGCGCGGTCTCGATCGTCGGCGGCATCCTCGCCGCCGAGCAGAACGTGGCGTTCCTGGTCTCGCTCGCGTTCGCGATCGCCGCGAGTGCGAACCTGCCCTCGATCCTGTACTCCCTGTACTGGAAGCGGTTCAACACCCGCGGGTCGGTGTGGTCCATCTACGGCGGCCTGGGCAGCGCGGTCCTCCTGATCGCCTTCTCCCCGGTGGTCTCCGGCAGCGAGACGGCGATGATCCCGGGCGTCGACTTCGCCTGGTTCCCGCTGTCGAACCCGGCGATCATCTCGGTGCCGCTGGGCTTCTTCCTCGGCTGGCTGGGCTCGGTGACCTCCTCGGAGCACAACGAGCTCAAGCAGGCCGAGATGGAGGTGCGCTCCATGACCGGTGCCGGTTCCGAGAAGGCGACCGTCGACCACTGAGCCGTCCCCTCCCGTGGCAGCCCCACCCCACGGCAGCTCCGCCCCACGGCAGAGTCACGAAGTGGGGGAATAGCGTGACCCATTCCCCCCACTTCGTGACTCTGGCTGGGCGAGGGCGAGGGCGAGGGCGAGGGTGAGGGCGTGAGTGAGGGCGAGGGCGTGCGCGTGGGTGAGGGGGCGCCGCCCGGCGCGCGGGCTCACGCCAGGCGCAGTCCCGACTCCGGGCGGGTGGCGCGGTCGTGCAGGTCGATGATCTGCTGTTCCTCGGTCGACGGCGCCGGGCCCGACACCTCCAGCAGTCGGCACACCGCGACGCGCTCTGACGCCTGCCGATAGCGTTCCACCCAGGCACGATGCGCCTCGTCGGCCGCGGTGCGGGTGCCGAGGTCCTCAAACCGGTCCACCTCGATCCGCCACGGCTTCGGGGTGAGGCGTGCCCGATAGGTGTCGTGCACGCGGCACAGGATCATGTAGAGCTCGTCGCTCCTCACCTGCCCCATGAGGTCCCGTGCACGCTCGCTCGAGGGCCCTGCGCCGGTGCCGGTGACCAGCAGGCGGAAGCCGTTGCGGGTGCGGTAGCTGCGCACTCCCAGCTCGGGGTGGCGGGCGCGGAAGTCCTCGATCAGGGCCAGCGTGCGTTCATGGTGGTCACCGCGGCGGCCCGCGGAGCGCAGCCCGAAGGCGTCCGGGTCCTGCTGCTGCTCGGTGAGCTCCTCGCCCCGGCCTCCACCGAACAGGCGTGAGAGCACCCCGCCGCCACCGGGCTTCACGCGGTCCTGCGAGGACGGCTCGACCAGGTCGACGTCGCTGATCAGCACCGCCTCGGTGTTCAGCACCGCGGAGCCGTAGCGATTACGGGTGATCGCCGCGACCAGGGTGCCATCGGGGCCATGGAGCTCGTCGAGCAGCTCCTCGGGCAGACGCCGCAGCGGGTAGTACTCGACATCGCTGTCCTTCCCCCGATCCGGTCCGCCGGCGGCGACCATGCGCCGGAGATGCTCGCGCGCATCGCGCTGGGCATCCTCGGGGGAGAGGTCGGAGGCGCCGTGGGCCGTCATCGCCCACTCCTGACCGCCCGGGAAGGTGACGGTCTCGCGGGCGGTGGCCCAGTGGCGAGGGATCGGTCGCATGCTCCGACCGTAACGCAGCCCGCATCGCGAACGCGGCCCGCATCGCGCCGGGCGATGCGGGCCGCGAAGCACGCTCAGGAGTGGACGCCGGGGCCCTGACGCTCGGGTGCCCGGGCACCGGAGAGCTCCGGCACCGGAGAGCACCGGCACCGGGCGCTCGGGCGGAGGCGGATCAGGCGAGCGACGCCTTCAGCGTGATGTCCACGCCGGCCAGGGCCTTGGAGACCGGGCAGCTGCTCTTGGCCTCTTCGGCCAGGCGCTGGAAGTCGGCGTCCTCGATGCCGTCGATCTGCGCGGTCACGGTCAATGCGATGCCGGTGATGCCGCCCTCGCCGATGTTGAAGGTGACGTCCGCCGTCGTGTCGACCGCGGTGGGTGGGGTGTCGTTCTCGGCGAGCATGTTCGAGAACTGCATGGAGTAGCAGGCGGCGTGCGCGGCGCCGAGCAGCTCCTCGGGGGAGGTGGTGCCCGTGGCGGCCTCCTCGGAGCGTGCCTTCCAGCTCAGGTCGAAGGTGCCGAGCTTCGAGGTCTCCAGGGTGGTGGTGCCGGAACCGGAGAGGAGATCGCCCTTCCAGGCGGTGGAGGCGGTGCTGACGACGGGACGGGGCATGGTGGCTCCTTCGATCGACGGTCGCCCGTGCGATGCCGCACGGGGCGCTCGTCCTCCACCGTAGTCCTGCCCCGCCACGAGGGGGAGGGGCCGATCGTCCCGGATCCGGCCGACCCGCCCGTCGGCCGGGTGCCGCGCCGCCCGGCTACTGCAGGGACTCGAACTTCCGCACCCAGGCGGAGCCGACGGGGTTCGCGTCGGCGACCATGATCCCGAAGCGGTCCCCGGCGATCTCCGCGACCTCGGTGAGCGCCACGCGGCGCTCGTGCTCGGGGGAGTGGTCCAGTCGCCGCACCCCGTTCTCGATGATCTTCGCGAAGGAGTCGGTGCGGCCCAGGAACGCGACGAAGGGCATGTCGAACTTCTCGGCGTAGCGGGCCGAGAGGTCGCGCACCGCCTCGACGTCCTCGTCGGTGAGGTTCTCCAGCGCGAAGGAGCCCACATCCTGGCTGATCGCCTCGGCCTGCTCCTCGTCGGCAGTGACCAGGGTGGCCATGTCCGGGTAGCTGGCCACCAGGGTGTCCTGCTCGGCACGCTCCGCGGAGAGCACCGCGTCCTCGATCGCGGCCCGCAGCGCGGGGGCGTCGGCGAAGGGACGGGACTCCCAGGCGCGCTCGAGCGGCCAGGTGGCGCCGTTGAACAGCGAGCCGAAGGTGGACACGAAGGTCTCGCGCTCCATGTCGTTCACGTCGTCGATGCCGATCCGCTCGCCGGCGGAGGTGGTGGCGACGTTCGCGCCGCGCTGGCGGCCGATGTGGAAGAACAGCAGGTTCAGCCCGATCGCGCTGATCGCGCCGACGGTCACGCCGGAGGAGACGAACACCTGCGCCCAGGAGGGGAACACCCCGGCGATGTCGGGCTTGAAGCTCACCAGCATCGCCAGGCCCAGCGAGGTGCCGACGATGACGGAGTTGCGGTTGTCGGTGAGGTCCACCTTGGAGAGGGTCTGGATGCCCACCAGCGCGACCGAGGCGAACAGGGCGAGCGAGGCGCCGCCGAGCACGGGGGAGGGGATCGCGGCGACCACGGCACCGGCCTTGGGCAGCACGCCGAGGACGATCATCATCACGCCCGCCCCGGCGACCACCCAGCGGGACTTCACGCGGGTCAGGCGCACCAGGCCGATGTTCTGCGCGAAGCAGGTGTAGGGGAAGGAGTTCAGCACGCCGCCGAGCAGGGTCGAGAGGCCGTCGGCGCGGATCGCCTCGGAGATGTTCTTGGGGCGGATCCGCTTGCCCACGATCTCGCCCGCGGCGAAGACGTCGCCGGTGGTCTCCACCATCGTGATCAGCATGACGATGATCATCGAGATGATCGCGGTGGCCGAGAAGGTGGGGATGCCGAAGTAGAACGGGGTGGTGACGCCGAAGGCCGAGGCCTCGGTGACGCCGCTGAAGGAGGTGTCGCCCAGCAGCACCGCGACGGCGGTGCCGATCACGAGGCCCAGCAGGATCGCGATCGTGCCGAGGAAGCCGCGGAAGAACCGCTGCACCAGCACGATGATCGCGAGCGTGCCCAGCGCGTAGAGGATGTCGCGGGTGGCAGGGGTGCCCTCGGCGTAGTTGGTGATGTCCCCGGCGGAGACGCCCAGCAGGGTGATGCCCATCGTGGTCAGCACGGTGCCGATCACCACCGGCGGGAAGAACCGCAGGATCTTCGCGAAGTAGGGGGCGACCAGGAAGGTGAACAGTCCCGCGACGATGATCGAGCCGTAGATCATCGGCAGGCCCTCGGCGCCGCCCTCGCCGCCGGTCGCGGCCAGGCCGATCGCGATGATCGGGCTCACCGCGGTGGTGGTCACGCCCTGGATGATCGGCAGGCGCACGCCCACCTTCCAGAAGCCGACGGACTGGATCAGCGTGGCGATGCCGCAGGTGAACAGGTCCGCGTTGATCAGGTGGATCGTCTGCTCGGGGGTGAGGTTCAGCCCCGAGGCGATCAGCAGCGGCACGATCACGGCGCCCGCGTAGAAGGCCAGGACGTGCTGGAGGGACAGCACCGTGAGCCGGGCCGGCGGCGGCACCTGGTCGACGGGATGCCGGCGCGCGGCGGAGGCGTCGGAGGGCGGGGCGGGTGCTGCGGCGGTGGTCATCGAGGTCCTTGGGTTCGTGGAGCGAGCCGTCGAGCGATCTGTCGGGCGATCTGTCGAGCGAGGAGCTCCACGCGGAGGGAGGGGGAGGGAAGGAGAGGTGGCGGAAGGAGAGGCAGGGGAAGGAGGGGCCGGGTGGGCCGCGCACCAGCGTAGGCGGCGCCGCCCCGCCGCGAGATCCGGGGCCCGGTCGTGGACGTGAGATCTCCGTCATCCTGTGGCTCCGCTCCCGGATCGCGAGTAGAAGGGAGGAGTGACGACCACCCCTGCCCACCGACCGCGCGCTCGCCGCCTGGGCATGCTGCTCGCGGTCCTCGCCGTCCTCACCGTCGGCGTGAACCTGCGCCCCGGAGCCACCAGCGTCGGCCCGGTGATGGAGGACGTCGTCGGCGCCTACGGACAGGGGGCCGTGGCCTCGGGTCTGCTCACCGCGCTGCCGCCGCTGGCCTTCGGCGCCCTCGGCCTGCTCGCGGTCCCGCTCTCCCGGCGCCTGGGACTGACCGGTGCGATCGTCTCCTCCTTCGTGGTGGTCGCCGTGGGCCTGCTGCTGCGCCCATCCGCCGAGTCCTTCGTCCTGTTCGTGGTGCTCTCGGTGCTGGGGCTGCTGGGGCCGGCGCTCGGCAACGTGCTGGTGCCGGCCTGGATCAAGCAGCACGGGAAAGGTCGCACCGTCGGCCTGATGACGCTGTACAGCGTGGTCCTCGCGCTCGGCGGCTCGGTGGGTTCGGCCACCGCGGTGCCTCTTGCGGGCGCGGCGGCCGACGGATGGCAGGACGCCCTGCGGATCTGGGGCATGGTGATCGCGGTGCCCGTGGTGGTCTGGGCCGTGGTGCTGACCCGGACCGGGCATGACTTCCCGCCCGCCCCTCCCCGCGGCGAGATCGCCGGCTCGCTGCTGCGCTCACCCACCGCGATCGCGCTCACCCTGATGTTCGCGCTGCAGTCGCTGAACGCCTACACCCAGTTCGGGATGCTCCCGCAGATCCTCACCGACGCCGGGATCAGCCCGGCTCGCGCCGGTGTGCTGGTCGCCGTGATCGCCGGCTGGGGACTGGTGGGCGGGCTGGTGATGCCGACGGTGATCGCGAGGGCTCCGGGCCTTCCCTGGATCGTGAGCAGCTTCGGCGTGCTCACCGTCATCGGGTACACGGGCCTGCTCCTGGCACCATCGGTGAGCCCGCTGCTGTGGGCCTGCGTGCTGGGTGTGGGCGGGTTCGCCTTCCCCACCGCGATCGCGCTGCTGCCGGCCCGTACGCGCTCCCCGCTGGTCACCGCCCGGCTCTCCGGCATGGTCCAGCCGATCGGCTACCTGCTGGCCGCTCTGGGACCGATCACCGCCGGGGCGCTGCTGGGGGCCACCGGCTCGCCGGACGCGGTGCTGTGGTTCCTGGCGGGGACCGGGGCGCTGCTGACGGTCGCGGGCTTCCGGGCAGGCCTGCCGCGCCTGGTCGACCACGAGCTCTCCTCCTGACCTCCGGGGCGTCCGCCCGTGAAGGGTCCGCTCTGACGGGCTCGGCCCTCCGTCCACGGGCGCGGCGTGATCAGCCCGTTCGTGCCGGACCATCCGCCCATGCGTGCCCCCGTGATCGACCGGCTGGTGCCGCGTGATCCGTGGGATGATGCCCCCATGAGCCTCGTCCGCACTCTGCGCATCCTGGCCTCGCAGCGGCCGTCCACCCCTCCTCGCTCCGTCGCCGCGTCCGGGCGCGTCGACCGCCGACGGCACGGGCACGTGCCGGTGACCTGGATCGATCCCGGCCTCGCGGGCACCGCGACCATCGTCCACCTCCACGGCGGCGCCTATGTGTCCGGCGAGAGCGCACGGACGTGGGAGCTGCTCGAGGAGACCGCCCGCCGCAGCGGCGCGGCCGGGGCGATGATCCACTACCGGCTCGCACCGCGCCACAGCTTCCCCGCCGCCGTCGAGGACGTGTTGCACGCGCTCGACGATCTCACCGCCACCACTCTCCTTCGTCCGGGGCGCTGGGTGCTCTCCGGCGATGAGGCCGGCGGTGGGCTCGCGCTCGCCGTCGCGCAGGTCCTCGCCGGGTCCGGCGTGAGCTCCCCGGCCGCGGTGCTGCTCAGCTCGCCCTGGGCGGATCTGCGTGGTGACTCCGACGGCGGCGACCATCAGCGCGAGCTGCGCCGCATGGCCGCGCGGCTCTACGCCGGCGCCGTCCCCCGTACCGAGCCGCGGCTCAGCCCAGTGCTCGGGGATCTGTCCGCACTGCCGCCGGTGCATCTGGTGACCGGGCAGCACGACGCCCTGGTCGAGGACAGTCGCGGGCTGGACGCCGCGCTCACCGATGCCGGCGCCGAGCACGAGTACCTCGAGGTCCGTGGCGGCGGGGACCAGATCGCGACCTCCGGCGAGGGGCCGGCCACGCAGGAGGCGCGCCGCTTCCTGATCGCCGCGGCGCGCGAGGCCATGGGCCTGGGAGCCGCGGCGCCCGCTGCGCACTGAGCCCGCAAGCCAGTCTGCGAGCCCACCTGCCAGCCCGCGAGCCCGCCTGCCGACCTCGTCTGTGATGCACGGATCCTGCCCCGGGCCCGGTCGACGTGCAGAGTTCTGGTGGTGACGGCGCTACTCTGTGCCCCATGACAGAAGGTGACCGAACGGTCAGCAGCAGCGGGCACGTGACCTGGGACGGGAGCTCCCCGGCCGTGGACAGGATCTGCGACGTCCTGGTCACTCACACTCCGGCTGGGGGGCTGCGTCTGGTGCTGCAGCAGCTCACCCTCCACACGCACGGCCGAGACGCGGGCAGGCACGAATCGATCGACTCCATCGTGGACGTCGAGGGCAATCTCGTCGTGGTGCCCCTCGTGGCGGCGGTGCGCGAGGATCCCGCGATCTCCGCACGGCTGGATTCCGCACTGGGCGAGCTGCGTGCCGCGATCACCGCGGATCTGGGATCGGACGTGGACTCCCTCGAGGTGATCGCGGACGCTGACGGGTCCCGCCGCGTGATGGTCGTGCTGTCGGTCGAGGTGGCACCGGAGGAGATCGCCGCGGGCTCCACCCATCCGGCGCTCCATGACGGCGTCCACCACATCAGCCACCACGCCCCGGCGCTCGAGGACCTGCGCGACCGACTGGCCGGCCCGGAGCGGGGAGTGCTTCGTCGCCTCTGGGACACGGTGGTCACCCGGCTCCGTCCCGGACGCTGACGCCCGACACCGGCTCGCGCCCACGTCGGCCCGCGCCGCCGCCGGCTCGCGCCCACGTCGGCTCACACCCGTGCGGGATCCTGCCCCGTCAGCCCCCGCACAGGAAGCGTGCCGGACACAGACTCCCGTGCCGGTCACAGAGTCCCGTGCCGGTCGCAGGCTCCCGAGCCGCTCACGGATTCCCGAGGGGCTCCGGAGTGCGCATGCCGGCGGCGGTCGCGCCCGGCAGCTCGAGGTCCAGCGCCTGCGCGAGCGTGACCCCGAGGTCCGCCCATGATCCTTCAGCGCCTGCCGCCGGCATCCCCGGGCCCCGCGCGTGCACGATCGCGACGGCCGAGGGGTCGGTGACCGCGCGAGGTCCCGCATAGTAGGGATCCGTGCCCTCCACCAGCGGCCGCGCTGTCGCGGAGAGCCCGAACACCGTGCCGGGACTTCCCTCGAGCACCGCGATCACATCGGTCTCCTCGGTGGCGCCCACCCCGTCGTCCACCGCCCGGAGCTGCAGCCGGGAGTGGGCGGCGAGCTCGGCGAGTGCGGCCAGCGTGCCATCGCGCGCCGCCGCCCCCTCCTCGCGCCGCACGTGGACCACGCCGCGAGGACCATCGGGCCAGACGAGGGCCCGGAAGTCCGCCAGGCGCGGCCCGTCCGTGCGCAGCAGCCCGCTCGCGGCGAGCGCCGCGTTCGGATGGACCAGCAGGGCGGTGGGCACCAGCGGCCGCCCGGGCACCACCACCACCCGATCCTCGGGGCCAGGGGCGAAGGCCGTGACAAGCTGCTCGATCACGTCGGCCGTGTCCTGGAGGGACCGCTGGGACGGCATGGAGCCGAGCCCGGCGGTGCGGCGCTCGATCCCGAGGCCCGTCAGCCGGGCGGCGAGCAGATCGATCCGGCTCTGGCCGAGCGCCTCGGAGGCGATCTCCGCGACCAGGTCGTCGGCCGGGACCTGCGAGAGCTGCACCCCGGCCTCGCGCCTCGCGGCGAGATGCGCGGCGACCATCCGCGGTGAGCTGGTCTGCTCGGCCATGTCCCAACGATTGCGGTAGTGACGCAGATCCTCGACCAGCGGCAGGCACAGGTCGATGTCGCCGCCGGCCGTCGCCGGCCACTGCAGCGCGGCGGTGACGCGACCCGCCTCACGGGCCCGGGAGAACAGCGTCGGGATGCTCATCGACCGGGCGTACCAGGTGGAGCGGCTCTCGGGACGGTCGGGGCGGAAGGGCTGCTCGGTGGCGACTCCAGTACGGGCCACGGAGGCACCGGTGACCAGACCCGCGAGGGCGGGGGAGGACTCCGAGGGCCCGCCGGGGACGATCCGCAGGGCGGTGCCGCCGGTCAGCGCCCCGCTGGGGACGAGCGCGGCGGCATCATGCTCGTCGAGACCGTCGACCGCGAGGAGCAGCATGCGACCAGTGGTCATGGCACCTCCTCGGGATTCTCGGCGACGGTCCCGGAACTCTAGGCCTCGCGCCTTGCCGGGGCACGTGGATCCGGTGAGCAGGGAGCCACCGCGAGGTGAACTCCCCGTGCGAGGTGGGCTCCCACCCGCCTCACTCGCACTCGAGAAAGGTCTCGTCGTCCGTGGTGAAGAGCGAGGAGTTCTCGTCCAGCAGATGCTCCAGGGGGACGCGCGGGGAGCTGAGGACGCTCGTGCGCGTCGCTTCCTGCACGGCGTGATGGCGTTCGTCGTCCTCGAGGGCGGGGACCAGCAGGCCCTCGTGCTCGGCCAGGCCGCAGCCGTCCAGGCCGTGGATCGTCAGCTTGAGGCCCCCGCCGTCGGTGCTGCCCTCCCCGTCGAGGTCGAGCACGATGCCGAGGCGATAGGCGAGCACGCCCACCGCCCGCGTCCCGGTGTCGATGGCGGACCAGGCGACGGTCATTCCCAGGGCGAGGGCAGGCGCTTCCTCCTGCTCGGCACGGAACCAGTCCGCGCTGATCGCAGGGCGGCCGACGGTGCGGAAGGGCTCCGCGAGCGCGAGCGCGTAGAACGCCCGGCTGCCGTCGTCCCATGCGGACCGCAGAGCGTCCCGCCAGAACGTCGGGGCCGCCTCGGAGACGTGGTCGAACGTCTCCTCGTCGTCCATCCCGCGCAGCGACTCGGGGTCGAGATAGGCGGTGCCGAGGAAGGCGACGAGCATGTCGCGGGCCCCGTCGACGGCGCTGTCCTCGCCGCCGAGGTCGCCCCAGGTGCTGAGCTCCGAGGCCTCGCCCTGGACGGGCAGCGCCCGCAGCTCCTCGGCGGAGCGGGCGTTCCAGAGGTCGGGATCCAGCACGGCGAGCGGGTCCCGGGCCACCTCGGCGGAGGTGGGCACCGGCTCCGGGCCGCCGCAGCCGGAGACCAGCACGGCGCCGCTGGAGGCGGCGAGCAGCGGGACCAGGCTCCGGCGCCCGATGCGCGGCATCCGAGCAACCGGCATCCGAGCCTCCGTCATCGCAGATCGGGCTCCGAGGTGTCGGCGCGGCCGGTGTCCGCGTCGAGCCGACGCCGGATGGTGACCGCGGTCCGGCGGTCCTGGCGAGTGGCCTTCTCGACCAGCGGAGCGGTGTCGTGCTCGGGCTCCTCGGGCTGGACCACCAGCCACACCACGAATCCGATGGTGAGCAGGAGGCAGATGGCGCCCAGGAGCGCCAGCAGCGGCCAGGAGAAGTCGACCGGGTCCCAGAAGGGATCCCCTTCGAAGGGTGAGGTGGCTCCCGCGACGATACCGACGATGCCCACGAATCCCCCTCCGGCCGTGCCGCCCTCGCCCGGGGCGGTGGCCCGGGACGCACAGATCACCGCCAGCATAACGCCGCCGCGCATCCTGACGTTATGCTGGAAAGACTATGGCTGACGTTATTGTCGGGCGCTTCGCGCTCATCGACCTGATCGCGAAGGGCGGATCCGGGTCCGTCTGGCGCGCCTGGGATTCGAAGACCGAGGAGCTCTGCGCGGCCAAGGTCCTCCGGCAGCGCGATTCCGCCGACCTCATGCGCTTCGTGCGTGAGAAGGGCGTGAGCTTCGACCACCCCCATCTGCTCACCCCCCATGGCTGGGGTGCCGAGGACGAGCACGTGGTCATCGCGATGCCCCTGGTCACCGGCGGCACCCTCGAGTCCGTCGTGAAGAAGAAGGGCAAGCTCGCCGAGCCGTCCGTGGTCGTGATCCTCGACCAGCTGCTGGACGGGCTCTCCCATGTGCACGCGGAGGGCTGGATCCACCGCGACGTGAAGCCCGCGAACATCATGTTCGAGGCGCGGGGCCGTGCCTTCCCCGCCTCCCGGCTGGCGGACTTCGGCATCGCCGTGCACGAGACCGACGTGCGCTTCACCCACGTCGGCATGGTCAACGGCACCCCCGGTTACATGGCCCCGGAACTGTTCTCCATGGCCGAACCGGCCCCGTCGCACGACCTGTACGCCGCCGGGGTGGTCGCGCTGGTGGCGCTGAACGGGCCCATCAAGCTGCACGACGGCTCGTTCCGTCCCGACGAGCTCTCCCAGTACCTGCGCGGGGTCACCCCGAAGCTGTCCGCGGTGATCCGTCGGCTGGTCGCGGCCCAGCCGGAGGACCGCTACCAGGACGCGGACACCGTGCGCCGCGACCTGCCGCGCGTGCCCCAGGGGTATCCGCTGACCCATGCGGACGGCACGCCGCTGTCCTTCGAGGACACTCTGGACCCGCTGCCGCCGAATGCTCCCGGCGCGGCCCGCCCGGAACGGCCGGCACCCCAGGTGGCGCCCTCCTCGATGGAGGCGATCCGCGCCGGTCATGTGCAGCAGGGATTCAGCTCCGGCTCCCCGTCGCCGCAGACCGGCCCGCAGTGGGCGCATCGGACCCCGCCGCAGGGAGCGCCGCAGCAGGGGACCCCGCCCCAGCACAGCGGGGCCTTCACTCCCCACCCGCCGACGGCGACGCAGACCGGCACCGGTTTCACCGGGGGACAGAACAGCTCCCGCAACCGCGGCACGATGATCGCGGTCGTGCTCGGGGCGGGATCCGCTCTGGTCCTCGGAGCGATCGTGGCGGTCGTGCTGCTCATGGTCTTCAACCCGAACGCCGCCTCCGGCGCGCTGGGCGGAGGATCTGGAGCGGTCAGCAGCATCGACGCCTCCTTCGCGGAGGTCGCACCGGGTCAGGAATGCGTGCCCGAGGACGAGGGCGTCATCGCGCTCACACGCGAGGGCGAGTACCTCTCCTGCACGCAGGCCCCGGACGGAGAGGGCTACGCCTTCCACTGAGGTCCACCACTGCGGCCGACCGCTGAGGCATCCACTGCGGTGCCTGCTGATGCCGTCCTGCGGCGTCCGCTGCGGTGGTCACGGCGGCGGGCTTCCTCCGCTCAGGAGACGGCGACCGCGGTCGTGTCCAGGGACTGCAGCAGCGCGCCGCGGCGCGGGTCCATGAGCAGCTCGATCCGCAGCGACAGCGCGCTGTCCCCGCCGCCCGGCACCGTCCAGCGCAGATGCGCCCGACTGAGCACCCGGGCGTCTCGCCCCCGCAGGCTCTCCAGCACCGAGGCGTCGAGACCCGCGGCCGCGAGGGCCGCCCGCAGCCGGCGCCGCCGCTCCTCCCGCGGGACGTCGAGATCCATGTTGTCCGCGAACCAGGCATCGGCCACCGAGTCGTCGTCGTCCCTCAGCCAGGTCAGCGCCGCCTCGGCGGCCTCGAGGGTGCGCGGGGCGGGGGTCACCGCACGCCGGGCGAGCAGCTCGGGCACCTCTCGCTGCAGGAGGCGCAGGGTCTGCAACGACAGCGGGGTGGCCGGGGCGTACTTCGAGTTCGCCAGCACCACCACGCCGACCCCGGAGTCGCGGTGCCAGACCATGAAGGATCCGTAGCCGGGGTAGCCGCCGGAGTGGGAGATGACCTCTCCCAGATCGGGGAAATGCTCCACGACCAGGCCGAAGCCGTAGCCGCGCACCCGGTCGAAGCCGGCGGAGGTGCGGGAGGGATCGTCCAGGTCCACCGGCAGGGGAGCCAGCCGCTGGTGGCGGTGCAGCTGCTGCATCTCGCGACGGGAGGCCGCGGCGAGGGGTCCAGCCGCGCGGGTGGCGGCGTCGGGCGCGGGCGCATCGGCCGCGGGTGCATCAGCTGCGGGGGCATCGGCCGCGGCGAGGAAGCGCGCCCAGGTCGCGATGTCGGCGGTGGTGGAGAACAGACCGGCCATCGCGCCGTACACGCCGGGGGAGTCCAGCGGGACGGGCTCGAAGCGGGTGGCGTCGGTGCGGTCGGCGAGTCGGTGGCCGGTGGCGAGGCGGGACGAGTCGATCTCGTCCGCGGACCAGCCGGTCGCGGTGAGCCCCAGCGGGTCCAGGAAGCGGCGACGGATCTCGTGGGTGTACTCGCTGCCGGTGACCTCGTCGATCACGCGTCCCAGCAGGGCGTAGCCGGTGTTGGAGTACTCGAAGCCGGTGCCGACGCGGTGCACGTGGCCCAGGCCCTCCCGCAGGGTCGCCGCGAACTCCTCGCGGGTCATCGCCTCCTGACGGTCGCCCCAGGGGTTGTCGGTCACCAGGCCGGCGCTCATGGTGAGCAGCTGGCGCAGGGTGGGCTCGCGCTCGTCGGCGGCGAGGTCGAAGGCCCTGGCGGCCTCGGGCACGTGGGCGGAGATCGGGTCGTCCAGGTGGAGCCGCCCCTCGTCCCGCAGCGCGAGGATCGTCGCGGCGGTGAAGGACTTCGTCATCGACGCGATGCGGGAGACGGTCGCGCCGTCCATCGGCCCGGAGCCCACCGCGGGGACGCCGCCCGCGAGCTCGCGATATCCGGCGGCACCCTGGGCCAGCACTGCCTGCTCGTGCGCGTGACCCCCGATGATCGCCCAGGTCACGCCGGCCGTCCGGTGCTCAGCGACCGCGTTGTCGAAGAGCGTGGCGATCGTCGCGATCGTGGCGGCGGGCAGGGTGGTGGTAGGCGGTGCGGGGGAGGAGTGGGTGGTCTCAGCCATGCCTTTCACTGTAGGGCCTGGAGGGGCCCAGGAGTCCCGGAGCCTCGGGGAGGGGACGGCGCAGATCGGGAGGTGCCGGAGCGGATCAGGAGTGGCCGGTGTAGAAGCGGTGGATGACGGCAGCGGCCTCCTCGCCGACCACCTCGATCAGCCGCGACGGGTCGGTGCGGGCGGGGTCGAAGGCGGCGGGTGGGGCAGCGGACTGCTCGCCGTCCTGGTCCGCATCGTCGCTGCGGTGCTCCTGCTCGCCAGCGCCCGCACCGACGGCCGCGTCCCCTCCTCCGGGCGCGCCCGCGCCCCCGCCCGGACCTCGGACCCCGTGCTCGCCGACGTCCGGATCCCGGGGGCCGCGCTCGGCGGGCGCTGCCGGGGCCGCCAGGTCCTCGAGCGAGATCCCCCGCAGGGTCAGCAGCAGCAGCGGCCTCTCGTCGACGGCCTCGACCAGCACATACAGCAGGGCTGAGACGTGCCGGCATGGCCCCGGCCAGTCCAGGCAGGAGCAGTCGTGGGTCAGCTCGGCCGCGTTCCGGGGCAGCAGGGAGACCTCCGAGGCGGCGAGCTCGGCCTCGATCTGCTGCGGATACTCGCCGCTCGCCAGGCGTGCCGGCAGCTCGGGATGCGTCCTGGCGACCTGCACGAACACCTGCCGGTCGTCCGGTCGGAGGGCGGGCAGCTCGAGACGGGCGTGGTAGAGCTCGCCGTCGGCGTCCAGCACGTCCCCGCGTGCCGCCCCTGCGTCCACATCCAGCCACTGCACCCGACCGGCGCGGGCGTCGGCCTTCCCGCGGCCCACCCGTGCGGGGCCCAGCAGGCGCTCGGCGCCGTCGCGCAGCGCGACCGCATGCCAGCTCTTCCCCACCGCGCCGCGGCGCGAGACCAGTTCGATGTTCACCGGCCCTCCTCATGGTCGTCGTCGAGGGCGAGCAGGCTCAGCAGCCGGTCGTCGTCCAGGGAGGCGAGCCACTCCTCGCCCGGGCCCACCGTCAGCTCCGCCAGCGCCTGCTTGTCCGAGAGCACGGTATCGATCTTCTCCTCCACCGTGCCGGCGCTGACCAGCTTGTTCACGCTGACGTCGCGGCGCTGGCCGATGCGGTAGGCACGGTCGGTGGCCTGGTTCTCCACGGCCGGGTTCCACCAGCGGTCCAGATGGACCACGTGGTTCGCGGCGGTGAGGGTGAGCCCGGTGCCGCCGGCGCGCAGGCTCAGCAGCATCAGCCCGGGCCGGTCGCGCTGCTCCTGGAACTCGGCGACCATCTGATCGCGGTCGCGCTTGGAGACCCCGCCGTGGAGGAAGGGGATGTCGATCCCGAACTCGGAGAATCTCTCCTGCCAGTACGGGACCAGCAGGTGCCCGAAGGTGGTGAACTGGGTGAACAGCAGCGCCTTCTGCCCTTCCTCGAAGGCCGTCTGCAGCAGGTCGTCGACCAGCTCGAGCTTGCCGGAGCGATGCTCGCCCTCGCGCACCAGCGGCGAGCCGTCCCCGAGGTAGTGGGCGGGATGGTTGCACACCTGCTTGAGGCGGGTGATGGCGGAGACCACCAGGGTGCGGCGCTGCTTCTCATCGGCGCCGTCGATCTGCGCCATGAGCTCGTCGACGATCGCCTCGTACAGTCCGGCCTGCTCGGGGGACAGGTTGACCACACGGGTGAGCTCGATCTTCTCCGGCAGGTCCTTGATGATCGTACGATCCGTCTTCAGGCGCCGCTGGATGAACGGGCCGGTGACGAGCTTCAGGCGGCTGATCGCGCCGCCGTCACCCTCCTCCTCGATGGGGTTCGCGATCCGCTCCTGGAAGCTCTTCGCGCTGCCCAGCAGGCCGGGGTTGACCACCTCCATCAGGGAGTGGAGGTCCGCGAGCCGGTTCTCCACCGGCGTGCCGGTCAGGGCGAGCCGGTGCGGGGCCTGCAGCGACCGGGCGGCCCGGGTGACCTGGGTGGCGGGAGTCTTGACGTGCTGGGCCTCGTCGAACACCAGCCGGTGCCAGGGCACTGCCGAGAGCACCGGCAGATCCCTCGCCAGCAGCGAGTAGGTGGTGATCACCAGGTCGAGATCCGCGGCGCCGGAGACGAAGGACTCGTCCCGCACCCGGTCTCCGCCGTGGTGGACGTGCACGGCCAGGTCCGGGGCGAAGGTCGCGGCCTCCCGCTGCCAGGCGCCCACCACGGACATCGGGCACACCAGCAGGGTGGGGCCGACGGGACCGGCGGGCGGTTCCTCGCGCGAGCCGTCGCGCCGCGGAGCGGGAAGCCCCTCCCGCTCGCGGCACAGCAGGGCGAGCACCTGCATCGTCTTGCCGAGCCCCATGTCATCGGCGAGGATCCCGCCGAGGTGCTGACGGTCCAGCGCCCACAGCCAGTTCAGGCCGTCGAGCTGATAGGGCCGCAGCGTGGCCTGCAGGCTGAGCGGCTGCGGATGGGGGAACGCGCCCGAGCCTCCGGGCATCAGCCGGGCCAGGCCGTTCCTTCCGCCCGCGAGCAGGGCGGTGACCCCGAAGTCGACGTCCGCGGCCTCGGGGGAGAGGACCAGCGAGAACATCTCCACCCACGGTGCCCGCCCCTCGACCTCGGCAGGGACGGGAGCGGGGTCCAGGGCCGTCGGGCCCGAAGGAGCCGGATACCCCGGGCCCGTCGCTGCGGCCGTCGACGGTCGGACCCCGCGCTGATCGTCGGGACCAGGTGAGGGTGCCGCACCTGCTCCAGCCCCCGGCGCGGGGCTGCCCGGAGCGCCCGTCGGCCGCTGCTCCTTCCGCTCGGAGCGAGTCCTGGACCCGAAGGCGTCGAGGAACTTCTCCGCGGCGCGCAGGGTGCTCGCATCCAGTCGCACCCACTGGCCGCGCAGCCGCACCAGCTCGGACTGCGCCTCGCGGATCTCCTCCATCTCCTCCTCGGTGAGCTCGGTCTCGCCCACGGCGACCCGCCAGCGGAAGGAGGCCATCGCGCCGAGCCCCACCCCGGAGCCCTTCCGCTCCCCGGGCTCCTCCTCGACCTCCTGCGGGCGCACGGAGGTCTTCTGCTTCGTCCAGTCGCGCGGCAGCAGCACCGTCACCCCGGCCTCCTCGAGCGCCGGGGTGTCCCGGGAGAGGAAGTCGGAGGCCTCGGCCGTGGTCAGCAGCCAGTCCACCCCGGTCTCGTCCACGGCCGCGCCACGCACCGTGGGCGCCAGGCGCATCACGGCGGCCGAGGCCTCGGCGGCGCCGGCGGTGGTGAGGTCGCCGACCGCGCGCAGGTCCGCGACCGGATGCACGGTCCCGTCGGCCTCCCGCAGGCAGGTCTGCAGCGGCCAGGCGGTCCCCACCGGCGGCTGGAACAGGCGGACCACCACCTCGCTGTCCCGGGAGGCGAGCTTCACGCCGGCGCGGCCGGAGTCCACCAGGGCGTCGAAGGCCGCGGTGAGACGGCGCTGGGTGGGCAGGTCCGCACGGAGCTCGCCCTCGTCGGCCAGCGCCCACAGCACGCCGTAGCGGTCCTGGGAGGGGGCCTCGGCACGGCGCAGGTGCGCCACGAAGGCGGCCCGGGCGTGTCCGTCGACCAGGGCGTGCAGCATCGGTGGGGCGTCCCTCTCGGGGGCGCGCCACTGCATCGTCGGCCGGCCTTGCCGCTCCGTCGCCCGCGCACGCAGGTGTCGCTTCTCGACGAGGGACTGCGCCCGCAGGTCCAGCACCGTCGCCGCCACCAGGTCCGGCATCGCGATCAGCTCGTCGGTGAGCCGAGCGGCGGCGCCGTCGGTGATCAGCGCCGCGAGATGCTCGGGCAGATCGTCGCCGAAGCGCTCCTCGAGCAGGGTGGTCGCCGCACCGACCAGAGCGATGAGCGAGGCGCCCGTGAGCGGCAGGGCGGGCACTCGGCGATCGCCGTCACGGCCAGGGATCCGCACCCGGTGGCGCAGCTGATCGGGGGCCTCGGCCAGCGCCTCGCGGATCCCTTCCGGGACCTCGCCGCGCAGCACGGTGAGATCCTCGAGCGCACGGGAACGGCCCGGCCCGGTCTGCTCCCGGATCCACAGTGCGGGGCCGAGATCCTCGTCGAGGACGAGGTGGAGTCGACGGACGGGCATGTGCTCAGACTATGCGCCGCGCCGGACGCCCGTGGGCCCGCGCCCCGCACTGTGGACGAGCGCTCGGAGCCCGTCGGTGACCTGGGCTGTCGAAGATCAGAGCCCGTCGATGATCAGGGCCGTCGCGTCGAGCCAGGCTTCCTTGGTCTTCGGGGAGATGCGCTCCCAGTCCAGGTGGGAGCCGTCGACGAACTGCTGCTCGTAGGGCACCTCGGTGACCGCCCGGGTGTGCGCCCCGAAGTGCGCGGTCAGGCGGTCCCGCAGCGTCGCGTCGAGCTTCCCCTTCGAGGAGTGGGACAGGATCGTCACCGCGTGATCGACCTGTTCCGCCAGGCCCGTCGCGCGCAGCTCGTCGATCATCCAGGCGGCGGCGTTGAAGGTGTCCTCGCGCACGGTCGAGACGATGACCAGCTGGTCCGCGTTCCGGACGGCCGCCAGCCAGTTCGAGGCGCGCACGTTGTTGCCCGTGTCGATGACCTTGATCCGGTAGAAGCGCGAGAGCGCGTCGTTCAGGTCCCCGAAGGCCCCGGCGTCGATGGAGGCCGCCGAGCCCGGGTCCTCGTCCGAGGCGAGGATGTCGAAGCGCATCGCGCCCTGCGGACGCACGTACGGGTCGAGGTCCGCGTTGGAGGCGTTCGGTGCGCGCAGGAGGTCGATGTCGTGCAGCAGGTCCACCGCGGTGCGGTGGTGGTCCGTGGGAATGCCGCGCCATCCCAGAGTGCCCCGGGTCTCGTTGTTGTCCCAGGCCAGCACGTTGCCGCCGCGGGTCACGCCGAGGGTCGCCGCGATCATCAGGGAGGCGGTGGTCTTGTGCGCGCCACCCTTGAGGTTCACGACGGCGACGTTGCGGGGCCCGTCCAGGGGGCGACGGATGCGCTCCAGACGCTCGGTCTCCATCCGCTCCCGCCGGCCCGGCCGCGGCGAGATCGCCCCACCGGTGACGCGGGTGATGAAGCCGGGGATACCACGGGTGGCCTTGAGGCGCTCGGGCTTGGAGGTCGAGGACTGCAGGTCCTGCAGGGTGGGCCGCGAGGCGTCCTTCTCGGGCAGGGTGCGGGCGGGCAGCGGCCGCTTGCGCAGCCGGGCGTCCTCCAGCTCGGCGGGATCGGCCGACGCGATGTGACCGGACTCTGCCGAGCCGGTCGAGGTCACCGCCCCCGAGGGTGCGACGGAGGCTGAGGCCGCTGACGGGCCGGAGCTCGCCGACGGTGCGGAGGGTGCTGACGGGGCGGACGGCGCGGACAGGGCGGAGCCCGCCGACGGCGCGGAGGCCGCCGATCCGGCGGTGCCTGCCGATGCCGCGGAGCCTGCGGAGGTCGCAGTGCCCGCGGACGTCGACGTGCCGGCCGACGCGGCGGAGCCGGCGGAGCCCGTCGGGGCCCCGGGCCCAGCGGTGGCAGCGGCCGACTGCGGGAGGGAGGAGGGCGGCATCGCGGCGGCCCGGCGACGGCGTGCGCCATGCGGACGCACGGCGGGCAGTTCCCCCGTGGCCGGCGATCCGATCGCCGCGTGCTCGCCGGTGGTGCGTCCCCGCAGTGCGGCCTGGTCGATCGAGCTGAGGTCGACGGTGTCGTCCGTGGGTGGGGCGATCAGCGGGTCGTCGAGCGCGGGGCCGTGCATCGGGCGGTCGTCCGCCTCGCGTCCCGTGATCCGTCCCGAGGGCTCGACCCGCAGGTGATGGCGCACACCGGGCTCGACGATGACCACATCGAGGTTCTCGTCGGCGCCCTTGGCCGTGGTGATGAAGACCTGCTTGACGCGATCCCGGATCTCCGGCAGATCTGCGCCGGAGACCTCGACGGTCTCCTCGGCGAGGTGCACGGTGGCAGTCGTGTCGGAGGTGATCCGCGCCTGCGCGATCATCTGGGTTCCTTCCGCGTCCTGGGCGCCGCGTCCCCAGGGGCCGCGGCATGGTCCGTGGACACTCTACGGGCGCTGAGGCCCGAGCCCCCGCCCGAACCTGCCTACAGTGGCGGCGTGCACACCACAATGCTGAGCATCCCTGCGGGCTCCGGCGCCAACGAGGACGCCGGGGGCGTGCTGGGTCAGGTCGCCGTGGTCCTGGACGGGGCGGGTGTGCCGGCGAGATTCCGGGCAGGCTGCCGCCACAGCGTCGCCTGGTTCTCCCACACCCTCGCCGCCCGCCTGCTCGGCCGCGCTCAGGACCCGTCGCTGCCGCTCCGTGCGGCCCTGGCAGGTGCCATCGAGGAGGTGCGCTCGCTCCACGAGCGCGAGTGCGAGCTGGATCGGGGCGGCCCCTCGGCCACCGTGGTGGCGGTGCGCTGCACACCGGAGGCCGTCGAGCACCTCGTGCTGTGCGACTCCTCGCTCCTGCTCGAGAGGACGGGCGAGGGGGCGGGGACCGCCGTGACACGACTGACCGACCTCCGGGTCGATGACGTGGTGAGGGAGGAGGGGGACGCCGTGGCGATCGAGGCCCGCCGCAATGCTCCCGGTGGCTTCTGGGTGGCCCGTCATGAGCCCGAGGCGGCCGCCCAGGCCCTGGTGGGCAGCATGCCGCGCGACTCCCTGCGTGCAGTGCACCTGGTCTCCGACGGGGTCACGCGCACGGTCGACCTGCTGGGGATGCACGACGACTCCTCCCTCGCCGCCGCCCTGCGTGAGGAGCCGCACGCCCTGCTGGACCGGCTCCGGAGGCAGGAGTCGCTCCTGCCGGTCGGTCAGCGCCCGCGCAAACTGCATGATGATGCGACGGTGCTCACAATTTCTCTGGATGATCGCTGAGGATTCTGCACGATCGGGGTCGAGCGGCCGCTCGCGGGCCGGTGGCGAAATCGGGCTAAACGGACAGGTCGCAGCGCCGGAAGTGCGGTCCCGCCTCACTGTTTTGTGCGCCCATGACGAAGGGTTGAGGTGCGGAACACTTAGGATCACCTGTCCAGGATCCTGCATGTCACCTGCGAAAACATGGAGTGTCGGCGCGTTTACAGCAACCGACGGAGGGCCTAGACTCGGTGCCACGACGCGATCGCCCCTCGGGGTGGCCGTCGCCGAAGGTCCCGGGGCCCGTTCCCCGGATCGCCTGGTACGCTTCCGGATGTCGGAAGACGTTGAAAATTTTATAGATGTGCCGTTCCTCAAGACCCCCCTCATGGGGAGCGGCCGGACGGGCACCATGCCAGGTTCCCCCACCTTTGGCAGCCCGTCCAGCCTGTTCGCCCGCACCCA
Source organism: Brachybacterium sp. (assembly GCF_036379615.1). Lineage (GTDB taxonomy): Bacteria > Actinomycetota > Actinomycetes > Actinomycetales > Dermabacteraceae > Brachybacterium. Next base: position 66,493 of record NZ_DASVGJ010000003.1, read on the forward strand.
CCCCTGACGGACGACAGGCCTGATGAGCGGTCCGTGAGCCCCCGACGATGTCGGTTGAGTGCTCCGGGCCGCTCGTCGCTTTTCAGCGCAGGCTTCCTGCCGCAGACTTCCACCGCAGCCCGACTCCATTGCCGCAGCCCGGCCCCGGTGCTGCAGCGCGGTCCCGACCCGTCGCGGCGGCCGGAGCCGCAGCAGCGGCTCATGCCCCGCTGCGGCTCCGGCTGCGTGTCCCGCCTCAGACTCCCTGCAGGATCGCGACGTCGCTGCCCGGGTCCAGGCGGTAGCCTGCCCCGCGCACCGTCGAGATCAGACGGCGGTAGCGGCCCAGCTTGGTGCGCACGCGGCGCACGTGCACATCGACCGTGCGCTCGCCGGTGTCCTCGGGCGCCTCGGCCCAGACCGTCTCCATGAGCTCGGTCCGCGAGATGGTCCGACGCGCGTCGCGGGCCAGCTGCGCGAGCAGCTCGAACTCCTTGTAGGTGAAGTCCACGTCCTGCCCGTCGATCCGGACGCGCCGGCCGAACAGGTCGATGACCAGGCTGTCGTCGGGCGCGACGGACGGGCTGGAGGGGCTCACCGCTGTCGCCTGCAGGGCGCGGCGACGCGCGGCCTCCGCATCCCGGCGGGCGGGCGAGTTGGGCGAGACCACGCCGGTGCGGCGCGGACGCAGCGGGCTCACCGCGGCAGCACCCTGCTCGCGCGGAGGCAGGGTGCGGGCGGCGGCACGACCGGTGGCGGCGAAGGCGTGCGGGCTGTTGACCGCCACCGTCGTGCGACCGTCGCGGGCGGCGACCAGGCGCTGGGCCCGGGTGCGCAGCTCATCGGCGATCAGCGCCGTCTCGACGTCGCCGGTGCCGGAGGGAAGGGTGACGGTCACGGTGATGGTGACGGCGTCCTCCGTCGGGCGCGGACGGGAGGTGCCGGCGCGGTGCAGGGGGCGCAGAGCGGGGCGGAGGTCGGTGCGGGGGGCGGGGCGATCCAGGATGGCAGTCATGATGCGAGTTCTCCGAGGTGCGGCGCGGAATGCGCGGCGGCTGGTGGACCCGGGATCCCTGGGATCGACGCCCGCAGGCGGATCATTCAGGGGTGTGCTCCCGGTAGCACCTGGAGCCCGCGTCTTCCGACCGGCTCCTGTCAGCCGATCTCGGAGGAGTCGTGAGCGCTCAGAGGCTCGGCTGACGATGCATCATCGGCATCATCATCATGGACATCATCGAGCGCATCGCGGAGCGGACCACCCGGCGGGTGATCTCGCGGAACGCGGCGTTCGTGGTCATGGGAAGAGCATGACCCTCACCCGCCGACAGGGCAAGAGGGTGTTCACAGTGTGAAACGCGGCAGGCCTGGGGCGGCTCCTGGAACGTACGACGCGCCGCCCCCGAGCGGGGACGGCGCGTGCAGCGGGACTGCCGCGGTCGGTCAGTCGACGACGCCGAAGAGGCGATCGCCCGCGTCGCCCAGGCCGGGCACGATGTAACCGTTCTCGTCGAGCCTCTCGTCGATCGCGGCGGTGACGATGGTGAGGTCGATGGAGGGATCGATCTGCTTCTCCATCGCCGCGAGACCCTCGGGGGCGGCCAGCAGGGTCACGCAGGTGATGTCGCGGGCGCCGCGCTCGTGCAGGTACTCGCAGGAGGCGATGAGGGTGTTCCCGGAGGCGAGCATCGGATCCAGCACGAAGCACTGGCGGCCCGAGAGATCATCCGGCAGGCGGTTCGCGTAGGTCGTGACCTCGAGCGTCTCGTCATTGCGGACCATGCCCAGGAAGCCCACCTCGGCGGTGGGGAGCAGGCGGGTGAGGCCGTCGAGCATGCCGAGGCCGGCGCGCAGGATCGGCACCACCATCGGCTTGGGATTGGTGAGCCGGGTGCCGGTCATCGTGGTCACCGGGGTCTCGATCTCCGCCGGTGCGACGGCGACGTTGCGGGTCGCCTCATAGGCCAGCAGGGTCACCAGCTCGTCGGCGAGCTGGCGGAACACCGAGGAGTGGGTGGCGCGATTGCGCAGCACCGACAGCTTGTGGGCGACGAGGGGGTGGTCGATCTCGAGAACGCGCATGGGGCTGAATCTACCGGACACGAGGACCGCAAGAACGGTCGGGCGCGGGGGCCGGTTCCTCCCGATACTGGAGACATGACCGACAGCGATCCCCTCCGCCGATTGCTGGACGCCGTTCTCGAGGACGGGGACGGCTCCCTCGCCGGCATGGCGGCCGGTGCCCACCTCTCCCCCTTCCACTTCCAGCGCACGGTGCGCTCCGCCGCCCGAGAGAGCCCGACGGCGATCCGCCGACGGGTGCTGCTCGAGCGCGCCGCCTGGCAGCTGCAGCGCGGCTCCTCCGTCACGGACGCCGCCCTCGGTGCCGAGTTCGATTCGGTCGACGGCTTCGCCCGCGCGTTCCGTCGGGCCTACGGCTGTGCACCCTCGCAGCTGCCGGCGGCCGCCGAGCGCGGTCACTGGCTGCCGGCACCCAACGGACTGCACTTCCATGCGCCCGCCGTGCTCTACGCCGAGGCGGGGGAGCGGCGCGAGGACTCCACGGGCGAGGTGACCGCGCTGCTGGTCGAGCACGACCTCGAGGACGTCGAGGCTCTGCTCGGCGTCGCCGAGCAGCTGGATGCGCAGGCGCTGGGCCGGGTGCGGATGCGCGGCCACGCCCCGCGCCCCTTCGACGGGCCCGAGGAGTCCATCGCCCAGACCGTCCACCATCTTGTGCTCAGCCGGGAGCCCTGGCTGGCCAGCATCGCGGGGGAGGTGATGCCGCCCGAGCTGTCAACCCTCGCCGTCCCGATCACGGGGCGCGATGTGGCGGCGCTGCGCGAACGGCACCGACGCTCGGCCCCCCGCTGGCTGGCGATGGTGCGCGAGGTGCAGCGGCGCGGAGCCTGGTCGGACCGGGTGATCGACGCGCTGTGCGAACCGCCCGAGAGCTTCCTGCTCAGCCAGATCCTCGCCCACGAGCTCACCTTCTCCGCCCACCGCCGCCAGAGCCTGCGCTGGATGCTCGCCGACGCCGGTGCGGACCTCACCGACCCCGCCCTCGACCCCGACCCGATCCTCTGGCACCGCCGACGCACAGGAGACCAGCCATGACCCGCTACCGCTACTACACCGCCACCACCCTCGACGGCTTCCTCGCCGACGAGCACGACTCCCTGGACTGGCTGCTCTCGCAGCCCACGGGGGAGGACAGCATCCTCCCGTACGAGACGTTCCTCGCCGACATCGGCGCCATCGTCGCCGGGCGCACCACCTACCAGTGGGTGCGCGAGCACGAGGGCACGGTCGAGGGCGCGTGGGTCTTCACCCAGCCCACCTTCCTGTTCACCCACCGCGGTCTCGGCGAGGTGCCGGACGGCATCACCGCGGTCTCCGGCGACCCCGCCGACCACCGTGCCGCGCTCGAGGCCGCAGCCGACGGGAAGGACGTGTGGATCGTCGGCGGCGGCGATCTCGCCGCGCAGTTCGCGCGCGCCGGGATGCTCGACGAGGTCTTCGTCTCGATCGCCCCGGTCACCCTCGGCGCCGGGAAGCCGCTGCTCGGCGGGCGGGTCGACCTCGAGCTGCTCGAGCACGGCATCAACGGCGCACTGCTCGAGGCGCGCTACAAGGTGGTGGGCGAACGGGCCTGAGGCCGCGCACGGGACAATGGCCCCATGACCGATGACGAGCTGATGGGCCTGGCGATCGACGAGGCGCGGGCGGCCGCCGATCGCGAACCGGCCGATGTCCCCATCGGCGCGGTCGTCGTCGGCGCCGACGGCACGGTGCTCGCGCGGGCCGGGAACCGCCGCGAGGCCGACGAGGACCCCACCGCCCACGCCGAGATCCTCGCTCTGCGCCGCGCCGCCGAGGCCACCGGGCGCTGGAACCTCACCGGCTGCACCCTCGTGGTCACCCTCGAGCCGTGCACCATGTGCGCGGGCGCGATCGTGCTGGCCCGGACGCAGCGGGTCGTCGTCGGCGCCATGGACCCCAAGGCCGGGGCCGCTGGTTCCCTCTACGACCTGGTCCGGGAGCCGCGGCTGAACCACCGGGTCGAGCTCACCACGGGAGTGCGCGGCGAGGAATGCGGTGACCTGCTGCGGGAGTTCTTCCGCGCCCGTCGCGCTCGCTGAGAGCGGGCGGATCAGCGCAGGTCAGTGCTGGGCGCGCAGTGCCTCGTCGAGGTCGTGCCACAGCGCCTCCGTCGGCTCGCAGCCCACGGAGAGGCGCACGAATCCGCCCGGGACCGCATCGCCCCAGCGGGCGCGGCGCTCGCCGGAGGTGTGGACACCGCCGAAGCTCGTCGCCGGCACCACCAGTCGGGCTGCGGCGAGGAACCGCTCGGCCGCGTCCTCGCCGGCGAGCGTGATCCCGATCAGCGAGCCGGCGCGCGCCATCTGCCGCGCGGCGAGCTCCCGCTGCGGATGATCCTCGAGCCCCGGATGGACCACGGCGACCACGGCCGGATGCTCGGCGAGCCGTTCGGCGAGCACCTGGGCGCTCGTGCACATCCGGTCGAAGCGCAGCTCGAGGGTCTCCAGCCCGCGGTGGACCAGCCAGGTCTCGAGCTGGCCCGGGATGCCCCCGGCGAGCGTGCGCCATTCGCGCACCCGCTCGAGCACTCGCGGATCGCGGCTCGCGACATGGCCGAGCAGCGCGTCGGAGTGGCCGTTCGGGGCCTTCGTGTCCGAGGCGACCACCACGTCCGCACCGAGATCCAGGGGGCGCTGGCCGAGCGGGGTGAGAGTCGTGTTGTCCACGACCACGAGCGCCCCGGCGGCGTGCGCCCGCGCGGAGACCTCGGCGATGTCGCACAGGTCCAGCCCGGGGTTCGAGGGCGTCTCGACGAGGACGAGGGCGAAGCCGGAGAGGTCCTGGTGGGCGTACTCGGCCGTCTTCCGCAGCACCACCTCGACGCCCGCCGGGGCCAGGAACCGCTCGGCGAAGGAACGGGTGGCGTAATAGCCGTCGGAGGGGAGCAGCACCCGGTCGCCGCTCGTCAGATGCGTCAGCAGCACCGCCGAGATCGCCGCCATGCCGGAGGGGACGACCACCGTCTCGGCCTGCTCGAGGATCCCGAGCGCCTGCTCGAGCGCGGACCAGGTGGGGGTGCCTGCCCGGCCGTAGGTGAACGGGGCGTCCGTGGTGCCCGGGAGCGCGAAGGTGCTCGCGGGGGTCAGCGGCAGGGCGATCGGGACGCCCGCGGGGAGGTCTGCCACGTGGTGGTGGAGCATCTCGGCGGGAAGGAAGGAGTGCGGATCCATGGGCACCATGATGCGCCCTCCGGCGTCCGAGGCATGGGCGCGGCGTCTCGCCATTCGAACCACGGAGATACAGTGGCGCGGTCGCAGGCACGTCGAGGAGCACCATGAACACAGAGGCATCGGCATCGACCGTCGTCGCGGAGAACGTCTCGAAGGTCTTCTTCTCGGGCGGTGATCCCGTGTGGGCGCTCGAGGACTTCTCACTGACTCTCGAGCCGGGGTCCTTCACCTGCATCGTCGGTCCCTCCGGCTGCGGGAAGTCCACCTTCCTGCGGATCCTCGGCGGGCTCGAGGAGCGCACCGTGGGCACGGTGACGATGCCCGAGCAGGAGCAGCGGATCCCGGCGGCGTTCGTGTTCCAGGAGCACGGCGTCTTCCCCTGGATGACGGTGCTGGACAACATCGGATTCGGCCTGCGGATGAGCGGACTGGGGAAGGCGGCGCGCACCGGCATCGCACGTGACTGGCTCAGCCGGGTGCGGCTGGACGACTTCGCCGATGCCTACCCCCACCAGCTCTCCGGCGGCATGCGCCAGCGGGTCGCGATCGCCCGTGCCTTTGCGACCGGGTCCCCGCTGCTGCTGATGGACGAGCCGCTCGGCGCGCTCGATGCCCAGACCCGCATGCTCATGCAGGAGGAGCTCATCGCCCTGTGGGAGCAGGAGCGCAAGACGGTCCTGATGGTCACCCACGACATCGACGAGGCGATCATCCTCTCGGACCGCGTGATCGTGATGTCCGGCCGTCCCGGCACCCTGCGCGAGGACATCACCGTCCCCTTCGAGCGTCCGCGCTCCGTCGACATCGAACGCACCCCCGAGTTCAGCGAACTGCGCTCCCGCATCTGGAACCTGCTGCGCGAGGACGCCCGCACCGCCGAGGAGACCGCATGAGCACCACCGACACCTCCGCGAGCCTCGATCGCGAGCAGCGCACCCTCGTCGCCGCCACCGCGCAGCGCGCCCGCGAACGCTCCCTGGCCACCCGTGACCTGGTGCTGTCGATCATCACCCCGATCCTGCTGCTCGTGCTGTGGGAGCTCAGCGCCCGCGGCCAGATCATCGATCCGCGCTTCTTCCCGCCGCCCACGCAGATCCTCACCGCCGGGTACGAGATGATCCTCGACGGCGAGCTGTGGATGCACACCGCCCCCACCCTGATGCGACTGTTCGTGGGCGGAGGCCTCGGGGCGCTCGCCGGTATCGTGGTGGGCCTGCTGATGGGCTCCTCCCGGGCGCTGAACGCGGCGCTCGGCCCGCTGTTCTCGGCCCTCTACCCGCTGCCGAAGATCGCGATCTTCCCGATCCTGCTGATGATCTTCGGCCCCACCGAGCTGCCGAAGATCATCGCGGTCTTCATCACCACCTTCTTCATCATGCAGATCAACACCGTCTCCGGCGTGTGGGCGATCGACCGCAAGCTGCTCGAGGCGGGCGCCGCCTACGGTGCGCGAGGCTTCGACCGCTTCCGTTTCGTGGTGCTGCCCGGCGCGATGCCCTTCGTGTTCTCCGGGCTGAAGACGGCCACCGGCACCGCCGTCGTGGTGGTCACCGCGGTCGAGTTCACCGGAGCGACCACGACCGGCCTGGGCTATCTGATCTGGAACTCCTGGCAGCTGTTCATCCCGGAGAAGCTGTATGTCGGGCTGGTGGTGATCGGCGTCATCGGCGCCACCGTCACCACGCTGCTGAGCCGCTCGGAGAAGCTGCTGCTGCCCTGGCGCCGAGAGCGCTGACCCGCTCGCCGGAAGCACGTCGCCTCAAGAACCAGAGCCCCATCCCAGAGGCTCCCACCCACCCGAAGACCCCTGCATAGGAGCATGTCATGCGTCGTCGTACCCTTCTGTCCCTCGCCTCCGCGAGCGCCCTGGGCGGAGCACTGGCCGCCTGCGGCTCCGCCGTCACCGGTGAGGATCCTGCCGCCGGCGGCGCCGACGGGTCCGGCACCGTGCGCGTCGGTCACCTGCCCTCGGCACTGTTCTCCCCGCTGTACGTCGCGGACTCGATGGGCTACTTCGAGGAGGAGGGCATCACCCTCGAGCTCACCCCGCTGAAGTCCGGGCAGGACGGCATCCCGATGCTCTCCAACAACCAGCTCGACGTGATGGTCGCGGGCTTCAGCGCAGGCATGTTCAACGCGCTCGAGCAGGGGCTCGCCTTCAAGGTCGTCGGCTCGATGGGCATCTCCCCGGGCGACCCCGAGAGCTCTCCCACCGCCCTCGAGGTCCGTCAGGAGCTCATCGACGACGGCTCGGTCGCCTCCGTCGCGGATCTCAAGGGTCGCACCATCGGCGTCGCCGGCGGCCCCGGCGCGACCGGCGGCTACCTGCTCGCGGCGATGCTCGAGGAAGGCGGCCTGACCCTGGCCGACGTGGAGATCTCCAACCTCTCCACCCCCGACCAGGAGCCCGCCATCACCAACGGTTCGGTCGACGCGGCGACCCCCTCCGCGCCCTTCTCCACCTCGATGGAGGAGGCGGGCGTGGCCTCGCCGATCGCGGTCCCCGCGCAGGGCACCACCGGCACCGGCGTGATCTACTCCGAGACCTTCGTGGGTGCGGAGCTCGCCCAGGGCTTCTTCACCGCCCTGACCCGCGGCGCCCAGGAGCTCTCGGAGGACGGCGTCCAGACCGATGAGGTCTACCAGATCCTCGCCGACACCCTCGGCCAGGAGATCGACGTGCTCAAGGCCTCGCCGATGTACACCTACCTGCCGGACCTCGCGCCGCAGCCCGATCAGCTCGAGGCGATGCAGGCCGCCTGGATCCAGGCGGACCAGATCACCTACACCGAGCCGCTCGAGGTCACCGGGATCGTGGACGCGAGCTTCGCGGAGAACTCCGCCGGCTGAGGCCCGGCTCGGGGCGGGTCAGATCCAGCCCTGGCGCCTCGCGATCGCGACCGCCTCGTGGCGGTTCGCGGCCTGCAGCTTCGCCTGCGCGCTGGAGAGGTAGTTGCGCACCGTGCCCTCGGCGAGATGGGCACGGCGCGCGATCTGCTCCACGGCCGCGCCGTCGGCTGCGAACTCCAGCACATCGGCCTCCCGCGGGGTCAGCGGTGAATCCCCGGAGGAGATGGTCTCCGCCGCGAGCTCAGGGTCGATCACGCGGCGCCCGGCCGCGACCGAGCGCACTGCGCGGGCCAGTTGATCGGCCGAGGTGGTCTTCGGCAGGAAGCCGAGCACGCCCTGGGCCAGGGCTCGCTTGAGGTAGCCGGGCCGGGCGTGCGAGGTGAGGATCAGGAAGCGCGTGGCGGGGGAGAGGTCCGCGATCCGGGAGGCGAGCTCGAGGCCGTCGCCGTCGGGCAGCTGCAGGTCCAGGACCGCGACGTCCGGCAGCTCGGCCTGGGCCAGGCGCACGCCGTCCGCGACGGTCGCCGCCTCTCCGCGCACGTCGAGATCCGCCTCGAGGGAGAGCATCGTGGCCAGCGCCGAGCGGATCAGGTTCTCGTCGTCGACGAGGATCACGCGCAGCATGGCGGCGGCGCTCGGAGCAGCAGAGGGATCAGCGGTCATCGGGTGCCTCCCGGGGCATCGAAGCGGACATCGAGGGTGAAGATGCCGTCCTCACGGCGCACGCTGAGCGCGGACCCGGCGCCGAGGCGCTCACGCATCCCGATCAGTCCGCTGCCCTCGAGGACCTCGTCGGCCCCGGGGGCGCCGTCGTTGACGAGGGTGACTCCGTCGGCGCTCAGCGTGATGGTGATGGTCGACGGGTCGGCGTGGCGCAGGATGTTGGTCCCGCCCTCGCGCAGCACCCAGGCGGCGGTGCCGGCGTGCCGGGCCGGGACGTCCTCGGCCTCACCGCGGATCGTGACCTCGGCGTGGGCGGAGCGCAGCAGCGAGGCGGTGCCGCGCAGCTCGGTGGCGAGGTCGACCTCGCGGTAGCCGCGCACGAGGCTGCGGATCTCTGCGAGAGAGGTGCGGGCGATCTGGGCGACCTCACGGCTGTGCTCCACGGCGCGAGGATCCTGCCGCTCGGCCAGCTGGGAGACCAGCTCCGCCTTGACGGCGATCACCGAAAGGTCTCTCCCGGTCACGTCGTGCAGATCCCGGGCGAAGCGCAGGCGCTCCTCGGCGACGGCGAGCCCGGCCTGCGCCTCCCGGGCATCATCGAGCTCGCGCACCATCGCGGCCAGCCACAGGGAGAGGCGGGTCGTGACCACCCCGGCGATCACGATGATGCCGCTGGGGAGGACCGGCGGGAGGGACTGCTGAACGAGTGCAGCGGCCGCTGTGAATCCCACCGCGAGCGCAGTGCCGACCTCCCACCGCCACCGCACGGCGGCCGTGGTCACCAGCAGGGACAGGGAGATGATCAGCAGCCGGGGATCCGAGCCGCCGAGCAGCGTGGTCCCCGCGATCAGGGCCGACGGCGCTGCGGCGACCAGCAGGGACAGGTCCGACGGGAGCCGGCCCACCCGGCGGATGCCCCAGCGGTCGCGGCTGCTGGGGGCATCGGCCGCTGCCCATGCCTCCATGGCACGCCATGCGGACCAGGCACCGAGCGCGATCTGGATGCTGACCATCGCGGTGGTCAGCGGGGCGGTGGCGAAGGCCGCCGGGATCCGCAGCTGCAGGAACAGCGCGACGCCCAGCGGCAGCAGCGCCACCACTCCGACCACGGTCCACGCCGTGTAGGCGTAGAACACGCTCCACTGGCGGCCGATGGTGGTGTTCACGTCAGTCCTCTCGTGGTCGCCAGCTGTACGGACGACCTGGTGGGAAGCTTATCCGCTCAGACGATCGCGGCGAGGAACAGGCTGCCGAAGGCGCCGAACAGCACGCCCCAGGCGATGATCGAGATGCCCATCCACAGGTAGACCCGGCTCCTGGCGGCGCCGAGCGCGACCAGGGTGGGAGCGGTGATCTGCGAGGCGACCACGAACGGGCCCAGCATGCTCACGCCCGGCACGCCGTACTTCTCCAGCGCCGCAGCGATCTTCGCCCGGAACCGTGAGGGCTTCTTCTCCTCCGCAGTGGTGCGCTTGCCGAGGCCGCGAGTGACCGCGTCCCGTGTCCGGCCGGCCAGCGCGATCAACACGAAGGTGGCCACGAGGTTCCCGAGCACGGCGGCGGGGATCGCGAGCGCCGGGTGGATCCCGAGAGTGGTGCCGAGGAAGGCACCGAGGTAGCTCTCGATGAAGGGGATCGCCCCGGCGGGGACGAGGGCGAGCACCTGCTGCCACGGCTCGAGGCCGGAGACGAGGTCGTGGAGCTGGATGAGGAGGTCCTGGATCATGAGTGGTCCTTGCGGTGTCGGGGGAGCGGATCCGCTGTTCCGGTGATGGCTCCACTCTTGCGAGGATCGAGGCCTGTCGGTAGGGCGGGGCCTCACGGGGTGCGGTGCTTCCTGCACGGGTCGCCCATGAGAGATGTCATGGGACCCGGGCAGTCGGGCCCGACGAACCGTGAGGCGCCGACAATTCCCATGACGGTTCGCTCCTGATGGGATAGACCTGGGCATATGGCATATCTCGACATCGCGGGCATCGGCTGCACGCTGGCCGACGGCAGACCGCTGCTGAGCGACGTCTCCTTCCGCGTGGGGGAGGGCGCGCGGATCGCGCTGATCGGGGCCAACGGCGCCGGCAAGACCACCCTGCTGCGCATCATCACCGGTGACCTGGTCCCGGATGCCGGGGCCATCACCCAGCACGGGTCGCTGGGCATCATGCGCCAGTTCCTGGCGGGCGGCACGGTGCGCGAGCTGCTGCTGTCGGTGTCGCCGCCGACCATCCGGCAGGCGGCCGCGGCTCTGGATCGGGCCGAGCGCGCGATGCTCGAGACGCCTTCGACCACCGCCCAGATGGGCTACGCGAGCGCCCTTGTGGCCTGGGGCGAGGCCGGCGGATACGAGGCGGAGGTCCTGTGGGACGTGTGCACCGTCGCCGCGCTCGGCACGACGTTCGAGGGCTGCCGTGACCGGCCCGTCCCGTCGCTGTCCGGTGGGGAGCAGAAGCGGCTGGCCCTGGAGGCCCTGCTGCGCGGGCCCGACGAGATGCTGCTGCTGGACGAGCCGGACAACTTCCTCGACGTGCCCGGCAAGCGCTGGCTCGAGCAGCGTCTGGTGGAGTCCGGCAAGAGCGTGCTGTACGTCAGCCACGACCGTGAGCTCCTGGCACGCACCGCGAGCGGCGTCGTCACGCTCGAGCTCGGCGCCGCCGGGAACACATCCTGGGTGCATCCGGGCGGCTTCGAGACGTACCACCAGGCGCGGGAGGCGCGCTTCGAACGCCTCGATGAGCTGCGGAGGCGCTGGGACGAGGAGCACGCGAAGCTCCGGGCCCTGGTGCAGATGTACAAGCAGAAGGCCGCCTACAACTCCGATATGGCCGCACGCTATCGGGCGGCCCAGACGCGCTTGGCCCGCTTCGAGAACGCGGGCCCGCCCGAGCTGCAGCCGCGGGAGCAGAAGCTCTCCATGCGCCTGCGCGGAGGCCGCACCGGCAAGCGCGCGATCATCTGCGAGAGCCTCGAGCTGACCGGCCTGATGCGTCCCTTCGATCTCGAAGCCTGGTTCGGGGACCGCATCGCGGTGCTCGGGTCCAACGGCTCGGGCAAGTCCCACTTCCTGCGTCTGCTCGCCGCCGGGGGCAGCGACCCCTCGCCCGAGCATCTGCCGGTCGCCGAGGTGCCGATCGACCCGGTCGAGCGCACGGGCACGGCCCGGCTCGGAGCGCGGGTGCGTCCCGGCTGGTTCGCCCAGTCCCACGGACGCTCCGACCTCACCGGCCGCACGCTGCTGTCGATCCTTCACCGGGGGGATGAGCACCGCGTCGGCAGGCCGCAGGAGGAAGCCGCTCGGACGCTGGCCCGCTACGAGCTGGCCCGGGCCGCGGAGCAGACCTTCGAATCACTCTCCGGCGGGCAGCAGGCACGGTTCCAGATCCTTCTGCTGGAGCTGGGCGGCGCGACGCTGCTCCTTCTCGACGAACCCACCGACAACCTCGATCTCGAATCCGCCGACGCTCTACAGCAAGCGCTGGCCGCCTTCGAGGGGACCGTCGTCACGGTCACCCACGACCGCTGGTTCGTCCGGGACGTCGACCGTTTCCTGGTGTTCGGCGGGGACGGCGAGGTCTATGAATCCGACGTCCCCGTCTGGGACGAGACCCGGGTCGACCGGCAGCGTGGATAGGGACGTGGTCACTGCACGGAGGATCGACAGGTCGACGTGGAACCGCGCTGCTCTGTATGGGTGGTCAGCACGATCGTGGTGCCGCGCCGCTTGAGGGAGGCGATGAGCTCCCAGGCCCGTGCCCGGGGCTCGGGGTCCAGACCGGTGGTCGGCTCGTCGAGGAACAGCAGCTCGGGATCGCCCGCGATCGCGGTGGCCAGGTCGAGGCGTCGCACCTCGCCGCCGGAGAGGGAGGAGATGCGGGCGCTCGCCCGGTCGGTGAGGTCGACGTCGGCCGGCACGTCGAGGACCGGGCGCGGGGTGCTCAGCGTCCTGCTCCACATGGTCAGCGCCTCGAGGGTGGAGGTCCTGCCAGCGCCGTTGGTCCCCAGCAGGCCGAACAGCTCGCCGCGGTGGAGGGTGAGGTCGAGGCCGTCGACGGCCAGACGAGCCAGCATGAACAGGACGACCATGACACATCTCAGGGCGTTGGTTCTCAGTGCGTCGGAGTGACCCCGTCCACACGCAGACCTGCAGGTCTGTGACGTTTGTTTCGCCAGATGACGGGATGCTTCGGTGCACCCGGTCGCGGGTGCTGTACTTCCCTGGTGATCACTCTCGACAGCCTCACGAAGGTCTTCCCCGCTCCAGGCGGCGGAGACCCCGTCGTCGCGCTCGACGGGATCGATCTCCACCTCGAGCCGGGCCGCGTGCACGGCATCGTCGGCCGCTCCGGTGCCGGCAAGTCCACTCTCATCCGCTGCCTGACGGGGCTCGAGAAGCCCACCACGGGGCGCGTCGAGGTGGACGGCACGGACATCGCCGCGCTCGAGGGCAAGGCGCTGCGGGCCGCCCGCCGCAACATCGGCATGGTCTTCCAGCACGCGAATCTGCTGGACTCCCGCACCGCCGCCCAGAACATCGCCCACCCGCTGGAGATCGCCGGGGTGCCCCGCGCCCAGCGGGAGAAGCGCGTGGCAGAGCTGGTCGAGCTGGTGGGCCTCAGCGGCCGCGAGCACAACTACCCCGCCCAGCTCTCCGGCGGGCAGATCCAGCGCGTCGGCATCGCCCGTGGTCTGGCCGCCGAGCCGAAGGTGCTGCTGTGCGATGAGCCCACCAGCGCGCTCGACGGCTCCACCACCCATCAGATCCTGCGCCTCATCGCCGACCTGCGTGAACGGCTCGGCATCACCGTCGTGATCATCACCCACGAGATGGGTGTGGTGCGCGAGGTGTGCGACACCGTCACCCTGCTGCAGGACGGGACGATCACCCAGACCGGTGACCTGCTCGAGGTTGCTGCGGACCCCCACGGCCCGCTGAGCGCCGAGCTGATCCCGCTGCCGCCCGCGCCCACCGGCATCGAGGCGCTCGTGGTCAACTGCGACTACGGCAACTCGGAGCGGCTCCGCACCACCGATGACCTGATCCATCTGGCCGAGACCTACGAGGCCGAGGCCACGCTGGTCGCCGGCACCATCGAGACCATCGGCGGCCGTCAGGTGGGGCGCGTCCAGCTCGCCCTGCGCAACCGGTCCGGCCAGCCGATCTCCCGGGAGGGCCTGGACGCCTTCCTCACCGAGCTCGAGGCGGCCGGCGTGGTCGCGACGGAGGTGACCGCCTGATGGAGTGGCTCGACAATCCTGTGTTCACCACCTGGGACTCCAACACGTCCCTGTGGTCCAACACCCTGATCACCCTGTACATGACCGCGGGGACCATGCTGTTCTCGACCCTCATCGGCGTGCCGCTGGGCCTGCTGCTGTTCGAGACCTCGGGGGCGAAGGGCGGCCTGGCCCGCTGGGTCAACCGTGTGGTGGGCTTCGTGGTGAACGTGGGCAGGTCTTTCCCGTTCATCATCCTGATCATCGCGCTGATCCCCGTGACCCGCTTCGTGGTGGGTCGCGTGACGGGACCGAACGCCGCGATGTTCGCCCTGGCCATCTCCGCGATCCCGTTCCTGGCCCGGCTGATCGAGATCAACCTGCGGGAGATCTCCGCCGGCAAGGTCGAGGCGGTGCAGATGATGGGCGCCTCGCGCGGCCAGATCGTCCGCCAGGTGCTGCTGCCCGAGGCGCTGCCCGGCATCATCGGCTCGCTCACCACCACCGCGATCGCGGTGATCGGCTACACCGCGATGGCCGGCACCGTGGGCGGCAAGGGGCTCGGTGACCTCGCCATACGTAACGGCTATCAGAGCTACGACAACGTCGTGATGATCGCGACCGTGGTCGTGCTGGTGGTCATCGTCATCGCCGTCCAGGCGTTCGGCTCCGCCCTCTCCCGCACTGTCGACCACCGCGCCGCGGCCCGCTGACCTGCATCATCCCTACTCTCCCAGGAGAACCCCCATGGCACTGATCTCGCGCCGTACCACCCTGCTCGCCTCCGGCACCGGCCTCGCCGCGCTCGCCCTCGCCGCCTGCGGCGCCGGCGGCGGCGACGCCGAGGGCCCGTCGGAGGAGGGTGGCGTGACCACCATCCGGATCGGCGCCTCCCCGGCGCCGCACGCCGAGATCCTCCAGTTCGTGCAGGACAACCTCGCCGGCGACGCCGGTCTCGAGCTCGACATCACGCCCTACACGGACTACCAGATCCCCAACCAGGCCCTCAGCGACGGTGAGCTGGACGCGAACTTCTACCAGACTCCCGCCTTCCTCGAGGGGCAGATGGAGGAGAAGGGCTTCGAGTTCTTCGGCTTCGAGGGCGTGCACGTCGAGCCGCTGGGTATCTACTCGGAGAACATCACGAGCCTCGACGAGCTGCAGGACGGGGACGAGGTCGCCATCGCGAACGACCCCACCAACCGCGGCCGCGGCCTGGACCTGCTCGCCGCGAACGGCGTGATCACCCTCGCCGAGGGAGTCGCGCCCGCCACCGCAGCCACCGGTGACATCGACGAGAACCCGATGAACCTGCGCTTCGTCGAGCTCGAGGCCGCGCAGATCCCGCGTTCGCTGGCCGACTTCGCCGCTGGCGTCGTCAACGGCAACTACGCCCTCGAGGCGGGGATGAACCCTGCCGAGGAGGCGATCGTGCTCGAGGAGGGTGAGGGCAACCCGAACGCGAACATGATGGTGGTGCGCGAGGCCGACAAGGAGAACGAGGCGCTCGTGGCGCTGGACGGTCTGCTCCACAGCGACGAGGTCCGCGCCTACATCGAGGAGACCTACACCAACGGAGCGGTCATCCCCGCCTTCTGAGTGTCCCGCCCCATCGGCGACGTTGCCGGCTACGGCTACGTCGCCGGGACCGGGGCCAGCACCGGGCTGGTCAGAGCTGGGCCGGGCTGGCGAGTGCGCCGGGGCTGGGCCGGAGTCGGTCGTCGGTGTTGTGGTCGGGCCTATGGCGACGTGAGCTGGCGATATAGCCAGCTCTCGTCGCCATAGGCCCTCCCGTGACACGTCGCACCGGTGCCGCCCTGCTCGCACCGGTGCCGCCCTGCCCGGACCGGCCGCTGGCCGCCGGACCTGGGCCGGTCAGGCGAGCAGCTCGGTCGCCCCGAGCTGGTCGAGCAGCCAGGCCAGCTCGTCCGCGCGCTGCTCCCACTTGCGGTAGCGGCCGGAGCGGCCGCCGTGCCCGGCGACCATCTCGCAGCGGAACAGGATCGGGCGCTCCGCCTGGTCGCTGGTGACGGTCTCGCGCAGCCGCGCCACCCACTTCGCGGGCTCGACGAAGAACACGCGGGTGTCGTTCAGCGAGGTGGAGGCGAAGATCGCCGGGTACTCCACGGCCCTGATGTTCTCGTAGGGGGTGTACTCGCGCATGTACTCGTACACCGCCGGATCATGCAGCGGGTCCCCCCACTCCTCCCACTCGCCCACCGTGAGAGGCAGCGACGGGTCCAGGATCGTGGTCAGGGCGTCCACGAAGGGCACTCCCGCGATCACCGCGCGGAACCGCTCGGGGGCGAGGTTCGCGATGCCGCCCATCAGCAGCCCACCCGCACTGCGGCCCTCGGCACCGAGACGCCCTTCGGCCACCAGGCCGGTGCTGGTCAGGTGCTCAGCGGCGGCCACGAAGTCGCTGAAGGAGTTCTTCTTCTCGAGCAGCTTGCCGTGCTCGTACCAGTCGCGGCCCATCTCGCCTCCGCCGCGCACGTGCGCGATCGCGATGACCACGCCGCGGTCGAGCAGCGAGAGCCTGGTGGGCACGAAGGACGGGTCGATCGAGGCCTCGTAGGAGCCGTAGCCGTAGAGGTAACCGGAGGCGGTGCCGTCCGCGGTCACATCCCGCCTGGCCACCACGCTCAGCGGGATCTGCGTGCCGTCCTCCGCCGTCGCCCACTCGCGCCGCTCGACGTACAGCGCGGGATCGAAGTTCGGCACCGGGGTGACCCGCAGGACGGTGCTCTCACCGCTGGTGAGCTCCCGCTCGGCGATGGTGGGCGGGGTGAGCATGCTGGTGAGCTGGTAGCGCACCGTGGTCTGATCCCAGTTCGGATTGGTGTCCAGCTCGACGGTGTCCAGCTCTCCGCCGTGGGTGATGTCGGAGGCCTGGTCCAGCAGCAGCGCCCCATCGGTCGCGCGCGGGATCAGCCGCACGCTCGCCAGGCCGCC
The DNA here is from genome assembly GCF_036379615.1 of Brachybacterium sp. Taxonomy (GTDB): domain Bacteria; phylum Actinomycetota; class Actinomycetes; order Actinomycetales; family Dermabacteraceae; genus Brachybacterium. The sequence continues at coordinate 83,418 of NZ_DASVGJ010000003.1, forward strand.
GCTGCGCAGCTCGAGGGCGACGAAACCGGCGAACGCCTCGACCGCGAGCAGCCGCTCGCCGTCGGCCGCGACCAGCAGCTCCTCCCACTGCTCCGGGGCGTCGAGCGGGGCCTGCGCGAGCGCGAAACCGCCGTGGCCGTCGTTGTGCACCACCAGCAGGCGGTCCCCGGCATGTTCGAGGGCGTAGTCCACGCCGTCACGACGCCCGCCGGCCGGCACCGGGGCGGAGGTGGGGTCGGTGAGGTCGAGCAGCCAGGCCTCGGTGGTGGAGGTGGAGCCGGCCTGGATCACCAGGGTCGATCCGTCGCGCGAGCGGTCGAAGCCGATCATGAAGCGCTCGTCGGGCTCCTCGATGACCAGCACGTCCTCGCTCCCATCGGTGCCGATACGGTGGCGCCAGATCTGGTGCTGGCGCCAGGCGTCGTCGACCCGGGCGTAGAACAGCCACTGCTGGTCGGCGGAGAAGGCGAGGCCGTAGCCGGCCCCGGTGACCGCCTCGTCGAGGATCTCTCCGGAGGCGAGCTCGGTGATGCGGAGGGTGAAGCGCTCGTCGCCCGCGGTGTCCACGGCGGAGGCGAACAGGGTGTGGTCGGGGGAGGGGAGCAGGCCGCCCAGGGAGTAGAACTCGTGGCCCGCCGCCTCCGCCTGGGCATCCAGCAGCACCTGCTCGCCCTCGAGCAGCGTGCCGGGCTCCACCGTCGGCAGGGAGCCGGAGTCCGCGATGCGGGTGAACTTCGGGTAGTCGTCGCCGGCGGTGGTGCGGGTGATGTACCACCAGCCGTCACGGCGCACCGGCACGCTGAGGTCGGTCTCCTGGGTGTGCCCGATGAACTCCTCCACCAGCTGGGTGCGCAAGGCGTCGAGGTGTGCGGTGCGGGCGTCGGCGTACGCGTTCTCGGCCTCGAGGTGCGCGATCACCTCGGGGTCGGTCTTGTCCCGCATCCATTCGAAGGGATCGACCACGGTGTCGCCGTGGAAGGTCCGCTCGGTGGGGCGGTGGTCCGGGGTCGGGGCTGCGGTGGGCTCGGTGGTCATTCCCCGAGGGTAGCGGCGCCCAGCTGGTCCATCAGCCAGGCCACGCCCTCGACCCGGGGGTCCCCGGCGGAGCCCAGGGTGGGGGTGGCACGGAGCAGGATCGGTCGGTCCTCGGGATCCGAGGTGGTGCGGTCCCGCAGCTGCGCGACCCAGATCGCTGCGCAGGCGGCGGGGGTATCTGTGCCCTCGAGCGCCGTCCAGGCGAAGACCGCCGGGTACTCGGCGTGCTGCACGTTCTCCGCAGGGCTGTATCCGCGCAGCGCCCGGAAGGTGGCCTCGTCCTCGGCGGGGTCTCCCCACTCGGCCCACTCCTCGAGCGTGAGCATCACCTCCGGGTCCAGCAGCGTCTCCAGCGGGTCCACCAGCGGCATCCCGGTGAGGATCGCCCGGAACCTGTCCGGGGCGAGGTTCGCGGCGCCCGCGACCAGCAGGCCGCCGGCCCCGTCTCCCACGGCCCCGACCCGGCCAGGATCGACCCAGCCGGAGTCCACGAGGTGGTCGATGCAGGCGATCAGATCGGTGAAGGAGGTGGGCTTCTTCTGCTGCCTGCCCTGCCGGTGCCAGTCCGGGCCCAGCTCGCCGCCCCCGCGCACGTGCGCGATGGCGATCACCACGCCGAGGTCCGCGATGGCCTGGAACTCCGGGTGCAGCTTCGGCTCGCTCGAGGTGCCGAAGGCACCGTGCCCGAACACCAGTGCGGGAGCGGTGCCGTCGGGGGTGAGGTCACGCAGTGACAGCAGCGTGATCGGCACTCGGACCCCGTCCGGAGCAGTTGCCCAGAACCTGCGCTCGACATACCTCTGGGCATCGAAGCCGGGGGCGTCCGCCTGCACCAGCTGGCGGCTCGTCCCGGTGCGGGGGTCGTGCTCCAGCAGCGTGCTCGGGGTGAGGAAGGTGTCGAGGCGGTAGCGGATGGCATCGGGCCGCCAGGCGGGGTTCGACTCCATGCGCACCGCCTGCACCTCGCTGCTGCGCCCGACGGTCTGCCTGTTCTCGACATCGAGCGAGCCGTCGGGGCGACGCGGGATCAGCGACAGCCCGAGGAGTCCGGCAGAGCGCTGCTGGATCACGACGACGTCCGCGAAGGCCTGCACCGACTCGAAGTGCTCGCTCTGCGTGGCAGACAGCACCGTCGTCATCTCGGCCAGGGCGTTGACGGCCCCCAGGCCGGCCTCGCTGAGCGCGGTGCGATGGGAACCGGGCACCTCGTGGATCACCAGCAGGCGGTCACCGGCGTGCTCGATCTGTGGCAGTGAGCCTCTGGACCTGCCCGTGACGGAGCGCAGGGTCGCGCCGGGATCGGTGAGATCCGCCAGCCACACCTCGCTGGCCTGCGGGGAGATGGAGCGGATGAGCAGGGTCGACAGGTCACGGGAGCGGCTGATCTCGAGCTGCGCCCAGTGGTCCGGCTCCGAGATCAGCACGGTGTCCTCGGCGGTGGAGGTGCCGATCCGGTGACTGCGCACCTCGGCACGGCGGCCGAGGTCGTCCAGGCGGGTGTACACCAGGGAGCGGCCATCGGCGGAGAAGACCAGCTCGGGGCCGGCGGCACGGATCGCGCTGTCGAGGATCCTGCCCGTCTCGGCCTCGGTGACGATCACTCGGCACCCGCCCAGGGCGGCCTCGGCTCGCGCGACCAGGCGGTGGTCGGCGGAGAGCGCGAAGCCGATCATCCCCAGGCAGTCCTCGACCAGGATCTGCTCGTCCTCGAGGAGCCGGCCCGGTTCGATCGTCGGGATCCCGGCAGGACCGCACAGGCCCTCGCGGTGACGGACTCGCGACAGGGTGGCCGCGACGCCGGGTTCGTAGCGGTCGATGTACCACCAGCCGTCCAGCAGCACGGGAGCGGTCGGTTCGATCGGCGGGGGAGGGGCGTCGACGGCGGCTCCCAGCACCTCTCGCAGGCCGGCGAGGCGTGCGGTGTGCGCATCGGTGTGCGCGTTCTCCGCGGCGAAGTGCTGGGCGACCTCCGCCGAGCTGCTGTTGCGCAGCCAGCGGTAGGGGATCGTGTCCGTGACTCCGAACAGCGTCCTCGCGGTCGGCCGCGCCAAGGGCCGGGGGGCGCCGGGGCGCGCCTCCTCATCCAGGCGGTGGGGGGAGTGGACCGGTGAAGCGGTGCGCTGTGTCATGGGTCAGCTTTCTTCGAGAGGTGGCCGAAGTGATGCGTCCTGCTGGGTCCTGATGCGTCCTCTTGTCACGGTGTCTCGGCCTCTCGACCCGTGACTCGGTCGGACTCGCCCCCTCGTCCTCGAGGGGCGCCCCCCGGGCGGCGTCCTCACCGCCGGGGAGCCGCTGAAGGCCTTCCTCGAAGATGCAGCTGGCGCAGCGGGGGCAGGGCGCCGGGGGAACCGGCCGGTGAGTCCTCGCGAGGAGGGGGCAGGAAGCACACGGCCGACCGGTCCTCGCCGGACCGGAGACGGTCGCGGGAACAGGGGCCGGGGAGGCGCGTGGAGCGGTTCGCAGCACGTCGGCGTCGCATCGGGTCCATTGGGATCGATCGCCTCCTCGGCACGGGGATCCGGAGCGCTCGTCCGGGTTATTGTGAAGTCCGCCATGCACGCTACTGTTGGCTTTTCAGAGGTATGTCCGAAACCATGAACGGCAACGAGGCCGTCATTCTCGGGCCGATCCCAGGACCAGGAACGGGGAGTGTCTGCACGATGCCGGCGGGGGAGGATGAGCGGTTCGCCTCGGAGCTGCGCCGAGCGATCGAGCACAGCGGCCTGTCCCTGACCCTCATCTCCCAACGCCTCCGTGCCCACCACCGGCCGGTGAGCGTCGCCACCCTCAGCAACTGGCAGTCCGGTCGGAGTCTGCCCGGGGGCGAGCAGTCGCTCGGAGCGGTGACGGCGCTCGAGGATCTGCTGGGCAGGCCCCCCGAGTCGCTCGCCGAGCTGGTCGGCGCACCCCGTCTGCGCGGCCGCACCGCGAACCCGACGAGCTTCCTCGGCCGCCGCACCAGCAAGGAGGTCTTCAGCGACGCTCTCGCTGAGCTCGGCTTCGAGTCCTCGCGTCAGTACGCCCACGAGCGGGTGTTCCATCAGCACGCGATCATCGACTCCTCGCGGAACGTCCAGCAGTTCGACTACCGCCTGACGGTGCGCGCCCTGGAATCCGGGATCTGCCGGCTGCCCGCGGTGTACGTCATGGAGCCGAAGGAGCCCAACGTCGAACCGCACTACATCCCGCTCGACGGCTGCTCGCTCGGTCGACGGGTGGTCTGGCCGGAGCGCCGCGCCTACGGGGTCGAGGTGCTGGTGGACGGCAGGCTCGATGCCGGCCAGGTCGCCAGCTTCGCCTACCGGGTCGAGCTCCAGGCGGAGGCCTCGGAGATGACCGGGGCGATGTACAGCCTCCCGCGGCGCGCCAACGACGTGCTGCTCGAGGTCGAGTTCCGCGGCGACCGGAAGCCGGTGGACTGCGAGCGATATCGGCGCACGCAGTCCGGGGAGTCGGTCAGCCCGGTGCGGCTGGACCATCGAGGCCGCCTGCAGCTCAGCGAGGCACGCTTCGGCCCCGGGACCTTCGGGCTGCGCTGGGGATGGGAGAACGGGGACGTCGACGACCTCGAGGACGACGACCTCGACGATGACGATCTCGAGGGCGACGGCCCCGTGGATGACGACCGTGAGGATGCGGAGCTCGTGGGTGACTCGCTCCTGGGTGACGATCTCGAGGAGAGGTCCGCTCGCGACGGCATGGCCTGAGCGGGAGCTCCGCCAGGGGTGTCGGACCCCTCGCCAGGCCGGATCCCCGGGCGTATCCTGGAGGTGCCTGAACCCGGCTGTACGGGGAGGTGTGGGCCATGGGTTTCGCCGGTCAGAACATCGTCGTGGGATACGACGACACCACAGCAGCGATGGCGGCCGTCCGCTGGGCCGCGGACCTCGCACAGGCCACGTCCTCCCGGCTCCACCTCGTCCACGCCTGGTCCTGGCCCGTGCTCGGTCAGGGGATCGCCGGCCTTCCGGTGATCGATCCTGCCGGCCCTCGCAATCAGGCGAGCAGGCTGCTCGAGGACGCCGCGGATCGCATCGCCGCACAGTTCCCCGAGGTGCCGGTCAGCGCGGAGCTGCTCGCCGGCACGCCGCGGGAGACGCTCGAGGAGATCTCCGGCCGGACCGACCTGCTGGTCGTGGGCACGCGGGGTCTCGGAGCGGTGATGGGGACGCTGCTCGGCTCCGTCAGCCGCGGAATCCTCCACGACGCCGGCTGCCCGGTGGCGGTGATCCGCTCCGACCAGCATCGCGCCGGCCCCGTGCTCGCCGGGTATGACGGCTCCGAGGCCGCGGGGGCGGCGGTCGACGAGGCCGCGGATCTTGCGGCGGCCTGGGATGTCGCCCTGCGGGTGATCCACGTGCGGGCCGGCGCGCATGCGCCCTACGCCGGCGGCGGGGCGGAGGCCTGGAGCGCCGGGAGCCGATCACGCGGGGTGCTCGATGAAGGGGTCGCCCGGGCCACGGCCCGTCACGAGGGGCTCGTGGTCCAGGCGAGATCGGTCGAGGATCGCACCGTCGCCGAAGGGATGCTGCGCGCCGCCGCGGGAGCCCGCATCCTGGTGATCGGCCATCGCGGTCTCAGCCGCGGTCCCTTCGGATCGACCGCGCAGGCGACGGTCCTGCACGCCACGGGGAACGTCGCCGTGGTGCGGGCGTCCGGGGGTGCCGGGGCTCCGCACGAGTGACGTGACTCGCGTCCGCGGGCGGAGAGTTTGAACGGGCGTGGGCGCGGCGGTTAAGCTGTCCGACGGTAGCGTGTCCGAGCGGCCGAAGGTGCATCACTCGAAATGATGTGTGGTTAATAGCCACCGCGGGTTCAAATCCCGCCGCTACCGCTCCTGACCTGGAGAGATACCAGGACCACGAAGGCCCCCGCCG
>NZ_DASVGJ010000004.1:0-14395 GCF_036379615.1 Brachybacterium sp.
GCGAACTGGGAGGGGTACTCCTGCTGGTGCTCGCGCACGAGCCGCACGCATCTCGCGCGCAGCTGGGGATCGATCTTCTTCGGCATGCTGTCTATCCTCTCGGACTCAAACAGCAGCGGCATCAAACCTGGGCCGGTTCACGACGGCTGTGGTGCCGCCTCGCCATCCAGCACTTGGCGAATGCCGCTTGACCGCGAGTGTCAACGTATGACGTGATGTGGGGCCGGCTCAGTGGCCGTAGCCCCCGGACTCCCGGGCGTCGGCGTCCTGGGCTTCGGCGGGATTGTCGTGCTGAGCGGCTTCCTCCTTAGAGAGCCGCTTGGTCTCCTCGTCGACCAGGTCGCCGTCGCTGTGCTCGTCGTGGTGGGCGTCGCCCTGGTCCTCAGCGACGGGTCGGGTGTCGTCGTCGGGGTGGTTCTTCGGGGTGCTGGTCATGATGACGATCCTCCTGTGGTGGGTTCTCCATGGGCCGGGAGCTTCCGTACCGTCCGTCCGGTGGGCACGCGCCCGTGCAGGTTCTCGACGAGTCGAGAAGTCTCTGTCGCCCGGCGAGATCAGGGGCTTGGGGTGCCCCCGTTGACGTTGAGCGTCTCGCCGATGACATAGCTGGACTCCGGCGAGGTGAGGAAGACGTAGGCGGGTGCGAGCTCGGTGGGCTGCCCGGCCCTGCCCAGCGGGGTGTTTTTCCCGAAGTCGGGCAGTGCGCCCTTGGGTTGGCCGTCAGAGACCTGTAGAGGGGTCCAGATGGGTCCGGGGGCGACGGCGTTGACCCGGATCCCGCGGGGTGCGAGCTGCTGCCCGAGACCCTTGGTGAAGTTGTTGATCGCCGCCTTGGTAGAGGCGTAGTCGAGGAGGTGAGGTGAGGGGTTATAGGCCTGGATCGAGGTCGAGTTGACGATGGTCGCCCCCGGCTCCAGGTGCCGCAGTACCGCCTTCGAGACTCGGTAGATCGCCCGGATGTTCACATCGAAGGTCGACGCCCACTGCTCGTCGTCGAGATCCTCGACCTGCTCGACCGAGATCTGCCGGCCCGCGTTGTTCACGAGGGCGTCGAGGCCGCCGAGCCCGGCGGCTGCCTCCTCGACTACCGCATTGCAGTACTCAGCGTCCGCGAGGTCGCCGGGCAGCAGCAGAGCCGTGCGCCCGCTCTCCTCGATGACGCGACTGATGAACTGCGCGTCCTCCTCTTCCGCCGGCAGGTAGGACAGGGCGACATCAGCACCTTCGCGGGCGAAAGCGATCGCGACCGCTGCCCCGATGCCGGAGTCCGCCCCCGTGATCAGCGCACGTCGGCCCTTGAGGCGTCCCGTGCCGCGGTAGGAGTGCTCCCCGCGATCGGTCTTGGGCACGAGCTCCGCATCGAGGCCCGGCTCCGCCTGGTCCTGCTTCGGAGGGGTGATCTCCGGGAAGCGCTCGACCGGATTCTGGAAGGTCAGCTGGTCTGTTGCCATGGTCATACCTCTCTTCGACGGCTCATGTGAGTCCATGAGCGGTGGTCAGTGACGGCTGGGGTCCAGCACAACCTTGATGCAGCCGTCGTGCTTCTTCTGGAATGTTTCGTATGCAGAGGCTGCCTCCTCGAGCGGGAGGCGGTGGGTGACAAGGTCCGTCACGCCCAAGGGGTCGTCGACGTCCTCGACGAGAGGGAGGAGATCGTCGGTCCAGGCGCGGACGTTGCACTGGCCCATCCGGAGCTGGATCTGCTTGTCGAACATCGACAGCAGCGGCATCGGGCTCGCGACACCGCCGTAGACACCGCTCAGCGACACCGTCCCGCCCCGGCGAACCAGGTCAAGGCTGGTGTGGAGTGCCGCGAGGCGATCGACTCCCACGGTCTCCATGGCTTTCTGGCCCATCACCTTCGGCAGGTGGCCAACGACCTGGTGCGCGGCGCGCGCCACGGGGCTGCCGTGGGCTTCCATTCCTACTGCATCGACGACAGCATCCGGCCCTCGGCCATCGGTCGCTTCCCGGATCGCGTCCACGCTCTGCGGGCTCTGGTCGAAGACCTCGACCCCGTGCCGTGCCGCCATCGCCCGTCGCTCGGGGACAGGGTCGATGGCGAACACGCGGTTGCCGAGGTGGACCCCGATGCGGGCGGCGAACTGCCCCACGGGACCCAGCCCCATCACGGCCAGCGACCCTCCCTCGGGCACATCGGCGTACTTCACTCCCTGCCAGGCCGTCGGCAGGATGTCACTGAGGAAGAGGTACCTCTCATCGGGCAGATCCTTGCCCACGGTGATCAGTCCGTAGTCCGCATGCGGGACCCGCAGCTGCTCGGCCTGCCCGCCGGGGACCTGCCCGTACAGCTTCGAGAACCCGAAAAGCGACGCGCCCGATCCCTGCTCGGTGACCTGGGTCGTCTCGCACTGTGACTGGAGCCCGCGGGTGCACATCCAGCAGTGACCGCAGGAGATGTTGAACGGGACGACGACCCGGTCGCCGACACGCACTCGGCTGACACCCGATCCGACCTGCTCGACGACGCCCATCGACTCGTGCCCGAGCACATCGCCAGCGGTCATGTAGGGGCCGAGCACCTCGTAGAGGTGCAGGTCGGAGCCGCAGATCGCGGTCGAGGTGATTCGGACGATCGCATCCCCGGCATCCTGGAGCTGCGGATCGGGAACGTCCTGGACGCTCACGTTGCTGGTGCCCTGCCACGTCACTGCTCTCACGGGGCGTTCCTCCTGGAATCAAGGGATCGGCGTTCACAAGGGTCTTCACCAAGGACGCCCGGTCTTCGATCAACGTATCGGTGCTCGCCGGCGAGTACCAGGAGAACGCCCGATCGGTAAGCACACGCCTCCTCAGGCGGTGCGAGGCGGCTCCTCGCTCTAGAGCAGATCGGGATGTGTTTCGCCGCGGGCCAGTTCGGCTGAGCGGAGCTCTCGCGCGGCGGGCAGGGCGCACTCGGTACAGCGGTTCTCGTGATCGGCGCATCGTGCGCGGGTGGGCTCCACGGACCGTCCCGCCCTGCTCCTCGACAACCTCGCCCTCGGCATCGCCCTGGGGCCCGAGCTCGGTCTCCCCATCGGCGTCGGAGCAGACCAGACCCGGAAACGCTTCATCGAGGATCCGGAGTCCCCGAGCGACGACGGCTAAGCTCTGTCGGCCTATTCATGGCGCTCCCGCCCGCCTCCGAGCGGCCGCCGGTATCGTGCCAACTGGATCGCTTCGCGATTGAAGCCCTCGAGGTGATCTGTTCGAGTACTGCCCCCACTCCTCTACGGCGGAGTGGGGGCGCTTCGCTGCCTCGGAGCTCACTGATCTCAGCCCCTCCTCGTAGGCGCCCGCCTCACCTGCGCTGACACGATGGACTACAGGACACCGCGCCCCTCCTACCGGATCTTCCGTGCTGCGTGGTTCTCTACTCGCGCCGTCACACCCTCCACGGTGCAGGGCGTGCTGACGGTTTCGTGGACGCTCCTGTCGATCATCCCCGGCACGCTCCGAGGCGGGCTCTACATGGACCGGGCCGGAACCGGGATGGTCCTGCTGTACCGATCTCGGATGCTCCTGGACGTCCTCATTCTGCTGTCGATCATGCTCCTCGCCGGCGCAGGGATCTGAGCCGGGCTCACAGCGCTCATCGTGCGCTCACCCTCGACGCTGAGGGGGATCCTTGCCGCGTGCCTACTTCTGATCCCGTTCCTGCTAGCGACCCGGCATCTCGCACCCGTCCAGGGCGGCTCCCTGCTGCCATCCCACCACCTGATCCCACATACACGCAACGTCATGACCCGCCACACCTAGCCGACGCACGTCTAGTCCGGGGTGGGAGAGTTCGGCGTGACCGAAGGCAGTGATGTCGCTCTTCATCGCTCATTGCGCACAGTAGACGTTCTGCGCAGATTCACGAAGTGCTCCTCGCTGATGTCTCCGAGGCCGACGCCGTCCTGCACGGCGCCGAGTTCAGGCGTCCTCGACCGCCACGTCGTTCAGCCTGAACGGCACGGTGCCGAGTACTGAGGGTTGTTCGACGATGAGCGAGGCCACCCCGGGCTGGTCTCGGTAGAGGGCTGTGAACTGCAAGGTGTCGCCGTCGGCGGCGCGGTCCGAGGTGGCGGTGTCGGTGGCGTTGCGCCATTCCGTGGACCCTTCGATCGCCGATTCGCCCAGCAGGTAATCCAGGGGATAGATGGCGGTTGATCCCAGCAGGAGCCGAGGGGCGAAGCCGGCGAAGGTCGAGCTGTACCCCGTGTCGTCCCCGCGGTAGCTGTGGACGCCTGCTCCGAGGTCGACGGGCTGGGTCTGTGCGGCGTCGGCGGGTCCACCGCTTCGCTGCGCCGTGACGGTCAGGACCAGTAGCCCATCAACCCGCAGCATCGACGGGGCGGTGATCCGGTACGAGACGCCTCCGTCCTCCCGCTCGAAGCCCTCGCGGGCGTCGGCCTCGGTGCCATCGCCCAAGATCCCGTCGTCGAAGGGAGGCACATCTCCGGATGTGTCGACCTCGGCCTGCTGGATTTTCTGCGAGGTCAGCGTGAGGGTCACACGACGATTCAGCTGTCGGTTCGCGTCCGAGGTGTTGGGTGCCACGGGGCTGCTCTCACCGAGCCCCTGCGTCCTCAGCGAGTAGAGGGATGGATCGATACGGGTCGAGAGAGCTCGCGCGACCGACTCGGCCCGGGCTTGCGACAGGGCGAGGTTCTCCGCAGAGGGTCCGACATCGTCAGTGTGCCCCACGATGTCCACGGCGCCCTCCTCGTATCCCGCGATGTTAGCGGCGGCCGCGTCCAGGATCTCTCCCGCTTCCGGTCTGAGCTCCGCGGAGCTGCTGTCGAAGAGCACGTCGCCGGCGAGCTGGATCTCCACCTTCTCGATGGACTCGATCACGCCCACCCCGCCGTCGAGCTGTCGCGTGTATCCCTCCAGCGGCAGGACCGGGATCACCTCGGCCATCCCGAGCATCCCCGCCGTCTCGAGGGGCTCCGCATCCGGGGGCGGTGGCACCTCAGGGACCTCGCCGTCGATGACAGGGATCCCGGGGACATACCACCCGGGAAGGAGGAGCCCCAGCTGCTCGATACCCGACTCGGGAGCGGCGTAGATGAGCTGCACCCTCGCCCCCTCCTTGGGAACCTCCTGGAACGCGACGGAGGCCCGGGAAGCGAGGGAGCCGTCCTGTGTAGACGCGGGAAGCCGTATGCGTGCCCCCTCCGGGTCCACGAGACGCACCGCAGCCCAGTCCTCCGGGGCGACGGACCGACCAGCCAGCGTCGCATCGCCCGAGAATCGCCGTGCCAATACTGCGTCCTCTCCCTCCGGGAGTGCTGTCGCGACGAGGTCGAGGGTCAGGACGCACAGGTCATCCGCCCGGACGAGGGGAAGGATGGCGACCTCGATGCTGCCGCCCTCGGTGACCACGGAGCGTGAGGCCACGACCTCTTCGGGGTCCGCCGGAGGCGGCTCGTCCTCGCTCACCTCGGGCGTGGAGGTGTCGCCGGGGTCGGGGTCTCCGTCCGGCTGGCATGCGGCGAGCACCGGAAGCGCGGCCCCGAGTCCGAGCATGGCGAGGGTCTGACGGCGTGACACGGTATCCATGGGGCTCCTCGGAGGCGCGGCGGAATATCCGAAAGCGGCGTTCAGGGGCCGTTCCTGCAGGAATGCTCCTCTTCGAGTTGACCCCTTGTGTCGTCATGGTATACAGCAGGCGGGGCCGGAACAGGGCCTGGGCGCCTTTCGTTCCCGGGCTCCTGGACGTCGAGGCCGCCCCGTCCAGAGCCGCCCTTGTGCGACACATCTGTCGACTTCTTCGGCGGCTACTTCGACTCCTCGCTCACGCAGGAGGACCACGCCGCGGGCATCGAGAAGTCCCTCGTCGCCCCGGAGGTCGGCGGTGATCCGGGGATCGCACCCATCGGCGGCTCGCAGTTCTAGCCTCTCCTCACTCGGGTGGGAGAGGCCTTCACGTTCGGGCAGATCGACAGCGCCGAGGCCGCTCAGCAGATGGTCGACGAGCCGGGCGCGGCGATCGGCTGAGGGGGCGCCTTCCCTCCCCGGGACCGCGGCGGTCTCAGCCCGGCCCGGCATCTCTCGGCCGGTCGGGGCGAAGACCGCCCCACGCCCGCGCCAGCACCCACGGTGGGACGCTGAACCCGCAGGCGATCGTCAGCGGGGCGAGCAGCCACAGAGGGGCCAGCAGTGCGATGAGCGCAGGAGCGGCGAGCGCGGTCACGGGGCGCCGCGCCGTGAGCGAGAGGGCCCTCCACACGATCGTCGACCGGTCCCCTCGTTGGTCGCTCGCGGCGACCACGACGTAAGCGCTGAGCAGCGCCACCAGCACCCACGTCACCGGCAGGACCGCCCCGACGGCGAACACCCGGGCCGACGGCGCCATCGCCGGCAGCACCACGGCGTTCATGGCGATGCCGAGGCAGACCAGGAGCAGCGCCCCCGAGGCCGGTGCGTCCCGCCGCAGTGTGCGCCGCATGTGCTCCAGGGTGCTCGTGAACGCGGAGTCCCGGTGCTCGGCGAGGTCGCCGGTGACACGGGTGGCGCCCGCGAGGGCCGGAACGATGCCGACGACCGTGAGGATCCCCAGCATCGCCGCCCAGTTCGCACCGAGGAAGGCGGCGGGCTTGGCGAGGAGACGGACCAGGCCCCGCGGCTCGAGAGGATCCCATCGGCCGACTCCCCTCTGCGTGCGCGAGGGCGCGAGGGCGGGTGCCGGCGGGGACGCCGGGGTCACTTGATCCCCGAGGCCGCGAAGCCCTGCACGAAGTAGCGCTGGAAGATCAGGAACAGGATGATCATCGGCACCGCGGCCATCGTCGTGCCCGCCATCAGGAGGTGCCAGTCGGTCGCGGCCTCCTGGCGGAACGAGGAGATCCCCACCTGGATCACCCGCAGGTTCTCCGAGGTCGTCACCAGCAGCGGCCACAGGAAGTTGTTCCACCCCGCCTCGAAGCTCAGCAGCGCCACCGTCAGCAGGCCGGGCTTGATCAGCGGAGTGATGATGCGCGTGTAGATCCCGAACTCGCTCACCCCGTCCAGCCGAGCGGCCTCCATCAGCTCCGACGGGGTGGAGACATAGAACTGCCGGAACAGGAACACCATGAACGGCGAGACCGCGCCGGGCACGATCAGCGCCCACCAGGTGTCGATCCAGCCCGTGCCGCCGGCGCCGAGGAGCGAGTTCCCACCGAACAGCGGCATGTGGCGCACCATGAGGAACACCGGGATCACCGTCGCGTAGAACGGGATCATGATGCACGCGACCATCCAGGCGAAGATCGCCGGTGCGAGCCGGAAGCGCATCTTCGCGAGCGCGTAGCCGCAGGCGGAGGCGAAGGCCACGTTCAGCACGGCCGCGGCCGTGGCCAGGATGAAGCTGTTGCGGGCGTAGATCGCGAAGGGCGCCCGGGACAGGGCCTCGGCGTAGTTCTCCAGCCGCAGGTCCTGAGGGATCAGCGGCATCGGCACCTGCGCGAGCTCCGTGGGATCCCGGATCGAGGACAGGGCCATCCACAGGAACGGGGCCGCCATCACGACCGAGGCGATCACCAGGAACACCAGGATCCCCGCCCCGGCGAGCCGCTTCTGCCGCCGCAGGCTGGGGCTCCGCGGGGAAGCGGGGGCGTGCGGCCCGGGGGCGGTGCGGGTGTCAGTCGTCATCGGAGCCTCCGACGATCCGGCGGGACAGGACGGCGAGCACGACCAGGATCAGCAGCAGGATCACCGACTGGGCGTTGGCGAGACCCACCCGGAACTCCTGGAACGCGGTCTGGTAGATGCGGTAGGTGACCACGGAGGTCGAGTTCGCCGGCCCGCCCTCGGTGAGGATGTAGATGAGGTCGAAGGTCTGGAAGTTCGCGATGAGCGACGTGATGAGGATGAAGAACGTCGCCGGGCGCAGCATCGGCACGGTCACCTGGGTGAACTTCTGGACGAAGTTCGCACCGTCGAGATCCGCTGCCTCGTACAGCTGGCCGTCCACCCCCTGGAGCGCTGCCAGGTAGATCAGCATCTTCAGACCGATGCCCTGCCAGATCGTCACCAGGATGACGGAAGCGAGCGCCAGATCGGGGTTGGTGAGGAAGGGCAGCGGGCCGATCCCCACCACCCCGAGCACGACGTTCATCAGGCCGTTCTCGGACGGGTTGTAGATCCACAGCCAGATCATCGCGACGGCGACCGTCGCCGTGATGTGCGGCAGGAACACCATCACCCGGAACAGGCCCCGACCGGGGATCGCCCGGTTCAGCAGGACCGCGAACACCAGGGCGAGGAACATCGAGATCGGGATGCCCACGGCCGCGATGATCACGTTGTGCAGGACCGATCGCCAGAAGAGGGCGTCGGTGAAGATGATCGCGTAGTTCTCGAGCCCGGAGAACTCGGGTGCATGGATGATGTCGTACGCCGTGAAGCTCAGGACGAAGGCGACGATGATCGGCACCCCGATCCACAGCAGCGTGTGCAGCGTCGCGGGTGCGGCGAGCAGCAGGCCCCAGCGGCGCTCCGCGGTGCGCACGGAGCGCCGCCGAGCGCCGGCGGCCGAGCTCGCGGCGGCGCTCATCGCAGCCTGCTGATCGCGTCGTCGCACAGCGACTTCATGTCCTCGAGCGTCTCGACGACGCTCTTCTTCCGGGTCAGGCAGCCCTCGACGATGCCGTCGAGGTTGGTGCGGATCTGCATGTAGGCGGCGGTGCCGCCCTCCGTGGCCCCGGCATGGTGGAGGTTGTCGAGCGCGAACCGCGTGAGCAGGCTGGACTCGATCTCCTCGTTCGGCGGGATGTCCGGGGTGGGCGGCACCTTGCCGATCGCCGCGTTGGCGATGCCGAGGAACTCGGGGTCGAGCATGTGCTTCATGAAGGCTCCGGCGGCGTCCTTGTTCTTCGACAGGCTGGAGATCGACAGGAAGGTCCCGCCCTGGAACATGACCGGGTCCCCGCCGGCACCGGGCGGCATGAGGAACACGCCCACGGCGCCCTCCTCGCAGAGCTCGGGCGTCATCTGCTGCCAGGTGGGCCAGTTCCCCGTGGCGACCAGGGACATGGCCGCCCGCTTCTGCTGGAAGGGCGAGGGCTGTCCCTCGGCCGCCTGCATGTCGTAGTCGATGGAGCCGTCGTCCATCCGATCGAGCATCCACTGCAGGGCGAGGCGCCCGGGCTCCTCGTGCAGGGTGGCGGCCATCCCGTCGGCGCTGAACATGGTGCCGCCGAAGGCGTACAGCAGGAACACGAAGGCCTGACGTGCGCTGCCCGCACTGCCGGAGAGGTAGTCGAAGCCGACCACGTCGTCGCCGGTGAGCTCGAGAGCCGCGTCGGCGAGCTCGTCCATCGTCGTGGGCGGTTCTGTGATCCCTCGCGCCTCGAACATCTCGGGGTGGTATCCGAGGAATCGCATGTCCAGGGCCTGGGGGAGCGAGTAGTACTTGCCCTCGAAACGGGTCGAGGCGAGCACGCTCTCGTCGAACCCGAGGTCCTCGATGAAGTCGGCGGGGATCTCTGCGAAGATCCCCTTCTCGGCGAAGGGCTGCGTCCAGCCCACGCCGGTCATGATGAGGTCGGCGATGATGCCGCCGGCGATGCCGGTGGAGATCTTCTCGTTGAGCTTGTTCCAGTCGACCTGGTCGACGGAGACGCCGACGCCCGTCCGGTCGATGAACGGTGCGATCACGTCCTCGTCGAGCACGATCCTGTCGTCGCCGACGTAGTCCGGGGTGAGCAGGCTGATGCTCCCGGTGAGGTCGGCGTCGGCGACTTCGAGGTCGACGGGGACATCGGGATCCGCGGCCTCCCCGGAGCCGCAGGCGGCGGCACCGAGCCCGAGGGCGGCGGCACCGGACCCGGCGAGCAGCGAGCGGCGGGTGAACGACATCGGACTCCTCTCGCAGACCCCGTCGCGGTCCGACGGGGAGCTCTGCCGCGGGACCGGGGCAGGAGCATCGGTGCTCCACCCGGCAGCCATGGCCGGCACCGGCTCTCGACGTCAGGCCGAGGACCGGTCTGTCAGGAAAGCGGATGCCTGTCGGGAAGTGGGGGAGTTGCCGTCGGTTGTCGTGACCTATGTCTCAGGAGGTGGGTTTCAGGAGGTGGGGCGCCCGTGCCGCAGCAGCACTGCCCCGTGCGGCGGGATCACCACGTCGATCGCGCTGGATCCCGGTGCCACCCCGCGTGCCGCGTCGGACTGCACGGAGACCGGTCGCACCGGCACGCTCGCTCCGCTCCACAGCTCGCTGACCTCGCCCTCCAGCTGCGCCGGCAGGCCCACGTCCTGGCTGTCCAGGGGCACCGCGAGCTCGTCCTCGCCGGTGTTGAAGGCGGCGACGTACCGCTCACCGCTCGGCCCGTCGGCCGTCCAGAGGATCAGCGGGTCCTCGCGGAACACCTCACGATTGCCGGAGGACTCGGCGTGCACGGCCAGCACATCGGCGTTCTGCAGCAGGGAGATCGTCGCCGGATCCGAGCTCGGCAGGTCACCGCCCACCATCAGCGGGGAGCGGGCGATCGCCCACAGGGTCATGAGCGTGACCTGCTCGTCCGAGGTCAGCAGCGAGTCGCGGGGCTCACCGCGCTCGGCCCGGATCCCGATCCGGCCCAGCGGCAGCATGTCCCCGTCGGGCCAGCCCTCCGGCCCGGCGTGCGGCGCCCAGCGCGCGAAGCGGGCGAAGTTCGCTTCGACGTCCTCCCACCGGTCCCACAGGTCATCGCAGATCCGCCACATGGTGGCGTGCTCGCGCAGGTGCGGCAGGCGGGTGAGCGACAGGTCACGGCCGGGGGAGAGGCTCAGCTGTATCGGCCGGCCGCAGCGGGTGATCGCGCCCGCGAAGGCCTCGATCTCCGCGGCCTGGTACGGCCACAGCATGTCGTCGACCTTCAGGAAGTCCACGCCCCAGCCCGCATACAGCGCGAGCATCGAGTCGTAGTAGGCGCCCGCGCCGGGCACCGAGTGGTCGATCCCCACCATGTGCGGATTCCACTCGCAGGAGTTCGTGGCGTCGGCGATGTCGCCGGCGTGCAGACCCGTGCCGAGCACTGGGGTGTTCGCCGCGACAGCTCGCCGCGGGATCCCGCGCATCACGTGGATGCCGAGCCTCAGACCGAGGGCATGGATCTCCTCGGCGAGCGGGCCGAAGCCGGCGCCGTCGGCGCTGCTCGGGAAGCGTCCCGGATCCGGGAGCAGCCGGCCGTGCTCGTCCATCACCAGCGGCGCCGCCGTGTTGTAGCCGTGGGAGCGGGCCGACGGGTCCGACCAGTCGATGTCGATCACCACGGTGTCCCAGCCGTACGGCGCCAGGTGCTCGGCGAGGAAGTGGGCGTTGGCCAGCACTTCCGCCTCGGTGACGGTGGTGCCGAAGCTGTCCCAGGAGTTCCAGCCCCTCGGCGGGCGGGTGGGATCGGTGGGGATCATGGGTCTCGGCTCCTCGAGGGGTGGCGGGTGGGGTGACGGGCGTGGGGCGGGCGGGCGTGTGGCGCGCTCAGCTCCCGAGCAACCGGTCCACGTACTCGTTGCGGAGCACGCGCTCGGGATCCAGCCGGTCACGCAGCGCCCGGAACTCTCCCAGTCGCGGGTACTGCGCCCGCACGACGGCGGGATCCATCGTGAACACCTTCCCCCAGTGCGGTCGCGGGGCGAAGGGCGCGAGCCGCTCCTCGATCTCGGGCAGCAGAGCCTCCACCTCGCGGGGCAGCTGCTTCCAGGTGAAGTGCACGCAGGCGCTGGCGCGCCGGTGGGCGGGGGAGAGCCACAGCTCGTCCGCGGCGACGGTGCGCACCTCGGAGGCGTGCAGCAGCGGCCGGATCCGCTCCCCGAGGGGCATCACGGCGGCGAGCGCGGCGGCGATGTCCTCCCGGGCCACGAAGTACTCCGACTGGATCTCCTCGCCGCTGCTCGGGGTGAACTCGAGCCGGAAGTGCGGCATCCGCTCGTGCGCCGGCCCCGGCTCCCCGCTCTGGTCGGTGCAGAAGTCCGCGGGCATACCGGGCAGGGGATGCACGGGGCCCGGGGCGCGGGTCCCGTCCAGCCACACCTCCGGCAGTTCCTCGTCGGTCCCCACCTCCTGCTTCACCCAGGCCTGGGCGATGTGTCCGTCCCAGTGGTGGAACAGGCTCACGCTGGCTCCGGCGGCCAGCATCGCCGAGAGATCCTCCGCGCCCATGCGCTCGGCGGGGAAGTCGAGGTGGACGCTCTGGCGCATGGGCGTCGCCGGTGCCAGGTCCAGGGTGAGGCGGGTGGCGATCCCGAGGGTGCCGAGCGCCAGCACCGCGCCGTCGAAGATGTCCGGATCCTTCTCTCGGCTCAGCGTGAGCAGATCCCCATCGGCGGTGACCAGCTCGATCGCCCGCACCGACGAGGCGAGGGAGCGCTTGGCATCGCCGGAACCGTGCGTGCCGGTCGCCGTCGCGCCGCCCACCGAGATGTGGGGCAGGGAACCCATGTTCGACAGCGCCAGCCCGTGCTCGTGCACCGCCACGGCGAGCTCCCCGTAGCGCACCCCGGCCGCGACCTGCACGGTGCGGGAGGCGATGTCGATCTCGATCTGCGCCGGCATCGCCGTCAGGGTCACCAGGTCCGCATCGCTCGCCGCGACCTCGGAAAAGGAGTGACGGGTCCCCAGCGCACGGATCCGCGTGCTCCCCGCCACCAGTGCCTGCAGCTCGGCGATCGAGGTCGGGGCGTGCAGCGGCCCGGGCCCGTAGTCGACGGTCCCCGACCAGCTGAGACCGGGGCGGGCGAAGTCGTGATGTGACGTGTCCGGGGTGGTCAACGGTCAGCTCCTCATCGTCGGGGTGCTCGGGGTGCTCGGGGTGCTCGGGGTGGGCCGGGCCCGGGCCGGATCACCTCGTGAGTGTCACGAAGCTGGCGGAATGCGAGACATATTCCCCCGGCTTCGTGACACTCACCGGCGGCGGGGACCCCGCCACGTCCGCCCGGCCCGACCCGCCGCTCAGAAGCCCTGGCCGAGGCGGTAGAACACCTGGTTGGTGCGCAGGTCCTGGGCGAAGGAGCGCACCGTGGTGTCCTCGTCGATGATCGCGAGCTCGAGATCGCCGAGGGTGGCGAGGTCCTCCCAGACCTCGAGCCCCACGGCGGTGGTCATCACCGTGTGGTGGGCGGCGCCGGCGGTCAGCCAGCACTCGGCGGAGGTCGCGAAGTCGGGGGCGGGCTCCCAGACGGCGCAGGCCACGGGAAGCTTCGGCAGCTCCTCGGCGGGTTCGACGACCTCGACCACGTTGGCGACCAGGCGGAAGCGCTCGCGCATGTCGGAGAGCGCCACCACCACGGCGGGGCCGGCGTCGGCCGTGAACTTCAGGCGCACCGGGTCCTCGCGGTCGCCGATGCCCAGCGGGTGGATCTCGAGCGAGGGCTTCGCGGTGGTCAGGGAGGGGGAGACCTCGAGCATGTGAGCGCCGAGGATCTGCTCGCGGCCGGGGGTGAGCTCGTAGGTGTAGTCCTCCATGAGGGAGGCGCCGCCGGGCAGGCCGTGGCCCATCACCGCGGCGACCCGCACGAGGATGGCGGTCTTCCAGTCGCCTTCGGCGCCGAAGCCGTAGCCGTCGGCCATGAGGCGCTGCACGGCGAGGCCGGGCAGCTGGCGGAGCCCGCCGAGGTCCTCGAAGTTCGTGGTGAAGGCACCGAAGCCGCCCTCCTCGAGGAAGGTGCGCAGCCCGATCTCCTGGCGCGCGCCGTAGCGCAGCGAGTCGTGGCGCGCGCCGCCGGCCCGCAGCTCGGGGACCACGTCGTACAGCTCCTCGTACTCGGCCACCAGCGCATCGATCGCGCTCTCCTCGACGGCATCGACCACGGCGACCAGGTCGTTGACGCCCCAGGTGTTCACGGAGACGCCGAGCCGCAGCTCGGCCTCGGTCTTGTCGCCCTCGGTGACGGCGACGCCGCGCATGTTGTCCCCGAAACGGGCGAGCTTCAGCGAGTGCATCTCCGCCCAGCCGGTCGCGGCGCGGGCCCAGCGCCCGATCTTCCCCTGCACGGCCTCGTCCGAGGCGTGGCCCACCACGGTCTTGCGGTTCACGCCAAGGCGGGTGGCGATGTACCCGAACTCGCGGTCGCCGTGAGCGGCCTGGTTGAGGTTCATGAAGTCCATGTCGATGCTGGACCAGGGCAGCTCGACGTTCGCCTGGGTGTGCAGGTGCAGCAGCGGCGTGCGCAGCGCATCCAGGCCCTGGATCCACATCTTCGCCGGGGAGAAGGTGTGCATCCACGCGATGACACCCACGCAGGCGGGGTCCGCGTTCGCGGCCAGGGCGGTCTCACGGATCGCGTCGCGGTCGGTGAGCACCGGCTTCCAGACGATCCTCACCGGGATGTCGGAGGCGGCGTCGAGGGTCTCGGCGATGACGCGCGACTGCTCGGCGACCTGGTCGAGGGTCTCGGGGCCGTAGAGCCCCTGGCTGCCGGTCAGGAACCAGATCTCGCGGGTCTC
>NZ_DASVGJ010000005.1:0-2546 GCF_036379615.1 Brachybacterium sp.
GGCGGCCTGAGGGCACCCGATCCCCGACGCGACGCAGGACGCGGTTGATCCGGGCCCGCAGCTCCGGGTAGTGAAAGGGCTTCGTGATGTAGTCCTCGGCCACCTCCTCGAGGGCCTGGGCCTTGCTGTCTCCGGCGTCGATAGCGGAGAGGACGATGATCGGCAGGTCGGCCCGTTCCTTGACCTGGCGGGCCAGGCTCAGACCGTCCAGCTTGGGCATGAGCAAGTCCACGATCAGCAGGTCGGGCCACTCCCCTTCCAGGCGCCGCAGGGCCTCCTGCCCGTCGCGGGCGGTCTTGACCTCGAAGCCGTCGTCGCGCAACTGGTCGGCCAGGAAGACGAGCAGGTTCGGGTCGTCGTCCACGAGCAGCAGCCGCGTGGCGCGGTGAGGGAGCGTCACCCGTCGAGGATAGCAGCGGGCTTCGGGCGCTCAACGGGGCGCGGCGCCGTTCGGTCTTGCCGTGTCCCTTCGGGCGCGCCGCTCGGTTGCGGGCTCCTTCCGGCGCGCCGCTCGGTTCCGTGCCCCTTCCGGCGCGCGGGTTCGGTGCGGGCTGCTCCAGCCGTTCGATCTTGCCGTGTCCCATCGGGCGGGCGAGTGCGACCGACCCGGCGCTCCGAGGCCTCCTGCATGCCGGTTCTTCTCAGGGGAGGGGAGGGCCGCGCCGGTGCTCCCGCAGGGTGAGAACGTCGTACAGGGCGGGCACGGAACCGGGCACGTAGGCTCACCCGGTGGGAAGGGCGCCGGTACGGGGTGGCCGCGTGCACGGTCGGACGCCCGCAGTGGACGGACGCCCGGAGTGGAGGCAAGGGCTGACGGCTGGGAGGTCCGAAGCCTCGATCTGGTCCGCCCGGCGATGCGCCGGATATGTCTCGGGCAACCGGCCGATAAGCGTGGCGCGGCAGACTCGGACCCATGGGTTCTCGGGAGCGCCGCCGGGATCGGGCCGTGGCCCCTGGAGTGGTGGGAAATGAGCGGTTCGTCGTGATCCGCAGCAACGGTGGCGGCGGCGTCGGTCAGGACGCCAGCAGGACGGTCTGCGCTCGCTCCACCTCCTTGGTCGATCCATCATCGCGGCCCTGGTCAAGGATGCCCATCGAGCCCTCGCCGAGATAGCGCCGCTCGGCGATCGCCCACTCGTCGTGAACCTCGAGGAGGACCGCCCCGGCCAAGCGCAGGATCGCCGCCTCGTTGGGGAAGATCCCGACGACGTCGGTCCGCCGCTTGATCTCGCGGTTGACCCGCTCGAGCGGGTTGGTCGACCAGATCTTGCGCCAGTGGCCGACCGGAAAGGCGGTGAAGGCGGTGACATCCTCCTTGGCCTCGAGGAGCATCGCCGCGACGACCGGGAAGCGCGGCTCGAGCCGCTCGGCGATCTCGTCGAGCTGGTCGCGCACGGCGGCGGCGTCGGGCTGGGCGAAGATCGTCCGGATCGCGGCCAGCACCATCTCGGCGCTGCCCTTCGGGATCCGGGTCAGGACGTTGCGCAGGAAGTGGACCCGGCAGCGCTGCCACGCCGCCCCCAGGAGGACCGCCCCGATGGCCGCCGTGAGGCCCTCATGGGCATCGCTGATGACGAGGCGCACACCGGTCAGTCCACGTGCCCGCAGGCTACGCAGGAAGGCGGTCCAGAACGCGCCGTCCTCGCTGTCGCCGACGGCCAGCCCGAGCACCTCGCGGTCACCGGTCGCGGTCACCCCGGTGGCGACGACGATCGCCTTGGACACGACGCTGGCGCCCTCGTGGGCCTTGACGTAGGTCGCATCGAGGAAGACGTACGGGAAGCGCGTGTGGCCGAGCGATCGGTCGCGGAAGGTCGCCACGACCGTGTCGAGCTCGGCGCAGATCCGGGACACCTCGCTCTTGCTGATCCCGGCGTCGATGCCGAGGGCCGTGACGAGGTCGTCGACCTTGCGCGTGCTGACCCCGTGGACATAGGCCTCCATGACGACCGCCCAGAGGGCCCGGTCGATCCGCCGCCGCGGCTCCAGGAGGGCCGGGAAGAACGATCCGCTCCGGAGCTTCGGGATGCGCAGCTCGACGTCGCCGGCCTTGGTCGAGAGGAGCCGGCTGCGGCTGCCGTTGCGGTGGGTCGTCCGTTCGTCGGTCCGCTCGTACCGGCCGGCGCCGATCGCCTGGGCCGCCTCGAGCTCGATGAGCTCTTGGAGGACGAGGGCCATCGCCTCGCGCAGGACGTCGGTGCTGCCGCCGGCGCGGATCGCGTCGAGCAGCTCGGACAGGGCAGACTGTGACAGGGCCATCGGTGATCTCCTTCGTGATCCCGGCAAGGAACACGCTGAGAATCACACCGGTGGCCCCTCGCTGCGCGCCATCAGCGCAGGCCAGGAGCCTCGGTCAAATCCCACCACTCGGGGGGACACTCCTCGCAGAGGCCGTGGCCCCTGGAGTGGTGGGAATTGAGCGGTTCGTCGTGATCCGCAGCAACGGTGGCGGCGGCGTCGGTCAGGACGCCAGCAGGACGGTCTGCGCTCGCTCCACCTCCTTGGTCGATCCATCATCGCGGCCCTGGTCAAGGATGCCCATCGAG
>NZ_DASVGJ010000006.1:0-80169 GCF_036379615.1 Brachybacterium sp.
CGGATGGTCCGGCGGACGTGCAGGAGAGGATCGATACGCTGGTGGGCATGAGCTCCGAGCCCGTCGCTTCCCCCCTCTCCCCATCCATCGCCCTGCCCGCCTCCCCGCTGGATCAGTGGCCTCCGCGCTGGAGCCCGGCCGCAGTGATCTTCGACTGCGACGGCCTGCTGGTGGACACCGAGGGCCAGTGGGTGGCTCTGCAGGACGAGTACCTCGCCGCGCACGGCACCGCACTGGACCCGGCCACCCGGCGCAGGATCACCGGGAGGTCCGCGGAGCTCGTCGTGATCGCCCTCGCCGAGGCCGTCGGCAAGGATCCGCACCTGGTGGGGGAGGAGCTGCTGACCGCGCATCGCGAGCACATCGGGGAGTCCCTCACCCCGCTGCCCGGCGCCCTGGAGACCCTGCGTGCGATCGCGGCCGTGCGCCCCGTCGCCGTGGCCTCGAACTCACCACGCGACATGCTGGAGACCAAGCTCGAGGGCCTCGGGATCGCGGAGCTGCTCGACGCCTCGATCGCGATCGAGGACGTCGCTGAGCCCAAGCCCGCTCCGGACATGTATCTCGCTGCTGCGCGCGCGCTCGGGGCGGACCCCGCCGACTGCCTCGGCTTCGAGGACTCCGAGACCGGTGCGGACGCCGCTCGGGCGGCGGGCCTGCAGCTCATCGCGGTGCCCTCGATCCCCGGGCAGGATCCGCAGGCGCCGCGCCGTCTGGCCTCGCTCGAGGATCCGGTGCTGACCGAGTGGATCGCCGGCTGGGAGGCACGTCGATGAGCGCTGCACACGACGGGCGCGCGGACCGGCGAGAAGACGGACGAGAGAACGGGCAGCGGAGCGGTGCCGGGATCCCGGCCCGGTTCGCCGAGGCCTTCGGCGACTGGGTCCCGCAGGCGGTCGTCTTCGACTGCGACGGGCTGCTGCTGGACACCGAGTCGGTGTGGCAGCGCACGGAGGACCTGGTCGTCGCGCGCCACGGTGCCCGGCTGCTGGAGGGCGACGCCGACCTGCTGCACGGATCGACCATCGAGGTCGCCGCCGAGCTCATCGCCCGCCGCTCCGGTCACGACGAGCAGGAGGTGCTCGCCGATCTGCACCGCGAGTTCGACCGGGAGCTCGCCACGGGCATCCGCACCATGCCCGGGGCTGCCGAGATCCTGGAGCTGACCGGGCAGAAGGTGCCGCTCGGCTGCGCCTCGAACTCCTGGCTCAGCTCCCTGGAGGAGAAGCTGGAGCGCGGTGGGATGCGTGAGCACTTCGCGGTGCTCGAGGCCTCCGACACCGTCGAGCGGCCCAAGCCCTTCCCGGACATGTATGCCGCGGCCGCCCGTGCGCTGGGCGCCGCCCCCGAGCAGGTGCTCGCCCTCGAGGACTCCGGCACCGGGGCGCAGGCCGCGCGTGAGGCGGGCCTGCGGCTGATCGCCGTGCCCGTCGGCGGTCACGATGCCCCGCCGTCGGATCTCACGCTGACCTCCCTGACGGACCCCGACCTGCGGGCGTGGATCGCGAGCTGGTGACGGGCCGACGAGCGGCCCGGGGCCATCGAGCGGCCCCGAACCATCGATCGGCACCGGGCCGACGGCCGGAGACGGACCGGTGACCATCGTCGGATCGGTCACCGGCGCCGGGTGTGACCGGTGCCTGCCACCTGCGGGTCCGGGCCCGGGATGTCCATGCATGTCACCCTGGTTCGCCACACGGCGCCGATCCGGTGTTCACTGGACCTCATGACCACAACGCCGGACCCGTCCTCGCCCCTGACAGCCCGTGCCCACGGATCCGCACTGCGCGGTCGCGGCTGGCTGAACACCGGCGGGGCCGACCTCGACCTCGAGGCGCTGCGCGGGAAGATCGTCCTGCTCGACTTCTGGACCTTCTGCTGCGTGAACTGCCTGCATGTGCTGGACGAGCTGCGCCCGCTGGAGGAGAAGTGGGCCGAGGAGCTGGTGGTCATCGGGGTCCACTCCCCGAAGTTCGAGTTCGAGAAGGACCCCGAGGCCCTGGCGGCCAACATCGAGCGGTACGAGGTCACCCACCCGGTGATCGACGACCCCGAGCTGGAGACCTGGAGCGAGTACGGCGCCCGCGCCTGGCCCACGCTGATGGTGCTGGACACTCACGGCCGGATCGCCGGCAACCTCTCCGGCGAAGGACACGCCGCGAATCTCGATCAGCTGGTCACCCAGCTCGTCGCCGAGGGCGAGGCCGATGGCTCCCTGCGTCGAGGGCCCGCCCCCACGGTGCTCGCCGAGCGCACCCCGCAGACCCTCCGCTTCCCCTCCAAGCTCACGCTGCTGCCGGACGGCCGCCTGGTGGTCTCCGATGCGGGCCAGCACCGCCTCGTGGTCTTCCAGAACGACGGCGTCACCGTGGATGCGTCCATCGGCACGGGGGCCCGCGGCCACGCCGACGGCGATGAGGAGATCGCGCAGTTCACCGAGCCCAACGGCGTGCTCGCGCTGCCGGCGGAGGTCGCCGACGAGGTCGGTTACGACCTGCTGGTGGCCGATACCGCGAACCATCGCCTGCGAGGGGTGAAGGTGGGCCAGGACCGCCTGCTGCGCTCTCGCACCGCGACCGAGGTCACGACCGTCGCCGGCTCCGGCGCGCAGTGGATGCAGGGCGATCCGCTGCCCCGCGGCGAGGGGGATGCCCTGTCCTTCGCGCTGTCCACCCCCTGGGACCTCACCTGGTCGCATGTGCTGGGCCGGGCCGTGATCGCGATGGCCGGCATCCACCAGCTGTGGACCTTCGACCCCGTCACCGGTGCCCTGATGGTGCTCGCCGGCACCACCCAGGAGGGCCTGGTGGACGGCCCGGCCGTCACCTCCTGGTGGGCGCAGCCCTCGGGGCTGGACGAGCTGCCCGACGGCCGCATCGTGGTCGCGGATTCCGAGACCTCCGCCGTGCGCCTCCTGGATCCGCGGACCATGCAGGTCAGCACCCTGGTGGGGCAGGGGCTGTTCGACTTCGGGCATGTGGACGGCCCTGCCGAGGTGGCTCGCCTCCAGCACCCCCTGGCCGTCACCGCGCTGCCCGACGGCCGGATCGCCGTGAGCGACACGTACAACGGTGCGATCCGCCTGATCGAGGAGCCGGGCGCCGACGGCGAGACCGCCACGACCGGCGGCATCACCGCGCTGGACGGCGTCATCGCCGTCGCGGATCTCTCCGGCGCGGGGTCCGGCGCCAGCGCAGGGTCCGGTTCCGGTGCGGAGGCCGACGGGGCCGCCGCCGTGCAGGCGCACGTGGTCACCGTCGCGACCGATCTCAAGGAGCCCTCCGACGCGATCGTCGGCCCCCCGGTGGACGGGATCGGCCAGCTGATCGTCGTCGAGTCCGGCATGCACCGCATCACCTGGGTCCCGGTGGCCAAGGCCGCCGAGCGGATGATCGACGAAGGGGCTCAGCGCTCCGAGCGCCCGGTCACCGACGTGGGCCCCGGACCGCTCACCGTGCGGGTGCTGTTCACGCCGCCCGCGGGCCACAAGCTCGACGACTCGCTCGGGCCCTCCACCCAGGTGACGATCTCCACCACGCCCACCTCGATGCTGACCTCCGGCGGGGGAGTGGAAACCGCCCTGGAGCGCACGCTCGAGCTGGACCCCGCCTACACCGAGGGGGTGCTGCACGTCAGCGCCCGGGTCGCCTCCTGCGATGCGGATCCCACGGTCGAGTTCCCCGCCTGCCACATGCACCAGCAGGACTGGGGCGTCCCGATCCGGGTGGTCGAGGGCGGTCCGACCCATCTCGACCTGTCGCTGCTCGCCTGAGTCGGTGACCGCAGCGGTCATCCTGCTCGGTTATCCTCGGCCGCCGGAGCCCCGCTCCGGTGTGTCCTCCCGCTCGGCCCGCCGAGCCCCGTCGTCGGAAGCTCTCACGTGGATCTGATCACGCAATTCCCCCTGGGCGACGATCTCGCCTGGACCCTCCTCGCGCTCGGCGTGCTCGCCGTGGCGGCGCTCGTGGTGGGGGCCGTCGTCCCCAGCCGGCTGCGCCGTGACGAGGACAGCGATGAGCTCGACGAGGGCATCGGCCGGCGTCTGGGCGCGCAGCTGCTCTCCGCCGGGTCGATCATGCTGTGGGTGGGCCTGCCGCTGGCGGTGCTGCTGTATCTCGCCCCCGGCTCCACCGATGACCGGCTGCTGCGCTCCGGGTTGCTGCTGGCGGGTCTCGCGCTGGGAGCTCTCGCCGCGTGGCGCGGGATCGCGGTCCAGGTCGCGGCGCTGGGCCTGGACGCCGAGCGCCGCCCGGCGATGATCTCCCGGCTGGGGGCGCTCACCGTCACCGGAGCGCTCGCGCTCGCCGTGCTGCCGATGGTGATCATCGTCTGGTTCCTGCAGACCACCTCGGGACCCGCGCTGATGGCCCTGGCCGGCGGTGCAGCGATCTCGGCGCTCGCGATGCGCGTCTGCGCGGTCCCGGTCGATGCCGCCGCGTCCGCGGCAGCGGTGCTCGTGGGCACCGACGAGCACGAGCTGGAGGAGGAGGATCCCGCGAACCTCGGCGGCCCCCACCTGCGCAGCGCCCGGATGGCCTCGCGCGGCGGTGCCCTGAGCGCGGACCTCGTCGCCGTCACCACGGCCCTCGCCGCTCTCGGCGTGCTGCTCGGCGTGCCCGTCCTCGCGGCGGAAGGGTTCATCGTGGTGCTCCTGGGCCTGGGCGTGGCGATGCTCGCCGCCGCCGCGGTCGCCGTGATGCCCCATCGCGGCAGCCCGGGACATCAGCGCGGCGCCCTGCTGCTGGGTGGGCTGATCCCGTCGGTGCTCGGCGGCGCCGGGGCGGTCGCCGCCTCCGCGCTGTGGATCCCCTCGCTCTACAAGAACCTCCGCTTCGAGGACGTGGGCCTGGAGAACTTCACCGATCCCGCCATCACCGGAGGCACCCCGACCCCGCGCGCGCAGCTCGAGCCGCAGATCGAGGACGCGCTGGCGGATCTCGGCGGCTGGGTCTCCCGCACCGACGAGTCCCTGTACGCGAGCTCGTTCCTGGACATGATCGCCCTGTACTCGACCACCCCGAACGTCGTGGTGGCGGTCGCGGTGGGTCTGGGCGTCCTCGCCGCCCTCGCGGCCGTGCTGCTGCTGGACGGCACCGGGCACCGCGTCGGCTCGCCCGTGCTGCGGGCCGCCCGCACCAGCCGCACCGGTGGCGCGCTCGGCATCATCGCGGGCCTGGGATCCACGGCGCTGACCGCTGCGGGTGCCGTGGCGCTGCTGGTGCTGATCACGGCCGTGATCTCGGTGCTCTCAGCCGGGGTGCCGGGGCTCGCGCTGACACTGCTGGTCCACGCCGGCCTCGGCGGGCTGATCGTGGTGGCAGGATATGCGGGATCCCTGCTCTCGAGCACGCTCACCGATCGCCCCGACACCGAGGTCTCGCTGCGCAGCGCCGCTGCCGGCACCCCCACCGGCCCCCGCGCCGCACTGCTGCTGGCCGGAGCGCTCGCCGCCCTCGGCACCCTGGGGCCCGTGGTGAGCGCCCTGCAGAGCGCCCCCCGCGCAGGGACCATCTGGGAGGACCGTGCCCTGCACACCCTCACCCCGAACTCGCTCACCATGCTCGGCGGTGTGGGCCTCGGCGTCCTCACCGTGCTGCTGGTGACCTCCGCGCTGTTGGACGGTGCCCGCCGGCTCGGGGCGAGCGCCGTCGTCGAGGCGCGCGCCTCGATGCTCGAGAAGCGCGACCGCTACGAGCTCGCGGACCTCGCCGAGATGGTGCGCCGCGCCGCCGTGCCCCCCGTCGTGGTGGTCGTGCTGATGCCGCTGGTGGCCGGTTTCGGCCTCGGACCGGGCGCCCTGCCCGGACTGGTGCTCGGCGTGGTGCTCTCGTCGGCCGGACTCGGACTGTGGATGCTCGGCACCGGCTCGACCCTGCGCGGGGCCGCCGCGGTGATCGGCTCCGGCCGGTACGGCGGGCGCGGCTCCTGGGGCCACTCCGGCGCCCTCGGCGGCGCGGTGCTCACCACGGTGCTGCGCTCGGCGATCGGCTCGGTGGCTCTGCCGCTGCTGCTCACCTCGAGCCTGCTCACCGCGCTGGCCGTGAGCGCGGTCGTCGGGATGAACACCGATGGCACCAGCTCCTTCCTCCACTGGGGCATCGCGGTGGTCGCGCTGGTCATCGTGGTGACATGCTGGGTGATCGCCGCGACGGCCCCTGAGGTCGATCTGGAGGACGGCGAGGGCGAGATCTCCAAGCCGCTCTTCGCCCGCACCGAGGAGGAGCCCGCCGACGCGCTGGACGCGATGGATTGGGAGGCCGACGAGGAGCACGTGGAGCAGGTCGCGGTCCCCGCGCAGAGCGCGAAGAAGCAGAAGCGGCGTCGGCGCCGTGCCGAGGCCGATGCCCGCGAGGACCGCGACGAGGACGACGCGACGGACTGACCCGCGGGAGCGGCCGGTCCCTGGGCTCCTCGGCGGAGGTCGGCCCGGGGCGCAGCTCAGCTGCGGGCGCTGCTCAGCCGCGGGCGGTGCTCAGACCGTGGCGCCGAGGCCCCGCAGCACGAAAGCCTCCAGGGCCGGGCGGGAGTACCGCTTGGCGGAGGACCCCACCAGCAGCCCGTTGATGATGCGCACCGTGGCGTCCACGTCGAGATCGGCGGAGAAGTCACCGGAGGCGACACCGTCGGTGACGATGGTGCGCAGCACGTCCTCGATGAGGACCACGTGCTCCCGCATGCGGGCGGCCGTCTCCGGGGAGAGGGTGGCTCCGCCGGAGGTCTGCGGGACGTGGAAGGAGATGGTGAGGTCCAGCTGGGTGTGCACGTAGGCGATCGCGGCATCGCGCGGTGTCGCCGAATCGCTCACCCCGGCGCGCAGCTGCTGGATGTAGTCCATCGTCTGGTGGATCGCGTACTCGACCAGGAGTGATTCACGGTCGGGGAAGTGGTTGTACATCGCGGTGCGGCCCACCTCGGCCGCCGTGGCGATCCGCGAGAAAGTGACCGACTCGAACTCCTGGGTCTCGAGGAGCTCGGCGAGGGCGGTGAAGATCTTCTCCCGCGTGCGCTCGCGATGCTCCTCGAGGGATCCTCCGATGATCTTGGGCATGCCGCATTCTTACACTTCCGTGCAGAGCGACATAACGCTGGCGCTGTCCCCGGCAAGGGCGGCGAGGGAGGTGCTCCGGGCCGTGTCGACCGGGAACGAAGAACGCCGGCCCCTGCAGGGGCCGGCGTCCGGAAGAGCGGGTGACGGGAATCGAACCCGCGCTATCAGCTTGGGAAGCTGAAGTTCTACCATTGAACTACACCCGCGAAGCGGTGCCCGCTCGGTGCCGTACTCCCGGGGGAGGGCCGCTGCTCGAACGAACGCAGATCAGCATACCCCGAGATGGGATGCAGCGCGAACCGGCGCCGCGATCGCGGACGGCGATGGTGGCGGGGCCCGACGGGAGGCGCGGTCGGGCTGAGGGAACAGGGTGCCTGCCATGGCCGCGGGAGACTAGGGTGGACGCCGTGCTGCTGAGCGATCGAGATATCCGAGCCCAGATCGAGGCCGACAGGGTGCGTCTGGACCCCTTCGACCCCGAGATGATCCAGCCCGCCTCCGTGGACGTGCGGATCGACCGGTACTTCCGCCTCTTCGACAACCACAAGTACGCGATGATCGACCCCGCCGTCGAGCAGTCCGAGCTCACCCGTGTGGTGGAGGTGGGCCCGGAGGAGCCGTACATGCTCCACCCCGGGGAGTTCGTGCTCGCCTCGACCTATGAGCAGATCACCCTGCCGGACGATGTCGCCGCCCGGCTCGAGGGCAAGAGCTCGCTGGGTCGGCTGGGCCTGCTCACCCACTCGACCGCGGGCTTCATCGATCCCGGCTTCCAGGGCCACATCACGCTCGAGCTGTCCAACATGGCGACCCTGCCCGTGGCGCTGTGGCCCGGGATGAAGATCGGGCAGCTGTGCTTCTTCCGGCTCTCGAGCGCCTCCGAGCGCCCCTATGGCAGTGCCGGGAACCTCAACCGCTACCTGGGCCAGCGCGGACCCACCCCGTCGCGCTCCGCCCAGAACTTCCATCGCACCCGCATCCCCGTGGAGGAGCAGCAGTGACCGCATCGGTTCCGCCGTCGCCCGCCGAGCAGCCACGCACGCATCACCGCCTGCAGCTGCCGCGGGACACCGATCCCGCCGATGTGCTGACGATGGTGCGCAATGTGCGCCCCGACGCGCAGGAGGACGAGGACGGGGTGATCCACCTCGGGGACGCTCAGCACCTGACGCCGGACCGCTCACCGCGCGGCGCCGGGCGCTGGACGCTGGACACCCCGCGAGAGAGGGAGGACCCGCTGCCGGAGGGGATGGGCGACTCCCACGGCTACGGGCGCGCCTTCCCGGACGGCATCCCCTTCGGCCTGGAGCGGCAGGGCCTGGACCTCGCCTGGTCGCTGGGCCGACGCCTGCACGGCGCGGTGGTGACCGACGGCGGCGCCCGCCTCGAACCGCACCCCTTCCATCTGCGCGACCTGACACTGGTCAGCCCGCATGCGCTGGCCCCCGAGTCGCTCGCCGAGCTGCTGGGTCCGCTCGAGCCGGAGGCGGAGCTCGATCAGGTGCCCGAGGGGGCGCCCCGCACCGGCTACAGCGCGACGATCCCGCTGCCCCGGGGGGAGGCGATCTCCCTGCGGGTGGGGCGCAGCTCCCGGCCCACTGCGCTGCGGGCGCTCGGCTGGCTCGAGGACGCCGTGGACTACGAGCTGGTGCATCTCACCGCAGACCCCGAGGAGGACGCCGTCGAGGCGCCGGATGCGGAGACCACTGAGCGCTGGGAGCTCGCCTACCGCCGCATCGGCCTGATCGCAGGCCTGCTCAGCGAGACCGTCGGCGGCTACATCGTGGACGTCGAGGGCTTCCTGGTCGATCCCGCCGACCTCGCCTGACCCCGCTCACCGTGCTCACGCGGTGACCGGCGCCCGCCCTGCGGCGCCGAGGCGGATCGGCAGGAAGGCGATCAGCCCCAGCGCCATCACCAGCACGATCCCGAGGATGCCGGTACGGGTGTCGCCCGAGATCGCGACGGTCGCGGCGAACGCCGCGGTGCCCAGGAAGCCGAGCGCCCGGCCGGTGGTCGCGTAGAGACCGAAGTTCTCCGTCTCCCGCCCCGGCTGCGAGAGGCGGGTGAGCAGGTTCCGCGACGCGGACTGCACAGGGCCGACGAACAGGCAGATCGCCAGGCCCGCCACCCAGAACACGAGCGTCGCACCGAAGAACAGCACCACCAGCCCCAGCACGATGATCCCGGCGCAGCCGACGATGATCACGGGACGCGGCCCCACACGATCGTCGACCCGTCCGCCCAGGAACACCCCGATGCCGGCGACCAGGTTCGCGGCGATGCCGAACAGGATGATCCCCACGGTGGAGAAGCCGTAGGCATTGGCGGCCAGCACCCCGGCGATGGAGAAGACCGCTCCCAGCCCGTCGCGGTAGATCGCAGAGGCCACCAGGTACTGCAGCATGATCGGCTCCTCCTTGAAGGCGCGGATCACGCGGCGCACGATGTGCGCATAGCCCTGCCAGGGGTTCCACCGCTCCCCGGGGGCGGAGGCGGGGTGCTTCGGTGCCGTCAGCATCAGCGGCATCGTCCCCACCAGGATCCACAGCGCGACGAACAGCGGGATCGCCCGATAGTTCCACCCGTCCTCCCCGGTGATGCCGAGCAGCCCGGTGCCCGGCATCACGAACAGCACCAGCACCATGCCCAGGCACACGATCGAGCCCCAGTAGCCCACCGCCCAGGCGGTGCCCGAGATGCGGCCGCGGTTCTCCGGAGTGGAGATCTCCGGCAGCACGGAGTTCACGAACACCCCGGCGAGCTCGCTGAACACCACGGCCAGCGCGATCAGCGCCGCCCCGAAGGTCAGGTAGTCCGCATCGAGCGCGACCAGCGGCATCATCGCCACGGTCACGACCGTGGCGATCGTGGTGACCCGCAGCAGCGCGTTGCGGGCACCGCCGCGGTCGGCGAGGTTGCCCAGCAGCGGGGCCAGCAGGGCGATGGCGACCGCGCCGATCGACTGCCAGGTGGTGAGCACCTGGGAGCCGTGATCCTGTGCGGCCTTGATCGCCTCGTCGCCGACAGCGCCCTCGGCCGCCACGGCGCTGGCGACATAGGTCGCGAACACGAAGGTGAGGATCACGGAGCTGAACGCGGACATCCCCCCGTCCCACAGGGCGAAGGGGACGACGGGCGGGCGCGTGCGGCGGGGCGCGCGCGCCCCCGAGTCCGGGATGCTGGCCATGGTCACACTCTACGGAGCCCCACGCTCTGCGTCGGGGCGGTCCGCAGTCCTCGGGCCGACGAGTTCGTGAACGCTGGTGCGCGGTGCCGGGTGTGCGGTGCGTGGCGCGCGATCTGCCGTGATCCATTCGACTCCGTCCAGAATTGCCACGGACTCCTCCCGTAAGATGACGTCGGCCCTTTCCCTCCCCGCACGGACGGAGAACTCTGTGTTCCCGATGCTGCTCGCCCACCTCGTGGCGGCGCTCGGGGGACCCCTCCTGGTGCGGTGGATCGGCCGCAACGCCTTCTACCCGCTGGCCGTGGTGCCCGGGGCCTCGGCGCTGTGGCTCGCCACCCTCGATCCCCGCGAGCTCGCCGAGGCGCCGCGCGTGGAGTCCGTTCCGTGGATCCCGGCCTTCGGCATCGACCTGGCCTTCCGCCTGGACGCGCTCAGCTGGGTGCTCGCGCTGATCGCCACCGGGATCGGCGCGATCGTGCTGCTGTACTGCGCGCGCTACTTCAAGGACACCGAGCCGGGGCTCGGCCGCTTCGCCGGGGTGCTGACGGCCTTCGCCGGGGCGATGGTGGGCCTGGTGCTCGCCGACGACGTGATGGTCATCTACACGTTCTGGGAGCTCACGACCGTCTTCTCCTACCTCCTGGTGGGGCATTACCAGGACAAGCAGGCCTCGCGCCGTGCCGCGCTGAACGCCCTGATCTCCACGACGGCCGGTGGCCTGGCGATGCTGGTGGGTCTGCTGATGGTCGCCGCGCCGGCGGGATCTCTCCGCCTGTCCGTGATCGTGGCCGATCCGATGTGGGAGCAGGGCGGGCCGTACCTGGTCACGGCGATGGTGCTGATCCTGGTGGGGGCGACGAGCAAGTCCGCCCTGGTGCCCACCCACTTCTGGCTCCCCGGAGCGATGGCCGCGCCCACGCCGGTCTCTGCCTACCTGCACGCCGCGGCGATGGTGAAGGCGGGCATCTACCTGATCCTGCGGATGGCTCCGGCGCTGACCCATCTCGAGGTGGTCTCGATGGTGCTCGCGGGCGTCGGCGCCGTGACCATGCTCGTGGGCGGCTGGCGGGCGATGCGACAGACGGACATCAAGCTGCTGCTCGCCTACGGCACCGTCTCCCAGCTGGGCTTCCTCGCCGCCGTGGCCGCGGTGGCCACGCACGACGCAGTGCTGGTGGGCCTCGCGATGCTGATCGCGCATGCTGTGTTCAAGGCGCCGCTGTTCATGGTCGTGGGGATCATCGACAAGAAGTTCGGCACCCGTGACCTGCGAGTGCTCTCGGGGGTGGCCCGGGCCGCCCCGATCGTCACCGTGATCGGCGTCGTCTCGGCGGCCTCGATGGCGGCGGTCCCGCCGCTGTACGGGTTCGTCGCCAAGGAGGCGATCTACACCGCGCTGTGGTACGCCGGGGGATGGCAGCGGCTGCTGCTGCTCGCGCTGATCGCCGGCTCGATCCTCACCGTCGCCTACTCGTGGCGGTTCGTCCACGGCGCCTTCGGCGCCGCCCCGGGCGCTCCGCGGGTGCAGACCCCCCGCATCGAGGTGCTGAACTGGCTGCCCCCGGCGCTGGTCGCCGTGTTCTCGGTGGTGCTCTCGCTGGCCGCCGGGCCGCTCGAGGAGACGCTGCGCGCCCACACCGCGCTGCTGCCGGAGACCGGCGAGGACGTGCACCTGGCCGTGGTCCCGCATCTCGGCGTCCCGCTGCTGGCCTCCGGGCTCACCCTGGGCCTCGGCATCGCGCTGTGCCTGCTCGCCAGGCCGTTCGCGACGCTGCAGAAGGCTCTCTCGCCCCAGACCTGGGCCGAGGGCGGGGTGCTCGAGGCCTTCGACGCCGAGCGCGGCTTCCGTCGGCTGCTGCGCGGCACCGACGCCCTCTCGATCGTGGCGACCACCCTGTTCCAGCGAGGCTCCCTGCCGTACACGCTGGGCACCATGATGGTTGTGCTCATCGCCCTGGTGATCCCGGTGGCGCTCACCCAGTCCCCGCTGCCGGACAACCTGGTGCTCTTCCAGCATCCGCTCGAGCTGATCCTGCTGCCGGTGGCAGGACTGGCTGCTCTCGGCGCGGCGCGCTCGCGTCGGCGCCTGCGGGCCGTCTTCCTGATCACCGTCACCGGCTACAGCGTGGCGCTGCTGTTCCTGGTCGCCGGGTCCCCGGATGTCGCCATCACTCAGGCGCTGGTCGAGACCGCGATGACCGTGGTGCTCGTGCTCGTGCTTCGACGTCTGCCGATCCACTTCTCCCGTCGGCCGCTGCGGATCGGCGCCTGGGGGCGCTGGGGGATCGCGATCGCGACCGCGGTGGTGCTGTGCGGCGGGACCCTGTACGCCGCGGATGCCCGCTACCGGGAAGCGCTGGGGCCGGGGCTCATCGAGAAGGCCTACACGATCGGCGGCGGCCACAACGTGGTCAACGTGACCCTGGTCGACGCGCGTGTCTGGGACACGATGGGCGAGATCGGCGTGCTCCTGGTAGTGGCCACGGGGGTGGCCTCCCTGATCTTCGTCACTCGGCGTGAGCGCCCGATCTCCCGCGTGCGCGACCTGGAGTCCAAGACGTCCATCTGGCGCCGCCGCATCGACTCGGAGCTGCCGCAGAACGCTCTGGACTTCGATGCGCGCCCCGACGAGGTCGCGGGCGGAAATCGCTGGCGCACCTGGCTCTCGGCCGGGCTGACCCTCGCCCCGGAGCGCCGCATGGTGATCCTCGAGGTCATCACCCGCATCTCCTTCCCGCTGATGATGATGTTCTCGGTCTACCTGCTGATGGCCGGGCACAACACGCCCGGTGGCGGCTTCGCGGGTGGTCTGGTGGCCGGTCTCGCGCTGGCGCTGCGCTATCTCGCCGGTGGCCGCTACGAGCTCAGCGAGGCGGCACCCGTGCAGGCCGGTTTCGTCCTCGGCGGGGGCATGGCGATCGCGGTGCTGGCCGGGGTGCTCCCGCTGCTCTTCGGCGGCACCGTCTTCGCCAGTGCGACTCCGGTGGTACAGGTGCCGCTGCTGGGCGAGCTGCACTTCCCGAGCGCGTTGATCTTCGACGTCGGTGTCTACCTCGTGGTGCTCGGCGTGATGCTCGACTTCCTGCGCTCCCTCGGCGCACAGATCGACCAGCAGCAGGAGGCGGAGACCGATGCCCGTTAGCCTCGCCCTGCTCCTGACCGCCGGGGTGCTCGTCGCCTGCGGCGTCTACCTCATGCTCGAGCGGACCCTGTCCCGGATCATCCTGGGCTACGTGCTGCTGGGCAATGGCGTGAATCTGCTGTTCATCATCGCTGCCGGCCCGCGGGGCCTGCCGCCCTTCGAGGGCAGCGGCGATCCCGCGGAGATGACGGACCCGCTGCCCTTCGCGATGGTGCTCACCGCGATCGTGATCTCCCTGGGCATCACCGCCTTCGGGATGGCGCTGGCCTACCGGGCCTGGCAGCTGTTCGGACACGACGAGGTCCCCGATGACGTCGAGGACCGTCGTGTGCTGCGCCGTCGCCGGCGGAAGTCCGAGGACGCCGAGCACCTGCCGTGGTCGCAGGCCCTCTCCGAGGAGTCCCGTCGCGGCGCGCTGGCCCAGTCGCAGGGGGTGTACGCACCGGAGGACGACGACCCGCTCGGCTCGGACCTCACGAGCGCCGAGGACGTCCCGCAGGACGCCACCGAGGCGGACGAGGACCAGGAGCCGCTGCCGCCGCGCGGGGGACGTCCACGGGGCGAGAAGGCCCCCCGCAGGAAGAACCAGCGGGATGCCCCGCCCGACGGGGCCGCCGACAGCCACCACGTGG
The DNA here is from genome assembly GCF_036379615.1 of Brachybacterium sp. Classification (GTDB taxonomy): domain Bacteria; phylum Actinomycetota; class Actinomycetes; order Actinomycetales; family Dermabacteraceae; genus Brachybacterium. The sequence continues at coordinate 14,013 of NZ_DASVGJ010000006.1, forward strand.
CCGGGGCCCCCGGCGCGGGCCCCGCGACCGAGACAGACCGAGAGCACACGGACGGACGGGGTGAGGGATGAGCGTCGAGCTGCTCCTGGCCCTGCCGGTGATGCTGCCGTTGGGCGGTGCGGCCTTCACGCTGCTGCTGCGCCATCACGCCCGCATCCAGCTGTGGGTCGCGATCTTCACCCTGGTCGCGATCGTCACCGTCGCCCTCGTGCTGGGCCACCAGGTGATCCAGGACGGGGTGCTGGTCCTCCAGATCGGCAACTGGACCCCGCAGCTGGGGATCGTGCTGGTCGCGGACCGGCTCACCGCGCTGATGCTCCTGGTCTCCAGCGTGGTCACGCTCGCGGTGCTGGTGTACTCCAGCGCGCAGACGGTCAGCGAGAACGTCGAACGCACCCCGGTGGCGATCTACCACCCCACCTACCTGGCGCTGGTGGCCGGGGTGTCGATGGCGTTCCTCGCCGGCGACCTCTTCAACCTCTACGTCGGCTTCGAGGTGCTGCTGGCGGCGAGCTACGTGCTGCTCACCCTCGGCGGCTCCGCGAGCCGTGTGCGCGCCGCCACCACGTATGTGATCGTCTCGCTGCTGAGCTCGGTGATCTTCCTGGCGGCGGTGGCCGCGGTCTACGCCGCCGTGGGCACGGTGAACTTCGCCGAGATGGCCGTGCGGCTGGACGGTCTGGAGCCCGGCACCCGGATGATCCTGGAGCTGATGCTGCTGGTGGCCTTCGCGATTAAGGCGGCGATCTTCCCGCTCAGCGCCTGGCTGCCGGACTCCTATCCGACCGCTCCCGCCCCGGTGACCGCCGTGTTCGCGGGACTGCTCACGAAGGTCGGCATCTACGCGATCCTGCGCCTGGAGACCCTGCTCTTCCCGGCCTCCCAGATCTCGAACCTGCTGCTCGCCGCGGCGGCGCTGAGCCTGCTGATCGGCATCTTCGGTGCGGTGGCGCAGACGGACCTGAAGCGAGTGCTCTCCTTCACGCTGGTCTCCCACATGGGCTACATGCTGTTCGGCATCGGCATGGTCACCCAGGCGGGCATGGCTGCGACCATCTACTACGTCGCCCACCACATCACCGTGCAGTCCACGCTGTTCCTGGCCGCCGGGCTGATCGAGCACCGCGGCGGCACCACGAACCTGATCAAGCTCGGCGGGCTCCAGAAGCTCGCCCCGGTGCTCGCGATCCTGTTCTTCATCCCCGCCATGAACCTCGCCGGCATCCCGCCGTTCTCCGGCTTCATCGGCAAGGTGGGCCTCATCGAGGCCGGTATCCAGTACGACCGCACCTCGGGCTGGATCCTCATCGCGATCAGCGTGATCACCAGCCTGCTGACCCTCTATGCGATCGCGAAGATCTGGAACCGCGCCTTCTGGCAGGAGCCCAGCCAGGAGATGGTGGCCCGTGCGGTCCCGCTGCCCGCCGTCATGGCCGGCGCGACCGCCGCGATGATCGCCTTCTCCCTGGTCCTCACCGTTCTCGCCGGCCCTCTGATGAACTACGCGGACGAGGCCGCCAGCTCGGTCCTGGAGCGGGTCCCCTACGTCAGTGCCGTGCTCGGCGACGAGGCCGCCGGGGACCTGCAGTACCGGATCGACGATGACGGCCACCGGCTCGACGGCGAGGGACAGGAGGTGGAGGAGTGATCCTGCAACGGCTCAAGGACCTGCGCCGCTCCTGGCTGTGGATGCTGCTCTCGGTCGCTCTGTGGTGCCTGCTCTGGGGAGGGGTGGACCTCAAGAATCTGCTCGGCGGCCTCGCCGTGGCGGTGCTGGTGTTCGTCCTGTTCCCGATGCCGCCCACCGGGCAGGAGCTCACCCTCCGGCCGGTCCGTTTCACGCTGTTCGTCCTGCGCTTCCTCGCGGACTGCGCGGTCTCCGCCCTGCAGGTGGCGTACTTCGCCCTGCGCCCGGGGCCGCAGCCGCCCAGTTCCGTGATCGCGGTGAAGATGGCCTCGCGCTCCGACTTCTTCCTCACCTTCACCGGGGTGCTGTGCACGTTGATCCCCGGCTCCGTCGTCGTCGAGGCCCAGCGCGCCACCGGCATGCTGTTCCTGCACACCTTCAACGCCGGCACGCCCGAGGCCGTGGAGAAGGCGCGTGCGGAGGTCCGCGCGCAGGAGGAGCGGCTGCTGTGGGCCGTCGGCCGGCGCGAGATCCTCGAGGAGGCGGGGCTGCGATGACCCCCTTCGAGATCCTGCTGCTGGTCTACGCCGGCGTGCTCGCCCTGGCGGCGCTGGCCGTGGTCTACCGGACGATCGTGGGCCCCACCATCCTGGACCGGGCGATCGCCAGCGATTCCCTCGTGACCCTGGTGGTGATGGGCATGGCGCTGTACACCGCGCAGTCCCGGGCGTCCTGGGCGGGGCCGGTGATGCTCGCCCTGACCGGTCTGGCGTTCATCGGCACGGTCACCTTCGCCCGCTTCGTCGCCCGGGAGGACCCGCGCCAGGGCCGCCGGCGGCCGCATCCTGAGGAGCCGAGCACCGACACCGGTCCGCACGAGGCGATCCACTTCGAGACCGCCGAGAGCGCCGACGAGGTGCCCGGGAACCACTTCGCCGAGTCACCGGAGGCGGACACCTGGAGCCTCGAGGACGCGGTCGAGGATCCGCATCATCCGGGGGAGCCGGAGGCAGAGGAGCCCCCCACGGCCGACGGGAACGCTGCGGCAGACGGGACCACCACGACCGACGGAGCCGACGGAGCCACCGGGGCGGACGGGCTCGACCCTGCGGACCCGGACCACGAGGACTTCGGCGCCGGCTTCGGTGCCGGGGGCGGCCACCGCGGTTTCGAGGATCGCGGGTTCGACGCGGGAGGCCACCGCTCCGGCGGAGCGACGGAGGGAGGACGATGAGCGTCACCGAGATCATCGCCGCCGTGCTGATCGGCGGCGGGCTGCTGCTGGGCGTGGTCGCCGCGATCGGTCTGAACCGCTTCGACGGCGTGCTGATGCGCATCCACGCGGCCTCCAAGCCCCAGGTGCTGGGCCTGATCCTGGTCTTCTCCGGGGTCGCGCTCGCGGTCGGGTCATGGTCGCTCGCGGGGTTCCTGCTGGTGGTCCTGCTCGCACAGATGCTCACGGTCCCGGTCTCCAGCGTGATGGTGGGCCGCGCCGCCTTCCGGCGCGGTTTCGTGCGCGGCGGTGACTACGCGATCGACGAGCTCAGTCCTCGGCTCGCGGACACCGGTGACGATGATGATGACGAGGACGGCTTCATCGACGAGGACGGCGACGACCACGTGGGCATGGCCGACGGCGGTCGGGACCGCTTCCCGGAGAACGTGGTCACGGCGAAGGTGGAGCCGCTGACAGATCCGAACTGGGTGGAGCCCGAGGGCGGCGACGTCGAGGACGAGGACGTCATCGACATCGATCTGGACGACGAGACCGAGCTCGAGGCCGAGGAGGTCGCCGAGCGCGACCGCCGGTAGGGTCGGGCACGTCCCGTGCCTCGGGCCGGCCGGTGCCCGGGCCGCGGCCGGCCCGCGCCCGGACCACGGCGGGCCGGTGCCCGGGCCTCAGAAGAGCCCGATGGACTCCCCGGCCTCGGTCACGCCCATGCGCAGCGCGGCAGGTTCCCTGGGCAGGCCCGGCATGGTCATGATCGAGCCGGTCAGGGCCACCACGAAGCCGGCGCCGATCTTGGGCAGAAGGTCCCGCACATGCAGCACGTGCCCGGTGGGCGCGCCGAGCGCCGTGGGATCGTCGGAGAAGGAGTACTGGGTCTTGGCCACGCAGACGGGCAGGGCGTCCCAGCCGTTGCGCTGGAGCATCCGCAGCTGCATCGGTGCGCGATCCTCGAAGACCACGTCGTCGGCCCCGTAGATCTCACGGGCCAGGGTGCGCAGCGACTCCTCGATCCCGGCGGCCGGGTCGTAGAGGTGGTGGAAGTCGGGGGCGTCCTGCTCGATCGCGGCGAGCACCTGCTCGGCGACCGCCAGACCGCCCTCGCCGCCCTTGGCCCACACCTCGGAGAGCGCGGCGCGGAAACCCTGCTCCTTCGCCCAGCCCAGCACCGCCTCGAGCTCGGCCTCGGTGTCGGTGGGGAAGCGGTTCAGCGCGATCACCGGCTCGATCCCGAACTTGCGCATGTTCTGCACGTGTCGGGCCAGGTTCGCGGTGCCTGCGAGGGCGGCGTCGATGTCCTCGTGGGAGAGGGAGTCCTTGGCGACCCCGCCGTGCATCTTCAGCGCACGCACGGTCGCGACCACCACCCCGGCGTCGGGGGAGAGGCCGCCGAGGCGTGCCTTGATGTCCAGGAACTTCTCGGCGCCGAGGTCGGAGCCGAACCCGGCCTCGGTCACGGTGATGTCCGCCAGCGACAGCGCCAGCTGGGTCGCGGCCAGGGAGTTGCACCCGTGCGCGATGTTCGCGAAGGGCCCGCCGTGCACGAGCGCGGGGGTGCCCCCGAGGGTCTGGACCAGGTTCGGCAGCAGGGCGTCCTTGAGCAACATGGTGACGGCGCCGCCCACCCCGAGATCGGCGACGGTGACCGGCGCGTGGTCGTAGGTGAATCCGACGACGATCCGATCGATGCGGGCCTCGAGGTCCTGCAGATCGGTGGCCAGGCACAGCACGGCCATGATCTCGGAGGCGACGACGATGTCGAAGCCGTCCTCGCGGGGCACGCCCTGGGTCGGACCGCCGAGGCCGATCGTGATATTGCGCAGGGCGCGGTCGTTGACATCCACCACGCGCTTCCACTGGATGCGTCGGGGGTCGATGCCCAGGGCGTTGCCCTGGTGGAGGTGGTTGTCGACCAGAGCGGCGAGGGTGTTGTTCGCGATCTGGATGGCATGGAAGTCGCCGGTGAAGTGGAGGTTGATGTCCTCCATCGGCACCACCTGGGCGTAACCGCCACCGGTCGCGCCGCCCTTGATGCCCATGATCGGGCCCAGCGCCGGTTCCCGCAGGGCGACCATCGTGCGATGGCCCTGCAGGGAGAAGGCGTCCGCGAGGCCGACGGTGGTGGTCGACTTGCCCTCGCCCGCCGGGGTGGGGGACATGGCCGAGACCAGCACGAGCCGGCCCGTCCGTCCCGTCGGCGTCATCCTCCGCACGTCGACCTTGGCCTTGTACGCGCCGTAGGGGACCAGGGCCTCCACGGGCACTCCGGCCGTCTCGGCGATCTCGGTGATCGGCTGCAGGGTCGCCGCCTGGGCGATCGCGAGGTCCGGGTTCTCGGCTGACATCGTCGTCCTCCACTGGGTCTCGAGCGCCCGGGCGGTGCCGGGCGGTTCCGTGGACCAGCCTACGGCGCGCGCGGTGTCCAGGAGCGGGAACCGCGAACCCGGTGCGCGCGGGACCCATCTACGGCGTCACCAAGGTCTGGGCCGGGTTCACCGACCTGTTCGCCGGCAACACCGTCGGTCGCAAGCAGACCCGCCACGGGCGGCTGCGGCCCTGGTTGATCGGGGTCAGCCCCCTGCTGGCGATCTCGCTGGTGGGCCTGTTCAGCACTCCGGCGGCGCTGGGGCCGATGGCGACCGTGGCCTGGATCCTGCTGTTCGATGCGGCCTACCAGCTCTGCTACTCCTTCGTGAACATCCCCTACGGTTCGCTCTCCGCGGCGATGACGGAGAACGCCACCGACCGCTCCCGCCTGGCGGGAGCCCGCTCCATCGGCGGCGCGGTCACCGGCGTGGTCCTCTCCCTGGTGCTCTCCCCGCAGTTCGAGGACACCACGGTGGACGGCATCCGTCTGAAGTTCACGATCGCCACTGTGATCCTCGCGGTGCTCGCGCTCGCGCTGTACTGGGTCTGCTTCCGCAGCACCAAGGAGGTCGTGCCCGCCGGCACGGGCACCGTCACCCTGCGCACCACGATGGCGATGGTGCGCCGGAACCGGCCGCTGATCATCCTCTGCCTGGGTGCGTTCTTCCTGCTCGGCGGCTCGTTCACCATGAACGCGGTGATGATGTACTACGCCCGGGACGTGGTGGGCGGCGCCGGATACTTCACCCTGCTGTTCCTCCTCCAGACGATCGGCACCATCGCGATCGCGTCGGTGATCCCCAGGGTCTCGGAGCGCTTCGGCAAGCGCACCAGCTATGTGGGACTGGCGTTGTTCGCAGTGCTGGGCCTGGTCGTCATCGGTCTCACCCCCACCGGGAACCTGCCGATGGCGCTGCTGGCCTTCCTCATCTACGGCATCGGCTTCGGCGGCACCAACGCGATGATGTTCTCGATGCAGGCCGACACCGTCGACTACGGCGAGTGGAAGACCGGCACCCGCGCCGAGGGCGGCAGCTACTCGATCCTCTCCTTCGTCCGCAAGACCGGCCAGGGACTCGGCGGCTTCCTCGGCGGCGCGGGCATCGCCGCCTTCGGCTACGTCTCCGGCGCCCCGGACCAGACCGAGCAGGCCGTCCAGGGCATCAAGATCGCGGCCGGCTGGGCGCCCGCGGTGCTGTGCCTGGTGGCAGTCGGCGCGATGCTGATGTACCCGCTGACCGCGAAGGAGCACGCGGGCATCGTGCAGGAGCTGAACCAGCGCCGCGCCCGCAGCGCCAGGTGCGCGAGGACCGCGTGCGGCCGCGGATGTCGCGCCGCCTCATGCACTGGGAGCCGACGGACGAGGGCCGTTGCCACCTGATCATCGACACCAGCCAGTTGTCCGTGGACGAGGCGGTCGAGGAGATCGTCGCCGCCGTCGAGGCGGAGCGGGCGATGGTGGAGCGGGACCGCCCCGGGGAGCCTGAGGGGGACTGACGGGGCTGGGTAGGACTGACGGGGTCCGCCGGGGGAGCCGGGCGGCTCAGAGCTCCTCGGCGTGCAGCCGCGCCGCCTGCCGCGTCAGGTGATCGCGCTCGGCGAGCGAGCGCGCCTGCTGCGCCGCCTCGGCATACAGCCGGGCCGCCGCCCTGCGGTCTCCGTCGGCCTCGTGCAGGTGCGCGGCGACCGCCGTGTACCGGGGCACTGAGGGGTCGATCTGCGCGAGCGCGGCGAGGCCCGCCCGCGGGCCGTCGGCCTCTCCAACCGCGACGGCACGGTTCAGCTGCACCACGGGGCTCGGGGCGAGGGCGGCGAGCTCGTCGTACCACTGCACGATCTGGACCCAGTCGGTCTCCTGCGTGCTGGGGGCGTCGGCGTGGAGAGCCGCGATCGCCGCCTGGGCCTGGAACTCACCCAGGCGGTCCCGCGCCAGCGCCTGCAGCAGTATGTCGATGCCCTCCCGGATCAGAGCGGTGTCCCAGCGCGAGCGGTCCTGCCGGGCCAGGGGGATGAGGGCGCCGTCGGCCGCGGTGCGGCTCGCGCTACGGGCGTGGTGCAGCAGCATGAGTGCGAGCAGCCCGTGGACCTCGGGGTCATCGACGAGGCCGGCGAGCTCGCGGGTGAGGCGGATCGCCTCGGCCGACAGATCGACGTCCCCGGAGTACCCCTCGTTGAAGATCAGGTAGAGCGTGCGGGCCACCGACGCCGCGGACCCGGGCCCGTCGAGCCGTCGACCGGAGACGGTGCGCTTGGCCCGACTGATGCGCTGGGCCATCGTCGGCTCGGGCACGAGGTACGCCTCGGCGATCTGGCGGGTGGTGAGCCCGCCCACGGCCCGCAGGGTAAGCGCCACGGCCGAGGACGGGGTGAGCGAGGGGTGCGCGCACAGGAAGAACAGCCACAGCGTGTCGTCTCTCGTGGCGGCGGGCCCGGGCGGCGGCTCGGCCTCGAGCCGTTCCTCGCGGCGACGGCGCGAGGACTCGGAGCGCGCCGCATCGAGGAACTTCCGCCAGGCGACGGTGATCAGCCAGCCCTGCGGATCGCGTGGCGGCTGCTCCGGCCAGGTCCGGAGGGCTTCGATCAGAGCCTCCTGGGCGGCGTCTTCCGCCGAGGTGAAGTCGGCGCCGCGGCGCACGAGGACCTGCAGAACGGCCGGGGCGGTCCGTCGCAGCAGGTCCTCGTCCAGTGCACGCGGGTCGGTCACTCAGCGCCTCTCGCGGCTCACGATCTCGCCGACCTCCGAGAGGGTGGGCGGCGGCATGAAAAGCGGTCGCAGCTCGAGCCATTCGCCCATGGGCTTGCCGCCCGCGCCGGGCTCCGAGGAGAGCTCACCGGCGAGTTCCACGGCCCGCTCGTAGGAGTCGACGTCGATCATCATCCAGCCGGCGATGAGGTCCTTGGTCTCCGCGAACGGGCCGTCTGTGACCGGGGGCCTCCCCTCCCCGTCGTACCGCACCCAGGCGCCCTCGGGGCTGAGGGCTTGGCTGTCGACGAACTCGCCGCTCTCCTTCAGCCGCTCCTCGAAGTCCTCCATGAACTGCATGTGCGCGGAGATCTCGTCCTCGGTCCACTCGCTCATGGGGACGTCGTGCACGGTCTTCGGCGCGCCGCGGTAGTGCTTCAGCATCAGATATTTGGGCATGGGTCTCTTCCTCTGTGCGAGGCGACCCTGGATGGTCGCCTTCATATTCGGGACGGAACAGGGCGGGCGATCTCGACATCCACGATGACGCGGATGGGAGGAGCTTAGTCAGAGGCTGCTCGGGGGAAGAGAGGACAGCGCGCACCTGTGCCGGCTTCATGGCCGTCCGGGTCCGGTGAGGAGACGGACTGCTCGCGCCGGTCCTGCCAGGTCCACCACGGTCGGACCTCGCCCGGTCCGGCTCGACCCGGTCCGTGGTCGGTCAGACCTCGCCCGGTTCGGCTCGGCCCGGTCCGTGGTCGGCTTGCGGCGCCACGGCGAGGACCTCGGCGATATCGGCATACCGATCGCGCTGACGCCAGTTGTCGACCATCCGCGACGGCAGCAGTCCCGGCGCGCGCAGGGCGACGTCGCCGCCGGACGATCCCGGAGGCCCAGGAGAATGACGAAGCCCCCTGAGTGAACAGGGGGCTTCGTGGTGGTGGCTCCGACGGGCGTCGATCCGGTGACCTCTTGACGATCAGTCGAACGCTGCAGACCGACGTTCAGCAGGCCGTTGATGCAGATGATCTCCGGAAGGCATCAGGCATAGCGCCGAACCGCGTCGCGGATGGCCTCCGAGTGCTGATAGATCTCGTCGAGCGACTCGATAGCATGGCGGAACTCGGTCTTGGCCTCGTCCAACAGACCGAGGTATTTCTGCTTGGTGTTGAAATGCAGTCGAGCCACGGGCTTGCGGTTGTTGTCGTCGAGCAAGATGGCGAAGTACGACTTCTGATCGCGATGGACGATGCGCTGGGGCTTGACCTCACTGCACGCGATCGCCTTGACGATCTGATACGCCTCGAGCTCTTCGAGCGTTGTCTCGATCTCGGTGTCGCGGTCGAGGTCCTCCGCTGCGACCTTTTGGCTCGAGACTTCATCTGTGCTGTCCGTCTCGGGCGGTGCGATGACACCGGCGCCGAGCGCGGTCTTGAGTCGATCGTTCACCTGTTCGGTGAGGAACTGCTTGGACGCCTTTCGGACGAGCCCGGTGAACTGCTCGCGGACCTTGGCCGTGAACATGCCTTCGTAGACGCGTGTCGTGAAGAACCTGATCCACTCGTCTGAGGGCTCCCGGAACTGCGTGGCGATCTCACGACGCAGTGCTCCGACGTACTTCAGCTCCTCGGCGGCGTTGATGATCGAATCGAGGTCGAAGCTCTCCTTGCTGAGCTTCTGGATCTCAGGGAGGAGCATCTCGTCGATGTCGAGGAGGTCCAAGACCAGGAAGGGCTTGGAGTCCATCTTGTTCGGTGCGTCGAGGTCGGTGTAGAACTGCCAGACGACACCGTTGGTGAGGACCGCGAGACGGGCATTTGTGGTGCCGAAGTATCGGAAGAGCTGGGAGGCGTTCTCGACCTTCAGGGCGCCTAGCGAGGCCTTGCATTCGATGAGGATCTGCACCTCCCCGTCACGGACGATCGCGTAGTCGACCTTCTCGCCCTTCTTGATCCCGACGTCGGCCGTGAACTCCGGGACGACCTCCAGTGGGTCGAAGACGTCGTATCCCAGGATCGTCGCGATGAACGGCATCACGAAGGCGTTCTTGGTCGCTTCTTCAGTGCCGATGGCCGAGGCCTGATTGCGCACCTTCGCCGACAGTGCTTCGAGCCGTTCGCTGAACTCCACCACAGTCCTCCGAGTCTCCAGAAAAGTTGAATGTTTGCCGTCTCAGCCACAGTAACTCTGTAAGGCGACAAATCTGGGGGGATCGTCAAAAATCTAGTGACAAGGAGAGGCGGCGACCCTCATCGAAGAAAGCATGTGGCGAACTCTCTCCGAAGTCTCCGGATGAGGTGGTCGGCTTGCGGCGCCACGGCGAGGACTGCGGCGATATCGGCATGACGCCAGTTGTCGACAATCCGCGACGGCCGCGGGGGCCGGGCGCGCAGGGCTACGTCGCTGCCGGACGATCCCGAAGGCCCCGGGAACGACGAAGCCCCCTGGGTGACCAGGGGGCTTCGTGGCGGTGGCTCCGACCGGCGTCGATCCGGTGACCTTTCGATTTTCAGTCGAACGCTCTACCAACTGAGCTACAGAGCCGTGGTCGCACGGGGCGACCGAGGACAAGGTTAACAGCCCTCAGGGGCTGCTCCCAACTCCGGGCCGCGGGTGAGAGGCACACCACGGCGGGGGACGTGCGCGGCTCGTGCGGGCTCGGACGTGCGAGGCTCGCGGGCTCAGGAGACCTGGACGATCGCCTTGCCGAGATTGCGACCGCGGAGCATTCCCACGAACGCCTCGGGTGCCCGCTGAAGCCCTTCGGTGATGTCCTCCGTGTGCTGCACCCGGCCGGAGGCGAGCCACCCGGTCATGTCCCGCAGGAAGCCCTCGAACATCGTGGGCACGAACTCGCGCTGGATGAAGCCGCGCAGGGTGAGGCTGCGCGACAGCACGGCGCCCAGGAGCTGGCCGCTGCGGTCGGGGCCCTCCGGCAGCGAGGTCGCGTTGTAGTGCGCGGCGAGCCCGCACACCGGCACTCGTGCGAACTCGTTGAGCTGGGGGAGCACCGCATCCCACACCGCGCCGCCGACGTTCTCGAAGTACACGTCGATCCCGTCGGGCGCAGCGGCGGCGAGCCGGCCCGTCAGATCGGGGGCGCGGTGGTCGAGGGCCGTGTCGAAGCCCAGCTCCTCCATCCGGGCGACCTTCGCCTCGCCGCCGGCGATGCCGACCGCCCGGGCACCGTGGATCCGCGCGATCTGACCGACGGCGGAGCCGACGGGCCCGGTCGCCGCGGCGACGGCGACGGTCTCCCCGGGCTGCGGCTTCCCGATCGCGAGCAGGCCCGCATAGGCCGTGAACCCGGGCATGCCGAGCACGCCCAGGGCAGTGGTGACCGGGGCGGCCGACGGGTCCAGTCGGCGCAGACGCTCCGCAGGCTCGACGCTGAACTCCTGCCAGCCGCCGTAGGACAGCACGGTGTCGCCGGGGGAGAAGCCCTCGGCCGCGGACTCCACGACCTCGGAGACCGTGCCGCCCACCATGACGTCCCCGATCTCCATCGGCGCGGCATAGGACCGCGCGTCGTTCATGCGCCCGCGCACGTACGGGTCCAGGGAGAGGTATCGGGTGCGCAGCAGCACCTCGCCGGGACCGGGGGCGGGGACCTCCACGACGTCGTGGGTGAAGTCCTCGGCGACGGGCTCGCCGTGCGGGCGGGCGGCGAGGCGGATGCGGTGGTTGCGCAGGGAGGTGCTCATCCCTCGAGCGTACGTCGCGCCCGAGGCGGGGTGCGGAGGCATGAAGAAGGCCCCGGAACGATGTTCCGGGGCCTTCTCGCAGGGGCGACCCTGACCGGGCTTGAACCGGCGACCTCCGCCGTGACAGGGCGGCACTCTAACCAACTGAGCTACAGGGCCTTGCATGTCTTCGCGGCTTCCCGCTTCGACCTGGATAACTCTACCGGACGTTCTCGGGGCTCTGCGCCACTTTGGCTGTGAGCCGCCTCGCACTTCCGTCTCGCCTGGTCGCAGCCCGAAAGCCGTGTTCCTGACGAGTACCCCCAACGGGATTCGAACCCGGGTTGATCTGAGGGGTTTTGCAGCCGGTGACCTGCGGCAATACTCGGGAACGGCCATCTTAGCGGGTGCAGAGCGTCGGCCCACTGACCAGCACGTTTCCGTACCCTGGCGTGACCGGGCAACAGGTGTCCGGGGTGCGGAGCATGATGTCCCCATGGACCTGATCAAGACCCGTGACGGCTGGGCCTACCCGGACCCCGGACCCTGCCCGTGCGGGGAGTCCGCGGCGATGCACGGGTTCCAGTTCTGCCGGTGCGCCGGCTCGGACAGTGGCGGGCATCCGTCGTGGCGGTGCAAGGCGTGCGACACGGTGCGGACGCTCGGGTGTGTGGGGTTCGTCGAAGTGCCGAACGACTACGGCGGGCGGTCGGGAGCTCCCCGGGCATGACGAAAGCGCCCCCACCCTCCCGGCCGGAGCCAGGGGGTGGGGGCGCTTCATCATCAGCGGATGATCATGATCGTCGGCGGGCGTCGCGGTCAGCGGCGCGGCACTCGGCCGCGCCCTCCTCAGCGGCCCAGTGCGAGCCGTACCGGGCCTCACAGAGCGGGCACTCGAACATCAGGCGTCGCCACTCTGAGACCGCCGCACGTTCTCGGCGAGCGCGCGCTGCTCGGTGTGGACGCCGGTGCCGAGACCGATCGCCTCGAGCACCGGCTGTGCCCACGGTCGGGTGAGCAGCCACTGGACGAGGCCGGTGCCGACGGCCCAGGCGGCCGCGGTGAGGGAGTCGATGATCGGCTGGGACAGAGCGGTGAGGTCGACGCCGAGGACGCGGACCAGCCACGCGAGAGCGACGCCGACGGCGGCGGCCACGAAGGTGCGGACGACTGAGCGCCACGGGTGCGCTTCCTGAGTGGACGGGGCGCGGTGAGTGTTCATGGAGTGACCTCCTCGGTCGGGGTGGGGGTGGGTGCCGGATCGTCCGGCGTGACGAGGCAGGTGCCGCCATCACTGGTGGAGTCGTCGGTGTAGGTGATGGTCCAGCGGCTCGTTTCGGGGTCGCAGGTGGCGGAGTCGATGCCGCGGCCATCGTTGCCGTCCTCGCCCGCGGGGCCGCGGTCACCGGTGGGGCCAGTGGGTCCGGGATCGCCCTTCGGTCCAGCGGGGCCCTGTGGACCGGTGTCACCAGAGGCACCGCGAGGCCCTGTCCCGCCAGGCGCGCCAGCAGAGCCGTCCTCACCAGAGGGCCCAGCCTCACCGGCAGGCCCGGACTCGCCAGGGGAACCGGGCGTACCGTCCTCGCCCGGCGCGCCGTCTGCTCCGTCTCCACCTTCGGGACCGGCCGTGCCTACGGGACCGTCGGCCCCGTCTGCGCCGTCGCTCCCGTCGGCACCATCCGCGCCGGGGCGTCCGGGCGGGCCGGGTGGGCCCTGCGGCCCGGATTTCGCCTGCGCGACCGTCTCCGCTGGGTCCTGCTCCGCGGTCTGTGCCGCCTCGTCACACACGGCCTGCCCGGCCGGATCCTGTTCGATCGCGCCCGACTGGCAGAGCTCCGTGATCGTCCGGGCCTGCTGCTGCCTGTCCTCGGCAACCTCGACCGCTGCCGTATCCGACTCGGACGCGCGGGCCTGCAGTGCATCGATCTCTCGTTCACGCTGCTTGCCCGTCATGTATCCGTAGCCCTGGATCGCGAGGATCGCGAGGACCAGCCCGACCAGGGCGACCCTCCCGATCCACGCGTACACGCCGGCGCGGCGGTACTTCCCGCCCGCCTCCGCGACCATCAGGTCGCCCCGCTCCGTCTCAGACATCAGGCTCCTCCCAGTGGGGTTCCGGCGTGATGCCCGCTGCGAGCAGCTGCCGCTCGTAGGAGCGGAGGGTGGCCCGGGCCGAGAAGTACGCCTCCCGGTACCGTTCCCGCTCCGCCTCGAGCGCGATCCGCTTCTCGGCGGCTTCGGCGTTGTCTTCCGCGTGGTCCTTCTCTTCGGCGGCGAGGCGGTACTCGAGTGCCTTGATCATCTGATCCCGCCTCCGCTGCCGTACCGAGTCGATCCACTTAATAGCCCCGCCCACGACCGCGGACGCGGCGGTGAGGGCGAGGGAGATCGGTCCGAGAGAATCCCAGTCCATGCCATGTCCTCACCACCTGCTCTCAGGTCGTCGGGTGTCAGCCCTTGACGGTCACGTCGAGGAGGCCGGCGACGTCCTCAGCGGACACGGATGCTGCGGCTTCGGCGGCGGCCTGCGCGACCTTCTGGACCTGCGCGTCGGTGAGCCCCTGCGCCTTCCCGGTCTCCTGGACGGCCTTGATGATCGCGGCGCGGGACTGTGCGATGTCGCCGCGGAGGATGTTCCGCTGGTCCCGGATGAAGCTGGCGAACTCGCCGTCGGTGCGCTTGTTCTTGATGCCCGGCTCAAGGGTGCGGGTGAGCTTGTTGATGTCCTCGCGGATGGTCATGACTGCCTTCTCCGTTCCGGGACCGTAGATCCCGTCAGTGGGGGTGATGTGCAGCTCGCGCTGCAGGGTCTGTACTGCTGTGCCGGTCGCGTCGCCGTAGGAGCCGTCGACGCCGTACTTCCCGAGGTCGAGATCGAACCCGGCGAGGACGTGCTGGATCTCCCGCACCTCGGCCTTCGACATCCCCTTGACGCGGGGGGACGTGATCCAGGGCCGCTTCGGGTCCGGCTTCACGGACGGCTGCGGGACACCCGCCCCGCCACCGATCGGGATCGACGCACCGCCAGCGAGACGGAGTAGCCGAGCGACCGGGAACGCGCCCGGGTCCCAGTGGTCGTTCTCCGGCACGTGAGTGTGGCCGCAGATGCCCCGGTACCGGTTCCACTCCGCGTAGGAGAAGCGCTGCGGAGCGGTCGCATAGGCGGCGTTGCTGGTGGGCCAGCGGAGCCCGGTCGCGGTGAGCGGCACCCCATGGGTCTTGCTGATCCACGCCAGGACACGGGCGAGGCCGGCGAGGTCACGGTCGGTCGCGTTCTCGGTGAAGAACAGGCCGTGCTTCCGCGCCCACGACCGATCACACGAGCCGATGAACTCGATCTGGACCACGCCGCCGTTGTTCGTCTCGACCCCGCCGGAACGGTTCACGAGTGCCTTGGCGGAGTAGTCCGTGTTGATGTGCTGCCGGATCGTCCCGTCACGATGGACGGTGAAGTGAGGCGCGCTGCCGCCGCCGTTGTAGCCCGGCCAGCTCGAGCCCTCGGTGGTGTGGAGGACAATCTTCGTGATGGGCCGCTTGTGGCGGTTGCCGGAGAAGGTCTGGACGCGTGACGCGCCCGGCATCCAAGGCATCGTGGTGCTCCGTTCTCCCGCCGTGCGGGCATGAGAAAGGCCCCCGACGTGGATATCGAGGGCCGGGTAGGGGGCTTCGCCCCAGGTAGGATCGGCGGATGCGAGAGAGGCACATCGACCCCGGCGAGCACACCGTCTACAGCTCACTGAGGCAGTTCATGGATGCGGGCGAGTACCCGCCCGGGGTGCTGACCGTCATGCACGGCGGGCTACCGATCGACATCCGGCACGAGCCACTCGGACACGACACGACGACCGTGTTCTTCCACTCCGCACTGTCTCCCCAGTGGTCCGGCTTCCCAGTCTTCACCGGGCTGGGGATCAGCAAGGACCTCCCCACCAACAGGGTATTCATCACGGACCCGTCGCTGTATCTCCACGACAAGCTGATGCTCGGCTGGTATGCCGGGAACCGGAAGCAGCCCCGCCTGCAGTGGGCGATACGTGGAATCCTCAACCGTCTGATCCCGGCTGAGCAGCGCGTGGTGACGTTCGGGGCGTCTGGTGGAGGGTTCGCCGCGCTCTACTACGCGGGGACTCGTGAGGGGGCTGTGGCAGTTCCCGTGAACCCACAGACGAACCTGGCGCGATACCTTCCGGCAGCGGTGGCTCGCTACGCGAAGCTGGCGTGGGCACTTCACGGGGAGGGGGCGCTGAATCAAATGCCTGCCGTCACCGACCTTGCCAGGGTGCACCGAGCACCGGGCCGGCCGGTGTTCTATGTCCAGAATCAGAACGACCCGACGCACATGAAGAACCACTTCACGCCGTTCATGGATGGCCTGTCGGAAGGGCACAGCGTCCATCCAGTTCTTGTCGATGGAGAGCAGGGGCACCGTCCCCCACCGAAGAGCACCATCCGGGCTGTGCTCGCCGCAGCGGTCAATGGGGATGAGCGACCGCCGAGCTGATCACGCCGAGAGCAGAGTGACGCTCTCGATCACCGGTGCCGGGACGTTCCGGTGGAACGACATTTCGATGTCGATTCCCCACCGCCCTGCTAGCGCGGCAAGAGGCTCGACCTTGAGGTCTACGACCCCGCCCGCCCCGGTGTGCACCATTTCAATGGTGCGGCTGCCGAAGTTGTTGTTCGACACCGTTGTCGCACCCGATGTCAGGAACCCGGTGCGACCGATGAATCCGTACATGTTGCGCTCGATGCCTTGCGCTGCCGAGATGGAGGTCTGCCCTCCGTAGCCGACCCGAAAGAACGCGTACCCGTCGTTCGGGGCACGGAACCGCACGCGGATCAGCTGTCCGCTGGTGAGGTTACTGTCCAGACCAGTGTTCGCGGAATTCAGTTGGTAGCGCTTGATGAGGGGGGAATCGTCGCCGTGGCCGAGCGCGGAGACGAGTCCGATCTCGCCCGGTGTTCCGAGCTTCGCGCCCTTGTCGTGAGACAGGATCCCACCCGAGTCTGTCGAGAGCGCAGTGTCTCCTCCGGGCTGGGTGCCGGATGTGGTCAGGATGCCGCCCCAGCGTGCGCCGAGACCGAAAGTGTTGTTGGTGCCGGTGGTGTTGCGGGAGAAGATGCGAGACAGGTAGTTCGATCGCATCCCGTACCGCTTGCCGCCGAAGTCGGAGTCACGGACGATGACCTGTGATCCGTAGTCGGCGAGGAGGCCGATCACGCCCTCGACACCCTTCTCGACACTCGCGTCAGACTCCGACTTCACGTTCAGCACCTCGACCATGGGGGCGCACCGGTAGAACCGGAATGAGGCACCCAGCGCCGTTTTCAGAGTGGTGGTGAGGTTCTGGATCGTCAGGTGTCCGACGACGGTGTCGCACCGGACGGCGCGCACCTTGTGGAGCCCCCGGTCAGTGGATGCGCCCTGGATGACCACCTGTCCGTAGACGATCCGGTGTTCCAGGGCGACGATCTCGTCCCAGGTCCCCGCGCCGATGGTGATCGTGTAGACGTGGCCGGCGCGCACGAGGTCCGGGATCATGGCGAGTGCCTGGCTGATGGTGCGAAATGGTGCGGCTTCCGACCCGTCGGCGTTGTCGTCTCCCGTCACGGAGACCCAGAAGGTGGTGGAGGACGGAGAGACGGAGGGCTCGATGTGTTCGAGCACTGCGGGGGGCAGGAGACCGTCGCTGGTCGCTCCGACTAGCTTGTCGTACGTAGACACAGGCACCCCTTTCGGGCATAAGAAAAGCCGCCCAAGATGGGGCGGCTGGATCTGACAACGGAGGATGGGTCAGGCTGGCTCGCGGTCGTCCGTGATCCATGAAGGGAGCCAGCCGTAGATGCGGCGGGTCTGGTCCGCGCGAGATGGCTCCACCGTTGTGGCGGTCGCGCCGTGTAGGTAGCCGACGTAGCGGAGGTCGTTCTGATAGACCGTGAGGCGGTGGCGTACTGCACCGTTCATCCCCGCCTGACCGGTGTACCCGCCAGTCACATCGACGACGAGGCCGAACTCCCCAATCGTGAAGCCGGCGGGGATGCCGTTGGGCCACAGCCATGCATCGAGCGCACCCGGCACCACGAGCAGCCCGTCGATCCGGCAGTACACGGCCCGGCCGAGGCGTTGCAGGATGATCGATCCCGTGTTGGCAGGGTCGATGATGCCGCCCGTCGGGGTGAATCGGCGCGGGCCTGAGTCATAAGTGGGGCCCGCCGACTGGACCGGGGCGTACAGGCCGGGGACATCAGTCTCGGACAGCTCACCGAACCCGCCACCGTCGCCCTTGCGGGCGACGAGGCCCCACGCGGCAGGATCAGCGCCAGGCTCTCCCGTGGACCCCGCCGTCAGCCGCGCCCACGAATCCCCGCCATGCGTCACCACATCGTTGACCCGGTAGACGACCCCGGACTGCCAAGAGCCGACGTAGGTCATGCCCTCCATGCCCGCGATATCCGCCGCGAGCGCATCGTCGCGTGCGAGCGACGAGGACTCCACAGTCGAGGTGTACGACGTAGCCCCCGCCAGACCAGCATCGACGTACCCCGTCGATGCCTTACCGGCAAGCTCTGCCCCCGTTGCGGCTTCGAGGTCGCTGATCGCCGCAGCAGTCGTCGACCCGAGAACCTGCATCTCTGCGGCACCCGTCTTAATGTTCTCGTCGTTCGCTGGCGCGGTGATGCCCCGGCCCATGTTCGGTGCCACAAAGGCCCCCTTCCGTGATGGTCACCCCAGGGGGGTGTGTCCGAAGTCTGTCCACGTGTCCCCAGCCCGGTCGGCCCCGAAATCAGTCCACGTATCCCCGGCGCGGTCGGCTCCGAAATCGGACCACCTGCGGGCGAGGCTGGTGACCACAGTGGGCAGCAGACCGATTGACTGCGACACGATTCCGGCCGCGAGGTTCACCCGCACCCGGTTGCTGGTCACCACGCCAGTGATGCTGAGCTCGGCCCGGTCGGTCATCACGACCTCCACCTTGTCCCCGACTTGCAGTGCGAGGACGGGCATGATGTCTAGCCCGTCAATCGCTGGTCGCGGCTGGGTGAGCGCCTCGGCGGCATAGTCGGCGGTCTGCCCCGCATAGGCTGCGGACTGGATCCACCAGCCTGCGTCGTGGGTGTAGTCCGGTGCCGCGCTATCGCCTCGAATGGACGATGTCGCGGCGTTCTCATCGAGCACGATCCGCTTCTTGCCGCGCAGGATCGGGAGGTTCTCCCCACGCCTGCGCCGCCACAGCGACATGTCTGTCTCGTACTCATCGGGCAGTTCGAGAGCAGCCTGCTCTCGGGGCTGCAGATTCGTGACAGTGTGCTCGAAGACGTACAGGTCATCATTCACGCGACGCACAGACGGAATGATCGAGTTCGTTACCCGTTCGCCGCCCGTGTCATTGACCGCGATCCCGCCGTACACGGACTTGATGCCCCGGTTGATCACCCAGTAGTTCGACGTGTCAGCCGAGTATCGGACCGGGTCAAGGTCGACGCCGAGCCAAATCTCATCGCTGGGGACGTTGACCAGGATCTCGGCAGTGTCGCCCTCCTCGAGAGTGTCGCCCGAGTTCTGCCACAGGGTCAGGTTCGTGCGCCACCTCATGGTGGACATCGCCGCCCGGTACTTCACGTGCACGCGTCGGCGCACCGATTCGGCACTGTGCGACCAGGACAGTTCCTTGACGTGGTCCGCCCCGATGAGGGTGCCGACGGTGCCGCGTGAGGCGAGGAGTCCACGGTCCCACCACTGCAGCACATCGAGTTCGTCGATCCACCACTGCGCGAACTCCGCATCTGCCTGATCGTTCAGGAGGTCCAGGACGTTGCCGTTGATCTGCGGCGGCAGCCCGGTGAGGGAGTTCCTGCCAGACATGGACGCGTTGATCACCGCGGAAGGCGTCGAGGCGAGAGGCCCCCACTCGGCGGTGGGGTACCCGGCCTGGAACGCTCCTTGCGCGTCCGTCCCGTTGGCCCAGATCTGGGTGACCACGCCCGACAGGTCACCGGACGTGATTGTGGCTGTGCCCGTGCTGACCGTTGACAGGGTGCCGTCCGCGTTGCGGAAGCGCAGCTGCGCGGTCAGGGTCGAGCCCGACCGGGAATACCGGACGGCCACCCGAGTCGCGTTCCCCTTCGTGGCAGACACCAGATCGATCGGTGAGCCTGACGAGGGGTAGTAGCGGGCGTACACGGTGCCAGTCGCGTGACCGATCGCGAGGTCACCCGACCCGACTCGCACCCGGAGGAACGTGGACCCACCGTCCATGGGGACGATCTCCTGCGTGATCTCCATCGGCCGGTTGAACGTCAGATCCAGTCCCGACCAGGAGAACGGGGCGTAGGTCGCGGTCACGTTGTGGACCGCCATGCCGTAGCTGGTCTTGCGCCAGTTCGGGTATGCCTGGCCGGCAGAGTCTGGCTCCTGCTTCACCGACGTGAGGCAGTCACCCCGCTCCGGCCACGTCGACCCTTGGAACGTCACCGACGAGAAGCAATCCGCCGATGGTGCCGGAGTGGCGTACCGGCCCGCCGCGCGCAGCAGGTAATCGGTGATCCATGTGGTGTGCAGGTAGATGTAGCGGTGCGTGTTCGCGTCGACCAGGGACGGCATGATGTCCGACAGGGCAGGGAGCGTGACCATCGTGTCCAGGGCACGGTAGTTGTCTCGCACGCCGAAGCTGATCGTCCTGCTCGTGTCAGTGCCGGACGGGTCCACGACGACGCCTTTGAGCTGCGTCCACTCGGTGCCGGTGCCGTCGGCGAGGATCACCTCGACGCGGGCCTGGGGGCGGGGAGGCCACACCGGATCAGTCCCCCACGGATGGTGAACGCGATCTTCAACGTCGCCGCCCCACGTGGCGGTCACGTCACCTGTCGCGGCAGTGAACCCCCGCCCCGTGGGGAGGCCCGAGGGGATCTCCCGGTCCACAGACACGGTCTGCACGCTCGCGCCAATGTCCCGGCCATCAACCAGGATCCGCCCCGTGATGTCGTAGATGTTCGCTGTGGTGACTCCGCCTACCTGCATTTATCCGACCTCCGTGACTGTGAAGCTCGCGTCTTCGAGCGTGAGGCGGTTGTGGGCGACGATCAGGTCCCGGGACAAGCCGTGCACGACGGTGCGGGGTGCCCCGCGACCCGGTGCGTAGGGCATCAGCGAGCTGGTCAGCGAGACCGCGACGCCTGCCGTCTGCTGCGCCCAGAACTGGAACGTCATCGACGCCGCACCGGGGGGCGGGGTCATCGTGACGTGACGACGGGTGAGGACACTCGTGCCCGGGAACCGAGTCGACTCCGGCGAGATGTACTCCCCTGTCGCTCCGCGCCAGATCACCGAGATCTGGGTGTCGCCGGAGACCGTCCCGCCTCGCATCCACGCCGACACCGTCACCGGGCCACCGCGGGGGATAGGGACGGCATCCAACAGTCCGTCACGCTGAGGGAACGAGACGTTGCTCCCGGACGCAGCGACAGCCTTCACGAACACACCCGACTCGACCTCCACCAGACTCGCGTCCAGACCCGTATGGGTCCCGGGAGCGAACGCCGCATAGGCGGGCGCGAGGATGTTGTGGAGCACCGCATCGTCCGGGTAGTAGACGAACGGGGGCATGGAGTAGTCGGCCAGGTGCTCGAACACAGCCATTTCCCGCGGAGACGCCACACCGATGTCCACCGACCACTCGCGCAGTGCGGACCGCCCCAGGAACGCCTTCCGCCGCGACTGCGTGTCCTCGAACGTCACCGCCCGCCCACCCCCACTAGAGAGGCGAGACGGGCAAGCAACGCTCATCAGAGCCCCTGGCGTACCGATGTACGTCGTCATCGTGCCCCCATCGCTCGAGATGCGGACGCGCCGCGCTGGTAGGTGGATGCCGCGACCCTGTCCGTCATCGCGATCGTGGCCTGGGAAGCGCCGGTACGGACCGCGTCCGCGAGCGCGCCGAGTGCGGCACCATCGAGGGTGAGGGTGGACGGCCCCGACGCACCGCCACCGAGTGATGCGGCGAGCTCCGACCGGGACGCGCCGGCGTTGATCGCTCGAAGCGTCGCGTCGTGCTGCTTGGAGGAGATGGGGTTGACGACCCATTCCCCGCCCGCGAGGGGCTGGTTCAGGGTCCCGCCCCCGGCGAGGCCGATACTGGTCGGCCATAGCACGTTGTCGACACCCCACGGCGCGGCAGGAGCAGGGACAGTCCCGTACCCCGAGCCGACTGTTCCGCCGCCAGCGAGGCCAGCACCGACCACGCCGCCTGTGGCGTTGCCGATACCTCGCACTCCTGCTCGGAGTGCCGAGACGGCCCCTGTTGCGACGACGTTGACGTACGCGGTGCGGGTGCGTGCCGCGGCGTTGATCGCTGCGTTCGCGCCGTACGTGTTCGCGTTCACGTCAATGGTGGAGGACCGGCCCCTCGCGGCGTGGTTCGCCTTCGACTCAGCATCGGAAGCGTTGCCGTTGATGGTGACGGTGCCGCGGCCGTTGTTGATCGCGGTGATCGCGGCGGAGAGCGCCTGGTCGGCGGGGACCTCGTTGCCGTCGATCGTGACCGTGCCGTCCGAGGAGTTGATGATCGCCATCAGTGTGTCGAGCACCTGGTCACCCGGCGTTGAGTTGCCGTTGATGGTGACCGTCCCGCCGGAGGCGGCGATCGTGTTCTCGAGGTTGACGACGTCCATCTGTGCGGGCTCGATATTCGCGCTCACACCGACCGTCGCCGTGGTCTCCGTGGTCTTGCCCTTGAACACGTCCACGGACTCCGCTGCAGGGGCAGTGTCGGCGTCGATCGGGATCTCTGCGACGCCACCCTCCCCAGCTTCCTGGATCCGAGCGATCAGGTCATCGACCTGCTGCTCACTGGGGCCAGTGTTCGCGGTGACGACGATCTCCGCGCCCTCGTCGACGAGTCCCATCACGTGATCGAGAGCGTCCTCGACCAGGACCGTGTCCCCGTTGATGTCCACGGTCCCGTTCGATTCGGACACTTCCTGGATGAGGGAGTTCAGGGCGTCCTCTGCGAGGAGGGTTTCGCCGTTGATCTCGATCGTCGCGTCAGCCCCACCGACATGCTCCACGAAGCGGTCCGTGTCGGCGATCATGGCGTTGATCGCGTCGTTGATCGCGGTCTGCAGCAGTGCCGGGCCGGTGAAGTCCGTGAAGCGTCGTTCCGCTTCGTCGAGTGCTCCGCCGACCTCGGTGCGGAGCATCTCTGCGGCACCGTCAGCGTTGTCGCTGAACGTCTCCATGTCGTCGGCTGCGCCCTGGATGGACAGGCCCAGGTCGACCATGTCCTGATCCCCGGTGAGGTACCCGAACGCTTCGACCGCGACACCGATCCCGTCGACGATCCCGTCGAGGGCTCCCGCTACGTCGCCCATCACTTCGATGGTCGATGCACCGAACTCGATAGCGGCGCGGGCCAGGTCGAAGAACCCGTAACCCATGTCCATCAGCCATCCGAGGATGGTGTTCGTGTTGGTCGACATCCAGCCGGACAGGTCCTCGAGCGGGGCCGAGAACGCGACCGACAGGCCACCGAGGACCGTGTCGATGCTCGTCTCGAAGGTACGCTTGGTCGACTCCCAGGCCGTGGCCGCGTTGGAGGACATGCGCTCCATCGCATCCGCTGCCGTGTCACCGACATTCACCCAGGACCCGCCGAGGGTGTCGAGGTCCATTGCGAGGACGCCGGCACCGTTGCCCATGTCCTCCCACATGGTGCCGAACAAGGCGACGCCGGCCGCGTTTCGGGCCATGGGGTCCTCGATCGAGCGGAGCCCGTCCAGGACCGTATCGAGCCCGTCCTTCGCAGTGTCACCACCCTCGGAGATCGCCTTGCCCATCTCGTCAGCATCGAGGCCAAGGTCCTTGAACGCCTGCCGGGTCGCTTCCGAGTCGTCCTGCGCTCGGATGGAGAACTCCTTCAGCGCATCCGCGGCCACATCCGAGTTCCGGGCGCCAGCATCCATCGCCTGCTCGATCAGGCCACCAGCCTCAGCACCGGACAGACCGATCGACTCGAACATGGCGGAGTACTCGCGGAGGGTGTCGAGCCAGTCCTCGGACCGGTTCAAGCCGTTCTGCTGCCCCGCGATGATGATGTCGAACGCTTCCGTCGCATCTGCGGCGAGACCGTTCTTGATCATGTTCCCAGCCGCCTCAGCAGCTTCCGTCACGTCCACGTCGAGGATGTCGGCGACGGCATTCAGCTGCTCGATGACAGTCTGGATCTCACGCCCCGTCGAATCGGGAAGGACGAGAGCGTTCTCGAGCGCGGACTGTGCCACGCCCATGTTCGCCTCGAGCGACTCACCCCACGCGTTCGAGTAGGCGAGGCTCGCCGCAGTCCCGAACTTCCGGGCCGTGGCCTCATCCAGCCCGGACGCGGCACCGAACACGTCCTCGGTCGCGATCGCGGCCTGAATGTCGTCCATCAGCTGCTTGCCGAGGTACGCGCCGACACCGACGAGGATCCCCGATACGGCACCCAGGATCGGGGTGCTGTTCAGGCCGTCGATGATCGCGTTCCCTGCGGCTTCGCCAGCCTCCGCACCAGCGGCGGCACCCTCGTCCCCGACGTCCTCGAAGACCTCTTCGGCCGCGCCGGCGTCGGCGGTGACGATCATCTCCGCCTTCGCGCCCTGCAGCGCTTTGAGCTTCGCTTCCGCCGAGTCGAGGTCCGAGCGGGCCTGATCGATGGACACATTCACCTCAGCCGAAGCCTCGAGGCGGTTCATCGACTCGATACGGTTCATGAGCCCCTCGAGCTGTGCCTCAGCACGCTCGGTGTCCGCAGTGACCTGCGGGGAGGGGTCCATCTTCTCGAGCTGCTCAAGCTCGGCCACGAGCCGCTCGATCTTCGCCTCAGAGTCCGCGACATCGGCACGGATGACGGGGTCGACGGGGTTCGCCTCAAGCTTCTCCAGCTCGGCGGTGAGCTTCCGGACCTCCGCCTCAGCGCCCGCGATGTCGACGTCGATCTTCGGGGTGACGTCCTTCTTCCCTGCGGAGTCGAGGGCCTGGTCGAGCTTGTCGACACTGGTGGCGGCCTTGTCCGTCTCCCGGGCGAGCCTGCCCAGGTTGGCCTGGGCGCCGTTGACGACGGCCTCGTAGATCGTGCGGACAGTCTGAGTCGCCACCCGTGCCCCCTATCGTCGTTGTGCGGATTTGGCTCGGGACGGGTCGAGCGTCACGGACGGGATCACCGCCCCCGCCTCCGGATGCCCCTCGAACTTCTTCATCCCGCGCAGGAGTGCAGCGGTGCGGTAGCAGGTGCGGGTCTCGAAGATCCACGCACGCTGAAAGTCGGGGTTCTGACAGACACGGTCCGGGTCATGCCCGCCACAGGCGGGGCAGGTTGCGAGCTGGTCTGTGCCGAGCGCCCAATCACGGTCATCGTCCGAGAGCGCATCCCATTCGGACATGGTCAGGTTCATGGCGCGCGCCGCCAGCGCTTCCTCCCGGAGGGAGGGGGAGTCCGTCAGGAGACGCGCAGCCGAGGGCCCCGATTCACGCGGCCGGTCTGGAGTCCGAGAGCGGTGTTGAACCATGCGAGCGTGTCGACAGGGTCGAGGCCGTTGTCGTCGTCGAGCCACGCCTCGACCTCGAGCGGCACATCACCGGAGCCGTGGTCGCGGGCGGCGACCGTCGCCTCCGTCAGGAACGGGAGAATGAACGTCTCTTCGTTGTAGCCGACCTTCTGATCGAACTCATCCCCTTCGCGCGGGGGATGGTCCTTGAGGAGGTTCCGGTACTTCGTGTTCGGAAGCGCGGTCACAGTGAGCGTGATCCGACCGGTCTCGATCGCTGCTTCGAGGGCGCTCATGGCGGTACGGATGTCGGCGAGGCGGGCATCATGCCGGCCAGCCTCGGCAGGCTTGGATCGGGCCTGCTCGCGGGTGAGGCGCTGCTCCTCATCAGTGAGGGCGCGCAGCTCGTCCTGCTCTTCGTTCTTCGCGTCCAGGGTGATCTGGACGGTGGCGGTACGGCGAGTGACCACGACATGCTCCTTCAAGGGGGATTCGGGGGATGGTGGGGGAGAGGTGACCAGCCCGGCGCCTCCCCCGAAGCGCCGGGCCAGTCGGTCTCAGACGCCGGAGAGGACGACGTTCGGCGCGTACACGGACCCGTTCAGGGTCGCCTCCGCCTTGATGTCCGCATCGGGGGACGTGGCGATGAGGTGCTTCAGCATCGCGACGGTCACGACCCACAGATCCACGACCGTCTCAGCGGTGGGGTCGTTGTCCTGGTCCCAGCCGTGCGCGACCGCGATCACGACCTCCCCACCCTCCGGGAGTGCCTCGTAGGCGAGGTTCACGGTCTCGGTGTCCGCGGCCTGCCGGTCGTGGACCACGGTCATGGTGCCGGCGATGGTGTGGCCGATGACGATCTCCTCGGCGACCTTCTGGCACATCCGCTGACGGGTGGTGGTGTTCGCGGTCCGGTCGATGGTGAAGTCGCCGAAGTCCATGTAGCAGTCCACCTTCACGCCACCCTGGAGGGTGGTGAGGGAGAAGGTCTCGGTGTCGGCGGTGATGGGAGTGGCATCGTCGTACTGCATCACCCAGACGGGCTGCATACCGGCGGCGTTCACTCCGGGGACGCGGGTCTTGCTCATGATTCCTCCTCGCCCGTAGCGGGCTCAGTCGTGAACCGTCCGTGATCGTCACGGGCGGGGGTGATCTGTTCTCGGGGTGTGGGGTCCAGCCATCGGCCGTGCTCATCGACGGCGGGATGGCCCTCGAGGACCTTGTGGCCGCGCCGGTTGGCGTGGTGTCGGGTGGTGGTGTAGTGGCCTTCCGGGCGGGAGGCACGGACAGGGCGGGTCATGTGGGGTCCTTCGTGATCGCGTCGAACTGGATCGAGAGCGAGACACGGACGGGATCCGTGCCAGGCTCCGGGGTGGGCTGTCCGCCCGTGAAGCCGCCCTCGCGGACCTGCCCGCCGCCCTTCCCGGACGCGACGAGGCGGGCACCCTGCAGGGCTTTGCGGCCCTTGCCGACTGCGGCGAGAGCGTCGAGGACGGTCGGGCCGATGAACACGACGAGCACGGAGTCGGTGCGCTGGTGTGGGCCCCCGGATGCACGGGACGCCATAGCGCCCGTGGTGGGCCACAGGACGGCGCACTGCACGACGGAACCGCCCTCGGTGGGCAGATCCTCGGCGGGTCCGAACTGGGTCGGCAGGGAGGCGTTCAGGACGTTCCTGACCTCGTTGTGCCAGGCGGTGAGAGTGCTCATCCGTCACCCCCGAGCTGCGACATGGCCTCGTGGAACATCGGCGTGTTCCGGTCGGTGGCGGGGCCCATGAACGGTTGCGGAGCCTGCCGACTAGTCCCGCCTTCGACGAACGGGGCGTAGGACGCCGTGGCGACCACCGCCGCAGTGAGACCGTTCCCTGTCACTACCGTGGTGATGCTGTTGCGGAGGTTGCCCGTGTCGACCGGGGCGAGCGCCTTCGCGTCCGCCTCCGTATCGAACGCGACCTTCCTGACGACAGCCGAAGCTCGAGGCACGAGCGAGTCCGCCAGACCCTCAAGCCGTGCCGCCTCACGCCGCATCGCATCCCCACTCACAGGGCACCACACGCCATACGGCACGCGGTCGGGATCGCCGCGGCCTCGACCGCCTGCACCCACACGTACTCCGGGACCCCCGGGCGTGGGCCGACGACCTTGACCCGGTCACCGACGTCCGGGACAGTCCCGTGAGGGACCGTCACCATCGCCGTGCGGGGGACGACCAGCTCACCGGACGCGGTGACGATCGGGGTACCGTGCGGGAGCGCCACACGAGCCGCCCCAGAGTAGACGGGATCCCACGTCGGGACCGTCGCCTGCTCCTCCTCATCCCAGTGCGTGCCGGCCTTCCGGTCGATCACGACCGCATCGAACATCAACGCGACCTGATCGGCGCGCATCTCCTCGAGCTCACCAGCGGTGATCATCCGGCGTCACCCCCTCATATGCGGAGCGGGGGATCGGGCCGAGCGCGGGGCCGAGGTCGATCACGTGCACGTCCCCGGACGGGAACGCGAGACCCCGGTAGTAGGCGGCGAGACCCCGGAAGTCCACCGCCGTGGAGCCCTCGGTCTTCGCGACCGACGAGCCCTCAGACGTGAACGACTGGACCCGCGCCACCTTCGACACGATCGCCTGCCCGGCCTTCTGCTCGAGGAGCAGCGCCGCCGCGTAGTACACGTTCCACGTCGGGACGTACCCCGGATCGACCGGCGCCCGGCCCTCGGCATCGACGACACGGGACATGTCCAGTGCCGCGTCGACAGCGCCGGGAGGGAGGGCGGGTGCGGTGCCCGGCTGCACAGCGCTCTCGAGCCACTCCGTGGCCTTGTTGCGGTCAGTGGTCACCACACCCACCACCCCCTCACTCGGCCTCGTGCTGCTCGACGAGAACCTTGATGTCGTCGCGCTTCGCGTCCTCCGGCACCTCGATGCCGAGGGACGCGGCGTACTCGGCCCACACTTCGCGGGACGCGTTGCCGCGCGGGACCCCATCCCCGGACCCCTGCGGGTCCTCGGGCTCCGGGGCACTCGGCGGCTCGGGCTTGGTGCCCTCGACGACCTCCCACCCCAGGTGCTCGAGCGCGGAGACGCTCGAGTGGCTGGGCCGGTTGACGACGAGGGTGACCCCGTTCTGCTCCACCTTGAGAGCCATGGGTCAGACCTCCGGGGTGGTCTCGGCGGCCGGGGTGATGACGCCGGCCGGGTAGCGGGTCGCCGCGTCCGAGTTGAGACGGGTCAGCGGGTTCGCGACCTGGAACCCGACCCGGAACACGACGCGCATGATCTGCGAGTCCTGCTGCGGGGCGTTGAAGATGACCTTCCCGTCCGCGTCGGTGATGACCGCCTGGTCGAGCATCTTGAACGTGATGTCCTGGCGGATGCCGACGACGAACTTCGACCAGTCAGCGGCGAGCAGGGACGCGGCCTCCGGGTCCCAGGCGCCGTTGGTGACCTCGTTCAGCGGGTACCCGTACAGCGAAGACGGGGTTCCCTGGGTCAGGGAAGGTGCGTAGATCGGCTGACCGTTGTCGTCCCGGAGGCCGACGAGTCGCCAGTTCAGGCCGGGAGCGGACGCGAACCCGTTCAGCGCGAACCCATCTGCGGCGATGAGGCCACCGAGTGCGGCGACGTCGGATGCGAAGTCACGACCGGTGCCATCGGCGACCGCGTTGCCGGCAGCGATCGCGCCGGGCACGATCGCGGTGGGCCACGACGCGGGCTTGTCGGTACCGAACAGAGCGGCCTGGTCGACCTTCTGCCCGATCGACTCGACCAGCAGGGGACGGACCTCGTTCCACAGGGGAACGTTCGCGTCATCGACGAGAGCGTCGGGGATGACCACGAGTGCGGCCAGCTCCTCGGCGGTCATCACGACGGAGTCCCAGGACGACTTGGTGGTCTGCTTGAGACCGGTGTCGCCGTTGACCCAGTACGCCTCGGGGAGGGTGCTGAGCACGGGCTGCTTCATCGACTTGGTCGACATGCGCACGTTGCGCGCACGCTGGAGGACCACGGACTGGCCGGGGACCTCCTGGATGATCTGGTTGGACTCAGCGACGGGGACGAGCCCGTCGCCAGCGTCGGTGCGAGTGATGACGTTGTTGTATCCGGCCACGATGTGGTTCCTTCCGGTCAGTTCTTGCGTGCTGCGTTGCGGATCCAGTCACCCTCGTGAGCGGACTGGCGTTCGGTCCCCGCGGCGGCATCACGCACGCCCTGGGCCTTCTGGGTTGCGACGGCGAACCTGGGGTTCGCGGTCACGTACTCGGCGATGTGGGCCTTCACGGCGTCACGGTCCGAGGGGTCGATGGTGCCGAGCGTGTTGGTGAACGCTCGGGAGTCGAGGAGGGCGTCGACGTCGGCGATGCCGTTGCCGGCGCGGAGGACGGCGAGCTCGGCATCCTTGGCCTTGAGGTCGGTCGCGAGCTGTGCGGGGTCGACCTCGTCGGTGCTGTCGGTCTTGAGGCCGAGAGCGGTCAGGACGGCGGTCAGCTTCGCGTCGTTCTCCTGGGCGAGGGTCTCGGCGGCTTGACGCTTGTCGCGCTCGGTCGCGAGGTCGGCGAGGACCGCGGACTTGGAGCCCTTGCCCTGGTCGTCCTGGGCGGCTTCCTGCGTGTTCTCCGTGGCTTCGGTGGAGGTCTGCTCCACCTCGGCCTCGGTCGCCTGCTCCTGGGCCTGCTGTGCATCCTGCGTGGTGGTGTCGGCCATCTCGGCTTCCTCCTCGGGGTAGTGGCCCGCATCGCGCGAGCCGTATGGTGGAACCCATGTGCGAGGAAGGCCCGCAATGGGTGGACTTGATGACGCCAACGACGGCCCCGGCGAATGCCCGGGCCACGATTGGGCGATGATCAGCGCCCATCTGGACGCGTGGGGACTGTGGCGGGACTACCGGTGCCGCCACTGCAGAGGGCTGCTCACAGCAACCCCAGATCAGGAAGAGCCAGACGGAGGCCTGCGCACCTGGTAGGACGGGCGCCAGTCGGCGTTGTCCCGCTTCACCGCCCACTTCGATACCGGGTAGTCCCCGGCCTTCCATGCGGTGTATCCGCGGGGTCCGAGCATGCGGCGCAGATCCTCCTCGGACATGTCCGCGAGAATGTCCTCCCGGGACTCGCCGGCAGGCTTCCGCTCCCGCATCCCGGAGAACCCGAGCTCGGCCCACGACTTCGTGACCGGGACCCGGCCGCACCGGCAGTTCGGGTGCCCTTCCGGGCCCGGCTGATCGGTGGGGAACCGTTCCCCGTGCATCGACAGGCACGCGGGGCAGAGCCGCTCGTCGGCGTGGCAGATCCACTCCCACCCCTCGAGGACGTCCGTGTTCCCGTCCTCGGTCGCCTTGCCGGCGGCACGGTGCGCGTCGATCTGCTCCGTCCTCGCGATGGTCATCGCCCGGGACAGGGACAGGTCCGACGCATCCTCGAGGGCGCGCACCATGCGGCGCGCGACCTGGCGGGGGTTCTCGCCGACCGCGACCCCGCGACGCAGCTCCTGCCGCATCACGCGTTCCACGTCGGCGGCGAGCGGCATCGACTGGGAGACGATCCGTTGCGTGGAACGCTCAACGATCGCGGCAATCTGGTCCGGGGACGCGGCGACCACGCTCGCTCGGAGCTCAGCACGGGCGACCCCGGTCAGCTGCGCGCCGATCATGTCCCGCGCCCCCACGGAAGCTGCCTGCACGTCCTGGGCGATGGTCATCGGGACGCGGGCGAGACTGCCAGCGAGTGCCTGCTGGATCGCTTCCTGGATCGCTGAGAGCGCGCGGGCGACCCTTTCGTTCCGGACCGCGAGGCCCGCGACCGAGCGGCCCTCCTCAGCGGCCTGCACCATCGCCGCCGCGATCGCCTCAGCCTCCCCGCGGGTCACGCGGAGGACATCAGCGAATGCGGCGACGAGGACCGCCTCGTGCTCGTCGAGGCCGGACGCGAGGAGACGATCCAGCTCCTCATCGATCGCGAGGACGTCCCGGTTGATCGTCACGTCGCCTCGAGCCTCCCAGCCTCAGCCTCAGGGAGGCGGAGCGACGTCGGGACCGCGCCGGTGAAGTCGACATCGAGACCAGCCTTCTCGGCCGCGTCCTCCGGGTCGACGCCGGCACGGATCAGCACGCCCATCGCGTCAGCGCGGGACTTCACGTCCGACGCATCCGAGAGGGCGGTTGTCGACTGGCCCTGCTCGTAAGCGACGCGTGCAGCACGCCCGACAGCCACCTCCTCACTAGACACCGCACCGAGGACCAGGTCGATGTCCTCCTGATCCCAACCCATGGCGCGGAGGTTCTCCCCGAGGGGGAACCCGAGACGGTCGCGGATCTCCGCGAGCGCCCACTGCTCGGTGTCGTCCGTCGGGGCGGGGTCGATGAACTCCGGGAGAGCATCGGGAACGCCGAGCATCCCCATCAGATCCCCGATGCGGCCACGGATCGCGCGCGTGTACGACCGGACGGTCGCGGTACGACGAGCGGCGAGGACACGAAGCGCGGCACCCGAGGGGATGTTCCCCAGATCCGGGACGACGTCGGAGACCGGCACACCGACGGTGTTCGCGATGTCGGAGTGCCAGTCGCGCTTCACCGAGAGGATGTTCTCCGATGCGGGCGGGTCGAGCTGCACCAGCTGGTTGCTCTCGCCCTCGAACGCATAGATGCTCTTCCGGGTCGGGTCCATCTTGAACTCGACCTGCTTCTGCCGGCCCGTGGTCGGGTCGAGCTCCTTCGCGGCGACATACCCGAGGAGGGCACGCAGAGGCGCAGCGTACTGCTCCGTGTTCACGACGACCGCATGCACGGCATGGTTCAGGCCGTCCTGCAGCGGGACCACATCACGGAGGATCGACCGGCCCCGACCGCCCTGCGTCTGCGGGTCGAACGGGACGTGGATCCACGGGACGCGCCCGAAGTCGTGAGGCTGGATCTCGGGCTCGCCGTCGTCGTCGTACGGGCCCCACGCGTTCTCCTGCTTCGCACCATCCCACGTGATGGGCTGGTCCTTGCCCACCCGGATCACGCCGAGCGTCGCCCAGCGTTCCAGACGGTCCGCGTAGTAGAGGTTCACGCGCCCGCGCCCGCCCGCATCGACCCAGATCTTCCAGGCGACCTCGATGGTCGACGGGTCCTCGGGGTCGACACGGAACCCTGCCTGATCGGCGCGGTGGTACCAGGGGCGGCGAGTGCCGTCCTTCCCGGGCCAGGCGAGGATGTACGCGTCACCGCACCGCCACGACTCCGACACGGCCAGGTCGATTACCATGTCGAGATCGGTGGTGTCCGCGAGGGTCTGTGCCTGCTTCGCGCCGGCACCGGACCATGCCTCGATCTGCACCAGGTCCGTGAAGTTCGAGCGGACGGTGTAGCAGGCGTTCGCGCGCGCGGCCTTGAGGATCCACGCGAACGAGTTCACGAACGCGGTCGACGCGTACGGGTACTTGTGCCGGCCTTCCTCATAGTCCCGGTACAGGTCGTAGTCGCCTGCACGGTCGATGTGGTCCTGCACTGCCTCGAGGACGTCAGCAACGGGCATTGCGGCTCCTCTCAGTGGATACGGGACGGGGCCCGGTAGTTCTTCGGGATCGCGTACGCGAGGGCGAGCGCGTCGGCACGGTCAGGGGAGTCGACGCCACGCTGGAGCATGTCGTCCTTCGATTCGATCTTGATCTGCCCGCGGGAGGTGTACTCGAACCGGATCTGGCCGAGCTGGGTCGCGAGCTCGTCATCGTTCGGGTCGATGTCGATGTCGCCCTGCTCGAACCGTTCACGCAAACCCCAGAACCATTCAGCGCGGGCGTTGGCGAACTTCCCCGTGTCGCGGGCGCCGGACCCGGCCTGCATGTCCTGCACCGGATACCCCTGCTCCTGCAGTTGGTCGACGACACCGCCACCGACGCCGACACCGTCGACGTTGATCGCGTCGGCGATGTGCGCTGCCTGCGCGTGGATCACCTGCCCGGTGGTCGCTGTGGTGGCCTGGCCCTGCCAGGTGTCGTGCACGCGGGCGTGGTCGCCGGCGCGGGCGATGATGACGGTCTGGTCTGTGCCGTACCGGGCGACGTCCACGCCGAGGGTCCGCTCACCGACCATCGGCAGCGTGCGCTGCTGGGCGGCGAGGATCCACTCCGGCCGGATCAGCGTGTTCTCCGACGCGTCAGGGAACTCGCCGAGCACCTTCGCCTTGTAGACGGGGGAGTCCTCACCCCAGCGCTTGCGTGCGTCCTCGACCCACTCGGTAGAGGGGAGGAGGGGCCGCATATAGTCCGGCACCCATTCACCGCTGAGGTTCGGGGTGTCGAACGAGCTGATCTGCAGCACTTCCCAGCCGGAGCCCGGCCCGCACACTGCCCCGAACTGGGTGTTCGGGTCGTCCGGGTTCCCGATCGCGAGGATCCGCGCATCATCGTTCGTGGTGATCGCCTCGACCGCGTCCCACAGCGGGGCGGGAATGCCGCACGCTTCGTCGAGGAGGACGAGAACATACCGTCGGTGGATGCCCTGGAAGCCGTGCGCGTCGTGGTCGGCGGGCTTGCGGCCCATGCCGACGAGGATGTCGCCGATCTTCCACTCGTCGTCGAGGGTGACGGTACCGTCGAGACCGCCCTTGCGGTGCTGCTTCCGGATCTCCTCCCACAGCACGGCGTGGACCTGCTTGTAGGTCGGTGCCGTACTGACGACGATCGCTTCACCCGGTGGGTGGGTGTCGATCCACCATGCCGCGAGAGCGCCAGCGGAGAACGACTTGCCGGCACCGTGGCAGG
This sequence comes from Brachybacterium sp., assembly GCF_036379615.1. Classification (GTDB taxonomy): domain Bacteria; phylum Actinomycetota; class Actinomycetes; order Actinomycetales; family Dermabacteraceae; genus Brachybacterium. The sequence goes on from NZ_DASVGJ010000006.1 coordinate 47,857, forward strand.
ACTTCACCGCGGTGCGGCGGTTCTGGGTGACGGACTCGAAGATCGCCCGCTGCTTGGACCAGAGATGAACGCCGAGCTTGTCCGTCGCCCACATCGCCGGGTCGCGGAGGTACTTCGCCGACGGGGACGGCTCGAACAGCTTCGCGGCAGCTTCGGCCCAATCCAGGACCGTCACGTCACACCCCCGCAGTCAGTGCCCGCAACTCCTCGGGGACGATGGTCGACACCATCTCGGCCTGCCACTCGAGGAGGTCGAGACGTTCGAGGATCTTCCGGATGACCCCAGCGACGGCGGCACCCTGGTCTTCGGCGAGACGGACGCGACGCTCTTCGACGCCGGCACGGAGCGCGGCGGCGGCGTACTTCGCGAGACGGTCCTGCGCATCGGTCAGCATCCGGTACGCGACGTGGGGGACAGCCTCGGTGACGTCCTTGTCGAAGTAGCCACCTTCCGCGCCGGGCGTGGTCCCCTCCTCGTGGGAGGTCTGGGACCACGTCAGTTTCTCGGCCTCAGCCTCGGCGATGCGAGCGACCTCGGCACGCCAGTACCGGACCTCACCCGCAGTCCACTGCACCAGCTCGAGGAGCGCGTTCGCGGGGTCAATGTCGACAGGGGCGGCGAACAGGCGCATCTTCGCTGCCGCCTTCTCCTCCGCGACGCGCTGCGCGGCCTTCGCCTTCACTTGCGGGGCCGACGAGCCGTGCATCGGGCAGGTCGACCCGCCATCGATCGCCCAGCGCCCGCAGGGCTTGCCGGTCGACTTAGCCGTTGCGGAGCATCGCTGTGCCATGACGTGCTCCCTTCCCTGCCTTGTAGTGCGGCCTGTACTCGCGCTCACGGTCGTCTCTGCATGGCCTACACCGACGCGCGCCGCTCGTCTCGACGATGATGTTCTGGGGGACCCACTGGTGCTTCCCAGCTCGGCACACGCCTGAGGCGTTGGAAGCCGCGCCGCGGTTGACGTTCTCGACCTGGGCGACAGCCTCAAGGTGGTCGGGGCGGACGCACCCGGCGTTCCCGCACAGGTGATCGAGGACCAGGCCCTCGGGGATCTCGCCGTACGTCAGCTCGTACGCGACGCGATGAGCAACCGCCCATCCCGCGCCGCGCGGCCCGAGCCCGTACCGGCCGTAGCCGTTCCGCTGGCGGCTCCGAAGCCATTCCCAGCATCCGGCATCCATATGGACCTTCGAGCGGAACCTCTCCGGCCACGATGCGTAGACATCCAGCAGAGCGTCGGTGACTTCACTGGGCGCATCGAGAGCGGGGGCAATTCCCCGCTTCGGGTTCAGGGCGGTAGTCTGCATCGCAGCGCACCTCTCGCTTTCATCGAGTTGGTGGGTGAGCCCTCGGAGTCGGTGTTGGTAGCACCGCCCGGGGGCGTTTTCGTTCGGTCTTCCATGAGGTCGGCACGACGGGGTGCCTTCCATGGGGTATTGGTCCCCGCCTGCCCGTGCCGGTCGCGTCGGTACGGGGGCGGGGTGGGTGGGCTGTGCCCGTGGTGTGTGGCCCGGCAGGGGGTCGGGTTTCTCTCCGGTGGTCCCTGCCGGGCGTGCGCGGCCGGTTCGCCCTCTCGGGTGCTCTTCCGGTGCGCGGGTCGGGAGGCTGTCGTGTGCGCCGTGTGCCTCGACCGCCGATCGGGGTGCCGGGGGACACGCTCTCGGGAAGCGTCGTCGGTGCCCGGTCTTGGACATGAGAAAGGCCGCTCACCCGGTGATGGGTAGCGGCCTGGCTGTAGAGACACTGGTGCCTCAGTCGGAAGGTTACACGATGACGGGGACGGATGCGAGTACCGGGAAGCCGTAGTGTGCGCGGAGGTCCTGGACGCACCAGTACTTGCCCTCGGGGTCGCACCGGTAGTCGGGGTCGCGATGCTGCCGGCGGGCACGGTCCCGTTCGGCGTTGCGGTCCCGCTTGACGCGGTTCTCGATGCCGGGAGCGAACCGGTCCGCTTCGCGGAGGGTGAGCATCGTGTGGTCGGGGACGGCTGCGGCGTGGCGTTGGATCTCCTCCGCGTCCGCCATCGTCGGTACGTCGTCCTTTGGGGCGTTGCCGGTGAGGCGGGCGAGACGCCACCACAGGGCGGTGAGGTCTTGTTGCCACTCCTCGGCCCAGGGCGACTCGAGGATCCGCTGAGTCTGGTCCCAGTGCCAGCGCCAGCACTCCTCCCACGACCCGCGATGGGTGTCCTCGGTAATGGTCTCCCGCCACTCCCGGAGGACCTGGTCGGGGTGGGGGAGGTCGTCACCGTGGTCGGCGTCCGGCGCCCAGGGTCCGAGCATGGCGAGGGCGTCGCCGCCGGGGATCCGGTCGGTGGTGCCGCGGATGCCGGTGAGGTCCGGGCCGTGGCTGGTGATGGTGAGCATGACGTCGGTCAGCTGCCCGCGCCACTGGCGGATGTTCTCGAGGCGGTCTCGCATGGTGCCGATGAGTTCGAACGAGGTCATGCTTCCTCCCAGGGGGTGACGAGGTGGCGAGCGGAAAGGACCTCGCGAACGACGCCTTCGAGGCTGTCGGGGAGGATCCTGTGCCGCAGTTCGTTGGCGACAGCGGAGACCACCTTGTCGCTGAACTCCTCCTCGGCTTCGACGGGCACGAGAGCCGTCCAGCCCACGACTTCCCATGCGGCTCCGGTGGGAAGGTCGTGAGGGTCGGCGCTCACGAATTGGCCCGCGTGCTTCTGGAATGCGAAGTGCTCCTCGCGGATGAGTACGGTCCCCTCTGGCAGTGCTTCGGCCTGCTCGGCGGACTCGATCAGGCGGGGAACGTAGACGGTTCGGGTGCTCATAGGTCCCAGTCCTCTTCCTTGCTCGTGTAGGTGCCGTGCCGTGCTCGGGCGGCGGCGATGTCGTCTTCCATACCTCGCCAGTACCCACGGACCAGGCCGACGGGGTGGCCGGTGCCGCCGGGGTCGCACGCGCCGTAGTGCCGCTCCTCGGAGGCGCAGTCGTCGGCGTGGAAGCCGTACGTCTCGCCGCGGGGGCGGAGGGCTGCGACGGGCATCCCGCATCGGCACTGCCCGACGTCCGTGCATGGACCGAACTCTCGGCTGTGCGCCGGGCTGGTGCACTCGTCCGGTGGCACAGGCTCCGGCTCCGATCCCTGGACGGGGTTCTCGCGCCAGTCGTCGAGCACGGCCTGCGCGCGCGACTTGGCCTCCGGCGTCATGAGGTCTCGCCAATTGCTCACGGGGTCTCCTTCCGTCGTGCGAGCTCTGCCCGGATCTGCGCGATGCGGGCCTTCGCCTCACCCGGGGAGAGGGGCGTCGAGCACTTCCGGCAGTCATGCGCCCACTGATCCGGATGCGACCCGCACTCCTTCCCGACGGGGATCTTCCGGGCCGCACGCGCACGGACCCACGACGACACGTCCGACGGGCGGAGGAACCAACGCTCCGTCCGCGGTCCCTGGCGGACGAAGTACTCCCGTGCAGCCTCGAGCCCCTCACGGGGGAGGCCGGCGAGAGCCTGGTGCCAAAGCATCAGCCGGTCACGGTTCGCGTGGCGGACCTTGTCCTGCTGCTCGGTAGTGCCGGTGCGGGGCTGCCACTGCTCCACGAGGCGGGCGAGGATCAGCGACTCGACGTAGGCGGTGATCCACTCGCCGGTGACGGCGGTGCCCTGCCACTGGATCGCGGCGCGGGTTCCGTCAGGGGCGGTGACGATCTCGGTGGCGGGCTGGGCGATGGTGTCGAGGGCGGATCCGATCGGGGTGGGGTCGTTCATCAGGGTGCTCCCATCTGTTGCATGTCGAAGTGCGCTTGCACGAGCGAGTCGCGGGAAGCGACCTCGCGGTTCGGTCGTTGTTGACTGCCTCGGGGCGGTTCGGCGCGGCGGAGCCAGTTCCGGAACCGGGCGTCCCAGTCCTTGCCCGTCGCGCCCTTGTCGGTGGCCCAGTCCCGCATCGCCCCGGCTTCGGCGTCGCAGTCGACGCCACGCTGGGCAGCGAGGGCCCGGTGCTCCTCGGTCGGGGTCCAGTCGTCGGGGAGTGCGCGGGCGCGCTTGGGCGCCTCTCTCTCCGTAGGAGAGGGGGACGGGTCGGGACGGGACGGGACGGGGACCGTGGGACTTCCGTGGGACTTCCGTGGTGTCCCACGGTTTTCTCGTGGGACATCCGTGGGACTCTCGTGGGACTCGTCCTGACCAGCGAACTTGCCGCCCTTGTTGCGGCGCTGCTCGGCCTTACGCTCCCGTTCGATGCGGCGTCGCTCGTCGATCTCGGACTGCGTCGGCTGATACTCGGCCCACTTCACGAACTGGTAGCCGTCCTCCCCGTCGCGGTCATCGTGGTCCCACAGACCGGCGGCGACGAGCGCCTCGGCGTGCTCGATCTCGCCGCCGTGCTCCTCGATCACGTAGGCGGGGATCCACCCGTCGGTGCCGTCGCGGCTGGACCAGGCGGCCGTCATGACCCACAGGCCCATCGCCGCCGGGCGTGCCGTGCGGGGGATGCGCAGCACCTTCCGGGACGAGGGGAGTCGGTCGTCGACTTTCACCCACATGGGTGCCTCCTGTTCATTCGTCGTAGGTGGGGTGGTCGGCTCCGAGGAGCCATGCGAGATCGGCGACGGTCATCGCGACCCACTGCTGGGCCGGGTCCGCGGTGCCGCGGCGCTTGTGGACCACGACCCCGATCGCGGCGTCGTCGTTCCCTGCCTCGAGGTGGGCCTCACGGATCCAGCCGGGGAGGTCGAGGCGGGCGGTGTCCTTGAGCTCGAGGACGACACGCTCGCCTCGGTGGCGGATCCCGCCGATGTCGCCGCGGTCCTTCGCACCGGTCTTCACGCGGCGGTCGATCCGGTCGTCGAGGTGCTCGGCGAGCCAGTCAGCGATCTGGCGTTCGAAGCGGGCGCCGGCTGCGCGGGCGGAGGCGCGGGTGCGGCTCATGCGCGCTCTCCGAGGGTCATGGAGCGGATCTGTCGGGGGTCGAGTTGCTGGCCGTCGCGGATCGCGCGGTCGGCTTGGTCGCGGATGTTCTTGAGTCGGAGGGCGAGGCGGTCCTCGGTCACGGTGGTGTCCTTCCTGGGCATGAGAAAGCCCCGCCACCAGGACGGTGACGGGGCTGCGGAATGGGTGAGGTGCTGGTCTAGTCCAGGATGTCGACGTCGACCGACCAGCCTTCGAGCGGTTCCAAGCGGGTGTCGTCGATCCAGAGCGTCACCCAAGTTCTTTCCGTGAACGCCGCGTCGCCACCATGTCCCTGCTGTTCGTGAAGGTTGACGGCTCTGCGGATGTCCGTCAGGACACCGGTTGCGGTTCCTCCGGCTGTGCGGATCCTGATTCGGTGACCGACGTGTTCGGTGCCTAGCTGCTCGAGTCTCATGTCCTCATCCTTCCAGTGCGCGGGTGAGTGGTTCGATCAGCCGCGCGGTTAGGGCCTGTTCGACCGGGCGCACTAGTTCGTGCCATGCCCGGTGTAGGTCCCGTGCCGCGTGGTGGAGCGTGCGCGGGTCCATGACGTTCTGGTCGTCGCACTCGGCGCACCCGGTCACGCGTCACCGTCCAGGGCGCGGCGGATGTCCTGTAGGGCGATCTCGTAGCCGTTCGCGTAGTGGGCACTGATTGAGTCCATGCCCTCGGTGTCATCGGCGGGCCGGTCGAGCATGTCTCGCACGGCCTTGATCCGCGCTTCGGCAGACTTGGCGCGCTTCTGCCAGGTGTCCGACGTGGCGAGGGCGCGGAGGATCAGATCGCCGCGCTTCTCGCCGTCGGCCTCCGCCTCCTGCGTGCGCTTCCGGTGGATCGCAACAGCACGGCCCCGGATCGCGGACTGAGCCTCGGCACGGGCAGCGCGATGCTCCGCCCGGGCGAGTACCTCACGGTGGGTGCTGGACAGGAAGTCCTCGTCGGTGAGCCGGACCCAGGGACCGCGCTGGTGCAGGGACCACTGCTCTCGCTCGTTCCCGCCGTGGCCCTCGTAGACCGCGCCATCCAGGGCGGACACCCAGACGCCATGTCCGCACGGGGCCGCGTGCAGGTTGGGACGGGACCGCTCTACAGTCGCGTCGTCGGCCTCGGCCAGCTCGTCGTACTTGAAGCCGCGTTCGGCCATGGTCAGTCCTCCGTCTCGATGTCGGTGGCGCGGTAGGGGTTGCGCTCGGTGCCCTTCATGCCCTCTGACTGGTGGTAGGTCCAACAGTCCCCGTACCCCTCGTCCCATGCGTCTGCCTGTGCCTTGCGCACCTCTTCGGCCACGATGGTGAGGAGGGCGTCTGCGAGGGCCAGATACTCGCCTCGTCGCTCCGGGTGCTCGTCCTCCCATGCTCGCGGCCTGGCGTGGGTCTCGACCTCGTCGTGATGATGCGCGGTTCGTGCGATGCGCTCGGTCAGCGCGTCGGTGTCGGTCATCGCTTCTCCTTGATCCACTCGTCTCGGTCGTTCATGACGTAGCCGTGCTTCCCGGGGCAGCCCTTCATGCCGGGGAGGTGCATGGCGGGATGGCCCGGCCAGTCGTGGCAGATGCACCCACAGTCCGTCGGGCACTTCGGGCGGCTGCTCATCGCTTCTCCTCGTCTCGTCGGGCGGCAGTAGGGCTTGCCGTCGTCGTTCATCGTGCGTCCCTCCCCACGGCCCGGGCGGACGGATGACGCGTCCAGCCACGCCCGGTCAGGAACTCGGCCAGAGAGTCCCAGGTGGCGTCGCACGGGCCGTCTGTGGCGATGGTGTCGTCCCATCTGCTGATGTCTTCGGCCAGGGACTCGGTCTCGTCGTTCATGACTGCTCCTCGGGGTTGGTGGGGGTGAGGCCGACTTCGTGCAGGGCGTGCGCGAGAGCCTCGGCGTAGGTGGGGCGGGGGGCCGAGACCTGCCGGACCTCGGTCCCGTAGTGCGTGAGGGCGAGGCAGTACCAGAGGCCGTGATCGCCCTTGCGCACGTACGCCTTGAACGGGGACCGCTTCACGGCTGCTCCTCGGTGACGGCACGGACGCCGCGCCTGTGGAGTAGACGTGCGAGCTGCATGTCGTCCCGGGTGCCGTTGTGCTCGTCGGCCACAGCGAAGTCGCCCAGCACGTCCGCCAGCGCGACGACCTCCGGGTCCTCGGTGGGCTCGGTGAGCGCGGCGGTGAGGGCCACGCGCATGATGCGCGAGTTGATGGCCACGCCGTCATAGCGGTCTGCCACGTCGAGCGCCCGCTCGACCATCTCGTCGGTCACGGTGAGAGGGCGGGCGTTGCGCTTGTCGGCCTCGTCCCGCTGCCGTGCCGTCGTCGCCAGGACAGTGGCGAGACGGTCCCGCTCCTTCTCGGCGTCGATGGCGCGGGCCTTCCAGTCCTCGGCGGTGCGGGTGTAGGACCCGGCAGGAGCGGTCAGCGGGACCACGTCCACCAGATCCGACCAGTGCACGTTCCGCAGGGACGGGGTGGACCAGCGCTCGGTCGTCCCGTAGTCGGGGGACCAGATGCGCGGCTTCCCCGGCGTGCCGTCGTGCTCGGTTCGACCGTCGCTCCGGTGCCATGCCTGAACGGCGGGGGCGTCGATCCATTCGGGCGGGCCAGAGACGCGGCGCGCAACGGCACTCATCTGCTCGGAGAGTTGGCGGGTCATGATGTTGCTCCTTCGGGGGATCGGGTGGTGGGGTTGGCGAGCTCGGCGGAGACGGCCTTGAGCTCGACGTAGTCCTCGTGCCAGTCCGGCTCGACCGTGACGCGCACGGTCCCGGACACGTCTTCCTCGCTGTTCTCGTGCCAGGGGATGAGCGCACACTCGTCGGGGTCGAACCGTCCGACGTGGTGCGCGCGGACCGTGAAGCCGTCCTCGTAGGTGTCGTAGTGGTGCGGCACCCCGTCGATGACGTGGAAGCCGTAGTAGGCCCCGCAGTCGCAGTCGAAGACGGCGTGACAGATCGAGTCCGGGGCGGCGTGGCACTCGAGCTCCCCGTTCCCGGGGTACTGCAGGTCGTAGACGATGGTGTGGTCGCTCATGATTCGGGGTCTCCGTTCTCGACACGGGCACGGGACCGCGCCGCCAGATACGGCGACACGAACGAGGGACGGCACCAGGACGGGCAGAAGCGCCGGCCACAGTCCGGGCAGTCGTCCGGCTCATCCGGCGGCGTCAGAACCTCCGGATCCTGATAGGTCGCGAGATCGGGCAGAGGGGTCATGACATCGCCTCCAAGGCGTCGAAGATGGTTGTCGGGTCCGCGATCCACGCATCGACCTGTGCCACGGACCAGCCAGCACGGAGCGCACGCTCCCGGCACTGGTCGAGATCGGCCCCATCACGGAGCGCATGCGACAGGTGATTGCGGGTCAGGTCCATGCCGATGCAGATCGCGTCGGTCATGAGGTGGTGGTTCTGAGAGCCGTCGTACCGGCCAGGGAAGACGTGCCCGCAAGCGGGGCAGGACTCGCCAGGGATCAACTGCCCATGCCGGTAGCGGTACCGGTACGCGACCAGCGGGCCCCCAGCCTCGGCAGTGGCGACGGCTGCTTCACGGTCCTGCCGTGCCAGCTCGTCGAAGATCGTCACCTGTCCGTCCATCACTCGGCCCTCCGCGCCCAGGCGATCCGTTCCGCCTCACGGGCGTACCGGTGCTGACGCCGGAACAGGGCGCGTGCCGCGGCGCTCGCAGTCCACCCGAGACGGGCGATCGCAGACTCCAGGGCTTCGCCTCCCTCGACGAGGAACTCCAGCTCGTCGATCCTGGCGTCGGTGCGTGCTCGGTTGCTGGCCTGCGCGGCCCGGGTTGCGGCCTGCTGCGCGGCGCTCCTGTTCATGTCGTTCTCCTGTCGGTGAATCCCGCGAGGTGCGGGAGGCGCGGGAAATGCCCGACCGGACGAGTGCAGGGGTACAGCCCGAACACGAGGTGCGGACACATCACGCGATACCTCCGAGGTCCAGCACGCCCTGATCGAGACGCTTTGCGATGAGCTCGCAGTACGCCTCGTCGAGCTCCACTCCGACCGCCTTTCGGCCGAGAAGCTTCGCCGCGACGAGAGTGGATCCGGAACCGGCGAACGGATCCGCGATCACCCCGGGTGGGCACTTCGCGATCAGGTCCCGCATGAGCGGGATCGGTTTCTGGTGCGGATGGACACGGCCACCTCGGGACATGGACTGCACTGGGGCGTACGTGAGCACGTCCGTGGTCCGCTTTCCGGCGAACCCCTGCCCGAGCACGTAGACCTCCTGGTGTGAGGGCTTCCACGGGATTGACAGGTCACCCATCCCGAGCGCCCCCTTTGTGTCCCACACGAGCAGAGCGCGAGTGTCGAACGGGCGGGGGATCCGCCAGGTTCCGAACACGAGGGCGGGCCGCTCGTCCCAAAGGTTGAGTGCGAGCTCGCGCATTTCCGTGGTCTCGTCGCCGAGGATCGACGCCGCTAGGTTCTCTCGGCGTGAGCCCGAGTTGTAGCTGATCCCGTAGGGAGGGTCCGTCACGAGCACGTCAGCGTTGAGCCATTCGCGGTGCGCGTCGGCCCCGCCACCGGGCTCGTCCCTGATCCCGTCACCGTGCAGGAGGAGGACGTTCTCGTCCTGGTAGTAGATGCTCATCGGTCAGCCTTCCGGAGCAGGTAATCGAGTGCGTGCCGGTTGCACGCGAAGGTGAGTCCGCAGATCGCGGCGAATGTCTTGGATTGATCGGTGCACATCACGCCGACCTCATCTCTGAGACGAGACGGGCGAGACGCTCATGCGGCGCATGCTGCGAAGCGCGACGCCCCGCCTCGAGCGTCGAGATCACGTGATCCATACACACGCCATGCAGGTACACGGCCCGGGTGCAGGCGTAGTGGGAGCAGCTCATGCCGCCCTCCTGATGGAGCGGGTACGGATCCCCGACACATCCACGACCAGCCCCGTCGGACCGTGCTTCCTGGCCGGCATCGCGTGCGCCTCCGCCGGGGTCAGGCCGAGGTCCCGCATGATCGCGGTGACCGAGCAGCGGCCCGACGACTCCGTGATGCCGTAACTGTCGGGATCGTTCGGTGACGCGGCAGAGACGAGGAGGAGCAGGTTCTCTGGATCCCAGGCGAGGGTCACGGCTTTCGGGTCGCCGAGGGTGCGGCGCGCCGTGGTGTTGAGCGCGAGGTATGTCTGCCGGTTCTGTTGGGCGTGGCCGATGGTGATCATCGGGAGGGTTGAGCCTGCGCGGCGGGACGGCTTGGACAGTGGGGTGAATGACATGGGGGTTCCTTTCGGTGGGGGAGCGCCGCGGCTGACGTCTCGAACGTCGCGTTGCCAGTGCCGGGCGGCATGAGAAAGGCCCCGCCATGTGGCGAGGCCTCGGTCATGCGTTACTTCTTGTCAGATCATCAGAAGGGCGGGTCGTCGTACCCGCCACCCTGCGGTGCACCACCCTGCGGAGCGTTGCCGTACCCGCCCTGCGGTGCGCCCTGGGCCTGGCCGTAGCCACCACCCTGCGGGGCACCACCGCCCTGGCGACGCTGCTCCTTCGGCGGCTTCACCTTCAGCCCCGTCGCGTTCACCTTCACCGACAGGAACTCGTTCCCATCACGGGTCGTGAACTTGTCGACGCCCTCGACCGTGCCCGTCACGATCACCTGCGACCCCTTCTCCGGGTGCAGGGCGGCAAGGAGGTCGTGGTGCTCGCGCCAGAACGTGCACTCGTACTGCGTCTTCGTGATCTCCTCCCATCCACCGCCGTCGAGTGGGCGGGAGCGTCCGGCGAGGACCGCCAGGTTCCCCACGCTGGTGCCGTTCTGGGTGGCGGAGTAGCGGGGATCCCACGGGACCCCGCCCTCGATCGTGACGACTGCATCAGGCATGCGTGTTCTCCTTCTGGGGATGAGCGAGCCCGTCCGGCGAGAGCCAGACGGGCAGGTGGTTGATGATGATCGGGACCGACTCGGGATGGTCGGTCCACTTCGAGACGAGCCAGCCGTCGCGGAGCGCAACGGTCCGGTGTGTCTCGATCCAGTGGTGGCAGTCCTGACAGACGCACACGAGGTTGGCGGGGGAGTTAATCAGCGGATCCCGTGTCCCGCCCATGCCGCGAGGCTTGCGGTGGTGGATCTGCTGATACTCCCGGCGGCAGCGGCGGCACTGGTCGCCGTCGCGGGCCCGGACCAGGTCGACAGTCGCCCGGTCCGGGCCGGTCTTGCGGCGGGTCACGTCGTCTGGCCCGTCGCTTCTGCCGCGAACTGGGAACGCATCGCGGCCCCCAGACTCCTGCCGATCTCCAAGCGGTCCCGCAGGACGCGGATCCGTTCACGAGAGGCGCGATGGAGCTGGTCGGCGACCTCCGCCTCGAGCCTCAGCGACTCGACCGCGAGGACCGCCGCCTGCTCCCGGTCCTTGATCGACCCCTCACCGTTCACGTACGCGGTCGCGTACGCCTTCCGGTGCTCCGACCAGGCGATGACAGCGGCATGGTCGAGACGCTCGATCTTGCGGGACAGCTCGTCGAGCTCGCGGCCGATCCTCGACAGCTCGAGGACGATGTCCGTCGTGCTCACGGTTGCGCCTCCTGCGCCGCCTTGACGGCCTCCTTCGCGGCGTGGAACTCGGAGGCGAGGACTTCGGCCCACCGGTCGTCCGCGGGGTTGTTCGGCACGAACCCGACACCGGACCATGCCGCACCGTCATGGACGAACAGTGCACCCGCGCCCATCCAGTTCTCTCCCCACAGCAGGTCAGGTCGGCCCGGCACTGTCTCGTGTTTCGCACGGATCGAGAACTCGGGGGCGATGGGGTTGGACTTGTACGGGCGACGCTCGCCGCTCCGTCCCGGCTTCTTCCACTGGCCGGGCGCGGCCTCTACCTGCTCCCGGGTCATGCGGAGCCCGATGAACGATGACCCTCCGCTACCACGGTTGATCCATCCGTTGCCGGGGTCCCCCGTCCACTTCTCGCAGAGGGCGGCGACCTTCTTACGGAACTCGGCCTCGTGTTCGGCATTCCGCTCGATCGCGGCGATGACCTCCGGGTCGGTGGACCTGGCGTACTGCGGGAAGCCGCTCATGCGTCGGCCCTCTGCGCGTCGAGCATCGGCAGGCCCGTGTCCGCGAGAAGCTCACGGAGCGCACCCGACCGGATCGCATCAGCGACCACGTCCTTGCCATCGTTCTTCGCATCCCAGCGGAGCGACTGGTACGGAGCGCCGGCGGGCACGTCCACGATGCCGGGAATGATCTCCCCGTCCCGCGTGATCCCACCGTCGTCCGTCACGTCCACGATCGACGCGAGGATCTCCTTCGCCGCCCACGGCTTGAGCCGGGTCACGGTCTCGACCATGTCCGGGTGAGCGTCCTCGATCGTGCCGATGACCGCGTCCTCGTCGAGGATCTTCGGACCACCCGCACGCTGAGCGAGAGTCACCGCGGCGACCTTCTCCCCGTCGAAGGTGACGTTCCACGACTTCGCGCCACTGTCTTCCGCCGACGCTTCGAGCGCCTCGAGGTGCTCCGCCTTCTCGGCCTTCATCGCGTCGGCGACGATGTCCGCGATCAGCTTGAGCGCGGCGTACCGCAGGTTGATGTCACGCAGCAGCATGGGTCTCCTCCTTCATCGCTTCGATCAGGTCCCGGATGGCCTGATCGTCCGTACTGGTCTTGAGCTGGTCCCCGCCCGTCATGGCAGAGAACCGCTCCACAGCGGCGAGCATCCGGGCGTTGTCGCCACCCAGCGCGATCCGCAGGTCATCCCGGGCCCGGTCGGCGGGGGACTGGTCCGTGGTCGACTCCGCCCCCCGCACCTCCCGATGCTTCGCCGGCGCAGTCTCGGTCTCCCCGAGCCCCAGCCGCCTCCACAGCCCATCGACCGTGAAGCCCGGCATGTCGGTCGGCTGGCTGATCTGCCACACCATCGAGCGGAGCCCATCGATCCGGGCCCGGCCCCGCTCCGGCATCAGCACGACCCCGTCGACCTCGTACGGCAGGTTCTTCTCCGTCTGGATCTTGAGGTCCTTCTCCTTCGTCGGCTGGCCCCGGTCATCCATGGCCGTGACCACGTCGAGTCGGGCCGTCATCAGGACCGGGCCGTCGTGCTGCTGGATCGTGGTGACGACAGCTGCGTGACGCTCCTTCGCCCTGTTCCACAGGTCCATGTCGATACGGGCCTCGTCCGGGTTGCCCTTGTTCTTCCGACGCGCACGAGCGGACGCTTCCGCCTGCGCCTCGTCCTTGAGCAGGTCCCAGAGACGGGTCATCGAATCAACGACGAGCAGGGACGGGCCCTGCGCGTTGATCGCCGCGAGGGCCTGGCCGATGCCGCGCCACGAGCCGTCATGCTCGACGATCTCGAATGATGCGCCGGGGATCGCGCCGTACATATCAGGGTCGGGCTCACCGATCCCGAGCCAGTAGGTGCGGTCGACGAGCTCGGACGCGGAAGCCTCGGCGCACGCGTACGTCTTGCCTGCCTTCGACGCTCCGGCGATGAGCAGGTGCGGCCACGGGGGCTTGCCCGTGGGCTGACGGGTCTTGAGGTTCACGGTTCAACTCCGATCATGGTCATGAGGTCTTCGGCTCCGTGCCGGGTGAGGAGCCGCCGCACCGCGGCCGCGTCCTCCTCCCGCACCTGGACGTCACGCAGGAACTCCTGCCGCTGCTCCGTCCTCACGCCGCCACCGCCGCAAGGGTCACGGTCACGAGGTGCAGCACGACACCGTCCTGGACGACGTCGGCGTGATGGTGGTCGGACCCGCCCACCCGCTTCGTCTCCCACGTGACGCCCGACAGCGGGGCCCCGTAGATGTGGAGGCGGACACTGTCCTTCGCGACATCGAGACCGAGCACGTCCTCCTCAGCGATGCCGCGCCCGGTCAGGAATGCTTCAGCGGCGGCGGTCTTCTTCGTGTAGTTCACGACTTCCTCTCCAATGCTTCTCTTCGTGCGGCGCGCGCTCTCGCGATCACGCCTTCCTTGTCGGTCTTGTTCACGGCCCCAGTCGCGTCACTGCCTGTCGGATCCGCGTACGTTCTGCCAGTGCGCCGCTCACGGCGGAGCAGGACCGGGGCGAGCGGGTTGTTGGAGTCAGGGGTGCGAGTCACTTCCACCCCCACGCCGACGGGAGCAGGAGCACACACGCCGCCCCAGCGCCCAACACCACGACCAGACCGACCACGTCGGACACCGCATCCAGGACCGCGACGAGCACGCTCATGCCTTGTCCTCCGGTCCGAGATAGACCCACTCCGCGACCTCGAGCAGCTCGTCAACTTCCGTGAAGTGGGGGAGGAGTGTCTCGACGATCCGGCGACGGGCTTCCGCCTCGTGCTGGGCGAGCCCGGTGGGGGGATGGATTGGGGTCGGCTTCGCGTTCATGCGGCACGCCTCCTGCCTTGCTGGGATGCGGACCGTGCGTTCCTCGGCGGGAGCAGCAACTCCGGGTCCGGGGCGAGCGCATCGAGCGCATCCTCGGGGATCCGCCACGGGCTGCCCTTCCGGGCCCGGAAAGCTCCCGGGAGCACGCGCCGCTTGCAGTAGTCGGAGATCGTGGCGGGCTTGAGCTTGAGCCGCTCCGCCACCTCCGCAGTGGTCAGGTACGTGGTCATCGATGCCTCCTCGGGCACGAGAAAGGCCCCGCCGATCACGACGGAGCCAGAGGGATGAGAGGGTCAGGCAGCGGCAGGGATGCGACCGGACAAGAACCGCTCCACGAAGTAGGTCTGCCCCTTCCCGGTCACCTTCGGGGTCTTGTTCACGGTCACGTGACCGTCGGAGTGCGTCACCGCGGTCTCCTTGATCCGGAACAGCCCGAGGTCCATCGCCTTCTGCGTGGGGGAGTTCCAGTCCGTGCCCTTGCGGTTGATCAGGTACCCGGTCTCGCGGAGCACCGCGAACAGACGGGTCGCGCCGATGTCGACGCCGTTGCCGCGGAGGATCTTCGCGAGGTCGCCGACGAGGATCGTGGACTGAGAGGTGGAGACCGCGTCCGCGAACAGGACCTTGGGGGCGTCGGCGGTGCGCTGGGCCTCGAGCTCGGCGCGGGCGGCGCGCTCCTCCTTGAGGGACGTCGCGAGCCGGATGATCGTGTCCGGGTCTGCGAGGGCCTCCTCGACAGCGGCCGGGGTGAGGTAGCCGCCGTGCTTCCGGATCGCGGGGAGCACATCCGAAGTGACCCATCGCCGGAACGGCTCCGACTGCGGCTTGTCGGACCGCATCACGACCGAGTACATGCCGGCCTCGGAGACGGTTGTCATCTGCTGCACACCGCCGGGGGTGTCCACCGAACGGACACCCTTCATGTCGTCCGCGAGGCGCGAGGCCACGTTGCGCGCGTTCGAGATGTCGAGGATCCGGCAGAGGTCCGCGAGAACGAACCACGGCTCATCGTCGACGGAGAGGGTGCGCACCTCGTGGGCGCCGTACTGGAACGGGGTCAGGGCGGTCATGCGTGGGCCTCCATGTTCTTGATCGCCTGGACGGCGGTGGGGTCAGTGCTGATGCCCAGCACGCGGAGGGCGGCGTAGAAGTCGAACTCCTCCTGCATCACGGCGGCGCGCTTCGAGAGACGGGCGGCGAGCTTCTTCACCTGGCCGCGGGACAGGTCGGGGACCTCGGAGGCGATGCGCTTCTCAAATCCGGTGGTGGACATGCTTCTCCCTTGGGGTGTCTGCGTCGTCGGCGAACCAACGAACGGGGGATGCTGCGGGGGACTGCTGGTCAGGCGGTGCGCGCTACTGGAACATGTAGCGGTTCGAGCGTGAAAAGAGTGTCCGTAGGCACCCGGAGGCCCTTCGCGATGTCCGCGGCGGTCTCGGGGTTGAACGTTCCCCGTGTCCCGTTGAGGAGGTTCCCGATCGTGCCCTTGGAAACGCCGGTGGCTCGGGCGAGCTGTGCCTTCGTCTCGATGTGGTTGAACCGCATTGCCATCTCGATCGCGCCCGGCTTGGGGCGGGCGGTGAGCACCCGGCGGGTCTCGTTGTAGTTCATGTGCACCTCCTTCTTGGTGTCGGCGTTACGTGATGCTGTAACAGTAGACCCCGTGCACCCGATAGTGCAAGTCATGGGGCGAACTTTCTTCCCGGACCTGCGTGACCAGGAATTACACGCGTGAGATTCATGCACGCCGGGTGCATGCGTAGACTTGCCCCGACCTGCCCCTGACCTCGAAGGTTTCCCCATGAGCGGACTGAGCGACTACCTCAACAGCCTGAACCGAGATGGCTGGTCGACTCGCCGCATCAGCGAGGAGGCCGAGAAGCGTGGACACAAGCTCTCGAACGCAACAGCCAGCCGCTACCTCTCGGGGAAGCATGGAGCACCCGGGCAGGACGTCATCGAGGCGTTCGCAGCGGTCTTCCACGTCCAGCCGGCGCGGGTCCGTCAAGCGGCGGGGCTACCTGGGCTCGGCCAGCCGTTCGAGCTCGGCGCTGACGCGGCACGACTCACCGGACCGCAGCGCGAGGCGATCCGCACGACCGTGCGCCTGTTCATCGAGGCGAACGACGCAGTGGCGGATCAGCCTCAGCCAGATGGCGCAACAACCCGAACGTCAGGCCCGTCCCTGACACTCCTCTCAGACGATGTTCCCGCTGAGGAGTTGGAGGGCCTGCCCTTTGCAGCCGATGAGGAGAAGCCCGGAGACGACCCCGGCGAGGACGACCACTGACCTGATCCTCCACGCCGAGGACATGGGTGCCCGGATCGTGTGGGCACGTGACCTCCCTGAGAGGGGACGCTGCTACCCGAACGGCATCATCTTGATCCGGCACGGCATGTCCGAGCGACGCACCCTCTCCACCCTCGCCCACGAGCTCGGGCACCACTACTACGGCGACCCCCACTGCACCCCGCCCGCGAATCGTCGGGCATGGCGGTGGGCGGCGCACTTCCTGATCCAGTCCCACGAGTACGCGGAGGCTGAGATCATGGACCCATCCCCGGGCGCGATCGCCCAACACCTCGGCGTCACCCTCGACGTCATCCACGCCCTACAGGAGTCCCCATGAACTACCCGTCCGAGGCTGCACGGATCGCCGCCGCGCAGGCTGAGGCTTCGGCACTCAGCAAGTCGTCCACTACCGCGATCCTCCTCGGAGTCTTCATCGGCTATCTGGGCGTGGACCGGTTCTACGCGGGCCAGCCCATCCTCGGTCTGCTGAAGCTGTTCACCTGCGGCGGCGCGGGGTTGTGGTGGGTGATCGATTGGTTCCTGATCGGTGACGCGGTGGAGCAGACGAACTTGCGCACGGCCCGGGAAGCGTTCGCACGCCACGGCGTCTGAGACGACAAGAACGCCCCCACCCGAAGGTGGGGGCGTTGTTCATGCCGTCAGGGTGCGTTGCAGCTCCTCGAGCCTCGCCGCATGCGTCTCCGTCGGCCGGGTCCGAGACGGCACAAGGTGGCCGTACACGTTGCTCGTCGTGGAGATATCCGCATGGCCGAGGGCACGCGACACCTCGAACAGGTCCGCTCCCTGGCCGAGCATGTAGGACGCGGCCCAGTGCCGGAGCGAGTGGATCTTCGGCACCGGCGACAAGCCGACCGCGGCGCACGCCGGCTTCCAGTGCGACTCCCAGAACGTGGAGTGCTTCACCGAGTCGCCGCGCGTGTTCGTGAACACGAACTCGTCCGCCCCGGACCGGTCCCCGAGCATCGCGATCACGGCAGGGGTCGTGACGATGCGGCGCGACGCCCGGCGGGTCTTCGGTGCGCCGAGGATCCTCCCGTGGCGCTCGTCGTGCTTCCACGCCTGCCGCACCGCGATCCAGTCCTTCCCGACGTCCCGCCACGTGAGTGCTGTCGCCTCACCCCAGCGGAGCCCTGTCGCTCCCAGCAGCCACACCAGTGCCTTGTAGCGGTCGCTGATCGCGGCGTGCAGGGCGAGGAACTCCTGATCGGTGAGCAGCTCGAGCTCGGCGTGGGTCTTCGCCGGGAGCCGGACGCCCTTCGCGACGTTAGTGCGCACCCATCCGCGGGCCTCGGCATGGGTGAGGATCGTGGAGATGAGGCCGTGCTCGTTCCGGATCGTCTTCGGGGCCGGCGGGCGCTTCGTCTTCTTCGAGGGGGTGCGGGCGCGGGTCGCGACCCACGACTCGATGTCGGCCCGGTCCAGAAGATGCACGGGCAGGCCCGTGTCGATCCCGGAGCGGGCAAGGACTCTCTCGTACTCGGCGGCGGTGCCGGGGGTGACGTCGGGCGCCTGGGCGATGTAGTCCTCGAGCGCCTTCGCGAGGGTGGGGACGGCGCGTGCTTCGGCGCGGCCGCGCTTCGCTCTGGCGGCTGCTCCGCCGAGCCGTTCGACGAGGGCCTTGAAGTAGTCGGCCTGCTCTGGGGTGTCGAAGGTCTCGGAGACGACGGTGCCTCCGGGGTTCTCGCGGAACATGACGCGGTGGGCGACGGTGCCGTTGGCGCGTTGGCGGTGCTGGATGGATGCCATGGGGTCCTCTCGGTTGCCGAGAGTGTTGCCCGCAGGTGTGACATTCGGTGTTCCGTGGCTATGACCAGCACGGATACAGTACCCCCAACGGGATTCGAACCCGTGTCGCCGGCGTGAAAGGCCGGTGTCCTGGGCCTCTAGACGATGGGGGCCCTGGGCAGAGAACTGCCCGACGAAGAGCATACCCATCTCGCGGGATCAGCGCCTCCGGGTTGCGCCTCGATGCGGCCTATCCGACACGAGCGGATCCCGCATGGTTCGATGTCTCCATGATCCGGATCAGTCGCGAGGAGTTCGAGGAGGCGGTCGACGACGCCCTGGACTCGCTGCCCGAGGAGGTCGCCCGCACCATCGCCGAGGCGAACGTCGCGATCCTCATCGAGGAGGAGCCCTCACCCGAGCAGGCGGAGGGTCGTGAGCTGCTGGGCCTGTACGAGGGGATCCCGCTGGACCAGCGCAGCATCTTCCAGGGCTACGCCCAGCCGGACCGGATCTTCATCTTCCGCGGCCCGCTGCAGCGCCACGCCGCCTCCCGCGAGCACCTGGTGCGGGAGATCGCGGTGACCGTGCTGCATGAGCTCGGCCATCTCTTCGGCATCAGCGACGCCCGCCTCCACGAGCTGGGCTGGGGCTGAGCCGCTCTCCGCCGAGCCGCTTCAGGCTGCGCCGACCCGCTCCGAGCGGCGGGCCGCCCCGCTCCGTCTCAGACGGCGTCGGAGTCGAGACCGGTGAGCCCGGCCTCGTGGGCGATGATCGCGATCTGCACGCGGTTGGTGGCGTCGAGCTTCACGAAGATCTTCGAGACGTGCGCCTTCACAGTCGCCTCGCTCATGAACAGCCGCATCCCGATCTGGGCGTTGGAGAGCCCGGCGCCCACGGCTCCGAGCACTTCCGTCTCCCGGTCGGTGAGCAGGTCGAGCCCGGGATGCTGCTCCGGGCGTGCGCCCGGATTCGCCTCCGAGAAGTGCGAGAGCATCCGTCGGGTGATCGTGGGGGAGAGCATCGCGTCACCGCCGGCGACCACATGGACCGCGCGCGCCAGGTCCTGGGGCGGGGTGTCCTTGAGCAGGAAGCCGTCGGCCCCGGCCTCGAGAGCCTGGAACACGTACTCGTCCATGTCGAAGGTGGTGAGCATGATGATCTTGGGCGGGCTCGGCAGCGCACTGACCGCGCGGGTCGCCGCGATGCCGTCGAGCTTCGGCATCCGGACGTCCATCAGCAGCACGTCGGGTCGGTGCTTCTGCACGAGCGTCACCGCCTCCGCGCCGTCGTCACCCTGGGCGACCACCTCGATGCCGGGATCGGCACCCAGGATCATCGCCAGCCCGGCACGCACCAGGGAGTCGTCGTCGATCAGTCCTACGCGCGTCACGTCGCCGTCGGCCACGGGATCACCGCCCTCACTTCGAATCGTCCGTCGTCGGTGGGTCCCGACGTGATGGTCCCGCCCGCATGCGTCACGCGCGTCTCGATCCCCGAGAGCCCCATCCGGGCCCCGGGCAGATCGGTCATGAAACCCTTGGGGAGCACATTACTGACCTCGATCACGAGCTCCGTCCCTGGCTCGCCGATCAGCGCCACCCGCGCCTTGGTGTGCAGGGCGTGCTTGTGGATGTTGGTCAGTCCCTCCTGCACCACGCGGTACGCGGTCCGGGCGAGCTGATCCGGCACCTCGTCGTCGATGAAGTCGAAGAGGTCCACCGCGATGCCCGCATCGCGGGAGGTGCCCACCAGTCGGCGCACGTCCTCCCAGGTCGGCTGCGGCGCGAGCGGGGCCTCCTCGCCGTCGCCGCGCAGCACGCCCAGCACCTCCCGGAGCTCGGAGAGCGCGGTCGCGGCGGTCTGCCGGATCAGGCCCGCGGACTGCTGGACCTGTACGCGGTCGAGGTTCGGGTTCACCTCGAGGGCGCCCGCGTGCATGGCGACCAGGGAGATCTTGTGGGCGACGATGTCGTGCATCTCGCGGGCGATGCGGGTGCGCTCCGCGCGTCGGGCCTGCTCCTCGGCGACGGCCCGCCCGGACTCCGCCTGCTCGGCGCGCTGCTGCAGCTGTGCGAGCAGCGCCCGCCGGGCCGAGGTGTACATGCCGGTCGCGATCGAGGCGGCCACGACGAGGGTCACCAGCACCAGCCCCATCACCCCGAAGGACGGCCCCGCCCCGACGAAGAGCAGCGGCGGCACCGCCCCGGTGGCCACCGCGAGCAGCCCGACCAGCAGGGTGAGCAGACGATGATGGCTGCGCGTGGCGTAGCTGTAGGTGGCGATGATCAGCACGGTGAGGGACATCGACAGGGCATTGACCGCCAGCAGCACCGGGAGCAGCCATCGCCAGTGCCGGTGGCGCAGCAGCAGGGCCGCCCCGAGCAGCGCCATCGGAGCGGCCCGCCACAGGTCGATGGTCGAGGCGGCGAGCACCACCTGGAGCACCACCTCTGCCGTGATCGCCACGAGCAGCAGCACCTCCTGCCAGAGGTGCCGCTTCGGCGCTCCGAATTCGTCCACTCCGTCACTCTAATCGCGAACACCTCCGTCACCAGGGGTCCTGCCGCTCCGCGGCACGGTGCTCGCCCCAGGTCGAGTCCGGGAGCGACGGAGGTCGGGGGTGCGCCTCGCGCGGCGCCACCGCAGGGCGACCTTCGTCGTCCGGCAGTGCGCCCCCGGTCTCTGGTGCGCTCCCGGGCCGACGCAGCAGTCTTCTTCCATGACTTCCACCACCGCTTCCGCAGCCCCCGGCGCCAGCCTCGAGGTGCGCTCCCTCCGCAAGGTCTACGGCACCCGGGCCGCCGTCGATGACCTCAGCTTCGTCGCCATGCCCGGGACCGTCACCGGCTTCCTCGGCCCCAACGGCGCCGGCAAGTCCACCACCCTGCGCATCCTCACCGGTCTCGCCCGGGCCGATGCGGGCGAGGCCCTCGTGGGCGGGCAGACCTTCCGCAGCCTCGAGCACCCCGCGCGCACGATCGGCGTGATGCTCGACGCCCGGGCCCTGCACAACGGGCGCACCGGCCTGGAGACCCTCCGCCTGACCGCCCGAACCGTCGGCATGCCGCCCGCCCGGGCGGATGAGGTGCTCGAGATCGTGGGCCTGCAGGGTGCCGGCGCCAAGCGCGTCGGCGGCTACTCCTACGGCATGCGCCAGCGCCTCGGCATCGGCGTGGCCCTGATCGGGGACCCCGCCGTGCTGGTGCTCGACGAGCCTGCGAACGGACTGGACCCGGAGGGGATCCGCTGGATGCGGCGCCTGCTGCGCTCCTTCGCCGATTCGGGGGGCACCGTGCTGCTCTCCAGCCATCAGCTGCGTGAGGTGGAGGCGACCGTGGACCGCCTGGTCGTGATCTCGCAGGGCCGTCTGGTCCGCGAGGGCACCCTCGAGGAGCTGACCAGCGGAGGGGGCACGCGCGTCACTGCGCTGGATCCTGCGGCGCTGCTCACCGCCCTGGACAAGCACGGCATCGCCCACGAGCAGCGTGCCGGGACCGAGCTCGAGGTGAGCCTCGCCCCCGAGGACATGGGCCGCCTGGCGCTGCGGGAGCAGCTGGTGATCACCAGCCTCGGTGCCACCACCGGCGGTGGCCTCGAGGACGTCTTCTTCGCCCTCACCGGGCAGAGCGAGGACCCGTCGGACGCACCGGGTGCCGCCGCGCCCGCGTCGGCCGCTCCCGAGGCGGCCGGCCCCGCCGCCGAGCCCGCCCCGGTCCGCTGACCACCTCAGCCCGCTGACCACCCCCACGACTCCCAGGAGCCTCCCCATGCGACCCGACATCGATCTCCGCGCCTATCTCGACACCCGCGGCGCTAAGATCCTGCTGCTGCTGACCCTGCCCATCCTCGTGGCGTTCGCCCTGCTGGGAGGGCTGATCCAGCCCGCCCTGATGGAGCCCGCCGTCTCCGACGTGGAGCTGACGTTCTTCGTCCTCACCCTCCCGCTGTCCCTCATCATCCCGGTGGTGACCGTCATGATCATCGCGGGGGAGTGGTCGGACAGCTCCGTCCAGAACACCTTCCTGCAGCGCCCCGGCCGGCTCGCCGTCCTCGGCTCCAAGGCGATCGCCGCACTGGTGATGTTCGTGGCCCTGGTGGGAGTGTCGATCGGCCTCGCCGCGGGCGCCACCTGGATCGGCGGAGAGCTGATCGGTGAGGGCACCGTCTTCTCGAGCTTCGAGGGCCTGCTGACCACGCATCTGGCCATGCTGATCGCCGTGTTCCTGTTCTCCCTCGCAGTGGCGGTCCTGCTCCAGTCGACCGTGATCGGCCTGGTCATCGCCATCGGTGTGCCCTTCGTGGTGACCACCGCCGCAGGACTCACGATGGCCTTCGGCTCGGACCTCGCCGCGGACATCGTCCGGGCCGTGGACCTGCAGACCGCCGCTGTCCTCGCCGCCGACGGGGAGGCCACGGCCTTCGAGCTGATCCCCCTGCTGCTGCTCGTGGTGGTGCCGCTCGCCCTCGGGACGCGCCGCTGGAACCTCCGCGAGGTGAACTGACCCCTCGCTCCTCGAGGGCAGCCGTGCCCTGTCGGGGGAGTCCGCCGGGCACGGATCCTGGGCCTAGGATGGCCGGGTCCGTGCCCTGCCTCCCCGGTCACGGCCCGATCGTCCGGACAAGGAACACCGCATGGCCGATGCCTCCCGCGCCCGCAGCCCGCTGACCCGCCTCGCCGCCGGAGCCGCTGCCGCGCTCCTGCTGCTGGCCGGATGCACCGGCGAGGGCCTCCTCCCCGGCGCCGATGGACCGGCCGACGGCGAGGCCAGCACCAGCTCGGCCCCCGATGCCCCCGAGGGGGACGGCCCCGCCCTCGTGGAGCTCGGCACCTCCGCCGCCCAGGATCTCGAGACCGATCCCGCCGAGGATCCCGCCTATGCGGACTACTACGCGCAGAACATCGAGTGGGGGCCCTGTGAGGGCGTCGAGGGCGAGGACCTCGAGTGCGGCACGCTCACGGTGCCGCTGGTGTGGAACGACCCGGAGGCCGGGGACATCGACATCGCGGTGGCGCAGCTGCCTGCCACCGGGGAGCGGACCGGCTCCCTGGTCACCAATCCCGGCGGCCCCGGTGGCTCGGGCGTGAACTTCCTCGAGAGCCTGCCCTTCATGGTCTCCGCCGAGGTGCACGCCGCCTACGACCTCGTCGGCTTCGATCCGCGCGGCGTGAACCGCTCCGCCGGGGTCGAGTGCCTCGACGACGAGCAGACCGACGAGTACCTCTCGGTCACCGCCGAGCCCGGTTCGACCGAGTCGGATCAGCTCTCCGAGGAGTGGGGTGCCCGGGTCGCCGAGGCCTGCGAGGCGAACTCCGGCGAGGTGCTGCCCTATCTCGACACCTACTCCGCGGCCCGCGACATGGACGTGCTGCGCGCGGCGCTGGGCTCTGAGCAGCTGGACTACCTCGGCTACTCCTACGGCACCTACCTCGGCTCCAGCTACGCCGACCTCCACCCGGACCGCGTGGGACGGTTCGTGCTCGACGGCGCACTGGATCCCACGATCACCGCGAACGAGCTCTCCGCCGGTCAGGCCGAGGGCTTCGAGCGCGCGACGGAGGCCTTCCTCGCTGACTGCCTCGACCGCGGCGACTGCCCGTTCAAGGGCACCGAGGAGGAGGCGAAGCAGCAGCTGATCGCCTTCTTCACCTCCGTCGACTCCTCGCCGTTGGACTCCGGGGACCCCGAGCGTCCGCTCACCGGCTCGCTCGCCCGCTCCGCGGTGCTGACGCTGCTGTACGAGGACGGGCTGTGGGAGTTCGGCCGGCAGTCCCTGACCGCTGCGATGAACGGAGACGGCTCCCAGCTGCTGAACATCGCGGACCTCTCGGCCGAGCGCGACTCGGACGGCACCTACCGCACCAATTCGACCTTTGCGATCTCGGCGGTGAACTGCCTGGACCATCCGGGCGTGGCTGACGAGGCATGGGTGGAGCAGGAGGCGGAGCGGCTGGCGGAGGAGTACCCCACCTTCGGTCCGATGCTGGGTGGTGACGGGTGTGCGCACTGGCCGGTGCCGCCGCTGCGGGAGCCCGCTCCGATCGCCGCCGAGGGGGCGGGACCGATCGTGGTGATCGGCACCACCGGCGACCCGGCCACGCCGTATCAGTGGGCGCAGAACCTCGCCGCCCAGCTCGATGACGCGGTGCTGCTGACCTACGAGGGCAACGGCCACACCGCCTACGGCCGCTCCGGTGGCTGCATCGAGGAGCAGGTCGATGCGTACCTGCTCGAGGGCACCGTGCCGGAGGACGGGCTGACCTGCTGATCCGGGCGGCGGGCCGGCCTGCCGGTCGCCTGGACGCAGCGTGACGGGGATCGCCCCGGTCTGCTTTGCACCGGCCGTGTCACCTCACGTACAGTGAACCGGTCCGTCGCCCTGCGACGGGCGCGCCGCCTTAGCTCAGTCGGTAGAGCGATTCACTCGTAATGAATAGGTCAGGAGTTCGATTCTCCTAGGCGGCTCCGCGGGCCAGGCCCGGTTTCCCGCGAAGGGGGCCGGGCCTGCTTCATGCCAGAGATGCCCATCAGGTTGCCCTTCCGGGAGGATGTCCGTTCCGGGATGCCATCGGACGTCCCACCCGTGCCGCACACTCGCCCCATGGACCTGATCAAGACTCCCCACGGCTGGGGCTACCCCGACCCCGGACCCTGCCCCTGCGGTGAGTCCGCGGCGAGGCGTGGCTGGGAGTTCTGCGGCTGCTCGAGCGCGTCGAGTGGTGGGCACCCGTCGTGGCGGTGCCGGGCCTGCGATCAGGTGCGAACGCTGGGGTGTAAGGGGCGCATCGAGGTGCCGAATGAGCACGCCGGGCGCGCAGCTATGGTCAGGCCATGAAGACTCGAACAAACCTCGCCGCCGTCGCTGTCATTGCCCTGCTCGCGCTCAGCGCCTGCGCATCTTCGACTTCGACTTCGGGACTCGAGGAGTTCGAGAGCTCTCTCGAGGGTGGCGCGTCTTGCGAGGAGCTGTTCGAGCTACGCAACGAGCTGGACCCGAGCTCCCATACTGTCGTCGAAGCGAACGAGGCGCTGCAGGAGATCGGCTGCTACAGCTCGTCATCCACGCGCACGGACCTCTGAGCAACGAGAAGCCCGCCTCTCACGATACAGGACGGGAGTATGTTGCCTGTGGCGCAGAAGTACGGAGGCGGAGCTTCGAACAGGCCGCCGATGAGCGCACATCCTCGTGCGTATGAATCTCGAGCAACTCCGCAATCGCATTGGTCAGCAGGTCACCGTTCGCGACACGGGCGTGGTCGCGGTGACGGACGCCTGATGTGATCTCCAGGGAGGTTGGTCAGTCGCGTGACTGGTGGGTGGCCCCCGATGGCGGAGTGGGCGCGATGGCGATTGTAGAAGTGCAACCAGTCCGGCAGGGCGGCGTTTCGCTCTGCCGTTGAGTCATAGAACCGCGCGTAAGCCCAGCCGTCTCCGAGGGTGCGGTGGAATCGTTCGATCTTCCCGTTGGTCTGGGGCCGGTAGGGGCGGGTGTGTTTGTGTTTGATGCCCAGCTCGGCGCAGGCGTCCCGCCAGGCATGAGAGCGGTAGCAGGCCCCGTTATCCGAAAGCCCCCGTTGCACTACGACCCCCCCCGAGCGGCGAACCAGGCCCTGGCTCGTTTGAGAACTCCGACCGCGGTCGCTGCTTTCTCGTCGCTGCAGATCTCCGCATAGGCCACCCGGGAGTGGTCATCGATCACGGTATGAACGATCGCGGTTCCGATCCGGGGGGTTTCCCTTCTCGGTTCTGCCGGTTCTCGACGAGGTTGCCGCCTTGTTCCTGTCGCCCTGTGCCGTGCCGACGTAGCGCCAGCCGCCGCCATCGAGGATGTTGCCGAACTTGGCGACATTGACGTGGATCAGCGAGCCCGGATGATCGTGTTCGTAGCGGCGCAGCGGTTCGCCGGTAACTCGGTCGATGTGGGGCAACCGGTTGATCCGGCACCGCACCAGCACTGCATGCACGGTCGAGGCTGGCACTCCGAGCCGGCCGGCGATCTGGACCGGGCCCAGTCGGTGTCGCCAGCGTAGGGCAACGATCCTCCTGACCATCCCTGGTGCAGTCTTGGCCGGACTGGTCCGCGGACGCGAGCTGCGGTCGGTCATCCCGGCCTGGCCTTCGGCCCGGTAGCGGTCGGCCCATTTCTTCGCCGTACGGGGCGCGACCAACAACTTCGACGTGATCGCGTAGGTCCACCCGTCCTCGACGACCAACCGAGCCAGCCTCAGGCGTGTGCGAGGGTCAGGACAGCGTTGGCGTGGGACATGAAGACCCCCGCCCGGTGGAGCGGTGAACTAGACAGCTCCACTCCACTACCGGGGGTCTTCCCTTGTCATCTCGACTCACCGCCTCGCGGCGCGACAACCTCCCTGGACATCACACCTATATGACGCAGTAGAGAGAGAACCGACAGCGTGCGTTCTCCAAGCGGTGGGTCCTGGCACGGGATGGTTCTGGATCTGACGATCGATGGAGAGCCCCACACGGTGACCTTGGGCGCGGAGTTCCGCTTCGATGATTCCCGGGCCTGAAGAAGCGCCCCTACCTCCCGAAGAAGAGTGGGGACGCGTCGTTCGAACACAGCCCCCATGACTTTCGCGGACAGTTTCTGTCCTCCCATAACCGTAGAGTTCGTGGCATGACATCCTCATCAACCATGACGCTAGGTGCCTTCAACTTCGAGGCTGCCGACCCTGGCAAGCTCAGCCGATTCTGGTCTGGCCTCACCGGAGGTTCAGTGAATCCAGGAGGCGAGAGCGTGTACATCGGCCCGGCTGGCGAGCAGGGATTCGGGCTGTTCATCCAGCCGCTGCAGGGTCCGCGTCCGGACAGGCAGGTTGCACATCTCGACCTCACGGTTCCGTGGGGCACCCGCGCCAGCGAAGTGGACCGGGCCGAAACTCTTGGAGCTACTGTCGAGTGGCACGTATTGGACGAGCACCCGCACGTCCAATGGACGACCCTGTCCGACCCAGAGGGCAACCTCTTCTGCATCGCCGAGCATCCTCCGAAGAGCTGAATACAGAGAAAGCGCCCCCATCCCAGCCGTGAGGCCAGGATGGAGGCGCTGCGCTGTCAGGCGATGATCTTGTGGACGCGGTGCTTCTGCCCGCCCGTGAACCCGAACGCCTGGTACTGCCGGTACAGGTTTGCAGAGTTCGCGGTCGCGACCACCACGGCACCCGCCGGCGGCACGGTGTCGAGGGCGCGGAGCGCGAGCTGAATCCCCGTCAGGCGCGTGCCGGAGAACTGCGCGAGACCGGCGATCTCCCAGCGCGGGCCGTCCGGTGTCTCCGGGCCCCGAGGGACCATGGACCCGCCGCCACGCGGCAGCAGGAACAGCAACCCGACCATGATCAGAATCGTCACCGCCGCGAGCGAGAGAGGCACCCACCCTGCGGGGACGACGAGGCTCAGCAGCGCCGGCACCGCGGCGAAGTAGGCAACGACGGCACCGATCATGACCGGGAACAGCACCAGCACATCCAAGACCGGATTCGAGCGGTACAGCATCACCGTCCCCGTACGTGACGGGTCGAGGTAGAGGCCGCGCTGGCGAGCATGGGTGTCCGCATCGATACCGGCAGCAGTGCGGGTCTCGACGTGGCAATCGCCACCGAAGAGGCCCTCACCGACCGAGACAGGCGCTTACTGCGCTCGCTCGTGAAGGAGATGAAGAGCGATGAAGAAGAGCGTCGAGACGACGGGCCGAGCAGCGACCGCGGCGCTCGCGTGCCGAGTGGACCTCAGTCTGATGGCGCAACAATCCACGAGCTGCGGGCCCGGCCGTGGTGCGAGGAGGACGACGTCGCGGCCGACACAGGTGTTCATGAACTCGACATCGAGGACGCGAAAGCGGCGGAACGCGGCGAGGGGGCGCAGGACCCGGACGATTACCGCTGACTGTCGCACCCGTTTCGTAGGTGCGCGCTATGTATCACCCCTGGCGCACACTCCCGCACGATGTGGTCGTGGAGTTCGCCTCGCTGCCACCGCCGCGGCGAGGCGTCTCCCGTGACCGCACCACCGTTCTCCATTACCGACAGAAGCAAGCTGGGCGGCGATGCACGCTCGGGCACGAGAAAACACACATCGACCGGGCCGACATGGGGAAGTGTCGGCCCGATCTCGAGCGGAACATCGACCAGGAGGTCGCCCGGAGGCTCATCGCGTTCCACGACCTGGTGGACGCCATGGCGTGGTCGAGCGAGCTCGAGGAGATCGCTGATGAGCTCTGGCTGCGGCCCGAGCTCGCCCGCGCACGCATCGACACCCTCCGCCCCGCAGAGGTCGCCATCATCGCTGAACTGATCGCGGACCTGCAGGGCTGAGACACACCGCTGGTCACAGTTCGGACACGCGACCACGTTTGTTTCCGACTTGAACCTAACCTGCGACTACCCCCTTCACACGAACCCAAGGAACCCCCATGTCCCAGTCTCCCCCGCCCGACCCCCAGGGAATGCCTGCCTCACCGAACTACGGGCAGCATCCCGATTACGTCGGTGCCCCAATGCCCGCCCCTCCCAAGAAGAAGGGGCCGGGCAAGTGGATCGCGCTCGGCTGCGGAGGTTGTGCACTGATCGTGATCATCATCGTGATCATCGTTGTCGTGGCTGGCGTCGCAGGAGCTGGCGGCGGTGGTGAGCCGGTCAACGCTCCCTCACCGTCTTCCGAAGAGGTGACCGAACGCACCGAAGAGGGTCCCGCCACCGAAGAGACCGCCACTGAGGAGGAGGCCACTGAGGAGGAGGCCACTGAGGAGAAGGCCACTGAGGAGGAGGCGGAGGCGACGGAGGAAGCGAGGGAAGAGGCGTCCGACGTTCCCGAGCAGGGAGAAGTCGCGCTCACTCAGGCGCAGGACTACGTGGACATCATGCCCTTCTCGAAGAAGGGTCTGTTCGAACAGCTCACCTCGGAGTATGGAGGCCAGTTCCCGGACGACGCCGCACAGTACGCGGTGGACAACGTTGACGCCGACTGGAACGAGGAGGCTCTCGAGGCCGCTAAGTCCTACCGAGACACCCTGTCGATGTCAGATGATGCCATCCGTGACCAGTTGGTCTCGGAGTACGGTGGTCAGTTCACCCAGGAAGAGGCGGATTACGCTTTGGAGAACTTGGAGTGACTCCTACTGAATGACGAAAGCCCCCGGCGCCTTCTCGGCACCGGGGGCTTTGTGATGTCAGGCTCCGAGTTGTAGCTGTCCTGCGATCTGTTCCAGCGCTTCGCGGGCGCGCTTGTCGGAGAGGTGGAGGTAGCCGCGGGTGGAGGCCACGGAGGAGTCGCCGACGATCATGCGGATCACCTCGGAGTCGACGCGGGCCTCGTGAAGGAGCGTCGCAGTGGTGTGGCGGGCCTCATGGAGGACGTAGCGGCGTCCGCTCCCGTGGGCGACCTCGGCGGCTTCCTGGATGTCCTTCCGGTCCTGCAGGTCGTCGTCCTCGTCACGGGAGAGTCCATCGAATCGCGGCCGGACGAGGTCCAGCTCGGAGGCGGGTGCGATATCGCGCCACGTCCGGAGTGCGTCGACCATCCAGGGGACGAGGGGGATGACGCGGTGGCCGGCGCTGGACTTCGGTCGCGCCCAGTGGACGCGTCCGTGCATCGGGCGCATCTCGTAGTTGTCGGGGTAGGTGAATGTGGCGGTCGGGCAGTCCGCGCCGCGCCGGGCTGATCACCAGTTCGTCGATGATGACGTGCTGCGGGCTGGTCAGCACGAAGGACACCGCGCGGCCGATGTCCTGCGCGGGACGTGAGCCGCGGGAGGTTCGCCACCCGGGATCCGCGGGCCGCGCGGCGAGGTCTGTGAGAGCAGGGGCGGGTGCCGGATGTGGGGTCTGGACGGCCCTGCTTTCTTGAGTTTGTCCAGTAAGGCGACTAGGGTGGGGCCATGTCGACGACCGCTCACACCGCTGCCCTCCGGGGCGCGGGCCTGCGCGTGACCGCCCCGCGGCTCGCGACGCTGGCTGCGGTCCAGGCCCATCCGCATGCCGATGCGGAGACGATCGCGCGGGCCGTCCGTGAGAGCCTGGGGACCGTGTCCCGCCAGGCGGTCTATGACGTCCTAAACGCCCTCTCCGACGCGGAGCTGCTGCGCCGGGTGTCCGTGGGCGGTCGCAGCATGCAGTACGAGCTGCACCGCCACGACAACCACCACCACCTGGTGTGCCGCCGTTGCGGTCGCCTGGAGGATGTCCCCTGCGCCACCGGCGAGGCTCCCTGCCTGGTCCCGCACGAGGATCACGGCTTCGAGATCGAGATCGCCGATGTCGTCTACCGCGGGGTCTGCTCCCCGTGCCGTGCTGCAGAGGCGGCGGACGCCGCAGGGCCAGCACGCATCGCGGCCGCCCCCGGTGCTCACATAGTGCCCGGCGCTCCCGCCCCGCCCGTCGGCCCCGCCTCGACCGGCACTCCCCAGACCCCCTGACCCGGCCTCCACCGGTGCAGGGTCCAGACCGCCCACCACCATCAGAACGTTTCCTTACAACTTGTCAGAAACCCACCACCCGAGGAGATGGACATGACCTTCGATCCCACGATCCCGAGCACCACCGAGTCCGGTGCGCCGCGCGAGTCCGATGCGCATTCGCTGAGCATCGGCGCCGACGGCCCGCTGATGCTCCACGACGTCGCTCTGGTCGAGAAGCTCGCCCGCTTCGACCGTGAGCGCGTCCCGGAGCGCAGCCCGCACGCCAAGGGCTCCGGCGCCTTCGGCGAGCTCGAGGTGACCGAGGACGTCTCGCAGTACACCAAGGCCGACCTGTTCCAGAAGGGTCGCAAGACCCCGATGCTGGCTCGCTTCTCCACCGTCGCCGGTGAGCTCGGCTCGCCCGACACCTGGCGCGACGTGCGCGGCTTCGCCCTGAAGTTCTACACCCAGCAGGGCAACTACGACATCGTCGGCAACAACACCCCGATCTTCTTCCTGCGCGACCCGATGAAGTTCCCCGACTTCATCCACTCCCAGAAGCGCACCCCGGACTCCGGCCTGCGGGACAACACCATGCAGTGGGACTTCTGGAGCAACTCGCCCGAGTCCGCCCACCAGGTCACCTACCTCATGGGCGAGCGAGGCCTGCCCAAGTCCTGGCGCCACATGAACGGCTACGGCTCGCACACCTACATGTGGGTCAACGAGTCCGGTGAGAAGTTCTGGATCAAGTACCACTTCCACACCGACCAGGGCATGGAGTTCCTCAGCAACGAGGAGGCCGAGAAGCTGGCCGGCTCGGACGCCGACTACCACCGCCGCGACCTCTTCGACGCGATCGCTCGCGGGGAGAACCCGAGCTGGACCATGTCCGTCCAGGTGATCCCGTACGAGGAGGCGAAGACCTACCGCTTCAACATCTTCGACCTCACCAAGACGGTGTCCCACAAGGACTACCCGCTGATCAAGGTGGGCCGCTTCACGCTGAACAAGAACCCGAAGAACCACTTCGCGCAGATCGAGCAGGCCGCGTTCAGCCCCTCGAACACCGTGCCCGGCACGGGCGTCTCCCCGGACAAGATGCTGCTGGGCCGCGTCTTCTCCTACCCGGACGCGCAGCGCCACCGCATCGGCACCAACTTCAACCAGCTGCCGGTCAACGCGCCGATCGTGCCCACCAACTCCTACGACAAGGAGGGGCACATGCAGTTCCTGCACAGCGGCGACGCGCCGGTCTACGCACCGAACTCGTACGACCGCGCCTACCAGGATGCGCAGGGCCCGGTGGACAACGGGTGGGAGGCCGACGGCGAGATGGTGCGCGCCGCGTACACCCTGCACGCGGAGGACGGCGACTTCGTCCAGCCCGGCATCCTGGTGCGCGAGGTCTTCGACGACGCGCAGCGCGACCAGCTGGTCGAGACCGTCTCCGGCGGGCTGAGCACCGTCGAGGAGCCGGTGCTGTCCAAGGCGCTGCAGTACTGGAAGAACGTCGACACCACCATCGGTGAGCGCATCGAGCTGGCCGTGGGCACCGCCAAGGGCGACGAGCAGCCCGGCGGAGATCCGCTGAACGCCTGATCGATCGCACAGGGCCGGGCCGGGGCCT
>NZ_DASVGJ010000007.1:0-13172 GCF_036379615.1 Brachybacterium sp.
GGGGGCGATGAGGGCGTCCAGGGCGAACACCTCATGGGCCATCTGCTCGGTGATGACCTCGGAAGGCGTGCCCTGGGAGTGGATCTCGCCGCCGCGAACGGCGACCAGGTGGTCGGCGTAGCGGGCGGCGAGGTTCAGATCGTGCAGCACGATGCCCACGGTGGTGCCGCGCTCGCGGTTCAGGTCGCGGACCACGTCGAGCACCTCGAGCTGATGGGTCACGTCGAGATAGGTGGTGGGCTCGTCCAGCAGCAGCACCTCGGTCTGCTGGGCCAGCGCCATCGCGATCCACACCCGCTGCCGCTGACCACCCGAGAGCTCCTCCAGCAGCCGGTCCTGCAGAGGGTCCGTGCGGGTGGCGGCGAGCGCTGTGGCGACGGCCTGCTCGTCCTGGTCGGTCCACTGCGGGAACAGCCCCTGGTGGGGGAAGCGGCCGCGGGTGACCAGCTCGCGCACGGTGACGCCGTCGGGCGCGATCGGCGTCTGCGGGAGCAGGCCCAGGCGCCGGGCGAGCTCCTTCCCGCGCAGGGAGTGGAGGTCCCGCCCGTCCAGCAGCACGCTGCCGCTGGTGGGCGTGAGCAGCCGGGACATGCCGCGCAGCAGGGTCGACTTCCCGCTGCCGTTGGCGCCCACGATGATCGTGATGCGCCCTTCCGGCAGTGCCAGCGAGAGGTCGCGGACCACTTCCCGGCGGTCGTACGCCAGGTGCAGGTGCTGAGCTTCGATCAGTGCCATCGGGTCACCTTCCGGATCCGGAGGTCGGGGTGCGGGTGAGCATCCACAGCAGGAATGGGGCGCCGAGCGCGCCGGTGACCACTCCGGCCGGCAGCTCGGTGCCGCCGAAGAGGTTCTGGCCGGCGATGTCGGCGAGCAGCACGATCACCGCGCCGACCACGGCGGCGAGCGCGAAGCTGGGGCGGCCGGCCAGCATCCGGGCGATGGGCCCGGCGAGGAAGGCCACGAAGGAGAGCGGGCCGGTCACCGCGACCGTGAGCGCGCTCAGGGTCACCGCCACCAGGATCAGGGCGATGCGGGTGCGCGGCACCGGCAGGCCGAGGCTGGTCGCGGTGTCATCGCCCAGCTGCAGGATCCGCAGGCGCACCACCAGCAGGCTGAGTGCCGGGATCAGCACGGCGAGCGCGATGGCGAGCACCGCCGCGCGCTCCCAGGTGGAAGAGGACAGCGAGCCGATCAGCCAATGCATCGCATCGCCCGCCGACTGCAGCGAGAGACGGGTCAGCAGGTAGGAGACGAGGGCGCTGAGCGCGGCCGCGATCCCGATCCCGACCAGCACGAAACGGTTGTCCACGGCACCGGCGGAGCCGGGCCGGTCCACGCCGGCCACGATCATCAGCAGCGCCGCCGTGGCGAGACCGCCCAGCAGGGCGCACCAGAACAGGGCGCGGCCGTCGGCCGCGAAGAAGGCCATCGCGATCACCGCGCCCGCGGACGCCCCGAGGGTCACACCGATCACGTCGGGGCTGGCCAGAGGGTTGCGCAGCAGGGTCTGGAACACGGTCCCGGAGAGCCCGAAGGCGACTCCCGCCAGCAGGGCGACCGCTGCGGTGGGCAGGCGGTGGTCCATCACGATGAAGGAGATCCCCGGGATCTGCTCCCCGCCGATCACGCGCAGCGCCAGATCGACCGGCACCATCGGCGTCCCCACGAGCACTCTCACGGCGACCAGGGCGAGCAGCAGCAGCGCCGCAGCGAGTGCGGTGAGCAGGCCGCGGCGGGAGGGTCGACGCAGGCGCCCGGCGCGTGCGGGCACGGCGACCGGCGCGGGAGCGGGGCCGGGGGCGGTCACAGGCCCACCTGCCGACGGCTGCGCAGCAGCACGAGGAAGACGGGCACGCCGACCAGCGCGGTCATCACGCCGACCTGCACCTCGGCGGGAGGGGCGATCACCCGCCCGACGGTGTCGGCGAGCAGCAGCAGCACCGGCCCGCCCAGCAGGCACAGCGGCACGATCCGGCGGTAGTCGCCGCCCACGAGCAGCCGGGCGGCGTGGGGGACGACCAGGCCGAGGAAGCCGATGGGGCCGGCCAGCGCCACCGCCGCCCCGCACAGCAGGATGATCGCGACCCCGAGCAGCACCCGCACCCGTCCCACCTTCACGCCGAGGCCCACCGCGGCGTCGTCGCCGAGGGCGAGGGCATTGAGCACGCCGGTGGCCAGCAGGATCACGATCGCCCCGGCCACCATGAGCGCCCCGACGCCGGCGATGTCGGCGAGGCTGCGGGCACCGAGGGTGCCCACCTGCCAGAAGCGCAGACGGTCCAGCGAGGCGTCGTCGAGCATCACCAGCGCATTGGTGATCGAGGCGAGGCCGGCGGTGAGCGCGGCCCCGGCCAGGGCGAGCTTGACGGGGGTGGCCCCGTCCCGCCCGAGGGAGGCGACGGAGTAGACCGCCACGGTCCCGAGCGCTGCGCCGGCCAGGGCGAGCACCATGAACTGGGCGACCTCGGAGGCGTCGACGAGGTAGACGCCGAGCACCACCGCGGTGGTCGCGCCGGCGTTGATGCCGAGGATCCCCGGATCGGCGAGCGGGTTGCGGGTCATCCCCTGCATCGCCGCGCCCGCCACCGCGAGCGCCGCGCCGACGGCGACGCCCGCCACCGTGCGCAGCAGCCGCGAGTGGATCACCACGTGGTCGGCGAGGGAGCTGTCATAGGCGCCCAGCGCCTCCAGCACGGTCGCCGGGGAGACGGTGCGGGCGCCGACCATGAGGGAGAGCAGGCACGCGAGCGCCAGGGAGAGCAGTCCGCCGGCGAGAGCGAGCGGGATGGATCGGCGCACCGGGGTGGATCAGCCGCGCACGCTCTGCGCGACCTCGACGACCGTCGGCACGAAGTGCTCCAGGGCCCAGGGCAGGCTGAGGGCGTTCGCCGCCGAGATCGAGAGCGTGAGGTGGTCGTCGTCGGTGAGGACCACACCACCGGCGGCGACCGCGGGGATCTGGGCGAACAGCGCATTGTCCTGGAAGTCCTCGGCGGTGCTGCCGGGGGCGGCCCAGGTGTAGAAGAGGTCGGAGTCCAGCTCGTCGGCGCGCTCGGCGGACCACTCGAGGAAGAAGGTCTCCGACTCCTCGGTGTTCTCCGTGACCACGTCTGCCTGGGTCATGCCCAGCGCGGTGAAGAAGCGGGGGCGGGTGTCCTCCCCGACGTACAGCGAGATGGTGTCGTCGGCGAGGCCCAGGGTGCCGGCGATGAAGGTGGCCCCGGCGATCGCGGGGTTCTCCTCGCCGACGGCCGCGAGATCCGCGGTGAGCTGCTCGGCGAGCTCGGTGGCCTGCTCGGAGCGCCCGGTGGCGGCACCGACCGCGGCCAGGGTGTCCTCCCAGGAGGCGGTGTAGTTCGGCGCCAGCGGACCGATGGTCGGGGCGATCTTGGAGAGCTGGTCGTACTCCTCCTGGGTGACCCCGGAGTAGGCGGCGATGATGAGGTCCGGCATGACGGCCGCGATCTCGTCGACGTTGATGCCGTCGGACTCGTCGTACTGCACGGGCGCGCCCTCGGAGCCCCAGTCGGCACCGAGCTCCTCGAGCTTCGCATCGATCCAGTCGGTGGAGCCGTTGTCGTTGCCGCCCCAGGTCACCGTGGGCATGCCCGCCGGCACGATGCCGAGGGCGAGGAGGGTGTCCGCGTTGACCCACGAGACGGTCGCGATCCTCTTCGGCTCCGCCTCGAGCACGGTCTCCCCGTAGAGGTGGGTGATGGCCGCATAGGTCGATCCCTCGCTCGTGTCGTCGGCGCTTCCAGCGCTGCTCGAGCAGGAGGCGAGTGCGGGTGCGGCGAGCACGGACAGGGCGACGAGCGCACGACGGGAGATCGTCACAGCGATTCCTCCAGGATCGACACCACCGGGGATCGGTGGTTAGGCGAGCCTGACCTTATTCCGTGACGTCCATGGTGCGCAATTGCCGATCGGGGCCGAGCCCGCCGGGAGGGCGCGGTGCAGGCACGATCCAGGCACGGATGAGGCCCGGACGGGCACGCAGAAAGGGAGCCGGATCACAACCGGGAACCCTCGGTGCGCGAGGGATGGGCCGGCCGGGTGGAGCCGACCGGGTGGGGCCGACGGAGCGGGTCGGTGGGATGCGGGCCGGCGAGTGCGGAGCCGGGGCGCGACACGCCCGGCCGACCGTCGGGTCAGCCCGCGGCAGGCGCGCCGCCGCCGACCTCGTCGTCGGACTCCTCGGAGGAGTCGTCCGCCGGATCCTCGAGCCCGCTCACCCCGGCGTCGCGGTACAGCGCGATGAACTCGCGGGCCGTGTCGGGCCCGATCATCAGGCGCAGCACGGGCGAGACCTCGTAGTCATCACCCTGCTCGTCCAGCAGCCCGGCCCGCTGCACCTTCGCGATGGAGGCCCGGACCTCCTTGGCGAAGCCGGCCTCATCCGTCGAGGTGGTGCGGCGATAGGCGGCCAGGGCCTGCTGGAGCTCCGCCTCGGAGACCACGGTGCGCTGTCCGCGCGAGGACTGGGTCAGCAGCATCTGCCGCAGGACCAGCATCAGCACCGAATCCAGACGGTTCATGCCGGTCAGGCGGCGCAGCAGCTTGGGGGCGTCGGCGTCGTCCTCGCTCTGACGCACGAAGGCGACCTGGGCGTCGTCGTCGACGACGAGTTCGAGGAAGAGATCCGCCAGCCTCGCCTCGAGCGCCGAGCGGTCGCGCAGCAGCTGCGCGTACCGCGCGGCGTCTCGCCGACCGTCGAGGAACGGCCCCTGGAGCAGGTGCACGAGCACCCGCCGGGACTCGTCGACCAGCGCCGCGCCGGGGGCGGAGGGGGCGCCGTCCTCGTCGAGGACAGCATCGGGGCGGGTCGCAGAAGTGCTCACGGGCACTTACCTTACCGGCGCCGCGCCACGCCACCGAGCCCCGGCTCCACGGACCGATGCCGTGAAATCTCCCCATGAAGGCTGAGAATCTGGTGGAATCACGAGGACAGGCAGGAAGACCTCCGTGCGCACCGTGCGGAGGAGTCGACCGCAAGGAGCCGACCATGGAACTGTCCACCCCCGTCATCATCGGGATCGTCATCGCCGTCCTGATCGTCCTGATCGTTCTGATCGCCCTGGGCGTGGCGGCTTCGAAGCGCAAGAAGGCCCGCCAGCAGGAGGAGGACCGCCGACGAGCGGCCCAGATCCGCCAGGAGGCCGAGCAGCAGGAGAAGGCGGTCCAGGAGCGCGACCTGAAGGCGCGCGAGACGGAGCTCGACGCTGATCGTGCCCGCCTGGACGCCGAGCGCAAGTCCAAGGAGGCCGAGCAGGAGCAGCTCGCGGCCCAGCGCCGTCAGTCCGAGGCCGAGCGGAAGCGCGCCGAGGTCGACCAGGAGCGCGAACGGGTCCAGGCCCAGAAGGCCGAGGCCGACCGCCTCGACCCGGACACCCAGTCCCCTGCCGAGGACGGCCGCCGGGCCGCGAAGGACGCACGGCACGACGCGCGCGGCACGCAGACCGCTGCGACGGACCCCGCGCACGACCAGGGGCGCGAGAGCGTTCATGGCGATGATGTCCGTCATGACGATGCCCGCGCTGAGCACGTCCGTGGCGATCACGCCGCAGACCACCGTGACCCCGCCCGGGACGCCGACCAGTCAGCGCACCGCGAGCATGATCGTCAGGGCTCGGGCGCCGGAACTGCAGCCGCCGCAGGTGCCGCCGGGGCCGCCGGCCTCGGAGCAGGCGCCGCAGCCGCCTCGCAGGACAAGGACCACGACAGCGACCGCGACCGGGGCGCCGTCGAGCGCGACCGTGCCGGACGTGACGGCGCCGGACGTGACGATGCCGGACGTGAGGGATCCGGGCGTGATGGCCTCGACCGTGACGGCTCCGATCCCGCCGCCACCGCTCACGGACGCCGCGCTGCACGCTCGGCCGACGAGGAGCCGCTGACCGGCGATGCCCCGGACCGCGCCCCGAGCGCCGCCGGCCTCGAGGGCTCTCGCACCGGTGCCGCGGACCACGCCGATCGCACCGCCCCCGTCGACGGCCGCGCTCCGGTCGAGGACCGCGCTCCGGCCGAGGACCGCGCCGTTGCCGAGGGCCGTGCCCCCGAGCACGGGCGGGATGCCGGCACCTCCTCCGGACCAGGCACTGCCGCAGGGGCCGGTGCCGCTGCGGGGACGGGCGCCGGTACCGGGGCCGCTGCCGCCGGTGGTTCCGACGGGGAGCACGATCGCCACTCGTCCGCGGACGGCGGTTTCGGTCGCCCGACCGATCAGCCCCGCACCGAGCAGCCGACGAATGCCGACCTGGCCGGCCGCCAGGGCGACCACCCGGGAGACTCGGGCAGGATCGATCCCGCGGCCGACCGGCAGACCCCGCCCGCGGACCAGCAGTTCGGTCACTCGGCCGACCGCGACGGTCGGCACACCCCGCCGGCGGATCAGCAGTTCGGCCAGCAGGGGCAGCACGCTCCTCGGGACGAGCAGTTCCGCCAGGAGGGCCAGGTCGGTCGAGACGATCGGCCCGTCCCGGACCAGCAGTTCGGCCAGGATCGACCGCCTGAGGGCCACCGCGAGGAGCTCCGCCACGACCGCTCGTCGGAGGGGGTGGAGCCGCAGCGCCATGGGGCACCGGCCGATCCCGCGGCCGAGCCGGGCCCTGTCGGTGATCACGGTCGCCTCGGGGAGCCCGGTGGCGCCGGCGAGCACCGGCCCCGGACTGAGGAGCAGGATCCGTTCTTCCAGCAGGAGCAGCAGCTGCGCGGAGAGAACGGCGAGCTGCCGCCCGAAGCGCCGGACTTCGGCGGCCCCCAGGGCGGCACGCACCGCGGCTGACGCCCACTCGCGCTGAGGCGCACTGCGGAGCTCGCTCCGCACGACGGCGGCTCGGAGACCTCGAGGGATGAGGTCGCCGGGCCGCCGTCGTCATGCGTGATGGTCGGGCTGGCCATGCCAGACTTCCGCCATGGCCGCTCCCGCTCCCCCTCCGCGCACTCGCATGGACGACATCACCGTCGAGCGGGTGCTGCGCGTGGTCGAGGCGATCCCGCCCGGGCAGGTGGCGGCCTACGGCGAGGTGGGCGCGATCGTCGGCGTCGGCCCCCGCCTGGTGGGCCGCATCATGCGCACCTGGGGCTCAGGCGTGCCGTGGTGGCGGGTCACCAACAGCTACGGCGACCACCCTCTGCTGACCCGCGCCCGCGAGCACTGGGACCGCGAGGGCATCATCATCAAGCCCAATGGGCGCGGCTGCCGGATGGCGCAGTTCGGGGCGGACCTGGAGGCGTTGCGGGAGAGTTCCCGCGCCGCGCTCGCGGAGCTCGACGACGCCTGAGCCGACCCGGCTCACTCGACCGGGACGTCCTCGAGGAAATAGAACGAGGGCACCTTCGCGGCGTAGTCCCGGCCGTCCAGCTCGCGCCAGGTGACGATCTCCGTGGACCCTTCCCGCTCCTGCGCGTGGTAGGTGGCCAGGAACATCAGTCCGATCACGCTGGCCAGTCCCTGCTCAGCGGGCCGCTCCCGCAGCACATCGCCGAGGGAGGCCTGGCCGTTGCGGCCCCGCACGTCGTTGACGTGGGAGGTGAGGCCCACCAGGTCGATGTCGTTGGTGCGCACGAGGTCCGCCAGCACCTCGACGCTGAGCGAGGTCGCATCGTGCACCTCGGCCTCGGCCGGGGCTCCGGGGTCGGTGGGGTCCTTCAGGCGGTGCTGGGAGACGGAGCCGATCAGCACGCGCGAGAGGTCCAGCTCGAGCGGGAAGGGCGCCCGGGTGGAGACCTCGTCCTTCTGCGCCAGTGCGATCCCCTGGGCCTCCTGCAGCGCCTCGAGCAGCACCCGATGCTGACGGAAGTCCTGGGAGCGCACGAAGCGGGCCAGCGAGCGGTACAGCTCCGTCTTGACGTCCAGCACCTCCTGCGCCGGCTCGTAGAGGTCGCTGAACACGTTGGCGAGCCTCTCGCGCTCGTCCCGGCCCAGGGAGCGGGAGAAGTCACGCTCGAGCAGCCGGTCCACCAGGTCCTGGGTGGTGCGGGTCTGGGCCGGGTCATTGAGCATCCGGAAGAACGCCGTGAAGGTGCGGCCCACGCTGGACTGCCCCAGCAGGTCGTCGCCCGCCAGCAGCTGTTCGAGGATCTCGCCGCGAGAGCCCTCCGGGGAGAGGATCTGCTCGCGCAGGTGCAGATCCACGGCGCGCAGGTCCTCTCGGTACTGGAGGAAGTCGCCCGAGAGCTCGGCGGCGATCTGCAGGATGTCGCGCAGGCGATCGGTGGAGGCCTCGGCGCTGGGCAGCATCAGCTCGCCCTCGGCGAGGTCCCGGATCTCCGCCTCGATGCGCTCCCGGCGGCGCTGGAGGTCCGCCAGGCGCACGTCCCGATCGGTCTCCGTCTCCTGGGCGAGGCGCTCGAACTGCTGGACCACCAGCTGCAGTCGGGACTGCGTCGTGGTGGGCCGGTGCTCCTCGAGCGAGGCGATGAACTGGATCGCATCGATCGTCGCCGGCGAGGGCTCGAAGGTGGTCTCGGTGTGCTGCGGATCGTCGCGTCGGGTCAGGTAGCCCTCGCGCACCCAGCCGTCGACGTACTCCGCGGCGCTGCGCCCGCCGCGCGACTCCCCGACGGGGTCGAGGTCCTCGGCGGCGTCGTCCTCCTGCTCGTCGTGCAGCAGCGGGAGGTGCGCGCCGACGCGGGCGATGAGCTCGCTGCGCGGCAGCCGACGATCACCCGAGGGGAACGTGGACTGCAGGATCGCGAGCACGGCAGGAGCTTTGGTCGCGGCGAGCAGGCGCCAGGTGCTGGCCCGCCGCAGCTGCTCGTAGGTCTCCTTGCGCGCGGACACGGCGTCGCTGCGGCGGTCGGTCCACCGGTTCGGCTCGGTCGTGGTCACGAGAGAAGAGTCTAGCGGCGCGCGTGCTCGCGGGAGCACCGGCCGGGTGGCCGGCCGCTCACGCGGGGCTCGCGGTGCGCAGCCCCTCGCGCTCGGCGGCCGAGGTCAGTTCGCGGTCATAGGTGACCATCACGTCGGCGTCGACGGCGAGCGCCGCCGCGAGATGGATCGCGTCAGCGCTGCGCAGCGAATG
Organism: Brachybacterium sp.; assembly: GCF_036379615.1. GTDB lineage: Bacteria > Actinomycetota > Actinomycetes > Actinomycetales > Dermabacteraceae > Brachybacterium. The sequence continues at coordinate 9,027 of NZ_DASVGJ010000007.1, forward strand.
CCCGCCGTGGAAGGCGACGAGGAGATGCGAGCGTTCGATATCGATCAGGCCGACGGCGCCCAGGAGCTGGTCGATCGTCTGCGGGTCCGCGAACCCGCATCCGGCCTGACCCGCCCACCACCGGGGTACGCTGAAGAGTGAACGTTCACGATCCGGCGTCACACGCGCCGCACCCTGGAGGATCCTCGCCGATGAGCACCCCGCTGCAGTCCCTCGACAGCACACACCGCATGGACCACTGGTGGGAGGAGCTGCCCGCAGGACGGAACCGCCTGCGCGGCCGCGCCCATCTGCACTCCGACGCCCCGGCGCTGAGCCTCGACGGGACCTGGGACTTCCGGTACGGCACTCGCGCCGACGGCTCCGATCTCGGGGAGAGCACCGAGATCGCGGTGCCGGGGCTGTGGCAGCTGCAGGGTCACGGCGCACCGCAGTACACCAACGTCATCTACCCGATCCCGCGCGAGGTCCCCCACGTGCCGGACGAGAACCCCACCGGGCACTACTCCCGCACGGTGTCGGTGCCCGCCGAGTGGGCCGAACAGCTCGCCGCCGGTGGGCGCGTGCTGCTGCGCTTCCAGGGCGTGGACTCTGCGGCGAAGATCTGGATCGACGGTGCGGAGATCGGCGTGACCGCCGGGTCCCGCCTCACCCAGGAGTTCGACGTCACCGACGCGCTCTCCGCTCCCGGTGCGCAGCACGAGCATCTGCTCGAGGTCCGCGTGGTGCAGTGGTCGGTGAACACCTACGTCGAGGACCAGGACATGTGGTGGGCCTCGGGCATCTTCCGCAGCGTGGACCTGCTGCTGCGGCCCGTCGGCGGGATCCATGATCTGGTCACCGTCGCGGACTTCGACCCGGAGACGGGGCGCGGCACGCTGAGCGCGACCGCCTTCGACGGCGAGGGCGCGGAGGTCGTGGCGACCCTCGAGATCCCCGCCCTGGGACACCGCGCCGCGACCGGCGTGGACCCGCTGGCCGTGGGTGAGGTGCGGCCGTGGTCCGCCGAGGACCCGCACCTGTACGACGCCACGATCAGCACGGGCACCGAGACCGTCTCGCTGCGTCTGGGCTTCCGTCGCGTGGAGGTGGACGGGGAGATCTTCCGCGTCAACGGCGAGCGCATCGTGTTCCGCGGCGTGAACCGCCATGAGGCGGATCCGGTGGTGGGCCGCGCCCAGCAGCTGGAGAACCAGGACCTCGACGTCGCGCTGATGAAGCAGCACAACCTCAACGCCGTGCGCACCTCCCACTATCCGCCCCATCAGCGGTTCCTCGAGGTGTGCGACGAGGCGGGGCTGTACGTGATCTGCGAGGGCGACTTCGAGACCCACGGCTTCCATGCCGATTCCACCTGGGGCGAGGACAGCACCGGCGCGGCCGAGGGCCCCGCACAGAACCCGCTGTTCGAGGAGTCCCTGGTGGAGCGCTCCGAGCGCTTCGTGCGCCGGGACCGCAACCACGCCTCGATCGTCATGTGGTCGATCGGCAACGAGGCCGCCTCCGGCCCGGTCACCGAGGCGATGGTCGCCGCCGTGCGCGCCACCGATGCCACCCGCCCGGTGATCTACGAGCAGGACTACGCGGCGGAGTACGTGGACGTGTTCTCGCTGATGTACTCCTCGGTCGAGGAGTCCGCGCAGATCGGCCGCCGCGACCTCTCTCCCGAGTACCAGGACCGGCTCACCTCCATGCTGCGCAGCTTCGCCCTGGACGTTCCCGACGGCCACTTCGCGAACCCGCCGGCGCTGACCAAGCCGTTCCTGTGGATCGAGTACGCCCACGCGATGGGCAACGGCGCCGGCTCCCTGAAGGAGTACATGGCGCTCACCGAGCAGTACCCGGCCCTGCACGGCGGCTTCATCTGGGAGTGGATCGACCACGGCCTGGAGACGACCGACACCGAGGGCAACCGCATCTACGGCTACGGCGGCGACTTCGGCGAGCGTCTGCACGATGGCAACTTCGTGGCCGACGGGCTGGTGCTGCCCGACCGCACCCCCTCCCCGGCCCTTTTGGACGCCAAGCACCACTACTCCCCCGTGGGTCTGGCGGTCTCGCCCGGCAGCGTGCGGATCACCAACCGCTACGCCTTCAGCGGCCTCTCCCACCTGCGGGCCGAGGTGTCGCTGGATGCACAGCAGAGCTGGCAGGAGCTCGCGCTGCCGCAGATCGCCCCGGGCGAGCAGGTCGAGGCGGCGCTGCCGGTGCATGAGGGCGCGACCACCACGGTGCGTCTGACCACGCGCGAGGAGCAGGGCCCCGTCCCGGCCGGTCACCTGATCGTGGCCGCGGACCATGTGGACACCGAGCGGCTGCGCGCGGCGCACTCCCCGTCGGCCTCCGCGCCCTGTGCTCCCACCCGCGGCGAGGACGGCTCCTGGAGCCTGGGCCCCGCCCGCCTCGACGACCTGGGCCGCCTGGTGGCACTGGGCGCTCTCGAGGTCGAGCAGGCCGGGGTGGATCTGTACCGCGCCCCGGTCGACAACGAGCGCGCCCGCACCCGCGCCCCGCTCGAGGCGCGGTGGAAGCGGATCGGCCTGGACCACGCCCGCCGCCGGCTGGTCGGCATCGAGGTCGATCCTGCCGACGGGGACGTCCTGGTGGTCCGCAGCCGGATCGGCCTGGACGGCTCGGCGCTGGGCGCCGACGTCGTCGAGCGCTTCCGCGGCGACGCGAGCGGGCTCGAGGTGGACGTGACGCTCACCCCCTCGGCCTTCTGGCCGGAGAGCCTGCCCCTGCCGCGGATCGGGTGGACCCTCGCCCTTCCTTCGGCCCCTGACCAGGTGGAGCACGACGGCTTCGGACCGCACGAGTCCTACCCGGACACCGGTGGCGGCACCACCTTCGGCCGCTGGTCCTCCTCGCTCGAGGAGTTCCAGGTGCCGTACGTGTTCCCGCAGGAGAACGGCAACCGCGCCGGGACCGTGCACGCGCGGCTGAGCGGGGCGGACGGCACCGGGCTCGCCGTGACGGCCCCGGACGGGCTGGGCTTCGCGGCACGGCCCTGGTCCACCGCGGAGCTCGACGCCCGCGCGCACGACGGGGCGCTGCGTCCCGACGGTCGCACCTGGGTGACCCTCTCCGCGGCGCTGCACGGCGTCGGCTCGGCGGCCTGCGGGCCGGAGCCGCTGCCGCAGTACGTGCTCACCGCCCGGGAGGAGCGCTTCCGCTTCCGCCTGGAGCCCGTGCAGGGCTGAGATCGACACCTCCCGGAGACCCCGGGCACGGCGGCGCCCGATACCCTGGGGCGGGCGTCGTCGTGGCGTCATGACGAGGCAGGACCGAGGGAGAAGCATGACTCAGGGGTACGGACCGGATCACGGACAGCAGGGGCAGTGGGGGCAGGGCGATCAGAACTCGCCGCCTGCGTCACCCTGGGGACAGCCGGAGCAGCAGGCTCCGGCCGCGCAGCCGCAGTGGGGTCAGCCCTCCCCTGCCCCGCACGCCGGCTCGCCGATGTCCTCGCCCGCCCAGCCGCAGTGGGGCCAGGCGTCCCCGTCGGGAGCCCCGGGCGGATACTCGGGCGGGTACCCGGGCGTCGCCCACGCGTCCGGCATGGGCACCGGCCCGCAGTTCGGTGCGGGTGACGGCGTCAACTGGCGGCGGGTGAAGCTCATCGGCCTCATCCTGCTGGGCGGCACGGCCCTGGTGCTGCTGGTCCGGCTCGGCATCAACCTGGCCGCGTTCATCGGGGCGGACGACTTGGCCGCCTCCGGCGCCACCGGCGAGGTCGGCGCCGTCGGGGCCGGATCGAGCCTGGTGTCCCTCCTGCTGTACGGCCTGAACTTCCTGCTGGGCACCGCCCTGCTCGTGCTCGGGATCATCGCCGCGGTGATGGGGCGCGGCCGGGCCCGGGCGGGCGGGATCGTGGTCGCCGCCGCGATCCCCCTCTCCGTCATCCTCTACTGGATCTTCACCTTCCTCGCAGGGGTCATCTGGGGCATCGTCACGGGCGCCTCGGGCGAGACGGCCGATGCCGGCTCGGCCACCCTCTACTACGTCACAGCGGTGACCGGCGTCGTGCACGCCCTCCTCGTCGTCGCGATCCTCGCTCTGGGCTCCTTCTTCGTCCACAGCACCGCGTCGAAGAAGCTGTCCGCCTGAGACAGGGACCTCACCGGCCGGGCGCCTCGGACCTCCTCG
>NZ_DASVGJ010000008.1:0-91726 GCF_036379615.1 Brachybacterium sp.
ATATGCCCACGATCGATCCCGAGGTCGAGAAGGACGCGATCAACATCGTCGGCACGGACGGCACCGGAACCGTCGCCGTGGACATGGAGTACGTCCCGGCGGAGGAGATCGAGAGCCGCTACGGCGGCACCGTCGATGAGCCGGAGGTCGGGAAGGAGTGGCTCGTGGTCACGGCCAAGCAGACCGTCACCGAGGGCGAGCTGGGACTGAACCCGGCCTCGTTCGACGTCATCACGCCCTACGGTGGCGAGATCGGGCCGGCCAGCGCCACCTACGGCATGAAGGGCTCCGGCACGGACGGACCCATGGACTTCACCGAGGGCGACGAGTACACGATCAAGATCCTGTTCGACGTGAAGCGCGCCAAGGGCCTCGAGCTGAACTACACGACCTACAGCGATGATTACCGTTGGGATGTTCCTGCGTGACCCGCAGCCAGCGCTTCAACCCGCCGCCGAACTGGCCGGAGCCGCCGCATGACGGCTGGGTCCCGCCGGAGGACTTCCGCCCCGGGTACTCCTGGGGTCCTGTCCCGGCCGGGTGGAGGCTCTGGCACCACGACGACTCAGCCGGTCGGGGGCCGGCACCGCTCCAGGACTCCGAGGATGTCCCGGCCAGCGGTGCCCGCCCCCGGCAGCGGGTCGAGCAGTACCCCGTCGCCGTCCTGAACCCGGGGATGTGGGCGGAGAACCATCTGCAGCACGAGGACTACGGGTTTCCCCCGGCGAAGCCCCGGACCCCCCGTCCTCGGCTGCGCCTGGGCGTCACGATCACCGTCACGGCCCTGGGCTTCGTGATCGCCGCAGCGACCGCGGTGATGTTCGTGATGCTCGTCGATTTCGCTGTCGAGGACCTGGCCGGAGTGGTGGGCGGAGCCTCGGGAATGCTGCCCACCGCCGAGACGATGATCGATCCCGGCGCGGGCTCCGCGGTTCGGGGATGACTGCCCCGGCCACCCGTCGAGAGATCCTGCTCAGCCGCGACACCCTGTTGGGCCTGGTCGCCGTGCTCGTCCTCGCCGCGATCTGCGTGCTCCTGGGCATGTGGCAGTTCGGACGCTACGAGGAACGCCGGGACGAGGCCGCGGTGATCCGCACCAACTACGATGCGGCGCCCGTCGCATTGGATCAGGTCCTTCCCGACCACGAGGCGCCCCTCCCCTCGGCCGACGCCTGGACCCCGGTCACCATGGAAGGCAGCTACTGCACCGATGCGGAGTGCGTGCTGTACGTCCGCAACCGGCAGCTCTCGGGAACGGTCGGCTTCTGGCAGCTGGTCCCCTTCCGGACCGAGGACGGCACCACCCTGCTGGTGGTGCGCGGCTGGGTGCCCTCCGACAGCGGCGAGTCGAGCCCTGCGGATCCCCCGCCCGTCCCCGACGGTGAGCAGACGGTGACCGCGCGGCTGCGCCCCGCCGAGGTGGTCCTGGATCGTGAGCCTCCTCCGGGCCAGACCCATTCGGTCAATCCCCGGCAGTCCGCCGGGCTGATGGGCCTGGGCTCGGCGGACCTCGTCTCCGGGGCCTACGGCGAACTGCTCGCCGAGGAGCCCGCCGTCGAGAAGCCCGCCGCGCTGCCCGCCCCCGACACCAGCCTGGGCCCGCATCTGTCCTACGCCTTCCAGTGGTGGATCTTCGCCCTGTTCTTCCCCGCCGCCCTCCTCTATCGCACCCGCAGCCGCTTCCAGGACCTCGCGGCCGAGACACGGGAGCTGGAGCTGGAGGCAGGGCGCCGCGGGAGCAGCACGGAGCCGAATGCGGAGGCGACACCCGAGGCTGGGACCACCGGGGCCGGGACCACCGCTCACCAGGCGGACTCCCGCACTGCACCCCCCGGCCATGGCGAGGACCGCGGCGCGCCGGGCACCGGTCCGGCGCGCTCGCCCCGCCGCAGCGACGATCAACGACCCCGGCGCGCGGTGCGCACCCGCCGTCGCGGCCAGGACGAGGAGGAAGAGGATGCACTCATCGATCAGCAGGGCCACTGACAGGGCCACCGACGGGGCGACTCGTCGGGCCACTGACAGCGCCGATCGGACGGTGGCGGCTCCCCGCTCCCGGTTCCTGCCCGGGCCCCGCCCGCGACGCATCGCCCACCGCGGCCTCGCCCTCGACGCGCCGGAGAACACCCTGCGCGCCTTCGAGGACGCGCTGCGCGCGGGCGCCGACATGCTCGAGACCGACACCCGCGCCACGCGGGACGCCCTCGCGCTCGCGGTCCACGACGAGGATCTGGCCCGGATCGCCGGGGATCCGCGACGGATCGATCAGCTCAGCGCCCACGAGGCCGGGAGCGTGCGCCTGGACGGCGGGGAACCGCTCGCGATGCTCGAGGACGTCCTGGGGACCTTCCGCGATGTCCCGGTCAACATCGATGTCAAGGCGCCCTCGGCGATCGGTCCCGCGGTCGCGGCGATCAGTCGCACGCGCAGCGCCGATCGCGTCTGCATCGCCGGCTTCGACGGCGACGTGGTCCGCAGGACGATCGCCACCCTTCGCGCCGCCACCGGCGTCACGGCGGTGCGGAGCCCCTCGCGCGGCGTGATGGCCGGCTTCCTCGCCGCCCGCGCCGTGGAGGCCCCGGACCGGGTAATCGCCCGGATGCTGGGTCCGTACGGTGCGCTCCAGGTGCCCGAGGAGCATCGCGGCGTGGAGATCGTCACCCGCGCCAACGTCGCCGCCGCCCATCGGGCCGGGTGCGAGGTGCATGTCTGGACCGTCGATGACCCCGTGACCATGCAGGATCTGCTGGTCAAGGGTGTGGATGGTATCATCACCAATCGCGTCGATCTGCTCTCCGAGCTGCTCGACGGCGCCTGAGCCACGAGACCCGGGACGGCCCGGCGGCGACCGCGGGCTCCGGGAACAGAACCGGTTCCCCGGGCGTTGACAGCACCGGGCGTCACCACCCGCAGACCACTCCGGACGGCACGCCGTCCGACCCCACCCCCGGCAGGAAGCGAGAACCGCATGAACAGCCGCAGCCTGCGAGGCACCCGACTGGGCTCCCTCTCCATGGAGACCGACGAGGGCGTGCTCGCCGCACCGCGCCAGGAGGCCGTCTACGACTGCCCCAACGGCCACACGATCGTCCTCCCCTTCTCGGTCGAGGCCGACGTTCCGGCCACCTGGGTGTGCCGCTGCAACGCCTCCGCGCTCCTGCGCGACCACGAGCGCCCCGAGGAGAAGCCGGGCAAGCCCGTGCGCACCCACTGGGACATGCTGCTCGAGCGTCGCAGCGAGGAGGACCTCCAGGTGCTCCTGGACCAGCGACTCGAGCTGCTGCGTGCCGGCAAGCTCCACCAGCGCCGCAACCTCTGATCCACCGCAGCGCACACCCTCACAGCACAGCGCCCCCGTTCCGCCAGAAGGCGGTGACGGGGGCGCTGTCCTGTGAGATGGATCCCCGGCGCGACTGTCCGGGCTGAGGGCGCCTGTCCAGGATCGGGGGCCGGTGCCGGACCGGGCGACACGCCCGAACCGAGCGATAGCCCTGGATCGGGCGTCAGTCCTGGATCAGGGTGGGCGGGGTGCCGTTCTCGCCGTTCGTGCGCGAGGAGCGGTTCTCGAGCACGATCTCGCCGTCGATGACGCCGGCACCGGAGCGCTTGTAGAGCACCGTCCGCGCCCCGGAGGACCCGCTGCCGAGGCCCATCGCCCGCACGGAGCGGCGCTGGACCGGGGTGAACAGAAGCACCAGGCCGATGAGATCCGTGAGCAGACCCGGGAAGAAGAAGAACACCGCCGAGAGCAGGGTGAACGCCGGACGGGAGAGATGGTCCTGCACGTCACCCCGGCCGCGCACGGCCCGCAGCAGGGAGCGCAGGCGCACGAAGGACTGCTGCCCCGCCGCGACCACGAGCGCGATGCCGATCACCCATCCCACGGCGATGATCAGAACCGACCACCACAGACTGGTGTTGACCCCGATCAGCACCAGGATCGCGAGCTCGATCAGACCCACCGCGAGGATGCCGAGCGGGAGCAGTCGACCCCAGCGCGACGTGGAGCGCGGCGACGTGGAGCGGGGAGGCGTGGCGCCCGGCGCTGACGTGCTGGCGGAGGGGTCCTGGCTGCTGCCCTGCTGTGTGGCCACGGGGGGCTCCTTCCTGGGGCGTGCGACTCGTTCCAGACTAGCGCAGGGCCTTGCGAAGGCCCTGGATGCGCCGTGAGAGGCCCCAGGACGTCACCTTCACCAGCGCCTCGCGCACGATGCCGGAGGACATCTTGCTCGCTCCCTCGGTGCGCTCGTCGAAATCGATGGGCACCTCCGCGATGGTGGCGCCCAGGTCCCGGGCGCGACGGGTCATGTCGACCTGGAAGCAGTAGCCCTGGGAGGCGACGTCTGCGGCGACCAGCTGCTCCAGCAGCTCGGCGCGGAACACGCGGTATCCGGCAGTGGCGTCGCTGACGCCGATCCCCAGCAGCACCCGCACATAGAGGTTCGCTCCTCGGGAGAGCAGCAGGCGTCGCAGCGGCCAGTCGTGGACCGCTCCGCGCGGCACCCAGCGCGAACCGATCGCGAGATCGGCGCCGCGGCGCACCGCCTCGAGCAGCCGTGGCAGCTGCTCGGGCCGGTGCGAGGCGTCCGCGTCCATCTCCGCGAGCTGCTGGTAGCCGTGCTCGAGCCCCCAGGCGAAACCGGCGAGATAGGCGGGGCCGAGTCCCTGCTTCCCGGCGCGGTGCAGCACGTGCACGGCGGGGTCCGTGGCGGCGACGGATTCCGCCCACTCCCCTGTGCCGTCGGGCGAGGAGTCGTCGACCACGAGCACGTCGACCTCCGGCACCGCCGCGCGCAGGCGCCGCAGGGTGCCGGGCAGCGCATCGCGCTCGTCGTAGGTGGGGATCACCACCAGGGTGGGCGGCAGAGGGGCGTTGGACGGGTGCACGGTCACTCTCCTCGACGGCGGGACGCGCTCCGCGACGACGCACTGCGCGACAGAGCACGGCGGTCGCTCGCCACGGCGGCCAGCAGACCGATCACGCCCAGGGCGCTCAGACCCACCGCGATCCAGGGCCCGGCGGCGACAGCGGGCGTGATGCCCGTGCGCAGCGGGACGTCGGCGAGCAGCGCCCCCTGATCCCAGTGGTCCACGAAGTCGATCTGTCGGCCCTCGGGACTGAAGATCGCGGAGTGGCCGACGGTCGAGATGTGGACCACGCTGCGGCCGGACATCACGGCCATGACCCGGGCCTGGGCGAGCTGCTGGACCGCCTCGTGGGAGTCGCCGAACAGGGCGTTGTTGGACTGGACCACGATCACCTCCGCCCCCTCGTCGACCACGTCGTGGACCAGGGAGTCGTAGGCGATCTCGAAGCAGATCAGCAGGCCCGCCCGATCCGCGCCCTGACCCAGTGCCTCGAGGTCCATCACCCCGACCTCCTCGCCGGGGAGCATGTCGAGGGAGACCAGATCCACCTTGTCGGTGACCTGACGGAAGAGATCGCGCATCGGGACGTACTCGCCGAAGGGCACGGGGTGCCGCTTGGTGTAGGAGTACGGGGTCGTGCCGTCGGGGGTGAACAGCACCGACTGGTTCAGGCGGGTGGTCTCCCCGACCCGGGTCTGGGTGCCCACCAGGACCGGCGCACCGGCGTCCTCGGCGGCGGCGGTCAGCTGGGAGGCGAGGTAGGGATCCTGGCGCGGATCCCAGCCGGTGGAGTCCTCGGGCCAGACGATCAGGTCCAGCTCGGTGCCGTTCTGCGAGGTCCGGTCGATGACCTCCCGGGTGACGCTGAGGTGGTTGTCGAAGACGTCGTCGGGCATGGTGAAGGAGACCGGGTCGATCTCGCTCATCGAGCCCTGGATGGCGGCGACGGTCATCGAGGGACGGTCCACGGGGGCCCGGTTCATCGGATGCGGCACCACGACGGTGGCCAGCACCGCGGCGACAGCGATCGCGAAGGGCCACACGCCGGAGAAGCCGGTGAAGCCGCGGCGGCGACGTCCCAGCACGGCCATGGCGCCGAAGAGCAGCAGCTGTCCCAGCAGCCCGACCACGAAGGCGAGTCCGGCGATGCCGATCCACGGGCTCAGATGCAGCAGCGGGGACTCGGCGAGGGCGAAGGCGCTCGCCCCCCACGGCAGCCCGCCCCAGGGAGCGCTGCTGCGCAGGGTCTCGACCCCCACCCACAGCGCCGAGACCACCAGTGCGGTGGACAGGCACAGCCCCCGGCGGACCATCACGGTGCGGGCCAGCAGCCCGAACAGCACGATGTACAGCGCCTCGAACACGCCGAGCGCGATCCAGGGCAAGGTGCCGGCGTAGGTGCTCGCCCACTGGGTCAACGGGATGAACAGCGCCAGACCCCACACCAGGGAGACCAGCGCCGCGAGCAGCGCGGAGCGGACCAGCAGTGCTGCTCCGAGCAGGGCGATCGCCACCGGCAGCAGCATCCAGAGGTCATAGGGAGGGAAGGCCAGCAGGGCGCAGAACCCGCCGGCAGCGCCGCACAGCAGGGCGAGCGGCCACGGAGTGGGATCGAACTCGTCCCGCGCTCGCACTGCGCCTCGGCGGGTCCGGTCCGCCGCCGCGGCTCCCGCCGCGGTCGTCGCGGCGTGCGCGCTCACGCCCCGGCCTGCCCGAGCCGATCGTGGAGGATCCGGCCCTCCACCACGGTCCGCAGCACACGCGGCGTGCCCTGGTCGAGGTCCGGCAGCAGCGGGGTGCGGGAGCGCGGATCGGTGGACCAGCTGTCCACCCGCTCCGCGTGGGACTGCACGGTGAGGTCCCAGGGCTCCCACACCACGAAGGTCGCGGGCAGTCCCGTCTGCAGGCTGCCCGGGTGCCGGTGGCCGGCCACCCGCTGACCTCCGCGGGTGGCGGCCAGGAAGGCGGCGCGATCGCTGATCCGCTGAGCCGGTGTGCTGGTGCGGGCGGCACCGCGCACCCAGTCCCAGGGGTCGGCCGCCGCGGGCTCCCCGGCCGAGCCGAAGGCGAGCGGAGTGCCTGCGGCGAGCAGGTCCAGATAGTCGGCGGTCTCGGTGAGCGGGGCGACGATCTGCACCCCGTCCCGCTCCCCCGTCGGGCCGGGCAGGCGCAGCACGATGCCGCGCGAGGCGGCGTCCGCCTCGTCCGCCGGGTCCGGTGCGGCGCCGTCCGGGGTCGCGGCGGCGTCGACGAATCCGGGCGTGACCAGACAGCCGGTGGCATCGATCTCCGGGACGTCGCCGTGGAGCACCCGGGCGGTGTCCTCGGGACCTGTCCAGGCGATCAGGCCGTCGGCGACGAGCATCGCCGCTGCCTCGGGGTCCTTGGCGCTGTACAGCACGATGCCCGTGTACAGCGTCGGGGGTGCGATCGGGGTCTCGATGGTGTCGTTCTGGCTCACGGGTCCCAGCCTCTCGCGTTCTCCTGGGAGAAGGCTCATCGGTCGATCTCCTGCGCCACCAGACCGCGGCGCACGGCCCGCACGGCCTCCCGCGCCACCGGACCCAGCTCGTCGTCGGTGGTGAGCTGATCCAGGAGGTCGATGACCTGCCGGCAGTGCCGGACGAAGTCCCCGGGCGGCAGGTCGTTGCCCTCGAGCGCCGCGGCGAGATGGGCGCCACGCGCCCAGCGGTGCACGATCCCGGCGATCGCCGGATCGGGCGCGGTGGTGGGCGTGATCCCGTGCCGGGTCTCGGCGGCCTGGAGAGCTGTGGCCTGGCGCGCGGAGGCCGCCAGGGCGTTCTCGACGGTGGGATCGGGGAGCACCTCCGGGGCCCGGTCGTCGCGCCGCGTCTCATGGACCGCGGCGGAGACCACCGCGGCGAGGCCGGCGGCGTCGAGACCGGACCATGCACCCTGCTCGAGGCACTGCGCGATCAGCAGGTCCCGGTCGCTGAACAGCCGTCGCAGGCGCAGACCGCTCGAGGTGGGCCGCAGCTCGGGATCGGCCTGGTCAGGCCCGGGCGTCTGCTCCGCGTCGCGCTCGAGGTAGCCCAGCTCGACCAGCAGATCGGTGAGACGGTCGAACTGGCGGGCCAGGGAGCTGGTGCGGCCACGGATGCGGCGCTGGACGCCCTCGAGCTCCGCGCGGGACTCCCGCCAGCGGCTCACCCAGCGCAGGTGCGATGCGAGGTCGGGGCACTCGGCGCAGGGGTGCGCGGTGAGCTCGGCGCGCAGCGCGAGCAGCTGCTCGTCGGTCGCGGCGGTCGAGGCCGTGCGGGCGGCGCGACGGCGCACCTCCCGCCGGGCGTCGTCGTCCTGGCCGGCCAGACGCTGACGCAGCGCCGCGGCGGTGTCCTTGCGCACCTTGCCGCTGCCCAGGGAGTCCTGCCGTGGCAGACGCAGCGTGTCGATGACGGCCGGCGGCGAGGGCACGTCCCCCGGCCGCAGGCTGCGCCGACGCCCCTCGGTGTCCAGCAGATCGACCTGCGGGCCGCCGAGCACGGCGCGGTCCACGTCCAGCACCACGGCATAGCCGCGGCGCTTCCCGCCGGGCAGGGCGATGACCTCCCCGCGGCGCAGGTCCCCGAGCGCGCTGCGGGTGCGATCGCGGTCCGCCTCCGCCCGGGCCCGGGACAGCGCCTTCTCCCTCTGCGCGACGGCCTCCTGGACCTCGGCGTACTCCAGCAGGTCTCCCCGCCCGCAGGTGACGGCCTCGCGATAGTCCTCGATCGTGTCCTCGAGCTCCCGGGCGCGACGGGCCAGGCCCACCACGGAGCGGTCGGCCTGGAACTGGGCGAAGCTGGTCTCGAGCGTCTCGCGGGCACGGGAGAGGTCGAAGCGGTCCAGCAGGTTCACCGCCATGTTCGGGGTGGGCCGGAAGGCTGAACGCAGCGGATAGGTGCGCTTGGAGGCCAGCGAGGCCACGGCCGGAGCGTCGAAGCCGGGCCCGGCGAGCACCACGGCATGGCCTTCGGTGTCGATGCCGCGACGCCCGGCCCGGCCGGTGAGCTGCGTGAACTCCCCCGCGGTGAGATCGGCGTGCTCGACCCCGTTGAACTTCACCAGCTTCTCGAGCACGACGGAGCGGGCGGGCATGTTGATGCCCAGGGCGAGGGTCTCGGTGGCGAAGACGACCTTGAGCAGCCCCTGGGCGAACAGCTGCTCGACGATGGTCTTGAGCAGCGGCAGCATGCCGGCGTGGTGGGCCGCGAAGCCGTCCAGCGCCGCCCGTCGGAAGGTGTCGAGGGAGAGCACCTCCTCGTCTTCCACACCGATCCCCGCCAGCTGCTCGTCCAGCACTGCACGGATCGCTCGCCGCTCCGCGTCATCGGTGAGGCGCAGGCGCGCACGGGCACATTGCTGCACCGCCCCGTCGCAGCCGGCGCGGGAGAAGATGAACATGATGGCGGGCAGCAGGGCCGCTCGGTCGAGCAGCTCCACGACGTCCGGCCGACGGGCGGGGCGCAGGCTGCCGCCGCGGCGGTCGTCCTGGCGGTGCGGACCGCTGCCCGGGCCGCCTCCCCCGCCCTTGCGCTTGTGCGGAGGGCGGTGCTGTCCGGAGCCGCGGGGACGATGCCGGCCGCTGGTCCCCCGGCGGCCGCGGTAGCCCTTGCCCCGGGAGCCGCCCGTGCGCTCATCCACCGGGAGCGAGAACGAGGTGATGCGCTCGATCTCCGGATTGACCTGGCGATCCGCTCGGGCGCCCGGGCCGTGGGAGACCACCGCCTCCCCGTCCGCGTCGACGAAGAGATCCAGCAGCTCGTCACCGATCACGACGTGCTGCCACAGCGGTACCGGCCGGGTCTCGGAGACGATGATCTCGGTGCGGCCGCGCACCTCCTGAAGCCATGCACCGAACTCCTCGGCATTGGAGACCGTGGCGGAGAGGGAGACCAGCTGGACTGCGGCATCGAGGTGGATGATCACCTCCTCCCAGACCGGCCCGCGCAGCCGGTCGGCGAGGTAGTGCACCTCGTCCATGACCACGAAGCCGAGACCGGTGAGCAGGTCGGAATCGGCGTAGAGCATGTTGCGCAGCACCTCGGTGGTCATCACCACCACCTCGGCGTCGGGGCGGATCGACGTGTCCCCCGTCAGCAGGCCCACCCTGTCCGCGCCCAGCCAGTCCACCAGCTCGCCGAACTTCTGGTTCGACAGGGCCTTGATGGGGGCCGTGTAGAAGACCTTCTGCCCGCGGGCAAGGGCCAGATGCACCGCGAACTCCCCGACCACGGTCTTGCCGGCTCCGGTGGGTGCGGCGACCAGCACGGAGCTGCCGCGCTCGAGGGTCCGTCCGGCGGCCAGCTGGAAGTCGTCCAGGGTGAAGGGGTAGCGGTGGGTGAAGGCGGAGAGCTCGGCGGCGTCGCGCTCGTGCGGCGTCTGCGCCCTCCAGCGTGCATAGCGCTCGGCGGGTGAGGTCACTGCGCTCCTTCGGCGACGGGGTCCAGCCCGCGCACGGTCGAGGGGTCGGCGAGCAGACGGACGGCGCCGGGGAGCACGCGCGCGGTCAGCGGCAGCATCGCACGGGGCTCGCCGTCCGCATAGGCGCGCAGCGACCGGCCATGGCGCAGCCCCACGCGCACCTCTCGCACCGGGCGGATGTCGACGGCGTCCAGGGAGGTGTGGGTGCCGGCGAAGACCTTCGGGAACAGCCTCAGCAGCTGCGCCCTCCCGATCCCGGAGACCGTGGCCAGCTCGAGCTGGCCGTCGTCGATCCGCGCATCCGGCACCATCTTCATGCCGCGTCCGAAGACGCCCGAGCTGCACAGGGTCAGGATCGTCGCGTCGACGTCGAGGCGTTCCCCGCCGTCGACCTCGATCCAGAACGGCAGGGGCGCGAAGGCGGGCAGCTCTCGCAGCACCGCAGTGGTGTAGCGGATGCTGTGCCCGGTGCGAGCGCTGTTGGCCCGGGCGTTGACCAGTGCGTCGAAGCCGAGGTTCACGTTGCCGAGCGCCAGGGAGCGGTGGGGCGGGGCGTGGTCGCCGTCGGCGGTGATCTCGATCGCGTCGATGGTCACGACCGGGCGGGACAGCGCGTGCAGCAGGGCGCGGGTGGAGGACTCGGGGTCGTTGACCGTCAGCCCCAGTGCGCGGGCGAAGTCGTTGCCGCTGCCGGCGGGAACGATCCCGAGGCGCACCGGCGTCTCCGCCACGATCTCGGCCCCGAGGGAGACGGTGCCGTCACCGCCCACCACCACCAGCGCCGTCAGGGAGTCCCGGACCTCCTCCGCCCGGGCCCGTGCCACCGGGGCGGAGGGTCCCGAGAGGTCGACCACGGAGATGCCGGCCAGTCGCAGCAGGTGGCCCACCTGTCGGCCCACGCGGTGCGCGGTCCCTTGGGCCGCCGTCGGGTTCGACAGCAGGCCCACGCGGAGCCTGCTCACCGCCCGTCCTCGTCGTCGTCCAGACGCGACGGCCCGTCGATCGACTCGACCTCGTCGTCGATCCGGCTGGCCTCGTCGTCGGCGAGGTCCTCGTCGCCGCTGCGGCGAGCCACCCGCCGATCATGGATCAGCGCGATGACGATGGCGCCGAAGAAGAGGCTCGCGATCGCGGCCGACATCGCGATGAGGGTGATCGGCTCGGGCGTCGGGACCATCACCGCGGTGAAGGCGAAGCTGAGGAAGATGATCCAGCGCCAGGCCTTGAGCATGGAGCGACCGCTGATCAGGCCCATGAAGTTCATCAGGACCATCACCACCGGGATCACGAAGGCGATGCCGAAGGCGAGCATGGTCTTGATCAGCAGGGCGAGATACTGGTCGTAGGGGATGATCTGAGAGGTCGACCCCTCGGTGGGCGTGAAGCTCATCAGCACCGGGACCAGCTGGTTCACCGCCCAGTAGCCTGCCAGGCAGCCGAGGAAGAACAGCGGGATGGCGCTGCCGAAGAAGCCGATCGCGTACTTGCGCTCGTTGCGGTGCAGCCCCGGCATGACGAACAGCCAGATCTGGGCGATGATCATCGGCGAGGACAGGATCAGCCCGATGTACGCGGCCATCTGCAGCTTGACGTTCAGGCCCTGGCCCACGCCCTGGAAGTTGATCAGCGCCTCGAGGTCCGAGTTCTCTCCGGCCGCCTCGATCGGAGCCTTCACCGCATCGAAGACCCAGGGGAAGAGGAACCAGCCGACGATGGAGAGCAGCAGCACCGTGACGGCGCTGATCACCAGCCGGTTGCGCAGCTCGACGAGGTGCTCGCCCAGCGACATCCGGCCTTCGGGGTCCCTGCCCCGCCTCCTCGCGGGCTTGGTCTCGGACTGCTCGCGTCCCTGCGTATCACTCGCCACGGATCTGCTTCCTCCCAGCGCTCCGGGTCCGGTCGATCACTCGCCCGGACCCGCTGTCGACGACGCCTGCGGCGTCGGGATGCTCAGTCGCGGCGGTAGGAGTCGTCGTCCTCACGAGCGCGGACCGGCTCGCGGTCACGATCAGCCTCGTCGCGCGGATCGAACTCGCGGTCGTCGCGTCGCTCGGACCGGTCGTCACGGGCATCGCGCTCGTCACGGGAGCGGGAGGAGCGCGCGGGACGCTCGTCCTCCTCGTCCTCAGGAGCCTTCTCGTCGCCGCGCAGCTCCTCGACCTCGCTCTTGAAGATGCGCATGGACTTGCCCATGTTGCGGGCCAGGCCCGGGAGCTTGTTGGCCCCGAACAGGAGGATCACGAGCACGATCAGCAGCACGATCGCCCAGGGGTTGCGGAAGAAGTTCATGGAAGTCCCTTTCAACAGCGCCACGGTACAGCGCGGGCGCACCTATCATCCCACAGCGGACTGGGCGCCTGACGGGCCGCCCGGGTGGCGGCACGAGCCCACCGCACGGCGGGCTGTCCCAGGGTAGCGCTCGCTACCGGGTGTGACGTTCAGCGCCACCGCGTGCGACGGTCACGATCGTGTCTCTCACCTCACGCGGAGAGAGCGCCTCGGCGGCCCCGGCGGATTCGAGCACGGCGTCCACCAGAGGGGCGAGCACAGGAGAGTCCAGGCGGGCGTAGGTCGCCGCCTCCTCACCCTCCGCATCCCTCAGCTCCGCGGCCGCGAAGGACTCCGCGATCCAGTGCCCGGCCGGACCCAGTCGCAGCCAGACCTCACCGTCGACCCGGCCGGCCAGCGCCTCGCCGTGCGCGACCTCCGGGCGACTCATCGGCGTCCCGGCGGGAAGCAGCTCGACGACCCGGTCGAGGCGGAAACGGCGCTCCGCCCCGGCCAGCTCGCAGTGGGCCAGCAGGTAGGAGCGCGCGCCATCGGTCTCGAGACGCAGCGGTCGGATCCGGCGCACGCTCGTGCCCGGACGGTCCGAGGAGGAGTAGCGGATGGTGAGAGAGGCCTCCTCGGATCCGGGGGCGGCGCGCAGCGCCGCATGCACCGCGCCCAGCACCTGCTCGGCCCGGTCCGCGGTGCGGGCGGCCATCTCGTCCGCCGTCGTCGCCTCGGCGATCTCGGCACGGGTCGGGACCTCTGCGCCGTCGGCGGTGGACTGATCACCCGGCTCGGCGGTGCCGGCGACCGCGGCCAGCAGCTTCGCGCGGGCGGAGTCGACCACGTCCTCGGCCTGGCCGGCGGCCGGTTCGAGCGTGGCGAGACCGGCGAGCAGGGCCGTGCTCTCGACCGCGCTGAGGCTCAGCGCCCGGCGCAGCGGTTCGGCATTGCGCACCCGGACGGTGCCGTGCTCCCACTCCGCCTCGATGAGGTCCTCCCAGCCGGCGCCCATGTCGCCGCAGACGAAGAGCACCTGGAGGTCGGTGACGAGCTGCTTCTCGGAGACGTCGAGCGCCTCGGTGAGCTCCGACAGCGCGACCTCGCCGCGCGACATGACGTACGAGGC
Organism: Brachybacterium sp.; assembly: GCF_036379615.1. Classification (GTDB taxonomy): domain Bacteria; phylum Actinomycetota; class Actinomycetes; order Actinomycetales; family Dermabacteraceae; genus Brachybacterium. The sequence continues at coordinate 13,694 of NZ_DASVGJ010000008.1, forward strand.
CACGGAGATCAGGCGGGAGAGGTGGTCCCCGCTCTGCGGCGTGATCCGGATCCGGGGCGAGGGGCGCACTGCTGCGCCGTCGAGGCCCGACAGCTCCGGCTCGCCCTCATGGCGGTCGGCGATCGAGGTGAGGACCTCCCCGATCTCCTCACGCCAGAGCGCGGGCTCCTGCAGCTCGACCCAGCGCACGTCGGCCAGCAGCAGGCGGCGGGCGACCGGCCGCGGGAGCCGGGGCAGACGGAATCCCTCCGCCTCCAGCGAGGCGCCGGCGCGGTCCCGCAGCGACAGCGCCTTGTAGGGCGCTGCGCGGACGGTCGCGACCTCCCGATCGTCGCTGTCGAGCATGGTCCCCAGGACGTCCGCGAGATCGGTCCTCTCCGGGCGGGGGCGGGTCGCGGCGGCGGCGTCCGACGGGAAGGACTCGATCCGGGAGGCACGGAAGACGCGCGGCGCGGCGCGGTCCAGGTCCCAGCCGTGGATGTACCAGTGGCCGTCGAGGACTCCGACCACCCAGGGCTCGACCCGGCGCCGGGACGGGGCGCCGTGGGTGCTGCGGTACATGAAGTGCACCGAGCGGCCGGCGACCACCGCCTCCAGCAGCGGAGTCAGCACCGGCAGCGACTCGACGGCTCCTCGCGGGGTGCGTCGCAGCAGATCGGGATCCGCGTCGTGCCCGAGGCTCAGCAGCTTCGCACGCACGCGGCGCGCCGCTCCCCCGGCGGCGGCCGTGTCCCAGGCGCGGCTCGCCGCGAGCAGCACCGTGTACTCCTCGGTGGTGAGATCCAGCACCGCGCCGGAGCGGGCGGTGTCGATCCGATAGTGGACGGTGTTCTCGTCCAGCACGTCGCGTTCGGTCACCAGCGGCAGGCCGAGCTCGATGATGGCGGCCTTGTCCCGCTCGAACATCCGTTCCGCGGCCTGGTCGGAGACCGCTTCGGCGTAGTCGGGGATCACCGCGAACAGCTTCGCGCGGTCGATCCGACGGCGCGAACCGATCGTCATGATGACGTTGAGCAGTCTCTCCACACTCTTGGCAGCCACTCCGCCAGGGTAGCCGCCGAGGCCGCTGAGTGCGTCCCTGCCGCGCCGCGGCCCTAGGCTGAGCCCATGCTGCGATGGGAACGGGGAACCGTGAAGAGCGCTCTGAGCTCCTGGCCAGGGGTGGAGCGGGTCGAGGTGGAGCTCGACGAGGATGCCGGCACGATCCCCGCGATCGCCTACCGGGAGCTGACGGGCAGGCCGCGTCCGGGCGAGGTGGTGCTGCTGAACACCAATGCGCTGCGCCGGGAGCTCGGCACGGGCGGTGACGCCATGGTGGTCGCACGCCCGGATGCACTGGCCTCCCCCGAGGAGACCGAGGGCCACATGGTCAAGGCCCGGTACACGCCGATGCAGACCATCGTGGACGCGATCGACGACCCCGCCGGGGAGCACTACGAGACCGTCCGCGCTGCCAAGAGCCTCGAGGGGATGCCCGTGGTGGTGGCGGACCTCCACTCCTCCCTGCCCGCGATCATCGCGGGCATCCGCGCACAGCGCCGCTCGGCGCGCATCGCGTACATCCACACAGATGCGGCCGCGCTCCCGGCCGCCTACTCCCGCAGCGCGGCACGGCTGCGCGGGGCAGATCTGCTGACCTCGGTGATCAGTGCCGGCCAGTCCTTCGGCGGTGATCTCGAGGCGGTCACCGTGCACTCGGCGCTGCTCGGCGCCAAGCACGTCGTGCGGGCGGACATCGCGATCGTGATCCAGGGGCCCGGCAACCTCGGCACGGGCACCGGGTGGGGCTTCTCCGGGGTGCAGGCCGCCGAGGCGCTGCACGCGACCGCCGTGCTCGGCGGGCAGGGCGTGGCGACGCTGCGGGTCTCCGGGGCCGACGAGCGCGAACGCCACCACGGCCTGTCCCATCACTCCTCGACCGTCTACGGGCGGGCGCTTCTCACGCCGGCGCATCTGCCCGTGCTGCCCCGCACGGACTCCCGATACAACGGTTTTCATGAGTCTGTGCGCAAACAGGTGAAATCCACGATCCTCAAGCCGGCGAAGAAGCGCGGGGTCCTGCACCATCTCACCGAGGTCGATGCCAAGGGTTTGCGGGACGCGCTCGAGGAGATGCCGGTGCGGATGACCACCATGGGCCGCACCCTCGCCGAGGACACCCCGGCCTTCCAGTACGCGGCGCTGGCAGGACGCTGCGCCGCGCTGCTCGCACCCCGCGACTGATCGCGCCGAGCGGATCGTCGCGGAACGGGACGACTCGGAACGGGATGTCTCGGAACGGGATGTCTCGGAGCGGGACGTCTCAGACCTCGGAGGCCTCGCCGCGCTCTCGCATCAGGCGCTGCAGCAGGTGGGCGGCATCGATCGCACGGCGGCCGTCGTAGCGCTGGATCGCGTGCAGCGGGAGGGTGGAGCCGTCGGCGAGGTCGAGATGCGCCCACGGATCCCCCATCGGGAAGCTGATCCCGATCACCTCGGCCCAGTCCAGGGAGCGGGTCCGCAGGAGGTTGCGCACCTCGAGCATCTCGGGTCGGGCGGTGACCTTCACCGACGCCTCGAGGTGGCAGAAGAGGACCACCAGCACGCCCGCACCGATCAGTCCCAGACGGCCGCCCCACTGGAAGCTGGTGATCAGCAGGGCACCGCCGATCATCCCCGCCATCACGATGGCGGCGCTGGAGTAGGCGGCCACACGCACCGCCCGCGGGCGCAGCACGATAGTGGCCCGGCCCTCCCCGCCCTCGTGCTCCGGTCCGGGGATGCTCATGGTCATCTCAGATGCGGCAGGCCTGGATCGCGGTGACCAGGATGGCGCGGGCGCCGGCGTCGTAGAGCTCGTCCATCATCCGATGCGCGGAGCGGCTGTCCACCATCGCGCGCACCGCCGACCACTCACCGCCGTGCAGCGGAGAGACCGTCGGGGACTGCAGGCCGGGAGTGATCTCCACGGCCCGCTCGAGGAGTGCGGAGGGGATGTCGTAGTCGAGCATCACGTACTCGCGAGCCACCAGCACACCGCGGATGCGCCGCTCGAGGACCTCGAGCGCGTGGGCGGACTCCTCGTCCAGCTCCATGCCGGGGCGGGAGAAGAGCACGGCCTGACTGGTCATGATCGCCTCGCCGAAGGGTTCGAGCCCGGCCTGGCGCAGCGTGGTCCCGGTCTCGACCACATCGGCGATCACGTCCGCGACACCGAGCCGGATCGAGGACTCGACCGCGCCGTCGAGGTGGACCACCTCGGCGCGGATCCCGCGCTCGGCGAGGTAGTCCTCGACGAGATTCTCGTAGCTGGTGGCGATGCGTGTGCCCTGCAGCTCGGAGACCTCGCTGCGAGTGCCGGCCGGGGCGGCGAAGCGGAAGGTGGAGCCGGCGAAGCCCAGCGGCAGGATCTCATCTGCCGGGGTGCGGGAGTCCAGGAGCATGTCCTGACCGGTGATGCCGACGTCCACCGTGCCGGACCCGACGTACACCGCGATGTCGCGCGGTCGCAGATGGAACAGCTCCACGCCGTTCTCCTCGTCGACCACGACGAGCTCCTTGGCCGAGCCGCGACGCCGGTAGCCGGCCTCGTGGAGCAGATCGGCGGCGGGCTCGGAGAGGGCCCCCTTGTTGGGAACGGCGATGCGGAGCACGGAACCTCCTCGGCCGACGGAGCGGCCACGGGTCGGGCGGGCCGTCGCAGCGGCCACAGGGTCTGGGGAACGGGAGCGCGGGATGCGGCGGGAGCCGGTGGGCTCGCGAGAGCGGGTGGGCTCGCGGGGCCGACGGCTCAGAGGTGGCGGTAGACGTCCTCGAGGGAGATGCCCTTGGCGACCATCATCACCTGCAGGTGATACAGCAGCTGGCTGATCTCCATCGCGGCGTCGTCCTGCGACTCGTGCTCGCAGGCCATCCACACCTCGGCGGCCTCCTCGACGATCTTCTTGCCGACCTGATGGACGCCGCCATCGAGTTCGCGGACGGTGCCGGACCCCTCGGGTCGGGTGCGTGCCTTCTCGGTGAGCTCGGCGAACAGTGCCTCGAAATCCTTCACACCCTCAGGGTACGCGTCCCGTCGGGCGCCTCGTGCACGCGCCCGCCGAGCGGACACCCGCCCGACGGACCTCCACCCGGCCCACCGGCGTCCGGCCCACCGGCGTCCGGCCCACGGGCGCCAGCTCGGCAGGCACTCTCACCGCCCCCTCTCACCGCCCCCTCTCACCGGCCGCTCTCTCCGTCGCGTCGCACCGTGGGGTCCAGGTGCGCGGTCTCGACGGTGACTCGGCCGGCCTCGGCATCGGCGCGGTGACGCACGCGCCACCACACGAAGAAGCCCACCAGGGTGAAGGCGCCGTAGAACAGATACATGAAGGCGCTCGCGTAGTACCCCGCGCTCCACAGCAGCGGCACGCCCACCAGGTCCACGGCCACCCAGATCAGCCAGAACTCGACCCAGCCCTTGGCCATGCCGAAGGTCGCCAGCAGGCTGCCCATGAAGATCCAGGCATCAGCCCACACCGGCTCGTAGGAGCCCAGCATCCGGAACAGGGGGGTGAGTGCGGCGGTGCCGCCGACGAGGGCGGCGAGCAGCAGGGCGCGCGTGCCCCAGGAGGCCCAGCGGGGCTCGACCGCGGTGCCGTCCGCGTCGCGGGCCTGGCGCCAGCGCACCCAGCCGTAGATGGAGGTGGCGATGAACATGACCTGTCGGCCGGCTTGGCCGAGCAGGTCCACGGAGTTCGGATTGCCGAACACAGAGCCCAGGAAGACGGTCAGGAGCAGCGCATTGCCGATGATGCCGAGGGGCCAGGCCCAGACCTTGCGTCGCATGCCGCCGAGCGCGCTGAGCAGTCCGAAGACGTTGCCCAGCACCTCGCGCAGGAGGAGGAACTGGCCGCCGGCGAAGTCGATCCGCGCGTCGAAGAGCCACTGCAGGAGATCCATCTCGGTCCTTTGTCCGTCGGAAGCAGTGGCTCCGGGGACAAGGGGTCCGGCAGGGCTCCGGCGTGCGCCGAGGGCGCCCCGAGGACCTGCAGGACGTGCGCCTCTCATCCAGGCTGTACTGTCGGTGCCGGATTTTCACCGGCTCCACCGCCTAAGCGGGTCGCGGACTGTCACCGCCGGCTCGGAATTTCACCGACCCCGGAGCACGTCACTGGTCGTGACCGCGCCAGGATACTCCCGCCGAGGTCAGTGGGCGCCGTGCGTCCGGGCCAGTTCGCGCAGGGCGGAGATCTCCTCGGCGGCGTCCTGGGCGCGGTAGATCGCCGAGCCCGCGACGAAGACGTTCGCGCCGGCCTCGGCGCAGCGCTCGATGGTCTCGCGGCTCACGCCGCCGTCGACCTGGATCGACACCTCGAGGTTGGACTCGCTGATCGCGGCGCGGGCCCGGCGGATCTTCGGCAGCATCGTCTCCAGGAAGCTCTGCCCGCCGAAGCCGGGTTCGACGGTCATGAGCAGCAGCATGTCGAACTCGCCGATGATGTCCAGCAGCGGTTCGACCGCGGTGGCGGGGCGCAGTGCCACACCGGCCTGGGTGTTCTTGCGGCGCAGGTCGCGTGCGAGCTTCACGGGGGCGCGGGCCGCCTCGAGGTGGAAGGTCACCGAGGCGGCCCCGGCCTCGGCGAAGGCCGGGGCCTGCGTGTCCGCGTCCTCGATCATCAGGTGTGCGTCCACGGGGATCGCGCTGCGTCGCACGATCTGCTCCACCATCGACGGGCCGAAGGTCAGGTTCGGCACGAAGTGGTTGTCCATCACGTCCACGTGGACGCTGTCCGCGGTGGAGATCTTGTCCAGCTCCGCACCGATCCTCATGAAGTCGGCGTTGAGGATGCTGGGATGGATGTAGTGACCGTCGGTCGAGTACGGGGTGTTCATGGAGCGGAGGGTCCTTCCTCGATGGGGGCGGGCCGCTTGCGCAGCAGGTGGATGTACATGGCATCGGTGCCGTGGAGGTGGGGCCACAGCTGCACGGCCGGCCCCTCGCCCAGCTCGAGGTCCGCCTGTGCGGCGGGCAGCACCCCGGCGCGGACGGCGTCACGGGCGTCGAGCTCCTCGATGTCCTCCCGCTTCTTCAGCACGTCGGTGACGATCAGGCGCGTCTCCGCCAGGTGCGGCGAGCAGGTCACGTAGGCGACGACTCCGCCGGGTGCGGCGGCGTCCAGGGCGGAGCCGAGCAGTCCGCGCTGCACGACGCCGAGCTGTCCGATGTCCGCCGGGGTGCGACGCCAGCGCGCCTCGGGCCGGCGGCGCAGGGCCCCGAGTCCGGAACAGGGGACGTCGGCGAGGACGCGGGAGAAGCGCCCGGGCATCTCATCGCCGATCGTGATGCCGTCGGCGGTGCGGGTGGTGATCTCGCAGCCTGCCTCCTGCAGGGTGGCGACCGCCCGCTCGACCAGCTCGGTGCGGTGCTCCTGGAGCTCGACCGCCAGCAGGTCCGCATCGTGGTCGACGGTGAGGCCTCCCAGCAGCGCGGCCTTGCCGCCCGGGCCCGCGCAGAGGTCGAGCCAGTGGTGGTCCTCGGCGAGGACCAGGTCGTCGGCGCCGAGGGCGAGGGCGAGGGCCGCGAGCTGACTGCCCTCGTCCTGCACGGCGACGCGACCCTGCTTGACGGGGTCCATGCCACCGGGGTCGCCGGAGGGCCAGGAGGCGGCGAACACGGAGAGCCGGCCCTGGCTCGCGCCGTTCTCGATCAGCTCATCGAGGTCGGTGAGGCCGGGGCGCATCACCAGCGAGACCGCCGGGGCCTGGTTCTGGGCGGCCAGCAGCTCGTCGATCTCGTCGCGGGAGCGGCCGTGGCCGGCCAGGGCGTCGCTGAGTGCGCGCACCACCCAGCGCGGATGGGAGTGGACGACGGCGAGGTGACCGGTCGGGTCCGTGGCGCGGTCCGGGGCGACCTCCGTGAGCCACTGCTCGAGATCCTTCTCCCCCACCCGGCGCAGCACCGCGTTGGCGAAGCTCGCCGCGCCGGCTCCCACCACGGAGCGCGCGAGGGCGACGGTCTCCGAGGTCGCCGCGTGCGGGGCGACGGTCATGTCGAGCAGCTGATAGGCGCCCAGCCGCATCACGTCCAGCAGGGGCGGATCGATCTTCTCCAGCGGCCTGTCCACGCATGCGGCGAGGATGGCGTCGAGACGACCCTTGGCGCGAAGCGAGCCGTAGAACAGCTCGGTGGTGAAGGCGGCATCACGGCCCGAGACGCGATGGGTGCGCAGCAGCCGGGGCAGGACCAGGTTCGCGTAGGAGTCCTCCTCGCGCACCAGGCGCAGCCCGTCGAAGGCGACCTGGCGCGAGGGGGTGGAGCGACGTGAGCGCTCGGAGGGCCGGGAGTCGGAGAAGCCTCGGCGGGGACCGCCCTGGCCGCGAGAGCCCGATCGGGTGCGGCCCCGCTGGTCGCGACCGCCCTGCTCGTCCCGTCGGCCGTGCTCGTCCCGTCGGCCGCGGCCGTCTCGGCGCTGCTCGTTCATGCGCGGTCTCCGTCCTGCTGAGCGGTGGTGAATCCGGACTCGGCATCGAGCGCCGCGCCGCGGGCCCAGTCCACTGCGCGCATCGGTCGCTTCCCGGCCGGTGCGAGCGTGGACAGGGCGATGACGTCAGTGCCGGTGCCCACCAGCACCTGGCGCCGGGTGGCCTCGAGGCGTCCAGGGGGCAGCGGGGCGTGCTCCGGAGCCTGTTCGAGGCCGAGGATCTTGGCGCGGGCACCCTTGAGCATCGTCCATGCCCCGGGCTGCGGGCTCATCCCGCGGATATGGGCGCTGACCTGCTCGGCGGGGAGCGTCCAATCGATCTCCGCCTCAGCGGTCGAGAGCTTGGGGGCGTGAGTGGCCAGGTCGTGGTCCTGTGGCGTGAGCGCGGCGGTGCCGGCCTCGAGTGCGTCGAGCGCGCTGAGCAGCACCGCGGCGCCGTCGAGCGACATCCGCTCCAACAGCCCCCCGGAGGTCTCGAACGGCCCGATCGAGGTGTGCGCAGTGGAGAGCACGTCCCCGGTGTCCAGGCCCTTCTCGAGGCGGAACACGCTCATACCGGTCTCCCGGGCGCCGGAGAGCACGGCGCGCTGGGCGGGGGCGGCGCCGCGCCAGGCCGGCAACAGGGAGAAGTGCAGGTTCACCCATCCGTGGCGAGGGATGTCGAGCGCGGCCTGCGGGACCAGGTTGCCGTAGGCGACGACGGGGGCGGCGTCGGGGGCGAGCTCTCGGAGCTGCTGCTGGACCTCGGCATCGCGCAGGGTGGCAGGGGTCAGCACCGGCACCCCGGCCTCGAGGGCGAGGGCCTTGACCGGGGAGGGCGTGAGCCGACGCCCTCTCCCGGCGGGGGCATCGGCGCGGGTGAGCACGCCGACCACCTCGTGAGAGGAGTCGAGCAGGGTGCGCAGGGAGGGCAGAGCGGCCTCGGGGGTGCCGGCGAAGAGCAGTCGCATGATGCCCCGAGTCTACGGGGGCGGGACGGGTCCCCGGGATCGGAAGGGCTGCGGGGCTGGGCTGTGGGTCCAGGGCGCTGGGGCGGTCTGCCGGGGCGGGGTGCTGGGGCCCGGGCCAGGGTCCTACAGTGGAGACATGTCCGCCTCCCCCTGCCGCTGCTGATGGTCGGCGCCTACGCACCGGGGTACGCGATCGGGAGTCCCGAGTACCGCAGGCTGCTGCTGGCGCTGGTCTGTGCGGGCGTCGCGACCTTCGCGCAGATCTACTCGCCGCAGGGCATGCTGCAGCTGATCGCGGCCGATCTCAGGATCGGTGCGGAGGGCGCGGCGCTGAGCGTCTCGGCGGCCACCGCTGGACTCGCTCTGGCGGTGCTGCCCTGGTCGTTCGTCGGGGACCGGTGGGGTCGACGGCCGGCGATGATGCTCTCGGTCGTCTCCGCGACGGCGCTCGCCCTGATCTCCGCCTGGGCTCCGAGCTATGAGCTGATGCTCGCTCTGCGCTTCCTCGAGGGGGTGGCCCTGGGCGGTGTGCCCGCACTCGCGGTCGCGTATCTCTCCGAGGAGGTCCATCCTCGGGCCCGGGCGGTCGCCGCGGGCTGGTACGTCGCCGGCACCACGATCGGCGGGCTCAGCGGTCGGATGCTCGCGACCCCGGTCGCGGATCTGACCAGCTGGCGGATGGGCATGAGCGCCGTCGCGGTGCTGGCCGGGATGGCGGCGGCCGGTTTCGTGCTGCTGGCACCGGCGGAGCGGCGCTTCACGGTGACCACGGGCCGGGGCTCTGCACGGACCGCGGTCTCCCGGGTGGTCCGCGCCGTGCGCGATCCCGGGCAGCTGGCGCTGCTCGGCTTCGCCTTCCTCATGATGGGCGGGTTCGTCTCCGTCTACAACTACCTCTCTTTCCATCTCACCGCGCCCCCGTACCTGGTGCCGGCAGCGCTGATCGGCCTGGTCTTCCTCGCCTATCTGGGAGGGACCGTCGCCTCCCCGCTCGCGGGCCGCTTGGCGGCCGAGCACGGACGGCTGCCGATGATGCTGACGATGATGGGCGTGATGGTCATGGGACTGCTGCTCACGCTCACCGGCCCCCTGCTGCTGGTGCTGCTGGGGCTGCTGGTGCTCACCGCGGGATTCTTCGGGGCGCATGCGATCGCCAGCGGCTGGGCCGGCGCCCGTGCCGAGGGTGCCCGCTCACAGGCGACCGGGCTGTACAACCTCGCCTACTACCTGGGCTCGAGCGTGCTCGGCTGGGGCACCGGGCTGGTCTACGAGGCAGGTGGCTGGACGCTGACCGTGCTCGTCGTGGCCCTCGCCGTGGTGCTCTCGGCCGTGCTCGTGGTGGTGATGCTGCGGGAGCGTCAGTAGACGAGCCCGAAGACCCACACCGCGAGCCCCATCGTGGTGGCGGTGACCAGCACGATGCCGATCAGGTTCAGCCACAGCCCGGCCTTGGCCATCTGCGGGATCGTGACATAGCCGGAGCCGTAGGCGATCGCGTTCGGCGGGGTCGCGACCGGCAGCATGAAGGCGCAGGTGGCGGCGATCGCGACCGGGATCGCGAGCAGCATCGGATCGATCCCGATGCCCACGGCGGCTGCCGTCGCGACCGGCAGGAAGGTCGCGGCGGTGGCGGTGTTCGAGGTGATCTCGGTGAGGAAGAGCACGCCTGCGGCGACGATCGCGACGATCAGCACCACCGGCAGCCCGCCCACGCCCTCGGTGACCTCACCGATCCACGCGGTCAGTCCCGAGGAGCTGAACTGGGCGGAGAGGGCGAGCCCACCGCCGAACAGCAGCAGCACGCCCCAGGGCAGCTTCACCGCGGAGTCCCAGTCCAGCAGGCGCACGCCGGTGGCCGCGCCGGCCGGCAGCAGGAACAGCAGCAGGCCGACGGCCATGGCGATGCCGGCGTCGGAGATCCACGGGTCCTCGCGCCCGAGAGCGTCGGAGATCAGCGGGATCGCCACCCAGGAGAGCGCGGCCAGCACGAACACCGCCAGCACCCGCGTCTCCCCGGCGGAGATGCGGCCCAGCTTGCGGCGCTCCTCGCGGATCAGTGCGGTGCCGCCGGGGATCTCCCGGATCTCGGGCTTGTAGAACACCTTGGTGAGCATCAGCCAGGCGATCAGCATGAACACGATCGCGATCGGTGCGCCCACCAGCATCCAGCGGCCGAAGCCGATCGTGATCCCGAACTCCTGGCTCATGTGGGCGGCGAGCAGGGCGTTCGGCGGAGTGCCGATGAGGGTGGCGAGAGAGCCGATCGACGCGGAATAGGCGATGCCGAGCATCATCGCGATGCCGAAGTTCGAGCGCACCGGGGCGGAGGGGCCCTCGCTCGAACCGCTGCCGGCACCGTCCTCGGCGTGCGGGTCCACGCCGTCACCAGGCTCCTCCCCCTGCGCCACGGCGTCCTCCCGGCGCAGCCTGTTCACCAGCAGCAGGACCGAGAGCCCGATCGGCAGCATCATCACGGCGGTGGCGGTGTTGGAGACCCACATGGAGATGAACCCGGTGGCGACCATGAAACCGAGGATCAGCAGCGAGGGGCTGGTGCCGATGGTGCCCACGATCGCGAGCGCGATGCGCTTGTGCAGGTTCCAGCGCTGCATCGCCAGCGCCAGCATGAACCCGCCCATGAACAGGAAGATGATGTTGTTGCCGTAGGAGGCGCCGACGTCGTCGAGCCCCACCTCCGTGCTCAGCACGGGGAACACGAGCAGCGGCACCAGGGCGGTGGCGGGGATCGGCAGCGCCTCGGTCATCCACCACGCCGCCATCAGCACAGCGGTGGCAGCGGTGAGCTTCGCGGCATGGGGCACGTCCGCCGGCATCAGCAGGTAGATGAGCACGGCGGCGAGCAGCCCGAGCACCAGTCCCAGCCGGCGCACTCGCAGGCTGCGGCGGCCGACGGCGGGGGCGCGCTCTCCTTCGGAGAGGTCCGGCCGGTCGTCCTGCCTGGTGGAGGGGCCCTGAGCGGAGTCGGTGGTCATCGGGGTCCTTCCCTCGCGGCGGTGCGAAGATGTGGTCGGCGACGGTGACGCCGATCACCCTACGACACTCCGTCCCTCCTCCTGGGAGGTGCGGTCAGAACACGTCGGGAGGATCCAGCCGCACCCGCAGGGAGCCCTTGGCCTTGCGGGCGCTGCGGGCGGCGATGCCGGCGCGGAGGGAATCGGCGAGCTCGCGGGAGCGGGCGGGCTCCAGGCGCACGACGGCGCGGGCCCGGCCGGCGGCGTCGGGTCCCTCGAGGTCGACGGGGCCGAAGACCGCGGTGGCATCCGGGAGCTCGACCGTCTCCAGGAAGCTGCGGCAGGCCTCACGGTCCCCCACGATCTCGGCGACCCGGGTGAACGGGGGCAGATCCAGCTCCTCGCGATCCGCGAGCACCCGGTCCAGGAAGAACGAGGAGCGGTGCGCGACCAGATCCCGGATCGCGGGCAGCGTCGAGGTGCCGACCACCAGCACCTCGCCGCCGTGCTCCGCACTGCGCACGAGCGCGATCGCGCCCCGCCAGCGACGGATCGCCTCGACATCGGCGTCGAAGGCCGCGCGGCCCAGCAGTGCATCCGCATCCAGCAGCAGGGCCGCCGCGTAGCGACCTGGCGGGGCGGGCTCCGCGCCGGGGGTGGAGACGATGATGGCGTGGTCCGGCACCGCGTCGTCCTCGAGAGCGCCGTGGGCGCCGCCGGCGACCTTCACGGTCGTGCCGGGGAAGCCGCGATGGAGCTCCTCGGCGGTGCGGGTGGAGCCGACAACCATGGCCCGCACCTGGGTGCGATCACATTCCGGGCAGCGGTAGCCGTCCTCCCGGCGCCCGCAGACGCGGCAGTGCAGCGGACCGTTCCGCCCGCTGAGCGACAGCGGTGCGGAGCAGTGCGGGCACTGGGCTCGGGTGCGGCAGAAGGTGCAGGCGATCGCGGGGACATAGCCCGTCCGAGGCACCTGCACCAGCACCGGGCCCAGTTCGAGCCCTCGCCGGATCACGCGCATCGCCTCCTGCGGCAGGCGGGAGCGGCCGGAGGCGCCCTCCCGCTCACGCAGGTACTCGTCCATCGCCACGATGCGGGGGCGGACGGCAGTGACCGGAGCGGGCACCGGCTCCAGGCGCGCGAGATATCCGCGGTCCGCCAGGGAGCGCAGCGTCACCGAGTCGCTCGCGGAGAGGAACAGCAGCGCGCAGCGCTCCTCCGCGGAGCGGCACTGGAGCACGGTGCGGGTGTGGGGGTAGGGAGCGCGCGGCTCCTCGAGCAGATCGTCCGCCTCGTCCCAGCAGATGGCCAGGGCGAGGTTCTGGACGGGGGCGAAGGCGGCGGACCGGTTGCCCAGCACCACCCGGGTGGCCCCGCGCAGGATGCGGCGGAAGGTGCGGTAGCGCTTCTCGGGCCCCTCGGTGCCGGCGAGGATCTCATGGTCGATCCCCCGCTCGGTGAGCACGCGGGACAGGCGAGCCACGTCCCGCTGGTCGGGGGCGACGACGAGGGCGCCCTGAGCGGGATCGAGATCGCCGATCGCGTCGGCGGCGACGATGGTCCAGCTGTCAGCGGAATCGAGCGTGAGGCTCGCGCGGGGGACAGGGCTCTCGAGGCTGCCGGCGCGGGCGAGCAGGGCGGCCAGGCCCGGGTAGCGGTCGCCGGGGCGGAGCGCGGGCTCCGACGGCTCGGTGACGGCGTCAGCGCCGCCCTCCGCGTCCTTCTCGGCATCCGCGGTCGGCGCCGGGTCCTCCGCGGCCAGCTCCTTCTCCTCCGCTGCGCGGTCCGCCTTCTCGGCGCGGGCGTGTCGCGGGGGCAGCGCGAGTCGGAGCACATCCCCGACGGTGCCGGCGCAGCGGGCGGCCACCTCCTCGCACACGCGCATCATCGCGGGCGGGACCACCACGTCCTCGGAGACCAGGCGATGCAGCGGGGCCAATGCCCGATCCGTCGTCGGCGCGGGGTGCCGGCCCAGCACGATGCCCTCGGTGTCCTTGCCGGAGAACCGCACTCGCACACGCATACCTGGCGCGGCGGCAGCGGTGGCGGGGGTGACGGCGTACTCGAAGGGTCGGTCCAGATGCGGCAGCACGCCCACCAGGCGAACGCTCGCCACCGGCAGCTCGTCGACCACGTCGAAGCCGGCGGTGGTGCGCAGGCCCGAGGCCCGGGCCGCGACAGGGCGGCCCGGGTCGCGCGGCGCGGCCGACGGGGACGGTGCAGGGACAGGAACGGCGGGGGCCGCGAAGAGGGATGCCTGGCCGTCGGCCGGTCCTCCTGCGTGCTCCCCCGCCGCTCCCTCGGCGGTGCTGCTCAGCGCTTGTGCACCGCCACCAGGTCGCAGACGAAGATGAGCGACTCGTTCGGGGCGATCACCGGCGGGGCGCCCTGGGCGCCGTAGCCGAGCTCCGCCGGGATGTCGAGACGCCGGCGGCCACCGACCTTCATGCCCTGGACGCCCTGGTCCCAGCCGGAGATGACCTGGCCGACTCCGAGCTGGAAGCGCAGCGGCTCGCCACGGTCCCAGGAGGCGTCGAACTGCTCGCCGGTGGAGTGGGAGACGCCGACGTAGTGGACATCGACCACGTCACCGCGGCCGGCCTCCTCGCCGTCACCGACGATCTCGTCGGTGCTGATCAGCTCGGTGGGGGCGTCACCCTCGGGGAACTCGACCTCGGGCTTGGTGCGATCGGTCATGCGGATGCCTCCTGTAGTGGATGAGGTGGTGGATGGATCGTGTCCAGGGGTCAGTCTGCCCTGTGCGCGGCGTCCAGGACATCGACGACGAAGATCAGGGTCTCCCCGCCGAGCTCATGGGCCTCGGGATCCTCGCCGTAGGCCTCGGCCGGCGGGATCACGAGCATCACCTGGGAGCCGACGGCCAGGTCCAGCAGGTTCTCGTCCCAGCCCTGAATCACACCGCCCTCCCCCTGGACGAAGGAGAACGGGGCGCCGCGCTCCCACGACGAGTCGAACTGTGAGCCGTCGGACCACTTCCAGCCGGTGTACTGCATGGTGAGGTAGTCGCCGGCGCGGGTGGTCTCGCCCGAGCCGACGATCAGCTCCTCGCGCTCGGTGGACGTGGGGGCCTCGCCCTCGGGGGTGCCCTCGAGCGCCGGGGCGCCGTTCTCCGCGAGCGTGACGGCGGGGTAGGTGCCGGAGGGCTCCCCCTGCTCCCCCTCCGCACGCAGCGGGGAGACGATCCGGTCCACGTCCGCCACCTGGAGGAGCGAGTAGGCCTGTCCGGTGCTGGACTGCTGCCACCCCGCCATCACGAAGCGGGAGCCGACCGCCATGGTGGTGAACACGTCGAAGGCGGCCTTCCCGATGCCTTCCTCGGTGACCTGGACACCGCCGGCGGGGGCGCCCTGCCACCAGGACTGCAGCGTGTCCCCCGTCGAGGCGTCGAGGTACAGGTGGCGCCAGATGACGGTGTCCCCCTCGGCGATGGTGTCACCGTCCCCGGGGACGACGATCTCCGCAGCGGCTTCCGTGATCTCGAGCGGCGCGGTGAACTCGACCGTCGGCTCGGCGCCGAGGTCCTCGCTGACGGTGACGCCCGCCAGCGCCTCCGCGCCGCCGTTGTCGGAGCCGCCGCCGTCGGAGGGCCCGCCGGTGCCTTCGTCGGTGCAGGCGGCGAGGCCGATGGCGGCGGTCGCGGCGAGGGCGGTGGTCAGCAGCGTGCGGCGGCGGATCAAGTGAGGGCCTTTCGGATCAGCGGTCCCGGGACGGGACACGGGGACCAGGGTACGGGGCGAAGGGTGAGGGTTCCCGGAGTGTGGATGACGGCTCAGGGCTCAGGGCTCAGGCGAAGGGTGCCGGAGACGCGGGATCCGCCTCGCCGGACGATCTGATCTCCTCGAGCAGGGCGTCGACGGACGGCAGCTCGGTGGCGAAGGGGTCCAGCACCTGCACGGGCATCGCCCCGGGGCGGGTCAGGCGCAGAGTGGTCCAGTCCACGACATGATCCACGCCGCGCTCCTGGGCGGCGGTGACCACCTGTCCACGCAGATGAGCGCGGGTGGTGGTGGGAGCCGTGGTCCTCGCCCCCTCGATCCGTGCCTCGTCCAGGACGCGCGGAGCGAGGCCGCGACGCTGTAGGGCGTGGAAGACGCTCTGCGAGGGCTCGATGTCGTGATAGGCGAGGTCCAGACGCTCGATGGCAGGGTCCTCGAGCCCCACCCCGCGACGCTCGGCGACCTGCGTGAACAGTCGCTCCTTGATCGCCCAGTCCAGATTCTGGCCGGCCCAGGTGCGGTCCCCGGTGCGGACCGCATCGATCGCTCGCTGCCACTGCTCCAGGATGTCCTGCTCGGTCTCGTCCGCCAGAGGGGTGACGTGGTCCAGCCAGCGCTGCTGGACCTGGACCGCCGTGGTCGTGCCCCCGCCCGCGAGCGGCAGCGGCGCGCCGCCGGTGAGGTCGCGGGCCACGGCACGGATCGCGGCGATGTCGTCGTGCAGCGACAGCTCCGGCAGCGCGCGTCCCGACTCGATCGCGCGCAGCACCAGATCGGTGGTCGCGAAGCGCAGGCGGGTGGAGACCTCGCTCATCGTGGAGTCGCCGACGATCACGTGCAGGCGACGGAACCGGGTGGGGTCGCCGTGCGGCTCGTCACGGGTGTTGATGATCGGACGGGTGCGGGTGGTGGCGGAGGAGACCGCCTCCCACATGTGGTCGCTGCGGCGCGAGAACACGAACTGCGCGGGCTCGGGGGCCGTCTCCCCGCCGTCCTCGGCCCGGTGGCCGGAGCTCGCATCGGTCGGTGCGGTGCGCACGACTCCCCCGGCGCCGGTGACGATCTGGCGGGTGACCAGGAAGGGCAGCAGGTAGCGCGGCAGCCGGGTGAACTCCCCGCGCCGGTCCACCAGGAAGTTCTCGTGGGAGCCGAAGGCGTTGCCGGCGGAGTCGACGTTGTTCTTCAGCAGGTGGATGCGGGCGTCCTGGCCGTCGGCGGCGAGGCGCTCGTTCGCCTGCGCGGCGAGGTCGGCGAAGATCCGGTCCCCGGCACCGTCCTGGGCGACCAGCTCCCACCAGTCGTCGCACTCCGCGGTCGCGTACTCGGGATGGGAGCCGACGTCGAGGTAGAGCCGGGCGGCGTTGCGCAGGAAGACGTTCGAGGACCGTCCCATCGCGACGACCGGGCGGAACAGCTCCCGGGCCGCGGCCTCCGGCTCGAGCGCTCGCGACCCGTCGGCGCGCACGCACACGAGCCCGTACTCGGTCTCCAGTCCTCCCACTCGACGCTTCATCGGGTCACTGTCCGCCCTTCTGCACGAAGGAGCGCACGAAGGTCTCGGCGTTGGACTCGAGCACCGAGTCGATCTCGTCGAGCAGGTCGTCGGCCGCCTGAGCGGAGGCGAAGGTCTGCCCGCCGGTGACGGCGTCGGCGCCCGATTCGTCGTCGGGGCCGGTGCCGGGGGCGTTCAGGGACTGCTGGGACATGGTGTCCTCCTCGTATCTCGCTCGTATCTGGGTGGATCAGCTGTGCTCGACGGCGCGGTGCAGGGAGTCGAGGATGGTCTCGAGGTCGTCCGCAGGATCGATGCCGTGCAGCGCGCACCAGTCCGCCGAGCCGAGCCGTGGATCGGCCAGCCTCAGCCGCTGCCCACCGGCGGGGCCGGCCAGGGTGATCGCATCCCAGCCGGCCGAGGGCACCCGCGCGCGGTGCGCTGCGATCAGTCCGCCGCGCAGATGGGCGCGGGTGCTGGCGGGGGCGGTGCGCACAGCCTCCTCGACCTCCTCCTCGCTCACCATCGTGGGCACGGCACCGGCGGAGCGGAGCTTGTCGAACAGGCCGCGGCCGGGGCGCAGGTCGGAGTACTGGAGATCCACCATCAGCAGTCGCGGATCGCCCCACTCCAGGCCGTGCCGGTTCCGGTAGCGCTCCAGCAGGCGGAGCTTGGCGACCCACTCCACCCGCTCGGCGGCCAGCATCGGGTCCTGCTCGAGCAGGTCGAGGAGCTCGCCCCAGCTGCGCAGCACCTGGGAGGTCTCCTCATCGGAGGGGTCGGCGACTGCGGAGAGGGCATCCCGCAGCGTGCGCTGGATCTGGAGCGCGGTGAGCTCGCGGCCGTCGGCCAGCAGCACCGTGGTGGTGAGGGAGGGGTCGTGGCTGATCGCCCGGACCGCGGCGACCGGATCCACGAGCCGCAGATCCGGGAGGATCAGGGCGCCGGTGCGGTGCTCGGCCTCGAGCGCGGCCAGCAGCAGCGAGGTGGTGCCGAGCTTGAGGAAGGTGGATTCCTCGAGCAGGTTCGCGTCGCCGATGATCACGTGCAGGCGGCGGAACCGAGTGGGATCCGAGTGGGGTTCGTCGCGGGTGTTGACGATCGGCCGGTTCAGGGTGGTCTCCAGCCCCACCTCGGCCTCCATGAAGTCGGCGCGGGAGGAGAGCTGGAAGCCGGGCCGCTCGCCCCGGGTGCCGAGCCCCACCCGGCCTGCGCCCACGATCACCTGGCGGGTGGCGAGGAAGGGGAGCAGTGCGGTGACCACGCGCTCGAAGGGCACGGCCCGGTCCACGAGGTAGTTCTCGTGGGTGCCGTAGGAGGCTCCCTTGCCGTCGGTGTTGTTCTTGTACAGCGCCACCTCGGGGATCCCGTCGGCCGCGGCGAGGATCGCCATCGCCCGCCGGGCGATCTCCTCCCCGGCGCGGTCGGAGACCACGGCCTCGCGGGCGCGCAGCACCTCGGGCGCGGAGTACTCCGGGTGGGCGTGGTCGACGTACCAGCGGGCGCCGTTGCGCAGCACCGCATTGCCGATCGAGCGCTGGGTGGCCCAGGCGAGCACCTCGGCATCGTCGCCGTCCGGGGCGATCTCGGGACCGGCCAGCGGCATGTCCCTCTCGACGCTGGGAACGTGGGCATCGCGCACCTCGTCCGTGAGCTGCGTGGGGTGGGCGGCGGCCCGCTGCAGCTCGAAGCCGCGGGCGTCCCGCAGCGGGGTCTCGTCCCCGTAGTCCCAGCGCACGCGTCGTCCCCGCTCCCCCTCGAGCGGATCGAGCAGGGCGTAGGCCCCCACCACCAGGTGGGAGAGCAGGATCGAGCTGCCCGCACCGGAGCGGGCGCGGTCCTCGAGGTCGGCGTGGACCACGCCGAACTCGGTCTCGATGCCCATCACGCGCTCGGTCGTGAGGCTCGGGCCCTCGAGCGTGCCTGGAGCCTCGGGGGCTTCGGGGGTCTCGGGCGCGCTGGGCGCGTCGGATGCCTGGGCGGCGCTCATGCGGTGACCTCCGCGGCGCCGTCGCCGGCGGATCCCTCCCGGGTGCGTCCCTGCAGCGGGACCACCGCGTCGACGCGTCGCCGACCCCCGCCGGGCAGCCCGGAGACCCGGGCCCAGTCCTCGGGGTGGGCGGCCGAGGGCATGTCCTCGTTCTCGACGAACTCCGCGGTGATCGCGTCGCGCAGGTGCTGAGTGCCCACACCGATCTCACCGGTGGCCAGCTGGTCCTTCACGGCCAGCTTCTTCGCCCGATCCACGATGTTGCGCAGGGTGGCGCCGGAGACGAAATCGCGGAAGTGCAGGGTGTCGCTGCCGCCGTCGGAGTACTCCACGCGCACGAAGGCGGAGGCGGGCCCGTCGTCGTAGATCTCGCGGGAGGCGAGGTCCAGCAGCTGCTCACGGTCCGCCCGCAGCGGGACGGTGTCATCGAGATACAGGCCCAGGATCTCGCGGCCCGCTCGCTGGTTCGGACGGCGCACCCGGATCTTCACGTCCAGACGCCCCGGGCGCAGGATCGCGGGGTCGATCATGTCCTCACGGTTGGAGGCACCGATGACGATCACGTTGTCCAGGCCCTCGACGCCGTCGATCTCCGCCAGCAGCTGAGGCACGATCGTGGTCTCCACGTCGCTGGAGAGTCCCGTGCCGCGGGTGCGGAACAGCGCCTCCATCTCGTCGAAGAAGATCACGACCGGGTGGTCGGCGGCGGCCTTCTCGCGGGCTCGCTCGAACACCAGCCGGATGGAGCGCTCGGTCTCGCCCACGTACTTGTTCAGCAGCTCCGGTCCCTTGACGTTGAGGAAGGCGGAGTTCTCGAGCGCCTCTGCGACGCTCACCCCGCGCACCTCCGCGCTGCGCAGCACCAGCTCGTGGGCGACGGCTTTGGCGATCATCGTCTTGCCGCATCCGGGCGGGCCGTACAGCAGCACGCCCTGCGGGGGCCGCAGGCCGTAGGTGCGGTAGAGATCCTGCTGCAGGAAGGGCAGCTCGACGGCGTCGCGGATCGCCTCGATCTGCTCCCCGAGCCCTCCGATCTGGTCGAAGGCGACGTCCGGGACCTGCTCGAGCACGAGGTCCGTGATCTCGGCGCGATCGATCCGCTCGAGCACCAGCTGGGACTTGAGATCCACCAGCACGTGATCGCCGGGATGGAGCTGGTCCTCGGTGAGGGATCCCGCGCGGCGCAGCACGCGGGTGTCGTCGGGCGCGACGGCCACCAGCACCCGGGAGTCGGCCAGCGCCTCGACCACGGGCACCACGTTGCCGGCATCGCTCGGGGCGACGGCCTCCACAGCGGCCAGGGCCTCGTTCAGCCGCAGCTCCGCGCCGGGCGTGAGGGAGTCCAGATCGAGGTGCGCTGAGGTGGCCACGCGCAGTCGGCGACCGTGGTGGAGCACGTCGATCGTGGTGCCCTCGCAGCGGCGCAGGAAGGTCGCGTACGAGTTCGGCGGATCTCCGACGCGCTCGAGGTCGCTCTTGAGCTCGACGATCTGGGCGCGGGCGGCACGCAGGCCGGCGGTGAGGCGGTCGTTGTGATCCGCGAGCTGCTCGAGCTCGGACGTCATCTCGGCGTAGGTCTTCATGCTCGGGTGGTCTCCTTCCTGGTGCCGTTCAGCGATCCCGGCCCTGTCGGAGGTCGCGAAGGGCGCGCTTGAGCTTGCGCGGGGCGACGCCCCGCTCCCCCACGTCCTGCGGCGTCCACTCGCCCTCGGAGCCGCCGAAGCCCTCGTTGTCGGGATGGTTCAGCTCCTCCTCGAGGCGGGAGCCGGGAGCGGGACGGGTCGCGCGGCGCAGCGCCTCGGTGCCGTGGGCGGTGCGGCGGGCGGTCAGCAGGAAACCGGTGTGGGCGTTCATCCGATGCTCGGGGCGCACGGCGAGGCCCTCGAGGTGCCAGGGCCGCACGAAGGACTCCCAGGCGTAGGGCTCGGTGAACTCGCCGTGGTCGCGCAGCGCCTCGGCGGTGCGGGAGAGCTGGGTCACGGTGGCGACGTAGGCGAGGTACACGCCGCCGGAGACGAGCACCTCGGCGGCGGCGTCCACGCACTCCCAGGGGGCGAGCATGTCCAGCACCACGCGGTCCACGGCCGGCTCACCCGGTGAGAGCGTCGGGGCGAGGTCCTGGAAGTCGCCCACGGACAGCTCCCAGGACGAGTGGGGACCGCCGAAGAAGGTCTCGACGTTCTCGCGGGCCACCTCGGCGAAGTCCTCACGGCGCTCGATGGAGTGGACCGAGCCCTCGGGGCCGACGGCGCGCAGCAGTGCAGTGGTCAGGCCGCCGGAGCCGACGCCCGCCTCGAGCACGCGGGCGCCGGGGAAGATGTCCCCCCACATGAGGATCTGGGCGGAGTCCTTGGGGTAGATGATCGCGGCGCCTCGCGGCATCGACAGCATGTAGTCGGCGTACAGCGGCCGCAGGGCCTGGTACCGGGTGCCGTGGCTGTTCTCGACCACGACCCCGTCCTCGGCGCCGATCAGCTGGTCGTGGCGCAGCACGCCGCGGTGGGAGTGGAACTCGCCGCCGGGCTTGAGGGTGATGGTGTGCAGGCGGTTCTTGGCATCGGCGAGCTGGACCTTGTCGCCCGGAGCGAAGGGCCCGGTGCGATCCAGGCTGCGGCGGGGCGCGCGGGGCGCGGGTCCCGTCGTCCCCTCGGGGGCGGCGGGCTGCGGCTGCTCAGTCATGCGTTCCAGCATATGGCCCACGCCGCCGCGCCGACCAGGATGTTCACCGTCCGCGCAGGAGGGCGTTGATCTCCGCGCTGAGGATCACACCGCGCGCCGCGCCGTCCTCGTCGATCACCAGGTACGCGGGGGCGGGATGGGACAGCATCTCCTCGATGAGCTCATCGCCGTGCAGGGAGGCGGGCAGCGCGCCCAGCTCGCCGATGGCCCGGGCCACGGCGCCGACCGTGACCGCGGCCCGATGGTCCGCAGGAACTGCGGCCGCCGCCTCGGGATCGATCCGCGAGGCCCGGCCGACGACCCCCGGGCGGGCCCCCGCAGGGTCGAGGACCAGGACGGTGGTCAGGTCCTCGTCGGGCCCCAGCTGCGTGAGCGGCGTCTGCGGCGAGAGGATCCGTGCCGGGGCGGCGAGGGTTCGGGCGTCCAGCGTGCGGATGCGTCCCTGGAGCCGGGCGCCCTCGAGCGCACGGGTGGCGCCCTGCCAGAGCATGCCGGCGATCAGCATCGCCCAGACCAGGGTGAGCAGGGAGAAGGTGCCGGCCCCTCCCTCGCGCACGATCCGCCACAGCGGGTAGGCGATCACCGCCACGGCGATCGCACGGCCCAGCCAGGCCGTGATCCGGGTGCCGAGCTCCGGGCTGCGCAGCACCGCCCCGAGCAGGGACTCCAGCGCCCGGCCGCCGTCCATCGGGAGACCCGGCAGCAGGTTGAACACGGCGAGCACGAGGTTCAACCAGGCGGTCATGGAGAAGAACGTCGCGGCCGCCTCACCGGGCGAGGTGAGCTGCACGAGCCCGGTGGCGAGACCGGCCAGCAGCAGGTTCGCGAACGGGCCGGACAGCGAGACCATCACCGAACCGACCGAGGACATCCGCCGGGAGCGGTACTGGGTGTGCCCGCCCCACAGGGTCAGGGCGATGTGATCGACCGTCGCCCCGAAGGCACGGGCCACCACGGCGTGGGCGACCTCGTGCGCGAGCACCGAGAGGATCATGAACAGACCGATGCCGACGGCGAGCAGCGCGGTGGTGGTCGGAGGGTCACCGGCGCGGGAGAGCGCCGGATACATGAGGACCGCGAACAGGAGCACCGTGAGCAGGGTGCCGGGGCTGATCTGCAGCGGTGGCAGCGATCCCAGTCGCAGCGTGGGGCTCGTCGTCATGCTTCTCCTCCGCCCCTGGACGGGGACTGCCCAGGCAGGCCGAGGATAGCCCGTGATCCTGGGCCGTCGTCCCGGTGCCTATGATGGAGCGATGAGTCGAATCGCCATCACGGCTTTCAGCGGATGGAACGATGCCGGCGAGGCCGCCACCGGGGTGATCGAGCATCTCCACGAGATCTGGCCCACCCGTCCCGTGGGGGCGGTCGACGCCGAGGAGTTCATCGACTTCCAGGTCTACCGCCCCGAGATCCGCACCACCGAGGAGGGGCTGCGGGTCATCGACTGGCCCGATACCCGGCTGCACCTGGTGACCCCGCCGCGCGGTCCCGAGATCGTCACGGTCATGGGGCCGGAGCCCTCCCTGCACTGGAAGCGCTTCTGCGACGAGGTGCTCGAGCAGCTGCAGGTGCTGGACGTCACGGCCGTCGTCTCCCTCGGCGCGCTGCTGGCGGACTCCCCGCACTCCAGGCCGCTGCCCGTCTCGGCGCAGGTCGAGCCGGTCCCGGCCCAGGCCGTGGACGACTCCGAGCAGTACTCGGGTCCGATCGGGGTGCCGACGGTCCTGGCCCGACGCACCGCGAGCGCCGGGCTCCGCACCACCAGCATCTGGGTGCAGGTCCCGCACTACGTCTCCCAGAACTCCTCGCCCAAGGCGGTGCTGGCGCTGATGCGCGAGGTGCAGGACCTGGTCAGCGCCCCGATCCCCCTCCAGGAGCTGGTGGAGGACGCTGAAGCGTGGGAGCGCGGTGTCGATGAGCTCGCACGCACCGACGAGGATGTCGCGGAGTACGTGGCCCGCCTCGAGCGCGCCCAGGACGCCGCCGGGCTGCCCGAGGCCAGCGGTGACGCCATCGCCAGGGAGTTCGAACAGTTCCTGCGGCGGCGCCGGGAGTCGGAGTGAGAGATCCGGGCCCGGAGGGGCTCAGCCCTCCAGCGTGACCCCGAACAGCGCATCGACGGCTGCGGGGACATCTCCCGCACCGGTCCCCGTCCCGCCCGTCCCCGCGACGCCGTCCTTGGACGGGGCGGCGCCCTCGGCCCAGGCGTCCAGGGCCTCCAGCGCCCGAGCCGTGTCGAGGTCATCGCGCAGAGCGGACCTCAGGACTTCGACCGTCGACGGAGAGCTCCCGCCCCGACGAGCGGCGAGGCGGTAGCGGTCCAGACGGTCGCGCGCCTGCTCCAGCTCCTGGTCGGACCACTCCCAGTCGCTGCGGTAGTGATGAGCCATCAGCACCAGGCGGATCACCATCGGGTCCACACCGTCGCGCACCAGGCGGTGCACGAAGACGAGGTTGCCCAGCGACTTGCTCATCTTCTCGCCCTCATGGGCCACCATGCCGCTGTGCGCATAGGCGGCGGCGAAGGGACGTCCGAGGGCCACGGAGTGCGCGGCGCTGAGGTCGTGATGCGGGAAGATCAGGTCGCTGCCTCCGGCCTGGATGTCGAAGGGCAGCCCGATCCCCTGCTCGGCGATGCAGACGCACTCCACGTGCCATCCCGGGCGACCTCGGCCCAGCACCCCGGCGTCCCAGGCGGGCTCGCCCTCGCGCTCGGCACGCCACAGCAGCGGGTCGATGCGTCCGCGCTTGCCTGCGCGGTCCGGGTCCCCGCCGCGGTCGGCGAAGACCTCCAGCATCTGCTCCTCGGACCAGCCGGAGACATCGCCGAGAGCGCCGTCGACGGAGAGGTCGAGGTACCAGTCGGGGCCAGCGGCGTCGGGCGCGTCGACCGGATAGGCGCGGCCCCGCTCGTGCAGGGCGAGGACCACGGCGATGATGTCCTCCATCGCCTCGCTCACGGAGCGATAGGTCTCCGGGGCGATGATCCGCAGCGCCTCCATGTCCTGGGCGAACAGGTCGACCTGCGAAGCGGCCAGCTCCTGCCAGTCCACTCCATCGCGGTCCGCGCGCTCCAGGAGCGGGTCGTCGACATCGGTGACGTTCTGCGCCATCTCGACCGCGAGGCCGGAGTCCGCGAGCGCCCGACGCATCAGATCCGCAGCGTGATAGGTCGCCGCGTGACCGAGATGGGTGGAGTCGTACGGGGTGATCCCGCAGACGTACAGGCGGGCCGTCCCCGGGGTGAGCGGGGTGACCGGTGCGATCCGCCCGGTCCGGGTGTCATGCAACCGCAGGGGCCGACCGGAGGGAGGGAGCGGGGAGAGCGAAGGTGAGGTCCAGGAATGCACCAGACGATCATACGAGCCGGGACCCGGTGCCGGGTCAGGCACCCCCGAGGGGATCCACCACACCGAACCACAGCAGGGCCAGCAGCAGCAGGCCGGCCACGACGCGGTAGACCACGAAGACCAGGTACGAGTGGTTCTCGATGAGGCGCATGAACCAGGCGATCATCGCCAGTCCCATGCCGAAGGCCACCGCGGTCGCGACCACGATCGCCACCAGGGACGGCTCCCCCGCCGCGGCCGCGGAGGCCCGCCCGTCGGCCGTCAGCAGCACAGGAACCTCCTTGACCGCCTTGTAGACGCCGGAGGCGAAGACGGCGGGGACCGCGAGCAGGAAGGCGTAGCGGGCGGCGGCCTCGCGCGTGTAGCCCATCAGCAGGCCCGCGGTGATGGTGCCGCCGGAGCGGGAGACCCCGGGGATCAGGGCGAGCGCCTGGGCGAGACCGAAGAGGATGCCGTCGCGGAAGGAGAGCTCCTTGAGCTGCTTGCGCTGAGGGGCGATCCGGTCGGCGACGCCCAGCAGGAGGCCGAAGACGATCAGCATCGTCGCGGTGATGTAGAGATTGCGCAGGTTGTGATCGATCTGGTCCTCGAAGAGCAGCCCCAGCACACCGATCGGGATCGAGCCGAGGATCACCAGCCAGCCCATCCGCACGTCCGGGTCCGACTGCGGGACCTTGCCCGCGAGCGCCCGGAACCACTTGCCGATGATGCGGGTGATGTCCTTCCAGAAGTAGATCAGCACCGCGGTCTCGGTGCCCAGCTGGATGATCGCCGTGAACGCCGCGCCCGGATCCTGGCCGGGGTTCAGCATCTCGCCGACCACGCGGACGTGGGCGCTCGAGGAGATCGGGAGGAACTCGGTCAGGCCCTGGACGAGCCCCAGGATCACCGCCTCGATGAACGACATGAACTCTCCTCGGTGGACTCAGGGGACTCGCTGGACGAAGGGGCCCGACGCACGGTGCCACGGTGGTGCTGTGTCACGGTGTCGCGCGGTGTCACGGTGTCGCGATGTCTCGCCGCCGCGATGGCACCGGGCCCCGGACAGAGTACGCGGCGCCGGGCACGAGGCCCGGCGCCGCGCAGCGGAGCAGTGGTGAAGAGTACGTGGAGGTCCCGGGGACGGGCCGGCGTTCAGCGCCCGGTGTCCTCGTCCTCCTCGTCATCGTCGAAGTCGTCGTCCTCGTAGTCGTCGTCCTCGTCGTCATCCTCGTCGTCGAAGTCATCGAGGTCGTCGAAGTCGTCGTCATCGTCCTCGTCGTCCTCCTCGCTGTCGAAGACGATCAGCGGGGTGGCGATGTCGTAGGCGTCGAAGAGGGCATCGTCATAGGCGTCGAAGGCCGTGGACAGCTGCTCGGTGGCGGCGTCCAGGGCGGGATCGTCGTCACCGCGCGAGGCGGCGGCCGCCTCGTAGTGACGTTCGAAGGCAGCGATCAGCGCAGCGAGAGCGGAGCGAGGATCCGAGTTCATGACTGGACCGTACCCCGTCCAGCGGCCCAATGGACAGTGCAAAGAGGCGCTGGTGGCCAGGAACCGCGTCACAGCGCGAGCAGACCGCCCGAGCTCCCCCGCGAGGTGGGAGCATGGTGGGGTCGCAGAACGTCCAGCACAGGAGGAGAACGTTGATCCGACCCCGTACCGCCCTGGTGGCCGGCGTCCAGCACATCACGGCACCGCGCACCTGGCGTGACCTGCCCGTGGAGCGCGGCCGGCGTGCGGAGGACTACGAGTTCCAGATCATCACCGTGCCGCGCGGCACCTCCGTCGGCGAGGTGCGGGCCGAGCTCGCCGAGCAGGCGGAGTACGGACGGTGGGAGCACGCCCGCACCCGGCTGTACATCGGCGGGGGCAAGAAGGTCTGGATGCGACGACGCATCCTCCGCGTGCAGTCCACTCTCTGAGGCCTTCCGGCCGACTCCCTGCCGGTTCTCCGTCTGGCTCTCTGCTGGCGTCCTTCCAGCTCACGCCCGCCTCGCACGAGCCTGCGTCCACAATCGGCCGGGAAGCACGCACCCGGGCGTGCGGATCTGGTGCAATGGCGTGGTGCCCGAGACCTCGCCGCTGCTGATCGCCGTGCTGCTGGTGGCGTACCTGCCGCCGGCGCTGGTGCTGTCGTGGATCGACGGACGCGAGCATCGCCTGCCGAACCGCTGGGTGGTGACCCTCACCGTCGCCGTGACGGCATCCCTCCTGGCGCTCTACCTGCTGGATCCCGCACTGCGGCCTGCTCTGCGCACCGCTGCTCTGCTCGCTCTGGTGCTCGGCATCGCGGCGCTGGTGGTGGCGCTCATCGCTCCTCCGCTGCTGGGCATGGGAGATGCCAAGACGCTGCCCGTGGTGGTGCTGATCTCCGCGGCCCTGGGCGGTGAGGTGCTGATCGGGGCGCTGCTGGGGATCGCGCTGCTCAGCGGCGTGCTGGGGATGGCGGTGATCATGGTGACGCGACGGGCCGGGGCGCGCTTCGCCCTCGGCCCGGTGCTTCTGGCCGGCCCCTTCATGGGCCTGCTGGGTGCTCCTGTGGTGAGCTCGGCGCTCGGCACCGCCTGAACGGCTCGGCCACGGAGGCCGACGCCGGCGCCTGTCAGCGGCGCTGGCGCTGGATCTCGTACAGCGCCAGGGAACCTGCCACCGAGGCGTTGAGCGAGGAGGCGCTCCCGGACATCGGGATCTCGGCGACCACGTCGCAGGCCTCCCGCCAGCCGGCGCTCATGCCCACGGTCTCGTTCCCGACGACCACCAGCAGCGGCCCGGTGAGATCCGCTGCGGCCAGCTCGTGCCCGCCGGCCTCGTCGAGTCCGAGCACCGTCCACGGCTCCCCCAGCGCACGACGCCCCTCGACCCAGTCGAGCACCTCGCGGTGGGAGGGCAGGCGCAGCACCGGGACGGCGAAGAGCGAGCCGGTGCTGGCACGGATCGCCGCCGGATCCCAGGCGTCCGCGCTGCGACCGGTGATCAGCAGCGCGTCGCCGCCGAGCGCGTCGACCGAGCGGGCGAGGGAGCCGATGTTGCCGGGCCCCGAGGGGCGGTCGAAGACGATGATCACCGGGGCGCCGGAGCGGCGGCCGGAGATGACAGGAGTGAGCCGTTCCAGGTCGTCGGACGGGACGGACGCCAGCAGCAGCAGCTCGGGCGCGCCATCCTCCCGCTCCCCCAGCTCGGCCATCAGCTCGGGTGCGAGCTCGACCACCGGGGCGGGAGGATCCTCGAGCAGCTCCTGCGCCCAGCGAGAGGGCTGCCGGCGCCCGTCGGACAGTAGCGCCCGGGCCTCCACTCCGTGGTCGAGGGCCTGGGTCATCGGCCGCACCCCCTGGATCAGCATCTCGCCGCTCCGCGTGCGCTTGGTGCGGTTGGTCAGCAGCGACTGCCACTGCTGGAACAGGGCATTGCGGCGTTCGAGGCGGGCCGGCAGCGAGCCACGGTCCCCGTCCCCTCGACGCGGAAAGGCCGACGGACGCCGGTTCATGCTCCGGCCCCGTCGTAGCCCAGCTGCCGCCAGGCCTCGTACACCGCGATGGAGACGGCGTTGGCGAGGTTGAGGGAGCGCCGGGCCGGCAGCATCGGGATCCGCACTCGCGAGGTGATGCGCGGATGCGCCATCACCTGCTCCGGCAGCCCGGTCGGCTCCGTCCCGAACAGCAGCACGTCCTCCCGGGTGTACTCGATGCTGTCGAAGGTGACGTCGGTGTGCGCGGAGAAGGCGAACACCCGCGCCTCGGGCACTGCGGCCAGTGCCTGCTCGATGCCGGGGTGGATGCTGACGTCCGCGAGGTCGTGGTAGTCCAGTCCGGCCCGGCGGAGCTTCGCGTCCTCGAGGTCGAAGCCGAGCGGCTCGACGAGGTGGAGGCGGGCGCCGGTGACGGCGGAGAGCCGGATAGCGTTGCCGGTGTTCCCGGCGATCGCCGGCTCGTGCAGGAAGACGTGGACCATGCCGGAGATTCTTCCACGCAGATCCGCGCGCCCCGTCCGCCGGGCCGACACCGGACCGGCCTCACAGCACGAGGAAGAGCGCCCCGGCGATCAGGAAGCCCAGCACGGACTCGAGAGTCTGCTGCACGGTCCAGGTGCGCAGGGTGGTGGCGACGTCCATGTTCAGCAGACGGCCCACCAGCCAGAACCCGGAGTCGTTGACGTGGGAGGCGAAGACGGAGCCGGCGGCGGTCGCGACGGTGATCGCGGCGATCTCGCCGACGGAGTATCCGCCGGCGGCCACGGCGGGCGCCATCAGACCGGCCGCGGTCACCAGGGCGACGGTCGCCGACCCCTGGGCCAGGCGCATCACCACGGCGATCACGTAGGCGGCGATGATGACCGGCAGGCCCATGCCGTCCAGCGTGTCGGAGAGGGCGTCGCCGATGCCGGAGGTGCGAAGCACCCCGCCGAACATGCCGCCGGCGCCGGTGATCAGCACCACCGAGCAGATCGGACCGAGGGAGGAGTCCACGATCTTCTCGAGCGCGGTGCCGGACTCACCGCGGCGGAACCCGAGCACGATGAGAGCGACGAGCACGGAGAGCAGCAGTGCGACCGAGGAGGAGCCGAGGGTGGTGAGCACCCCGAACCAGGTGGCCTCCTCGCTGACCAGGCCGGCGGCGCGCAGGAAGTCCAGACCGGTGTTCAGGAAGATCAGCGCCATGGGCAGCAGGAGCACGCCGATGACGGTGCCGACGGCAGGCGGATTCTTCACGTCGTCCCCGCCGTCGGTGCCGAAGAGGGCGTCCGCGGAGACGGTGAAGGGGAACTTCTTCGCGGTGAAGCGGCCCCAGAGGACCCCGGAGAGGTAGAACGTCGGGATCGCGCAGACCAGGCCGATCGCGAGCACGAGCCCGAGGTTCGCGCCGTACAGCTCGCTGGCGGTGACCGGACCGGGGTGGGGCGGGACGAACACGTGCATCACCGAGAAGGCGACGGCGGAGGGCATCGCGTACAGCAGCACGGGCCCACCGAGGCGCGCTGCCACGGCGAAGACAATCGGGAGCATCACGACCAGACCCGCGTCGAAGAACATCGGGAAGCCCATCAGCAGCGAGGCCACACCGAGCGCGAAGGGGGCCCGCTTCTCCCCGAACAGGGAGATCAGCGTCGAGGCGAGGACTGCGGCGCCGCCGGAGTTCTCGATCAGCTTGCCGAGCATCGCGCCGAGGCCGACGAGCAGGGCGACGCTCGCGAGCGTGCTGCCGAAGCCGTCCAGCAGCACGTCGACGACCGCCCCGCTGGGGATGCCTGTGGCGAAGGCGGTGACGAGGCTGACCAGCACCAGCGTGAGGAACGCATGGAGCTTGAACTTGATGACGAGCACGAGGATCAGGGCGATGGCGCCCGCAGCGATCAGCAGCAGCGGGGCGGCGCCGAGCGACTGTGTCCAGCCGTCGATCTCCATAGGGGGTCTCCTGAGGTGGGGCGGTGTGTGGACGCGCGGCGCACGAGACCTCGCCGCGCCGGGACCCTATCGGTCGCGGGGTCGCCCCCGCATGACGAAGAACCCCGATCCACCAGTGGATCGGGGTTCTTCTCGCGTGTCCGAGGGGGGACTTGAACCCCCACGCCCTAATACGGGCACTAGCACCTCAAGCTAGCGCGTCTACCAATTCCGCCACCCGGACAGGTGACCGCCGAAGCGACTCCCGAAGATTAGCACGCAGCAGGCCGCGTTTCGTCCCCGAACAGCCCCTGCCAGCACGAACGTGAAGACAATCACGCCCGGGCGCTGATCGGAACGCTGAGATCAGGACGCCGGGATCAGGAGGTTCAGGTCAGGACGTCGACCGTCGGCACCGCCATGACCTGACGCAGCATGTCCAGCACCGCCGTGATGCGGGGACTCAACTCGTGCGGCTCCTCGCTCGGCAGCCGCTCGGCGAGGTCCTGGAGCGCGGCGGCGGCGAGCACCGTCATCGTGGCATCGGGGGGATCGAGCCGGGCCGCATCCCAGGACTCCATCTGCCCGAGCAGCGCGGAGAGCTCCTCGGCGGCGGAGCGACGGCCCGGGGTGAGCAGATCGACCCGGGCGCGCGTGGCGAGTGCGGTGCAGCGGCGGAGGAGCGTCGTGGAGGTCTCCGCGTCGATGCGGTCCGCCTCCCGCCATCGCGTCAGCGGCGGTTCCCCCGTCCCCGGGCTCGTGGCGCTCGCCAGCTCGGCGATCTGATCCTCTGCCCCGCGCGCCAGCTCCATGGGTGTCCCCTCGTGCTCGTTCCGGAGGCTCCGCCGGGAGCCCGTACGAGCCGCTCACTTTACCTGCGCTTTACCCAATGGGGCAAGGGCGCCCGGGCGAGCGTGCCGTCGCACGGACGTCTGTGGCAGTCGCCCGGCCGACCTGCGGGTCCTGCGCGGCGCCCGCTCAGGACCGGCCCAGCTCCTCCCGTGCGGCCCCGAGCATCTGCGCCAGCGGCGCGGCGGAGATGCCGAGCATGGAGCGCAGCTGCATATCGGCCTGATGGGCGAGCATCTCGAGCCCGTCCGCGACCTCTCCCCCGCGCTCGGCGAGGACGGCGGCCAGCGGCGCCGGCCACGGGTCGTAGAGCACATCCAGCAGGGCGCCGGGCAGCTCCAGCACGTCGGACGGGAGCGTCCGCCACGCCTCGGCCACGGCGCGGGCACCGTCCACGGCGAGGGCGCTCACGACGGCGTCGGCGGCCAGCACCTGATGGTGGTGCTCCCAGGGGATGCGACGGACCTCGACCGCTCGCTCCTGCGCGAAGCGCTCCATCGGCGCAAGCTTCTCCGGGCTGCGGGCGCTGAGGAGCAGGCGCTCCACCCCGAGCTCGATGAGCGCCGCGACGGCGCTGAGCGCGGTGGCCCCGGAACCGAGCACCGCGCCGCTGCGCGGGGACACGGCCCCATGGTCGCGCAGCGCGGCCGCGATGCCGTGCACGTCATGGTTCTCGGCCCGCCACTGTCCGTCGGCCCTGCGCAGCAAGGTGTTGGCGACGCCCAGGGCCCGCGAGGTGGCATCGGCCTCGACCGCGAGGGCGACGGCCTCCGGCTTGCCGGGCATCGTCACGCTGAGCCCGTCCAGTTCTCTGCCCGGTCCGCGGGTGAGGAAGTCCTCGAGCGACCCGGCGGGCACGTCGTATCGGCCGTACTCCGCGTCCTGCACGCCCAGGGAGGCGTACGCGGTCCGATGCAGCACCGGGGACAGGGAATGCGCGATCGGGGACCCGACCACGGCGAAGCGACGCCACACCATCAGTTCTCCGCTTCCCAGGCCTGCCAGTCCGCGACGTTCTCCTCGTGCTCCGCCCAGGTGGCGGCGAACCTGGTCTCCCCGGTCTCGCCGTTGACGCTGACGAAGTACAGCCAGTCCCCCTCCGGCGGGTCGACAGCGGCATCCAGCGCCCCCACTCCCGGAGCGGCGATCGGACCCGGCGGCAGACCGGGATGGCGATAGGTGTTGTAGGGATTCTTCGAGGCGCGTTCCTCGTCGGTGGTGGCGACGCTGCCGGACTTCCCGGCTGCGTAATGGACCGTCGAGTCGAACTGGAGGTTCATCGGAGAGCCGTCGGCCTCCCCGACGCCCTCGAGCCGGTTCTCGATGGTGCGCACCACCTTCCCGTAGTCCTCCTCCCGGCGCACCTCCATCTCCGCGAGAGAGGCGACGGTGAGCGTGCGATGCCATTCGTCCTTCGGGATGCCGCGCTCGGTGAGCTGTTCCTCCATGGGCGCCCACATCATGGCGATGACGTCCTCCGCGGTGGCGTCCTCATAGATGTCGTAGCGCCCGGGCCACAGGTACCCCTCGAGGTTCTCGGCCTCGTTCTCGGGGATGCCGTAGGAGGTGTAGTCCTTCGCCGCGGCCTCGAAGTCCTTCACGGGGATATCGGTCTCGGCCGACAGCAGCTCCCAGATCTCCGAGAGCCGCTTCCCTTCCGGGACGATGACCCGGTGACCGGCGAGGTTCTCGGGATCCAGGAGGGCGTTGAGCGCATCCGCCGAGGTCATCTCGAGCTGGAGCCGGTAGATGCCGGGCTCGATGCCGGAGGCGTCCGGCGTGCTGGAGAAGATGTTCACGAACGGACCGGTGGACTTGATGACGCCCTGGTCGACGAGGGTGTTCGCGACGTCGGTGCCGGTGTCGCCCTCCGCGACCTCGACCAGCGCCTCACCGTGGCCTGGCCCTTCGAAGTCGGCGGCCTCCTGCTCCACGCTGACGTTCGAGGTGATCCAGCGGTAGCCCTGCACACCGCCGACCGCGAGTCCGCTGAGCACGACCAGCACCAGCAGCACGGGCAGCACGCCGTAGAGGAGACCTCGGCGCCGTTTCGCCCGCCGGCGTCCCCGTCGTGCGGTTCCCGCCCCGGCGGACTGCGAGTCCTGGGAGTCGGCGAGATCGTCGAAGGAGAGGTCCTCGTCGTTCATCGGGTGCCCTCCTGGGTCGGGTCGTCGTCGGTCACGGGCTCGTCGGTCGCGGGCCTGTCGATCCCTGTTCCTGCGGCCGGTGATCCGGTCATGCTCGCCGCGACCTCGACCCTCTCCCCGGCGCGCACGCCGGTGGACCGTTCGGTGTCCAGTGCCTGCTGGAGGATCATCACGGCGGCGACCTGGTCCACGACCTGTCGGTGCTTCCGTCCCTTCCGACCCGAGCTGTGCAGCGCCTTGTGCGCAGAGACCGTGGTCAAACGCTCGTCGATCAGCCTGACCTCGACGGTCGAGGAACCCGCGACCGCCTCCTCAGCCCTCGTCGCGGACATCTCCGCCGCGAGCTCGGCGGCGAAGTCCCGCGCCTTCTGCGCCGCGGCGCCCTCGGATCCGCTCAGGGATCGCGGGAGCCCGACCATGATGACATGCGCCTCCGCCTCGCGAGCCTCCTGGGCGACACGCTGCACCGCCGTGCCCCGCTCGAGGGTCTCGACCGGGGTGGCTATCATGCCGTCGAGATCGCTGCGCGCGAGGCCCACGCGGACATCGCCGACGTCGACCCCGAGGCGGATGCCTCGGGGAAGACCGGCAGCGCTCTCGGCGGACGGACCATCCGGCGGCGTCATGCCCTGCGGGCCGTCTCGACCGCCTCGCGCACCGCAGAGAGCGCCGAGGGGATCCGGGTGGGCTCGCCACCCCCGCCCTGGGCCATATCGGGCTTGCCGCCGCCGCGACCTCCCATGGCCTCGGCGGCACCGCGCAGGATGGCCCCGGCCGCGAGGCCGAGCTCCCGAGCGGCGGCGTTGGTGGCGATCACCAGCGCGGCGCGTCCCCCCTCGTGACCCGCGACCGCGACGGTGACCGGCTGGTCCTCGCCGAGCCGGCTGCGCAGGTCCAGGGCGAGCGTGCGTAGATCCCCGGCGCCGACGCCCTCACCGACGTCGTGCGCGAGCAGGCGCACCCCGGCGACGGTGGACGCCGACTCGACCAGCGTGGCGGCCTCGGCCTGCAGCTGCTGCCCGCGCAGCGTCGCGAGCTGCTTCTCCATGTCCTTCATCTTCTGGGTCAGGGAGCGGACCCGCTCGGGCAGCTCCTCGGCCGCGCCGACCTTGAGCAGTTCGGTGAGCTGCGAGACCAGCGCGTGCTCCTTGGCCTGGTGACGGTAGGCTGACAGCCCCACCAGGGCGTCCACCCGGCGCACACCGCTGCCGATCGAGGCCTCCCCCATCAGCTGGACCGTACCGATCGCGCCGGTGCTGGCGACATGGGTGCCGCCGCACAGCTCGCGCGACCAGTCGCCGCCGATCGAGACCACCCGCACGATCTCCCCGTACTTCTCGCCGAACAGGGCCTGCGCGCCGAGCGCCTTCGCCTCGTCCAGGGACATCTGCTGATCGGTGACGGTCAGCTCGTCCTGGAGCAGGGTGTTGACCCGTCCCTCGATCTGTTCGAGCACGGACTTCGGCACGGCCTGGCCGTAGCGGAAGTCGAAGCGCATGCGACCGGGCGAGTTCTCGGATCCGGCCTGGGTGGCGCCGTGGCCCAGCTCCTCGCGCAGGGACTCATGGACCATGTGCGTCGCGGTGTGCGCGCGCGCGATCGCTCCGCGCCGCTCCGCATCGATGGTGGCGATCGCAGAGACCCCCGAGGCGACCTCGCCCTCGAGAAGTCGTCCACGGTGGACGATGAGCCCGCGCACGGGCCTCTGCACGTCGTCGACCTCGATGAGGCCGCCGCCGGTGAGGGAGATCTGTCCCTGGTCCGCGAGCTGGCCGCCGGACTCCGCGTAGAACGGGGTCGAGGCGAGCACGACCTCGACCTGGGCCGGTGCCTGGACGACGTCGACCAGCTGCCCGTCCACCAGGACGGACTCGACAGTGGTCGCGACGGTGTCCTCGGTGTAGCCGAGGAAGGGGATCTCGCCACCTCGCTGGGAGAGCAGGCGGTGGTAGACCGCGGTGTCCGTGTGCCCGGTCTTCTTCGCCGCGGCATCGGCCCGGGCCCGTTCGCGCTGCTCCTGCATGGCGCTGCGGAAGGCGTCCGCGTCGACCTGGAGGCCCACCTCGCCCGCCATCTCCATGGTGAGATCGATCGGGAAGCCGTAGGTGTCGTGGAGGCGGAAGGCATCCTCCCCGGGCAGCACACGGCCACCCTCCTTCTTCACCGCGCCGACCACGCCGTCGAAGATCGAGGTCCCCGTCTCCAGGGTGCGGCGGAAGGCCTCCTCCTCCGCGTAGACGATGTCGCTGATGCGCGCGAAGGCGGCCTCGAGCTCGGGGTAGGACTCGACCATGAGGGACTTCGAGACCGGCAGCAGCGCGGGCATGGAGCGCTCGGAGTAGCCCAGCAGGCGCATGGAGCGCACGGCGCGGCGGATCAGACGACGCAGCACGTAGCCGCGGCCCTCGTTGCCGGGGCGGACCCCGTCGGCCACCAGCATCAGGGCGCTGCGCACGTGGTCGCCGATGATGCGCAGGTGGACGTCGTCCTCGCCGTCGGCCCCGTAGACGCGGCCCGACAGCTCCTGAGCCTTCTCGATGACCGGGAAGATCTGGTCGATCTCGTACATGTTGTCCACGCCCTGGAGCAGGTACGCCACCCGCTCGACGCCGAGCCCGGTGTCGATGGACTTCTGCTCGAGCTCGCCCAGAAGCGGGTAGTCCTTGCCGGAGCCCTCGCCGCGCAGGTACTGGTCGAAGACGAGGTTCCAGATCTCGATGTACCGGTCCTCGCCCTTCTCGTCGCCGGGCCACTCGGGCACGCTGCCGGTGACGGCATCCGGTCCGTACTCGGGGCCGCGGTCGTAGTGCCACTCGCCGCAGGGACCCGCGGGGCCGGGCTGGCCGGTGTCCCAGAAGATCTCCTCGCGGGGCAGGCGCACCACGCGCTGGGGGTCCAGGCCGATGACCTCGGTGATGTGCCGGTAGGACTCCTCGTCCTGCTCCCAGACGGTGAACCAGAGGCGCTCCGGGTCGAAGCCGAGGCCGCCGCCCTCCTGGGAGGTGGTCAGGAACTCCCAGGAGTAGTCGATCGCCCCCTGCTTGAAGTAGTCCCCGAAGGAGAAGTTCCCGGCCATCTGGAAGAACGTGCCGTGGCGCGTGGTGCGACCCACGTTCTCGATGTCATTGGTGCGGATGCACTTCTGGACGCTCGCCGCGCGCGGGTAGGGCGCCTTCTCGGTCCCCACGATGTACGGGATGAACGGGACCATCCCGGCGATCGTGAAGAGGATCGAGGGATCGGAGGACACCAGCGGGGCGCTGGGCACGATCTCGTGGTCCTTCGTGGCGAAGAAGTCGAGCCAGCGCCGGTGGATCTCGGAGGTGCGCATGTGAGGGTGTCCTTCCTGGGCCGTGCGGCGGAGCACAGCGGCGGAGAGCGAGCGGGACCGGGGTCAGGGAACGTCGGGGATGACGGGCACGGCGGGAGCGCTGAGGGGCGCGACCGTCGGCGCGACCGCGAAGGCCCCGGTCAGGGTACCGGAGTACACCCGCCGGGGCCTGTCGCGCCGCGAGAGGAGGAGGTCAGCGCGCGTAGTACTCGACGACCATCTGGACGTCGACCGTCACGGGGACCTCGGCGCGCTTGGGGCGCGTGAC
This sequence comes from Brachybacterium sp., assembly GCF_036379615.1. Classification (GTDB taxonomy): domain Bacteria; phylum Actinomycetota; class Actinomycetes; order Actinomycetales; family Dermabacteraceae; genus Brachybacterium. The sequence goes on from NZ_DASVGJ010000008.1 coordinate 50,257, forward strand.
GAGCTGGGCCTTCAGCTCGGACAGCTCGACCGAGAGGTACGAGGGGACCGCGGCGAGGACGTCGGAGTTCCCGCCCTCGGCAGCGATCTGGAAGGGCTCCATCGCCTGGGACTTGGGCTTGATCTGGATGGTCTGCCCCGGCTTCACGCGGAAGGAGGGACGGTCCACCAGCTTGCCGTCGACCAGGACGTGGCGGTGCACGACGGCCTGACGAGCCTGCAGGGTGGTGCGGGCGAAGCCGGAGCGCAGGACGAGCGCGTCCAGGCGCATCTCCAGCAGCTCGACCATGCTCTCACCGGTCAGACCCGGCTCCTTCTTGGCGTCCAGGTAGGCGCGGTGCATCTGCTTCTCGCGCAGCCCGTACTGGGCGCGCAGGCGCTGCTTCTCCTTGAGACGCACGGCGTAGTCGGACTCGGTGCGGCGGCGGGCACGACCGTGCTCGCCCGGGGGGTACGGGCGCTTCTCGAAGTACTTGACGGACTTCGGGGTCAGCGGGAGCCCGAGGGCTCGGGAGAGACGCGCCTGGCGGCGCGCACGGGTGACGTTGGTCACGAGGTATACCTCTTGTTCGCGTGTGGTGAATCCAGTCTTGCAGCCGCGGATTCAGCCGCCCACCTTACCGCAGGTGCACCCTTCGGTCCACGGCCGACGACGCTGGTCACAGGAGAGAAGGTGTGGGGTCGCTCACCTGGGAGGACGGGAGCGCAGGATCCCGCGCAGCACCTCCACCCGACTGCGGGTGCGTTCCTCGTGCCCGTGCCCGGTGGGCTGGTAGTAGTCGACGCCCACCAGGTCGTCGGGAGCGTACTGCTGGGCGGCGACGGCGTGGGGTGCGTCGTGCGCGTACCGGTACTCGACGCCGTGACCGAGCTTCTTCGCCCCCGCGTAGTGGGCATCGCGGAGATGAGCGGGGACGCCCTGCCCCTTGCCCGCACGGACGTCCGCGATCGCCGCGTCGAGCGCCTTGTAGGAGGCGTTGGACTTGGGGGCGGTGGCGATGTGCACGACCGCCTGGGCGAGCGGGATCCGCCCCTCGGGCATGCCGAGCATCTGCACCGCCTGCATCGCGGCGACCGCGACCTGCAGGGCGCCGGGGTCCGCCATCCCCACCTCCTCCCCCGCGGCGATCACCACACGTCGGGCGATGAAGCGCGGATCCTCCCCCGCCTCGATCATGCGAGCCAGGTAGTGCAGGGCGGCGTCGACGTCGCTGCCGCGCATGGACTTGATGAAGGCGCTGGTGACGTCGTAGTGCTGATCGCCGGCCCGGTCGTAGCGCACCGCCGCCCGGTTCACCGCCTGGGCGAGGGTGGCGGCATCGATCTCCTGCGAGTCCTTCATCAGGGCGGCCGCGGCGGCCGCCTCGAGGGAGGTGAGGATCTTGCGGGCGTCGCCGCCGCCCAGTCGCAGCAGCGCCTCGCGGGCGTCGTCGCTCAGGGTGACGGCGCCATCGAGGCCCCGCTCGTCGCTCAGCGCCCGGTCCACGAGCTCGTCGAGATCCGAGCGCTCCAGCGGCTCGAGAGTGACCATGATCGAGCGCGACAGCAGCGGCGAGATCACGGAGAACGACGGGTTCTCCGTGGTCGCAGCGATCAGCGTCACCCATCGGTTCTCGACGCTGGGCAGCAGGGCATCCTGCTGGGACTTCGAGAAGCGATGCACCTCGTCGACGAAGAGCACGGTCTCCCGGCCGACGGTGCGCAGGCGCGACCGTGCCTGGTCCACGACCTCGCGGATGTCCTTGACCCCGGCGAGGACGGCCGAGACCTCCACGAACTCGCGGTCGCCGGACTGCGCCACGACGTAGGCGAGGGTGGTCTTGCCCGTGCCGGGAGGTCCCCACAGGATCACCGAGGAGGGGGCTGTGCGGGAATCGTCCGCGCCGACCAGGCGACGCAAGGGGCTGCCCGGCTCGAGCGCGGAGTGCTGGCCGACGATCTCCTCGAGGGTGCGCGGACGCATCCGCACCGCGAGCGGGGCGCGGTGATCGCGGTTGCGGTCCGAGAGGGTGCGCGGGGCCGGCGCGTCGCCGCTGAGGGAGAAGAGGTCCTCGTCCATCCCCCCAGGGTAGGCCGGATCACCGGGCGGCGAGCTCCCGCGCGATCCGGCCGGGCCACGCCGGGCCCTCGTAGATCATCGCGGTGTAGCCCTGGACGAGATCCGCGCCGGCGTCGAGTCGCTCCTGCACCTCCGCGGCGGTGGTCACTCCCCCGCAGCTGATGATCACGGCATCGTCCGGGAGGGTCGCACGCAGCAGCGCCAGCACCTCGCGCGAGCGGTCCGCGAGCACGGCGCCGGAGAGCCCCCCGGCACCGATCCTCTCGATCCGCTCGCGAGCGGTGACCAGCGAGTCGGGACGGGCGATGGTCGTGTTCGTGGCGATCACACCGGCCAGGCCCGCTTCGGTGGCGAGACGTGCCACCGACTCGACGTCCTCGTCGTGCAGATCGGGGGCGATCTTCACGAGCACCGGCACATCGCGACGCAGTCGGACGCGCGTGCTCTCGGCCTCCTCGACCACTGCTTCGAGGATCGGGCGCAGCATCTCGACGCTCTGCAGGTCGCGGAGCCCCGGAGTGTTGGGGCTGGAGACGTTGATGGCGAGGTACGAGGCATACGGGGTGAGCAGCCGGGCGGAGAAGCGATAGTCCTCCGCCGCGTCCTCGAGGGCGGTGACCTTGGACTTGCCGATGTTCACCCCGATCACCGCGCGCTGGCCGCGCTCGGAGCGCCGGGCCCGCGCGAGCTGCTTCGCCAGGGCCTGCGCCCCGTGGTTGTTGAAGCCCATGCGGTTGATCAGCGCCCTGTCCTCCAGCAGGCGGAAGGACCGCGGGCGCGGATTGCCGGGCTGCGCCTTGGCCGTCACGGTGCCCACCTCGACATGGCCGAAGCCGAGGTCCAGCAGCGCCAGCGGCACCTCGCCGTCCTTGTCGAAACCGGCCGCCAGGCCCAGCGGGCTGCGGTGCTCCGCGCCGAGCGCCCATCGCACGGGGCGGGTGTCGCGCATCGGATCCGGGACCGCGAAGGCGGCGCGCAGCAGCGCCGGGCCTGCGGGGATCGAATGAGCCGTCGCCAGCGCCCTCACCGTCAGTCGGTGCGCCTGCTCGGCATCGAGGCGGCTGAGCCCATGCGCGAACAGCAGGGGGTACGGGCCGCGGCGGGTCGTGTCATCAGAGGTCACGGGGAGTACGGTACGCGGTCGCCGGTGGGCTCCGGGCCAGACGGCCGGCTCCCTCTCCCCGGACGCCTCCGCGCCGTGCCGGCCGGTCCCCGACGCCTCGGCAGGGTCACCTGCGCCGCAGGTAGAACAGTGCGAGCACCGGCAGCAGCAGCGGCACGAAGCCGTAGCCCTGGCCGAAGTGCCCCCAGACGGTCGCGTCGGGGAACAGGGCGGGATCGACCAGGGTGAGCGTGCCGACGATCAGCACGCCCGCCAGTTCTGCGATGCAGAGCCTCCGCGCGAGAGCGGAGCTGCGGCCGCCGCGCACCAGGGCGACGGTGACCGCGATGTAGGTGATGGCGGCCAGCAGCGACAGCGCATAGGCGACAGGGGCGTAGGAGAAGTCCCGCAGCACCTGGACCAGGCTGCGGGCCGTGGCCGAGAGCGCGAAGATCCCGTACACGGCGATCAGCACGATCTCGAATCCCCGGCTGCCTCGACCGGTGGTGGTGCTCTCAGTGCTCATGCGAAGCCTCCTGGCCAGATCTGATGAAGCCGCATCAGCAGCACGACGCTGACCAGAGCGCCCAGGCCGGCCACCAGGCTCCCCCAGCGGCTGCGCTCGAACAGTCCCAGCCAGCCGCCTCCGACCACGAGCACCACGGCGGTGAGCAGGTAGCCGTACAGGGTGATCGCATCCGGTGGGGTCCCGCCACCGAGATCACGCAGCCCCAGCGCGACCCCGAGCACCACCCAGGCCACGGTCAGCAGCGCGCAGGCTCCCAGCAGCACCAGGTCCGCGTTCAGATCCCGCAGCGCGTAATAGAGGCCCAGCAGAGCGGTCAGTCCGCACAGCACGGCCACCACGATGCTCAGCGCCGTCATGGGTCCTCGGTCCTCCTCCGTGGGACGCGGACACCATGTCCGGCCCGCCCCTACGATAGGGCCATGCCCACCATCACCATCACCGAAGCATCCCTGCGCGACGTCACTGCCGACGTCCTCGTCCTGCCCGTGGTCGAGGGCGCCGATGACACCCCCTCCACGGTCCCTGGCGCGCCGGAGATCTCCGAGGCCATCGCCGGTCTCGACGCCTCCGCCGCCCGTGGCGATCTCCACCGCATCCCCGCCTACGGCCTGGCCGCCGCGTCCTCGCTGCTGCTGGTCGGCGTCGGTGACGAGGATCTCGCCGCGGTGAGCGCCGAGGACCTCCGACTCGCCTTCGGCGCCGCCACCCGCTCGCTGGCGGGCGTCGGCACAGCCGCCCTGGCGCTGCCCACCGCCTCCGCCGAGCAGCGCGCCGCCGCCCTCGAAGGCGCGGCGCTCGGCGCCTACGCCTTCGTGGCCCACAAGACCGGTTCCGGCGCCTCGGCACCCAAGCAGTCCCTGTCGAGCCTGTCCCTCGTCGTCGAGGACGGCGCGGACGCCGCGACGGCGGCCGTGGAGCGCTCCACGCTGCTCTCCGAGGTCGTCGACATCGTGCGCGACCTCGTGAACACCCCGCCGAACCTGCTGTACCCGGCGGCGTTCGCGGAGCGGGCCCAGGCGCTGGTCGCCGATCTGCCGATCACCGTCACCGTGCTCGACGAGACCCAGCTCGCCGAGGGCGGCTACGGCGGCATCGTCGGCGTGGGCCAGGGCTCGACCCGTCCCCCGCGCCTGGTGCGACTGGAGTACGCACCCGACGCCGCGACCCAGCACGTCGCCCTCGTCGGCAAGGGCATCACCTTCGACACCGGCGGCATCTCGCTCAAGCCCGCCGCCGGCATGGACGACATGACCTCGGACATGACCGGAGCCGCCACGGTGCTCGCAGCCACCCTCGGTGCTGCGCGGCTGGGTCTGGACGTCAAGGTCACCACCTACCTGGCACTCGCCGAGAACATGCCCGGCGGCGGCGCCCAGCGCCCCGGTGACGTGGTCACCATGCGCAACGGGAAGACCGTCGAGGTCCTCAACACCGACGCCGAGGGCCGAATGGTCATGGCGGACGCGCTCGTCGACGCCGTCGCCGACGAGCCCGACCTGGTGATGGATGTCGCGACCCTCACCGGTGCCGCCGTGGTCGCACTCGGGAAGCGCACCGCCGGGGTGATGGGGACCGAGGACGCCCGTGACCTGGTGATGACCGCTGCGGAGACCTCCGGCGAGCCGTTCTGGCCCCTCCCCTTCCCGGCCGAGCTGCGTGCGGACCTCACCGGGCGGGTCGCGGACCTGCGAAACATCGGCGACCGCCCCGGCGGGGCGCTGTCGGCCGGCATCTTCCTCGCCGAGTTCGTGGGCGAGACCCCCTGGGCGCACCTGGACATCGCGGGGCCCGGCTTCGCCTCCGCGCCGCTGGGGTACATGGGCAAGGGCGCGACCGGCATGAGCACCCGCACCGTGCTGCAGGTTCTCGAGTCCCTCTCGAGCCGCGCCGCGGCGTGATGCTCGCCGCGTTCTGCGCGCACTGATCAGGCCGAGCGGTCTGTCCGGCGTCGCCTGGTGCCCTAGCATGGGACACGCAGGCGGCGCCGTCGGCCATTAGGGTCCGAGCGGGTCGCGGAAAGTACGTAGACACCGAGGAGCTCACAGGTGGCGGAGACAAGCACTGACCAGTTCGACGTCGTGATCCTGGGCGGTGGCAGCGGCGGCTATGCCGCCGCGCTGCGCGGGGCCCAGCTCGGCCAGAAGATCGCGCTCGTGGAGAAGGACAAGCTCGGTGGCACCTGCCTGCACCGCGGCTGCGTCCCCACGAAGGCACTGCTGCACGTCGGCGAGCTCGCCGACGCCCCGTCCGCAGGCGCCGAGGCGGGCATCGACCTCACCCTCAACGGCATCGACGCCACGAAGGTGCTGGGGTTCAAGGACAAGATCATCGGCCGGCTGCACAAGGGCCTGCAGGGACTGGTGAAGTCCCGCAAGGTCGAGTACGTCGAGGGATTCGGCACGCTCACCGGCCCGAACACCGTGACGGTGGAGACCGAGTCCGGCGCCCGCACCCTGACGGGCAAGAACGTCATCCTCGCCTCCGGCTCCTACTCGAAGACCCTGCCGGGCATCGACCTGGGCGGCCGCTTCCTCGACTCCGAGGCGGCGCTCCAGCTGCCGGAGATCCCGAAGAACCCGATCATCCTGGGCGGCGGCGTCATCGGCGTCGAGTTCGCCTCCATCTGGAAGTCGCTGGGCGCGGAATCCGTCACCATCGTCGAGGGCCTGCCCCACCTGGTCGCCAACGAGGACGAGGCGCTCTCCAAGGCGCTCGAGCGCGCCTTCAAGAAGCGCGGCATCACGTTCTCGCTCGGCGTCTTCACCGAGAAGGCCGAGCAGACCGAGTCCGGCGTCAAGGTCACCCTCGCCGACGGCAAGGTCTTCGAGGGCGACTACCTGCTGGTGGCCGTCGGCCGCGGCCCCGCCACCTCCGGGATGGGCTACGAGGAGCAGGGCATCGAGATGGATCGCGGCTTCGTGCTCGCGCACAAGGAGACCCTCGAGACGAACGTGCCCGGCGTCTACGCCGTCGGCGACATCGTCCCCGGCCTCCAGCTCGCCCACCGCGGCTTCGCCCAGGGCATCTACGTGGCCGAGCGGATCGGCGGGCTGAACCCGGCGCCGATCGTCGAGTCCGGCATCGAGCGCATCACCTACTGCGAGCCCGAGCTCGGCTCCGTGGGCCTGTCCGAGAAGCAGGCCAAGGAGCAGCTGGGCGACGACGCGGTCGAGGTCTACGAGTACAACCTCGGCGGCAACGGCAAGTCCCAGATCCTCGGCACCACCGGCTTCATCAAGCTGGTGCGCGAGAAGGACGGCCCGATCATCGGTGTGCACATGATCGGTGCACGCACCTCGGAGCTGATGGGCGAGGCCCTGCTCATCGTCAACTGGGAGGCCTACCCCGAGGACGTCGCCTCCCTCATCCACGGCCACCCCTCGCAGCACGAGGCCATGGGCGAGGCCGCGCTCGCGCTCGCCGGCAAGCCGCTGCACGCCCACGCTTGAGCCAGTCTTCCCAGGAGGAGAGAACCCCATGTCTGAAACCGTGAAGATGCCGGCACTCGGTGAGTCCGTCACCGAGGGCACCGTCACCCGCTGGCTCAAGGCCGTCGGCGACACCGTCGAGGTCGACGAGCCGCTGCTCGAGGTCTCGACCGACAAGGTCGACACCGAGATCCCGTCGCCCGTCGCGGGCACCATCGAGAGGATCCTGGTCGAGGAGGACGAGGACGCCGAGGTCGGCGCAGATCTCGTCGTCATCGGCGATGGCTCCGGCTCCGAGAGCTCCGGGTCCGACGATTCGGGCGCCGAGGCGGAGGACGAGGCGCCCGCCGAGGGCGAGGACCTCGCCTCCGATGAGACGGTCGCACCCTCCACCGACGAAGAGGCCCCGGAAGAGGACTCCTCGGACGAGCCCGCAGGCGCCTCCGAGCAGTCCACCGGCTCCAGCGATGCAGAGGCGTCCGGCGAGGACGTCACCATGCCGGCGCTCGGCGAGTCCGTCACCGAGGGCACCGTCACCCGGTGGCTGAAGGAGGTGGGCGACACCGTCGAGGTGGACGAGCCGCTGCTCGAGGTCTCGACCGACAAGGTCGACACCGAGATCCCGTCCCCCGTCGCCGGCACCCTGCTCGAGATCAAGGTGGCTGAGGACGAGGACGCCGAGGTCGGCTCCGTGCTCGCAGTGATCGGCTCGGGCGAGGCCCCTTCCGCCCCCGCCGAGAAGAAGCCCGAGGCCCCCAAGGCGGAGGAGAAGCCTGCCGAGGCTCCGAAGGAGGAGAAGCAGCCCGAGGCGCCGAAGGCCGAGCAGAAGCCGGCCGAGGAGAAGCCCGCCGCGGCGTCGACGGAGCAGTCCGCTCCGGCGCCCAAGGCCGCTGACTCCGTCTCCGGCGCCGAGTCCTCCGGCTATGTCACCCCGCTCGTGCGGAAGATGGCGAACGACGCAGGCGTGGACCTCTCCTCCGTGAAGGGCTCCGGCCTCGGCGGTCGCATCCGCAAGCAGGACGTCCAGCAGGCGATCGAGGCGCAGAAGTCGGCCGCTCCGGCCGCCGCTGCCGCCCCGGCCGCTGCCGCCGCTCCCGCGGCGCCGAAGGTCGAGGTCTCCTCGAAGCGCGGCACCGAGGAGAAGATGCCCCGCATCCGCAAGGTCATCGGCCAGCGGATGATGGAGTCCCTCCAGGGCATGGCTCAGCTGACCACCGCGGTCGAGGTGGACCTGACCCGGATCGCGAAGCTGCGCGCCCGTGCGAAGGACGATTTCGCCGCCCGCGAGGGCGCGAAGCTCACCTTCCTGCCGTTCCTGATGATGGCAGCGATCGAGGGGCTGAAGACCTACCCGCAGCTGAACTCCACCATCGACGGCGACAAGATCGTCTACCACGGCTCGGAGAACATCGGCATGGCCGCGGACACCGAGCGCGGTCTTGTGGTCCCGGTGATCAGGAACGCCGGTGACCTGAACCTGGCGGGCCTGGCCCGTCAGATCGGTGATCTCGGCGGCCGCGCCAAGGGCAACAAGCTCGTGCCCGACGATCTGGCCGGCGCCACGTTCACCATCACCAACACCGGTTCGGGCGGCGCACTGTGGGACACCCCCATCGTGCCCGCTCCGCAGGTGGGCATCCTCGGCACCGGCACCATCACCAAGCGTCCGGCGGTCGTGCAGAACGCCGAGGGCGATGACACCATCGCCATCCGCTCGATGATGTACCTGTTCCTCTCCTACGACCATCGCATGGTCGACGGCGGCGACGCCGCCCGCTTCCTCACCTTCATGAAGAAGCGGCTCGAGGAGGGCGCCTTCGAGGCAGAGCTCGGTCTGTGAGAGCAGACCCTGCGCAGCCGCACACCCGCTGACACGGTGAACGGCATCGACGAGAGGCGCTGAGCGCCCACCTCGTGAGGAAGGGCCCCGACCACGGTCGGGGCCCTTCCTCACGTCCGGGGACCTCTTCGGCCGCGGATCTCCTTGGGCGCCGACCTCCTCGGGCGCGGGGCTATTCGCGGGCGGGCTCGTCGGATTCGTCCTGCTCGACCTGGAGGATCCTCCACTGCGCACCGTCCCAGTGCAGCGTCAGCAGCACGGCGGCCTGCTCGGTGGCAGGCATCGAGGTGGTGGTGCCCTGCGCGGATTCGACCTCGTGCTCCTGCGTCGAGGTGACGATGCGGAGCACTGCGGTCCCCTCGGGGGTGGCACCGTCCACGACCTCGGCCTCATGCACGATCGGACCGCCTCCGTGCACGGTGATCCCCTCGTAGGCAGCGCGGATCTCGTCGTCCTGGGCGAGAGCCTGACTGCCCGGGACGGAGGCGGGCCGGTCCGAGACACCGGTGACGTAGGAGTGGCGGGCGCCGGCGAGATCCGCCGCAAGCGCCCAGGGGTCCTCGATCTCCGGAGCTGGAGCAGGTTCTGCGGCCTGCGCAGGCTCTGGGGGCGTCGTCTGTACGGGCGGGGGCGCTGCCGTGGACCCGGGCTCCCGCTCCCCCGCCCAGCCGATCCCCAGTGCGAACAGGGTCCCGCACAGCAGCACCGCCAGGGCGCTCGTCACCGCCGTGCGGCGCAGCCGAGGCTGGGCGAGCACCTCCCGGACTGCACGCATCACCGACCTCGCTGCAGCCCCCGATATCGCTGGATCCGCCGCAGTCGAGCCCGGCATGACCTCCGTACGGCGGCGGCGCAGCCGACGAGGCACGGGCAGGCCAGGTTCGACAGGCACGCCCGGCGCGGGAGGCTCTGCGGCGGATCGATGCTCCGGAGTGGCTGGATGCTCCGCGACGTGGGTGTCGCGTTCCGGCACCTCCTCGGTCGCATTCCCGAGGGCGAAGGCGCCGGGGGCGCCGCTCAGCTCCGGGCTGTGCAGGCGCCGGCGCAGGGTGCGGTCCTGATCGTGCAGCACCGAGTCCACCCAGTGTCTGTCCTTCTGCTGCGCCGAGAGTCCGTCGGCCCGGCGCAGGCCGTGCAGGTCCACGACCATCACGGAGCCGTCGGAGCGCATCCCCAGGCCCTCGCCGGAAGGAGCGCCGAGCACCCAGCCTCGCGAGTGGAGCTCGGTGAGAAGCACCTCCAGCTGATCACGCGCCCGCGCCATCGCCAGACGCTCCTGCGTGGCCGGGGCGCCGCCCTCCGAGCGACGCCGCCCCGCCGACGGCCTCTCCGACGCCGCGGTCTCCCGCACATACCCCTCGTCCTCGATCTCGAGCACGGCCGGAGCCGCACCGGCCCCGGCCACCTCGAGCGCGGCCAGCAGCTGCAGCTCCTCCCCCACGGCGCGCGCCGCCTGCGGCCCCAGGGGCTGCACGCGCAGCGCCCGGGGACGGCCGGGGGGCCCGATCAGCTGCTCCTCACGCCCCGCGATGCGCCGCGGGCCGCCCTCCTCCTGCGGGGCCTCGGCCTCCCTCCCGTGCCCCACCTCCCGCCGCGCCGCGAGAGGCGGGAGGAAGGTCGCTCTCGGGAACTCCTCGTCGTGGATGTCATCCATGACGGCAGTGAACCTCATCGCCGGGGACCGCTCCCGCGGTCATCCACAACGCACTGGTGAGAGGCGGAGTAGCCTGAGGGGATGCTCGACGTCATACGCCTCGGCTTCAGCGAGCCGGTCCCCGGCGGGGACCGGCACGACGAGTTCGGCCTCCCTCTCGGACCGGTCGAGTACCGGGCCGCCTGGGCGCTGCAGCGCGAGCTGCATGCCGAGGTGGTGGCGGGCACCCGTCCGGACACTCTGCTGCTGCTCGAGCACCGACCGGTGTACACCGCCGGGAAGCTCACCCAGGACCAAGAGCGTCCGCGGGACGGCGCCGAGGTGGTCGACATCGATCGCGGCGGCAAGATCACCTGGCACGGGCCTCAGCAGCTGGTGGGCTATCCGCTGGTGAAGCTGCCGATCCCGATCGACGTCGTCGGCTTCGTGCGCGACCTGGAGCGGACGCTCATCGACGTCTGCGCCGCCGTCGGCGTCCCGACGGTGCCCGTCGAGGGCCGCAGCGGCGTGTGGGTGGCCCCCGAGGGCGAGGAGGCCCGCAAGGTGTGCGCCATCGGGATGCGGGTCTCGAAACGTGCGACGATGCACGGGTTCGCACTGAACTGCGCGAACGATCTGTCCTGGGCGAAGAACGTCATCCCGTGCGGCATCGACGACGCCGGGGTGACGAGCCTGAGCCGTGAGGCCGGTCGACGCATCGCAGTCGCCGACGTCGTCGACCTCGCCGCCGAGGCGATGACCGAACTCGTGGCGCACCGCACCTCGGTGCGCGCCGTCTGAGTCGACCGGCGGGCACCGCAGGTCGATAGACTCCATGGAACGTCGAGATGAGGAGGCACCAGGGTGACAACCGCCCCCGAAGGCCGGCGCTTGCTGCGCATCGAGGCACGCAATGCCGAAGTCCCGATCGAGCGCAAACCGGAATGGATCAAGACCCGCGCCGTGATGGGCCCGGAGTACACCGCGATGAAGAAGCGGGTCCACGGACAGGGCCTGCACACGGTGTGCGAGGAAGCAGGCTGCCCCAACATCTTCGAGTGCTGGGAGGATCGCGAGGCGACCTTCCTCATCGGCGGCGACACCTGCACCCGGCGCTGCGACTTCTGCAACATCGCGACCGGCAAACCCATGGCGGTCGACCCGATGGAGCCGTTCAAGGTCGCACAGTCCGTCAAGGAGATGGGCCTGCGCTACTCGACCATCACGGGCGTGGCCCGGGACGACCTCGAGGACGGCGCGGCCGGCCTGTTCGCCCGCACCTGCCAGCAGATCCACGCGATGAACCCCGGCACCGGGGTCGAGCTCCTGATCGACGACATCAAGGGCAGCGGCGAGCACCTGCAGCAGGTGTTCGACGCCCGGCCCGAGGTCTTCGCCCACAACCTCGAGACGGTGCCGAGGATCTTCAAGCAGATCCGCCCCGCCTTCCGGTACGAGCGCTCCCTCGAGGTGATCTCGATGGGCAAGGCCGCCGGGATGATCACCAAGTCCAACCTCATCCTGGGCATGGGTGAGACCGACGACGAGATCCTCGACTCGCTGCAGCGCCTGCGGGACGCGGGCTGCGACATCATCACCATCACCCAGTACATGCGCCCCTCCAAGCTGCACCACCCCATCGACCGATGGGTCAAGCCGCAGCAGTTCGTCGCCCTGTCCGTGGCGGCCGAGGAGATGGGCTTCCTCGCGGTGATGGCCGGGCCGATGGTCCGCTCCTCCTACCGCGCCGGCAAGCTCTGGGCGCAGGCGATGCGGAAGCTCGACCGGGAGATCCCCGAGAACCTCCTGCACCTCGATTCGAACCAGCCCGCCCGACAGGAAGCCGCGAGCGTCGTCGCCCGCATCCAGCAGCCTGTCGCGAGCTGACCCCCGCCCCCGAGAGGACCCCACCCCACATGGCTCGCACGTCCGAGACCACGCCCGAAAAGGGCTCGAAGAAGAAGCAGAAGCTGAACCCTGACGGCACTCCGAAGCAGGGTCGGATCAAGCAGATCATCGAGGTGTACAAGTACACCCAGGAGGTCGACCGCTCGACCCTCCCGCTGATGCTGGCCGCCCTCGTCGGCTCGGTCATCGTCGGTGTGCTGCTGACCCTCCTGATCTTCAACAGCCCCTGGTACGGCATCTTCATGGGACTCGCGATCGGCGTGCTGATCGCGATGATGATCCTGGCCCGCAAGGCCGAGCGTGCGGCATTCGGCCGGATCAAGGGCCAGCCCGGCGCCGCTCTCGCCGCGATGCAGTCCATCCGTCGAGGATGGAACGTGGACGACGAGCCTGTGCAGATCGATCCCCGCAGCCAGAAGATGCTCTTCCGCGCCTCCGGCCGGGCCGGCATCGCCGTGGTGGCCGAGGACTCCTCCGCCATCTCCATGAAGCTGCTGGAGAAGGAACGGCGCAGCATCCGACGCGTGCTCCAGCACGACAACGTCCCGGTCCATCAGATCGTGGTGGGCGACGGCGACGGCGAGGTGCCGCTGCACAAGCTGCCCAGCCACATGCAGCGCATGAAGAAGCAGCTGACGAAGAACGAGGCGGCGCAGGTCACCAAGCGTCTCAGCGCGCTGCGCCGTTCGCTGCGTCAGTCGATCCCCAAGGGTGTCGATCCGATGCGTGCACGGCCGAACCGCAAGGCCATGCGCGGCCGCTGAGCGACCTCGGATCCTCACCGCAGCCCCCTCCCGCAGGATCGGGAGGGGGCTGCGTGCATCACGGAACCTCCGGGGCGGGCGGGCCCCTCCGTGGCGGGCGAACCCCCTCCGGTCCGCTCGACCGCATCGGGGCGGAGCCTCCACGCCGCCTGACGGCGCCCGGGACGATCCCCGCCATGACGCAGGTCGAGGACCCGTTCCTCTCGGCCGCTGCGGCCGTTACCAGTCCGTGACCTTCGTCATCGTTTCGTAACATTCGACATCGATGCAGGTCAGAGCGGTTCAAGAGAAAGGGCCATGGGCCGATGCCGCGGCCTCCCTGCAGCTCGTCGTCGAGCCCGAAGGTGCGGCGGGAGAGACCGTCAGGCGGTGACGACCGCGGTGCCCGCGACCACGTCGTGCAGCGGCTGCGAGTCCCGGTTCCAGACCACGGCGGGCAGCAGCAGGAGCATCAGCGCGGTGCGCACCAGAGCACGCAGGATCATCGGGGAGCGACCGGCCACCGGCAGCACGCGCAGCCTCAGCACGAACTGCCCCGGCGTCGCACCGAAAAGGCTCAGGAACAGCAGATTCGCTGCGACGAACAGGAGCAGGTTCGCCAGCGGATCGCCGGCGAACACCAGGGCGGAGATGAGCATGCACAGCCCCCAGTCGATCACCAGCGACAGCGGCCTGCGCCAGAAGGGTGCGACGGAGCCGTTGCCCTCCGGGGGCAGGCCGAGGGAGGAGCCCTTGACGTAGCCCTCGTCGGACGGGGCGCCGTCCATCCAGGAGCCGAGGTCCTTGCGTTCGATCACGCCCAGCACCATAGTTCCTGGACCTGGACGTCCGAGGGGTTCCGGGAATGCCATGCGCCACAGCGCCTAAGCTGGGGTGCACCCGAGTGCGGGCCCTGCGCGGGTCAGAGGAGCTCGTCAGGTGATTCCCCTCGGGGCCAGTCAGGACAACACGCGCCGTAGGGCGCGGATGGAGGAGATGTGTTCAACAGTCCCAGCGAGGTCGTGAAGTACATCGAGGAAGAGGGCGTCGAGTTCATCGACATCCGGTTCTGCGATCTTCCCGGCGTGATGCAGCACTTCAACATCCCCGCGAGCACCTTCGACGAAGAGGCGATCGAGACCGGTCAGCTCTTCGACGGATCGTCGATCCGTGGATTCCAGGCGATCCACGAATCCGACATGAAGCTCGTCCCGGATCTGGAGACCGCATACCTGGATCCGTTCCGGGAGCGCAAGACCCTCATCGTGAACTTCTCGATCGTGGACCCGTTCACGGACGAGCCCTACTCCCGGGACCCGCGCACCGTCGCGCAGAAGGCCGAGGAGTACCTGAAGTCCACCGGCATCGCGGACACCGCCCTCTTCGCCGCGGAGGCCGAGTTCTACATCTTCGACGATGTGCGCTTCAAGACCACGGTGAACTCCGGCTTCTACAGCATCGATTCCGACGAGGCGGTCTGGAACACCGACCGCGACGAGTCCGAGTTCGGCGGCAACAAGGGCTACAAGACGCGCCTGAAGGGCGGCTACTTCCCGGTCCCGCCCAATGACCAGATGGCGGATCTGCGCGATGAGATCTGCGCCGTGCTGGAGGAGACCGGCCTGCAGGTGGAGCGTGCCCACCACGAGGTCGGCACCGCGGGTCAGCAGGAGATCAACTACCGCTTCAACACCCTGCTGCAGGCTGCGGACGACGTCATGAAGTTCAAGTACGTCGTGAAGAACTGCGTGTGGGACGCCGGCAAGACCGCGACCTTCATGCCGAAGCCCCTGTTCGGCGACAACGGCTCGGGCATGCACACCCACCAGTCGCTGTGGAAGGACGGCGAGCCGCTGTTCTTCGACGAGCGCGGCTACGGCGGCCTCTCCGACATCGCACGCTGGTACATCGGCGGCATCATCGAGCACTCCCCCTCGCTCACCGCGTTCACCAACCCCACGGTGAACTCCTTCAAGCGCCTCGTGCCCGGCTTCGAGGCCCCGGTGAACATGGTCTACTCGGCCCGAAACCGCTCGGCTGCGATCCGCATCCCGGTCACCGGCTCCTCCGCGAAGGCGAAGCGTGTCGAGTTCCGCGCACCAGATCCCTCGGCCAACCCGTACCTGGCCTTCGCCGCGCAGCTGATGGCCGGCATCGACGGCATCCGCAACCGCATCGAGCCGCCCGAGCCGATCGACAAGGACCTGTACGAGCTGCCCCCGGAGGAGCACAAGCAGATCAAGCAGCTGCCGGAGTCCCTCGGCGCCGCGCTGGACGCCCTCGAGGCGGATCACGACTTCCTCACCGAGGGCGACGTCTTCCCCGAGGACCTCATCTCGACCTGGATCGAGCTGAAGCGCACCACGGAGATCGACCCGTTCCGCTACCGCCCGCACCCGCACGAGTTCGAGCTCTACTACGACATCTGAGCGATTCAGGCGGGTGGGGCGCGCACCCACCCCGTGAAGGCCGCCGAGGGGCCCGCACTCTCCACCGACGCATCGCCGTCGTCGGAGCGTGCGGGCCCCTCCGTCTCCGTCGTCACCCCCGGGCACGAACTGGTGGCTGCACAGCGCAGTACAGCGCCCATGGTCTGTCCCTATGCTCACGCCGTGCAGCGGTTGTCCAAGCCCGGGAGTCCCGAACACCCGCACCTCCTGTCGCCCGTCACGCCGGCGCCAGCGGTGTGCGCCCGCCCCGGGAGACGCGCGCCCGACGTGTGCTCAGGCCCGTGCGCCGCGGAACGGCGAGAGGGCCAGGAGCACGGCGGCGAGGACGAAGACCGTGATGATGCCCCACAGGGCGGCGGTGTACCCCAGCGCACCGGCGATCACGCCGCCGAGCAGGGCCCCGAGCACGGCCATGGTGCGGTTGACCGTACGCATGGTCGTGCTCATCCTGCCCAGCAGCTGTCGCGGGGTGACGGCTTGGCGGTACCCGCCTTCATTGGGGTCGTCCAGTCCCATCGAGAAGCCGTGGATCGCCTGCCCTGCGCACAGGGCCAGGAAGGCCTCGCCGGCGGAACCAGGGGCCAGGACCACGATGATCCAGGCCGGTGCGCACAGCATCCGGGCGAGGATCACAGCATTGCCCTCCCCCAGGCGCCGCCCGATCCAGGGTGCGGCGAAAGCCCCGCCCAGCCCGGCGATCCCCGCCATTGCCAGGGCGAACCCGTAGAGGAGTGCTGACAGACCCAGCTCGCGCAGGGCGAACAGCGCGAACACGGTGACCGCGGCGCTGTTGGCCAGGAACCACAGATGCGTGGACACGGCGAGCGGGGCCAGGGTCCGGTGACGATAGACGTACCTGACCCCGACGGCGACATCGCTCCAGATGCTGCCGCCGACCCGGCGTCGCGGCGGCTCGGAGACACGAACGCGCAGGAGGAAGGCAGCGGCGACCAGGTTCGAGACTCCCCCGGCCAGGATGCTGGATGAGCCGCCGATCAGGCCGACGAGGGCGCCGCCCAGCGGCGGGCCGGAGGTCTGCGCCACGGTCATCGACTGCCCGAGCCTCGCATTGGCGATCACGAGCTCCTCGCGGCGGACGAGGTCCGGAAGGATCGACTGCTGAGCGGCAACTGTGAAGACCCCCAGGCCGCTGGCGAGGAACAGTGCCGCGGCGACCATGAGCAGCGACAGATGCCCGGCCCAGCCGAGCAGAGGGATCAGGGCGAGAGCGAGGCCGCTGCCGAGGGTGGACCAGATCAGCGTCGGCTTCTTCCGCCACCGGTCCACCAGCGCGCCGACGAGCAGACCGATCAGCGGGTAGGGCAGGAACTGGACCGCTCGCACCAGGCCCACCTGGGACTCGGTGGCCTCGAGCTCGGTGATGATCAACGCGTCGGCGGCGACCATGGTCACCGAGGCCCCGAGGAACGTCAGGGTGCCGGTCGACCAGAAGACGCGGAATCCCTGGTGCCGGAGGGGCTCGCCGGGCGTCGACGGAGACGAGGCATCCATTGTCCGGGGATCCTAGCGGCCGAGGACCGCCCTGCACATGCACCGGGCAGGATCGGCCCCGGGATACGTCCCCGCAGCGGCCCGGCGCCCGTTCCTCAGCTCTCGGGATCGTCCCCGAACACCCGCACCTCCTGAGCGCAACGGCAGGCGACGGCGAGCTTCCGGGCCCACTCCAGCGCCTCTTCGCGGGTGTCGAGCTCGAGCACGGCGAAGCCGCCGTCGAGGTGGCGGGTCTCGGCATAGGTGCTCTCGAGCACGGTGCCGGTGCCATCGATCATCACCGGCGGGACGCTGCCGTCGATCCCGCCGCCGAACACCCACACGCCGGCGGCCCTGGCCTCGCGCACCACAGCGTGGGAATCGTCGGCCACCTGCTGCATATCCAGCTCCTGGACCCTCATCGCAGTGCTGGGGAAGGAGATCAGGTACGTCGCCATCGGGTCCGCCTCTCGTCGGCCCCGAAGCCGGTGCCGCGGGGTCCTGTGTCTGCTTCCGGGCAGTCTCCTCCCTCGACGTGTCGGCCGCTACCCCGCCGCGAGGTCCCGGCGACGCAGCGCGACGAGGCCCACGCCCACGGCCGCCACCGCGACGATGCCGATCACCAGCAGTGGGGCGCCGTCGAGCTCCTCGGAGGGATACAGGGACACGTGCTGCAGAGGTGAGAGGCGTGTCGCCCAGTCCGGCAGGCCCAGCAGGCCGCCGAGGAACGTGACCAGCGCCGAGTAGATCACGAGCAGCCAGGCCGTCCTCGCGAGACGGTGGCTGATCCCGTACAGCAGCAGTGCGATCGCTCCGTGCAGGGCGATGGCGGGCAGGTATGTGAGGGCGGCGAGCGTCATGTCGCCGATCCAGGCCAGCTCCTCGGTCGCGGACCACACGCCGAGGCCCACCCCGACGCCGAGCAGCACCTGCATCAGCGTGACCTGGACCAGCGCCATGAGGAACCACACCGCCGCCAGGGCGATCCGGGAGGTGCCGGCCAGCAGCACCCCGGCCGCTCGTCCGGCGATCTCCTCGGTGTGCAGGCGGAGCACCCCGGAGACGATCAGCGCTGCGGGGCCGACGGAGAGCATCATCATCACGAAGGCCGCGAACGAGCCGGTGAGGTCGTCCATCGAGATCGGCGCCCAGTCGCCGATGGTCGGCATGTCCTCCACGAAATCGGTGAGGGAGGAGGCGAGCGCACCGAAGGCGACGGCGAAGAGGAACAGCCCGATCCCCCAGGCGATCATCGACGGGCTGAGCAGTCGCCGCGCCAGCCCGCCCGGGGCGAGCAGCGCGGCCGACGCACCGGGCCTTCCGGCGGAGGCGGCCCACAGCCCGGCGCCCACGTCCCGGCGGCGTGACAGGATCCCGGCCAGGGCCAGCAGGACGAGGACCACGACCAGGGAGACCAGCAGCGGCCACCAGCGCAGATCCACGTACACGCGGGCCTGTTGCGCCCAGGCGAGCGGCGAGAACCAGGACAGCCAGGACCCCTGCCGGTCCAGGACGTCACCGATGCCGCGCACCATGAAGGAGAGGGCGAGCACGCCCAGCGCCGCGCCGGAGGCCGTGCCCGCGTGCTCGGTGAGCTGCGCGGTGACCATGGCGATCGCGGCGAACACGAGACCGGTGAGCGCAGTCGCGCCGCCGAGCGCGAGCGAGTCCGCGATCTCTCCCCCGGTCACGACAGCTCCGACGGTGACCGCCGCGCCCACGGCGAGGTTCGCGATCGCGACGATCACGAGCGCCGCGGCGGCCGGGGCGAGTCGTCCGGTGGCCAGGGCCCGGGTCATCTCCAGCCGTCCCGCCTCCTCCTCGCCACGGGTGTGCCGGATGGTCAGCAGGACACTCATGATCGCGCCCGCGATCAGGATGTACAGCAGCAGCTCGTTGGCGACCATCGCCCAGAAGGTGTAGTGGTCGCTCGCGAAGTAGGGCCCGGTCATCATCACGGCCGAGGGGTTGTCCAGCAGCATCGCCCGAGCGTCGAGGGCTTCCTGATCCGGATAGGCCTCCTCCATCGCGAGGATCGAGGCGGGCACGAGCCCCAGCATCGCGAGGGTCCAGAGGATGATCTGGCGGCGCGACATCCTCCCGAAGAGCCGGATCAGCGAACCCAGCCCTGTCAGCGGCGAGGCCGCGCCGGGCTCACGCCGGTGGGAGTGCTGTGCAGCGGGGCGGGGGAGGGTGGCGGGCACGGTGCTCATGACTCCTCCTGCGAGGGAGCGGCGGTCAGATCGTCGCCGTAGTGCCGCAGGAAGAGATCCTCGAGCGAGGGCGGGGTGATGGTCAGCCCCGTCACGTCCATCTGGGTGAGCATGGGCAGGATCTCGTGCACCGCGGCGTCGTCGATGTCGAAGCGGAGCCGCCCGCCGTCGACCTCGAGGTCGTGGACGCCGTCCATCGCCGCCAGGCGCGTGGGGTCCGCGTCGGTGGTCGCGGCGACGGTGGACCGGGTGAGGTGGCGCAGCTGGGCGAGGGTCCCGGATTCGACATCCTTGCCGGCGCGGATGATCGTCACCGTGTCGCAGAGCTTCTCGACCTCGGCGAGGATGTGGCTGGACAGCAGCACGGTCCGCCCGTCGGCCCGCAGCCGGCTGACCTCGTCGGTGAAGATCGCCTCCATCAGCGGGTCCAGGCCCGAGGTGGGCTCGTCCATGATGTAGAGGTCCACGTCCCGGGAGAGCGCGGCGATCAGGGAGACCTTCTGGCGGTTTCCCTTGGAGTAGGTGCGGGCGCGTTTGGTGGGGTCCAGCTCGAAGCGCTCGATCAGCTCGTCGCGACGGCGCTCGTGGGCGGCGCCCCTCTCCCCTCGGGTCAGCACGTCGAGCGCCTCGCCACCGGTGAGCTGCGGCCACAGGTTCGTGTCCCCGGGGACGTAGGCGAGGTGGCGGTGGATCTCCACGGCATGGCTCCAGGGGTCCCTGCCGAGCACCTCCGCAGTGCCGGAGGTGGCCCGCAGCAGGCCCAGCAGCACGCGGATGGTGGTGGACTTGCCGGCGCCGTTCGGTCCGAGGAAGCCGGTGACCTGGCCGCGCGGAACCGTGAGGTCGAAGTCATCCAGGGCACGGGTGACGCCGAAGGTCTTGGTGAGTCCCCGGACGACGACGGCGGCGTCGGATGTGGTGGAGGCGGAGCCGGCGGTGGTGTCGGTGGCGGTCATGACGGCGCCCCTTCGGTGGTGGGTGCGGCGGAATCACCCTCGGATGCTGCGGCCAGATAGGCGTCGAGCATGGAGGTGTCGGTCAGCAGCGGGACGGAGTAGATCTCCAGCAGAGGCGCGAAGAGCGCTTCGGAATAGGAGCGGAGCCAGGCGGGCAGCTCCGTGAGATCGAGGGGCTCACGCTGGGCAGGCAGCTGGAGCAGCAGGGAACCGAGAGCCATCTGGGTCAGCGCTCGCGCACGTGCCTCGGGATCCCGGCTCGGATTGAGGAGCCCGGCCGCCGTCCCCTCCTCGAGATAGACCAGGGCATCGGCGGCGAAGTCGTCGACGAGCTGACGGGCGAGCGACCCCCCGGCCTGGAGACGGCGCAGCACATATCCGATGACGGGGGCGTAGCGCTCGATCTCGGCGAGCTGGGCGAGCATCGTTCCGGACCCGCCGGACATCACGTCGATCTTGCTCTCCCGGGTCACCTCCAGCACCCGACGATCACAGGCCTCGAGCAGCTTCTCCCGCGAGCCGTAGTGGTGGATGATCAGGCCCGCACTGACCCCGGCATCCTGAGCGACGGCACGCAGCGGAGCGCCGAGGCCGTCGACGGCGAAGCGGGTCAGCGCAGCGCGGAGGATGCGCTCCTCGGCGGGTGGAGTCGGTTCCATGGCGCCCCTCGCGGTCGGGAAGGTCACGCGGGGCCGACTCTGCACGACCCCGAGCTGAACGTGTGTTCAACAGGCTATACACGCGTTCAACGCCTGCGCAAGGGGCGAGCCCGACCGGGACGCGGGGGGGGGCCGTGAGGGCTGGCCCGGCACGGCCCGGGCCGATCAGCCCAGGGCGTCCATCCCGCCCTTGCTCCGCAGCAGGGAGAGCAGCAGATCCTTGGGACCCGTGGCCGGCTCCAGGGCGCACTCGTCGGGCTCGAAGGACCAGCTCGCGCGCAGCGCGCGGAACACCTCGAACTCGGCGTCCCCGGTGCGCAGGGGCACCGCCTGGTAGCCGCCGGCCTCGGGGAGGTGGATGACGAAGGCCCCGGTCAGGTCCGGCATCTCACGCGTGGTGCCGTCGTTGTCGAGCAGCAGCTCGGCACGGCAGACGGCGACCCCCTGCAGGGCGTAGTCGCCGCGCACCTTCTTCGAGGTCTTGATATCTGCGCTGAGCACCGTGTTGCCGATCTTCACGATCGCATCGGTGGTGCCGGCGTAGCCGACGGTGTGGTTCACGACGGTCTGCTCGACCTCGAGGAACTCGGGCTGGAAGTCGTCGAGGAAGCGGGCGTAGCCGTCCAGGCGCACCGCCACCCGATCCTGCAGCGCCTGTGCATCCTTCTCGGCGGCGAAGGCACCCTGCTCGGTGCGCATCTGCTCGGCGACGCCGCTGATCGCATCGGGCCCGGGGCGGGTGCCGCTGGTCCCCCACTCCTCGCAGAGCGCATGCACGAGGGTGCCGAAGTCGGAGGCGATCCGGGTGTACTCCGGTGCGGCGGCGGCGATGCGCTTCTGGGTGCCCCAGCGGTCCCGGGTGACGCGGGAGATCTCGGCGGCGGCGCGCTGGGGATTGCGATCCAGCCAGGAGTACATCTCCAGCGCCCGCTTGGAGGCCATGGTGGCGTACCAGCCCTGCAGGAAATCCTTCGCGCGCGCGCCTGCGACCGTCGTGATCGAGGGGTACATCAGGGGGCCGTCGGGCTCGAGTCGGTACATGCGGCCGCGCGGTGTGTCGGCGCTGAGGGAGGGCGTGGTCATGGGTCCTCACGGTGGCGGGCGACGCCGGGACGGCGTCGGGACGATCGACGAACACGGTACGCCGCGGCGCCGCGCCGCGGGGCGGATCCGTCCGGGACCCGCCGAGGCCGGACCGAGGATCACACCGCGGGTCGGGCGAGCCGGTGATCAGTCCTGCGGACCGAAGATGACCTCCTCGGCGATGCTCCGTGCGCGTCGGGTCACGCGCAGGTAGCGCTCCTCCAGCTCGGAGGCGGACCCGTCGTCCCCGTCGATCAGCATCGCGAGCGCCCGCAGATCATGGCGGTCGGTGGGCAGCACATCCCCCTCCTTCCCCTTCCACAGGAACAGCCCGCGACGGACCTGCCAGCCGAGCGTCCAGGCCTCGGTGAGCTCCTGGACCTCCCGCGGAGAGAGCAGGTCCGACTCCGCCGCGGCCTGGAGCTGCTCCAGGGTGCGCGGGGTGCGCAGTCCCTCCACCTCATGGCCGTTCTCGAGGGCGAGGATCTGGGCGGTCCACTCCACGTCCGTCATCCCGCCGCGGCCGAGCTTCACGTGACGGGACGGGTCCGCGTTGCGCGGCAGGCGCTCGGACTCGACCCGCGCCTTCATCCGGGTGATCTCGCGACGGCTCGAGGTGGACAGGCCGCCGTCGGGATAGCGGTGCTGGTCCATCTCCGCGCGAAGCTGATCGGCGACCGCCTCGGAGGCGACCACCGGTCGCGCTCGCAGCAGTGCCTGCTTCTCCCAGACCTCGGCATCCCGCCGGTAATAGGTGCTCCAGGACTCCAGGCTCCGCGCCAGCGGGCCCACCTTCCCCTCGGGGCGGAGGTCCGCGCTGACCCGCATGTCCGAACGGGCGGTGGGGGCGTTGAGGATCTTCTGCGTCTGGGTGGCGACGGCGACGGCGATCTCCACGGCCGCCTTCCCGGCGCCCCGGTCCAGGACGATGAACTGGACGTCGGCGTCGGAGGAGTAGCCCATCTCGCGGGCGCCGAAGCTGCCCATGGCGAGGATCGCCATCTCGATGCCGAGGGCGCGGGCGGGGTCGGAGCGCTTCTCGCGCAGGCGCAGGGCGGTCTCCACATCGACCTCGGGCTCGCCGTCGAGGGTCTCGGCGTCCTCCCCCACCACTTTGCGCTCCCGGGCCACGACGTGCAGGGCCACCAGCATCCCGGCCTCGAGCACCGCCTCGGCCAGGTCGGTGAGGGCGCGGGCGACCTCGGCCGGGCTCGCGACACCTGTCAGGTGCGCCAGGGCGATGCGCAGGAGCTCCCGGTTGCGGGTCCTGCGCAGCACGTCGCGCGCCTCGTCCACCTCGTCGACCCGGGAGATGACGGCGAGGAACTCCCGCCCCAGCACGTCGCGGGCGAGGGGCCGCAGCTGGGCGTCGCGCGCCAGCCAGCGCACCCCCTCGGAGATCTGCTCGAGCTGCTCGCCGACGTACCGGCCGGAGGCCAGCACCCGGGTGAGCCGTTTGGCCGCGAGACCGGAGTCCCGCAGCAGGCCCAGGTACCAGTGGGCGGAGCCGATGGTGTCCGAGAGCCGACGGAACGCGAGCAGACCCAGATCCGGGTCGACCCCGTCGGCGAACCATTCCAGCATGGCCGGCAGCAGCTGGCGCTGGATCTTCGCGCGGCGCGAGATGCCCTCGGTGAGCGCAGAGATGTGGCCGAGCGCGCGAGCGGGGTCACGGTAGCCGATCGCGGCCAGGCGGGCCGAGGCCTCCTCCGTGCTCAGGCGGATCTGGCCGTCGCTCAGCTGGGAGGCGGTCAGCAGCAGCGGGCGGTAGAAGATCTCCTCATGCAGCTGCCGCACCCGGCGACGGGTGCGCTGGTACCGCTGGTGGAACTCGTCGGGGCTCAGCCGCACGCTGCGGGCGAGACGGCGCAGGTCCGAGGCCGCGGTGGGCAGCACCTGGGTGCGACGCAGCCGGTGCAGCTGGAGGCGGTGCTCGACGCAGCGCAGGAAGCGATAGGCCGCGTCCATCTCGGCCACATGGTCGCGGGAGATGTACCCGCCCTCGCCGAGACGGGCGAGCGAGTCGAGGGTGGAGCGGCCCTGCAGCCCCTCATCGGCTCTGCCGTGCACCATCTGCAGCAGCTGCACGGTGAACTCGACGTCCCGCAGTCCGCCCGGACCGAGTTTGAGATTGCGCTCCACCTCGGCACGGGGGATGTGGGCGACCACCCGGCGGCGCATCGCCCGGGCGTCCTCGACGAAGCCCTCCCGGGTGGAGGCCTGCCACACCCACGGCTCGACCATCGTCTCGAAGCCGTCCCCGAGCTCCCGGTCGCCGGCCGCGGCGCGCGCCTTCAGCAGCGCCTGGAACTCCCAGGACTTCGCCCACTCGGTGTAATAGCGACGGTAGGAGGCGAGGGTGCGCACCAGCGGACCGTCCTGCCCCTCCGGCCGCAGATTCGCGTCCACCTGCCAGAGCGAACCCTCCCCGGTCCTTTCGGAGCAGGCGCGGGCGAGCTCGCGGGCCAGCGCCGCACCGATGGTGGAGACATCCTCCTCGGTCTCGGAGCTGAGCTCGCCGTCCTCCCCCACCAGGTGCTCGGCGGGAGCGACGACGTGCATGACGTCGACGTCGGAGATGAAGTTGAGCTCGCGGGCACCCGTCTTGCCGAGTGCGATGACGGCCCAGCGCACCCTCTCGTGATCCTCGACGGTGGCCCGAGCGATCGCGGAGGCCGCCTCGAGCGCCCCATCGGCGAGGTCGCTGATGGCCTGGGAGACCCGGGGCTGGAGCTCAGCGGGATCCGCGGAGCAGACGTCGGCCGCAGCGATCTGGGTGAGCCGGCCGTGATACGCGATGCGCAGGGCATCGCGCACCTCACGACCGCTGCCCCCGGCCACCGGCACCGCGGCCTCGGGGTCGGCGCCGACGGCCTCGAGCAGGTTCCGCCGCACCTCCTCGGCGGGGACGGAGAGCTCGTCATCGCCCTCGCGCAGCAGGCCGAGCAGCTCGGGATGGCGGGTCAGGAAGTCCCCCAGCGCCACCGAGGTGCCCAGCAGGGTGACCAGCCGGTGACCGGGGGTGCCGTCCTGCCCGATGCCCTCGAGGAACTCCTTCAGCAGCGCATGCTGCCCTGCCTCCTGTGCGGCCTCGGCCAGTCGCAGCAGTCCCAGCACGGCGTCGTCCCCGTCGGCGGTCCTGCCCAGCGCTGCGGGTGCGTCGTCGCCGAGCGCGTCGAGGGCCGGTTCGGACAGGAAGCGGCGCACCCGGTCGGTGCTGCTGAAGCCCAGTCGGGCGAGGACCCCGGTGGTGGTGGACGGTTCGGTGCTCACGGGCTCTCCTCTGGCTGACGAGGCGCGCTCAGACTCGGCTGAAGGTCGAGCGGAGCTCGTGATCGGTCACCTGCTCGCGATAGCGCTGCCATTCCTGCCGCTTGTCCCGCAGGAAGAACTCGAAGACCTGCTCGCCGAGGGTGCTCGCCATCAGCTCTGACCCCTCGAAGACCTCGAGCGCGCGGAAGAGGTCCGAGGGCAGCGGCTCGATGCCCATCGCCCGGCGCTCCCGCTCGGTGAGCTCCCAGACGGCGTCCTCGGCCCCTTCGGGCAACTCGTACTCCCCCTCGATGCCGGCCATCCCGGCGGCGAGCAGCACCGAGAAGGCGAGATAGGGATTGGCCGAGGAGTCAAGGCCCCGGAACTCGACCCGAGAGCTGGTGCCCTTGGTGGGCTTGTGGAACGGCACCCGCACCAGGGCGGAACGGTTGTTGTGGCCCCAGCAGATGTAGCTCGGCGCCTCCTGCGCGCCCCAGAGCCGCTTGTAGGAGTTCACCCACTGGTTGGTCACCGCGCTGTACTCGGGGGCGTGGCGCAGCAGCCCGGCGATGAACTGCCTGCCCGTCCGCGAGAGGCCGTACTCACCGCCCGGTGCGTGGAAGGCATTCTTCCCGCCCTGGAAGAGCGAGAGGTGGGTGTGCATGCCGGAGCCCGGCTGATCGATCATCGGCTTGGGCATGAAGGTGGCCACCTGCCCCATCGACAGCGCCACCTCCTTCACCACGGTCCGGAGGGTGACGATGTTGTCCGCGGTGGTGAGCGCATCCGCATAGCGCAGGTCGATCTCGTTCTGCCCGGGACCGTTCTCATGATGGGAGAACTCGACCTGGATGTTCATCGCCTCCAGGTGCTGGATGGCGGTGCGGCGGAAGTCCTGCCCCTGCCCGCGGTGGACGTGGTCGAAGTAGCCGGCGCTGTCGATCGGGCGCAGCGGATCGCCCTGCCGGTACGGCTCCTCGAACAGGTAGAACTCGATCTCGGGATGGGTGTAGAACTCCAGACCCTTCTCCTCGGCGCGTCCCAGCGCCTCCCGCAGCACCCGTCGAGGGTCGGAGGCGGCCGGTTCGCCGTCCGGGGTGAGCACGTCGCACATCATGCGGCCGGTCGCATTGGTCTCCCCGCGCCAGGACAGCAGCTCGAAGGTCCCGGGGTCCGGTCGCAGGATCATGTCCGACTCGTAGCTGCGGGTGAGGCCCTCGATGGTCGAGCCGTCGATCCCGATGCCCTCGGTGAACGCGGTCTCGAGATCCGAGGGCGAGATCGCGATGGACTTCAGCGTCCCGGCGATGTCGCAGAACCAGAGTCGGATGAAGCGCACGTCCCGGTCGTCGACCGTGCGGATGACGTCGTCGTGGAGATGTCCCATGCGCCCAGTGTGCCTCAGGGCAGGCGCCCCCGAGAGCCGGAGCTCCCCGCCGACCCGTGCGGGTGGGCGTGACGTCCGCCGCCCTCGTCGCACTCCTTGCCGCATGAGGCGGTGGGCGCCGGTGCCGCACCGCGTCCCCGCCCCTGACGCGTCACGGCGGGAAGCGGAGGCTCTCGCCCCTCTCCCCGCCGTGACGCTCCCTGTGAGCAGCGCTCAGATGTAGTCGCTGCCGTCGATGTACCACGCGCCGTCGTCGCCCTTGATGAACGTGACCCCGGCATCGCTGCCCATCAGGGACGCGCCCGCCGTGCCATCGCCGTTGTCCACGCCCTCGATCATGGAGGGGTCGATGGCGTCCAGCAGCGAGGGATCAAGTCCCACCTCTCCGGCCTTGGACTCGAAGCCCCCGGCGCAGTCCGAGAGGTCCTTGCCCTCGAGCGGGTTCCCGGTCGCGGGGTGCGCGATCATGCCGCAGGCGGCCTCGCCGTCGGTGGTGGCCGCGGCCTCGAGGAACTCGTAGTAGCGCTCGGCGGCAGCCTCCAGATCCTCCTCGGAGAGGGGTTCGCCGGATGCCGCGTCCTCGCCGCCCTCGGAGGCGTCGGACTCCTCGGCGTCGTCTCCGGCCGCGTCGTCGCCCTCCTCGGTCTCCGAGCCTTCCTCAGCCTCCGAGCCTTCCCCGGTCTCCGTGCCCTCCTGGGACTCGGAATCGTCCTCGGATGCCTCGGAGTCCCCCTCAGCTCCGGCGTCCGGATCCTCCTCGGTCTCCTCGACCGCCGGATCGTCGCCCTCGTCGCTGACGTCGCCGCCCCCGAGGAGGCCACCGCACGCCGCGGTGCCCGCGATGATCGCCAGGGCTCCCGCCCCGGCCGCCGCCCCCCGGACCGTCCTGCGCATGATCGACGTCATCTCTCGTTCTCCCTCTCGATGCACCCAGCACAGCCTGGGCTCGTGGGGATCAGAGTGCCATGGATCGCAGCGGAAGGAGATGGGGAGAACTCCCCAGGTGCGCGGCGTTGCCGGATCGGTACCCATGCAGCCGGACCCGATGTCGGTGCAGCGGACTCGGGGTGGCGTGGACCGTGCTCAGAACGGGATGACGAGGTACCAGCGGCCGTCGTCTCCAGGCACCATCGGAATGCCCAGGTCCTCCCCGAGCAGGCTCAGCGAGACGGTGTCATCCCCGTTGTCGCTCGCCTCGATCATCGACGTGTCCACTGCGTCGAACATGCCCGGCTGCAGGGTGCCGGCCTGTGCGTCGAGGGCCGGCTCGGCGCCGTCCACACACTCCTGAAGACGCTCACCCTCCGGGGAGGTGCCCGTGCTCGGATCGAGCACCATCGCGCAGGCGGCCTCCCAGTCCCTGTCGTCCAGCACCTGCAGCACGTCGACGAAGCGCTGGGACGCCGGCTCGAGCTCCTCGTCGGAGAAGGGGCTCGAGCTGCTCTCGCCCCCGCCGTCGCTCGGCGCGGGCGTGCTCTTCGATGCTGACCCGGCATCCTGACCGTCGCCGGTCCCCTCGGCGCTGGTCCCGGTGGACTCGTCCGGCTCAGCACCGCCGGTGCAGGCGGCGGTGCTCAGCACCAGGGCGACGGCCCCGACGCCCACGGCAGCGGCACGCGAGATCCCGCGGGCAGTGGTTCGCATCTTCGACCTCACGTCGACTCTCCTCCCGGTCGCACGGCGCGGCGACCGCACCAGGGTGACACGAACGCGCCGCGCGAGGTGCACGCTCGCTCCAGAGGGCTCCGTCGGGAGGGACGGCCGACGGCCGCACCGACGGGGATAGGCTGGAGAGCCAACCCATCCCGTTCATCGGTCCCATTCTTCTCCAGGAGCACCCCGTGAGCACTGAGTCCCCCGTCGGCACCCCTTCCCCCGCCGCCGGCCCTGCCAAGATCAGGCTGCGCCACCTGCAGCAGGCGAAGGCGCAGGGACGCCCCTTCGCGATGCTCACGGCCTACGACCAGTTCGCGGCACAGGCCTTCGAGGCCGCCGGGGTCGAGGTGCTGCTGGTGGGCGACTCGGTGGGCACCACGGTGCTCGGCCACAGCTCCACCACCGCGACCACGCATCAGGACATGCTCACGTTCACCGGTGCCGTGGCCCGCAGCGTGTCGCGTCCGCTCGTGGTCGCCGATCTGGCATTCGGCACCTATGAGGCAGGCCCGACGGACGCTCTGCGCCACGGCGTCGAGCTGGTGCGCGCCGGTGCCGAAGTCGTGAAGCTCGAGGGCGGCGCCGAGGTCGCCGCCCAGGTCCAGGCACTGGTCCAGGCGGGCATCCCCGTCTTCGGTCACCTCGGGTTCACACCGCAGTCGGTCAACTCGCTCTCGGGTCACCGGGTCCAGGGGCGCGAGGAGGCCGCGGCGCAGAAGCTGGTCGACGACGCGCTCGCGCTGCAGCGCGCCGGCGCGGCGGCCATCGTGCTCGAGCTGGTCCCCGCCGCGGTCGCCCGCGCCGTCACCGCAGCGCTCGACGTGCCCACGATCGGGATCGGTGCGGGCCCGGAATGCGACGGCCAGGTGCTGGTGTGGCAGGACATGGCCGGGCTCTCCGGCTTCCACGGCAGGTTCGTCAAGGCCTTCGCGGATCTCCGCACGGACCTGCAGCAGGCCGCGGAGCAGTACCGCGCCGAGGTCGGCGCGCGCAGCTATCCCGGGCCGGAGCACTCCTTCGAGTGAGGCACGGGGCGCAGTCGCCGCGCCCGCCCCTCCGCAGCGGGGCCGGTGACGCGGCGCTCCCGCTCACTCCTCCCAGTCGGCGTCGTCCTGATCCCATTTCTCGTTGCGGGCCGCGGCGGTGCTGAGCGCCTGCTCGGCGTCCTGCCGCGTCGCGTACGGGCCCATCAGCTCCGCGCCCGGGGACTGCCGCCCCTCCTCCACGCTGCCGGTGCTGAGGTTGTAGTAGAACTGCGTGCCCTCGGTCACGTCGGTCTCCTTCGAAGTCGGTGAGAGACTGGTGGGCATGACTGTAGAGCAGGAATGGACCCGCCCAGAAGGGCGCGAGGAGCTCGTGCCCGGCACGATCGGCCCCCGACGCAGCGTGCCCTCGAGCATCGAGCGTCCCGAGTACGTGGGCAAGGACGAGGCTGTCTCGGACACGGGCCCGTACGTCCAGAGCGCCGACGTGATCGCGCGGGTTCGCGAGGCCTCGCGGATCGCCGCCCTCGCCCTGCAGGCCGCCGGGGAGGCGGCACGGCCCGGCGTCACCACGGACCACATCGACGAGGTGGTCCACGGCGTGCTGCTGGAGAACGGCGCCTACCCCTCCACGCTCGGCTACCTCGGGTTCGAGAAGTCCTGCTGCACGAGTCTGAACGAGGTGATCTGCCACGGCATCCCGGACTCCACCGTCATGCAGAGCGGCGACATCCTCAATGTCGACGTCACCGCCTTCGTGCACGGCGTGCACGGGGACTGCAATGCGACCTTCCTGGTGGGCGAGGTGCACCCACGCGCGCAGGAGCTGGTGGAGAAGGCGCATGAGGCGATGATGCGGGGCGTCAAGGTCGCCCGTCCCGGACGCGAGGTGAACGTGATCGGTCGCGTGATCGAGAAGTTCGCGGCCCGTCACGGGCTGGAGTCCGTGCGCGACTACACCGGTCACGGGGTCGCCGAGGGGTTCCACAACGGGCTGATCATCCCCCACTACGACTCCGCACCGATGTTCGACGACGTGATCGAGGAAGGGATGACCTTCACCATCGAGCCGATGGTGACCCTCGGGTCCCAGGAATGGGAGCAGTGGGACGACGGCTGGACCGTGGTCTCCCGGGACCGCTCCTTCAGCGCCCAGTTCGAGCACACCATGCTGATCACCGCCGACGGCCCGGAGCTGCTGACGGTGGTCTGAACGCCGCTCCCCCGTTCTCGCCGCGCGGGTATCGTGAGCGCACTGCGCCACGACTGCGCGTGACGACCTCCCGGGCGGATGCTCGCTCGGGCACCCCACCAGGAGATGCGATGACCACGGCGAAGACCACAGCGGCATTCGGGATCGATATCGGCGGCAGCGGCATCAAGGGCGCCCCCGTCGATCTGCGCGAGGGTGGGCTCTCCGCGGACCGTGTGCGGATCGCGACCCCGCAGCCCTCGACCCCGGATGCGGTGGCGGACACCGTCCGGGATCTCGTGGACTCCTTCGACCTCCCCCGGGGGATCCCCGTGGGCGTCACCTTCCCGGCGGTGATCCAGCAGGGCGTGGCCAAGACCGCTGCGAACGTCGACGACGCCTGGATCGGGACCGACGTCGACGCCCTGCTCACCGCCCGCACCGGTCACGACGTCTTCGTGGTCAACGATGCCGACGCGGCAGGCGTCGCGGAGATGGAGTTCGGCGCCGGCAAGGACCAGAAGGGCGTGGTCCTGGTCATCACCCTCGGCACGGGGGTGGGCAGCGCGATGTTCGTGGACGGCGTGCTGGTTCCGAATGCAGAGCTCGGGCACCTGCCCCTGAAGGGCGACTCCGCGGAGAAGTTCATGGCCTCCTCGGTGCGGGAGAAGGAGGACCTCTCCTGGAAGAAGTGGTCCAAGCGGCTCCAGAAGTACTTCTCGCTGGTGGAGTTCCTGTTCAGCCCGGACCTGATCATCGTGGGCGGCGGAGTCTCCAAGCAGCACGAGAAGTTCCTGCCACGGCTGGAGCTGAACACCCCGATCGTCCCGGCACAGCTGCGCAACGAGGCCGGCATCGTCGGCGCCGCGGCCCTGGCCGGCCGCGAGGTCGCCGCTGCAGGCGGGACCGGCGACGCGCCGGTCAAGAAGCTCGCGGCGGAGCGTGCGCCGGCCGTGCGCACCACTGCGGACAAGAAGGCTCCCGCCGCGAAGAAGCCTCCCGCGAAGAAGCCCGCCGCCAAGAAGGCCACGACGACGACGTCCGCCGCCACGAAGCCTGCTGCCACGAAGCCTGCTGCCAAGAAGTCGGCCACCACGGCAGCATCCACGACGACTGCGTCAACGAAGGCCGCATCCTCGAAGAAGGCCTCCACGAAGGCAACGTCCACGAAGGCTGCGAAGAGCACGACGAAGACGTCAGCCACCGCAGCCAAGGCCCCGGCCAGCAGGTCCACCGGGAGCACCGCGACGAGCTGAGCTCCCTTGCGGGCTGCGGCGCCGCGCGGGGCTCACCACTCTGCGCGGCGCGGCGATCGTTCCCGCCCTCGAGGACGCCCCAGCCCGCGAAAGCGGCCCGGGCGCCGAGGGCGGACCAGCCGGCCTGTAAGCCGGGTTCTGTGATCGGCAGCCATCCCTCTACGATCGCCGTTGCCGACGACCTCCAGCGGTCTACCCGGGGACTCGGGCCGGCGCCCTCGAACATCCCCTGTCTGACCTTGCTCCCGGTGGGGTTTACCGTGCCGACCTCGTCGCCGAGGCCGCGGTGGTCTCTTACACCACCCTTTCACCCTTACCGTCGCGCCCCGTGGGGTGCGGCGGCGGTCTGCTCTCTGTGGCACTGTCCCGCGGATCACTCCGGGTGGGCGTTACCCACCACCGTGCCGGATGGAGCCCGGACTTTCCTCGGCCCCGGAGCCGGAGCTCCGAGGACGCGGCTGCCCGGCCGACTGGTCCAGCGCACAGCATACCCGCCGACGTCCCCCGTCCCTCGCCTGTGCCTCCCCTGCCCTCAGCGCCGTGAGCGACCTTCGCTGCGCGCCCTGGGTGCCTGGTTCTCCAGCTCGGGGGCTGGTCACGTCGCGGCCGTGCGGA
The DNA here is from genome assembly GCF_036379615.1 of Brachybacterium sp. Taxonomy (GTDB): domain Bacteria; phylum Actinomycetota; class Actinomycetes; order Actinomycetales; family Dermabacteraceae; genus Brachybacterium. Next base: position 82,691 of record NZ_DASVGJ010000008.1, read on the forward strand.
AGGGCGACGTGCCGAACATCTCCCGGTGTCTGCCCTGCTGGCCAAGGGGTGGCGGCACAGAATGGACGGATGCTGATCCTGCTGCCGCCCTCGGAGGCCAAGACCCGCCCCGCCGATGACGGCGCCGCTCCCCTGGAGCTGGAATCGCTGGGCCTGCCGCAGCTGACGGCGGCACGCAGCACCGTGCTGCGGGCCGCTCAGCGCACCGCCGCGTCGGCGGACGGCGGAGCGAAGCTCGGCGTCCCCGCCTCCTCCCCCGAACTGCTCGAGCGCATGGCGCGGATCGAGTCCGAGCCGACCGCCGAGGCCCTGTCCGTCTACTCGGGCGTGCTGTACGAACAGCTCCGGGCAGACCACTCTCCGACCCCGGATCGTCGGCTGCTGGTCCAGAGCGCGCTGTTCGGGCTGGTCGATGCCGGCACCGACCGGATCCCGGCCTACCGGCTCTCCGCCTCCTCGACTCTCTCCCGCCTGGGGAAGGCCGCGTCCTGGTGGGCGCCGCATCTCAGGCCCCTCGTGCCCGAGCTGCGCCGTGAGCAGGCGGAGAGCGGCTCCCCACTGGTGATCGACTGCCGCTCGGGCTCGTACCGCTCGATGATGTCGATGCGCAGCGGGGACGGGGTGCGGGTGCTGGAGGTGTCCCCCGTCCAGGAGCGGGCCGGAGTGCGGAAGGTGATCTCGCACGATGCCAAGCGGTACCGCGGGCTGGTGACCGGGGCGCTGCTGGAGGCGGAGCGAACCCCCGCCTCGGCCGACGAGGCCGTCGACGTCGTCCGCGCCGCGTTCGGCACGGAGGGGATCGGCACGCAGGGGGTCAGATCTGGACTGCAGGTCGAGCTCGACGGCGACCGGCTCGTGGTCGTGGACCGGGTGGGCTGAGTCCGCCGGCGGCCGGGGTGGCTGCGCACCGACGCGGCCGGCAGATCCTGCCGATCACGCGACCCGGCCGATCACCCGACCCGGCCGCTCCAGGGGTCCGTCGTGTGCTCGCTGAACAGCACCTCCAAGCCGGGCAGAGCCTCGGTCAGCAGCTCCTTCGCCAGCGGCAGCCAGAGCGCCTCGCTCGCCGCGTGCGGGACATCGATCAGAGCGGGCACCGCGGCGGCGTCGGCGGAGGATTCCAGGTGCTCGAGCGCCGGGTGGTGGCGCAGGTCCGAGGTGATGTAGACGTCCGCGTCCGCGGCCGCGGCGGATTCCAGGAACGAGTCTCCGGCGCCGGGGCACACGGCCACCGTGCGCACCTCGCGGTCTGCCGCGCCGGTGTGCAGGATGCCGCGGGCCGTGGTCGGCACCAGGTCCGCGATCGAGGCGGCGAGCCGCCCGACCGTGGTCGGGGCGGGCAGGGTCCCGACGGCGCCGAGGCCGAAGCGCCGAGAGCCGTGCGCGGCCTCGGCGGGCTCCTCCCCGGCGAGCAGCGGACGCGCGTCCGCGAGGTCCAGCGACCGCAGCCAGGCACCGACGGTCCCCCGGGTGGAGCGGTCCACGTTCGTGTGCCCGCACCACAGCGCCGTGCCGTGCCGCAGCAGGTGGGTGACCACCGCACCCTTGCCGTCGTCAGAGGGCAGGAAGCTCGCTCCCCGCAGCAGCAGAGGATGGTGGGTGATGAGCAGCTGGACGCCGAGGTCGACGGCCTCCCTGGCGACCGCGACCGTCGGGTCCACGGCCAGCAGCACCCGCTGCACGGAGGCCTCGCGCTCTCCCAGCACCAGGCCCACCCGGTCCCAGGGCTCCGCCCAGGACAGCGGATAGGCCTCCTCGAGCACACGCAGCACCTCGCCGGCCTGCACCTGGTCCGTTGTCGCCCGATCCGTCATGGCGCTCACGCCCCGAGCGCGCGGGTCTCGACCAGCGCCGCCTGATAGGCCTTCCAGGGCATCAGCACACACTTCACCCGCGCCGGGAACTTCGCCGCACCCAGCAGGGCGACGCTGTCGCCGAGCAGGTCCTCATCGCCCTCGAGACGGCCCCGGGACTTCATAGCCTCCTCGAAGTGCTCCTGCGCGGGGGCGACCTCCTCCACTGTGCGGCCGATCAGCAGGTCGGCCATCATCGAGGCGGCGGCGCGGCTCATGGCGCAGCCGACGGCGTCGTAGGAGACGTCCTCGATGCGCTCCGAGCCGTCGGCGGCCAGCTGCAGGCGAAGGGTGATCTCGTCCCCGCAGGTGGGGTTGACGTGGTGGACCTCGGCGCCGAAGGGCTCGCGCAGTCCGGCGTGGAGGGGCCGCTTGTCGTGCTCGATGACGAGCTCGGTGTACAGGGCGGAGAGATGAGTGCTCATGAGAGGGATCCGAAGAAGTCGACGGTGTGGGCGACGCCGGCGACGAAGGCGTCGACCTCGGCGGTGGTGGTGTGGACGGAGAAGCTGGCGCGGGTGGTGCCGTGCAGGCCGTAGCGGCGGTGCAGCGGCCAGGCGCAGTGGTGGCCCACCCGCACCTCGATGCCGAGGGAGTCCAGCACCTGGCCGACGTCGTGGGGGTGGCGGCCGGCGACGTCGAAGGAGACCGCGCCGGTGCGCTGCGGTGACGCGGCGGGGCCGATGATGCGCACCCCGTCGATGCCGGCCAGCCCCGCGAGCGCCTGCTGGGTCAGGGACTGCTCGTGGGCGGCGATGCGGTCCATGCCGAGCGCGTCGAGATAGTCGCAGGCCGCGGCGAGGCCCACGGCCTGGGAGATCGGCGGGGTGCCGGCCTCGAAGCGGGCGGGCGGCTCCGCGTAGGTGCTGTGGTCCATGTGGACGATCTCGATCATCGACCCGCCGGTGAGGAAGGGAGGCATCTGCGCCAGCAGCTCGTACCGGCCCCAGAGCACGCCGATGCCGGTGGGGCCGAGCATCTTGTGCCCGGACAGCGCCACGAGGTCCACTCCGAGGGCGTCGACGTCGAAGGGCATGTGCGGCGCGGACTGCGCCGCGTCCAGCACCGTGAGCGCGCCGACGGCGCGGGCGGCCTCGACCAGCCGGCCGACGGGGTTCACGGTGCCCAGCACGTTGGACTGGTGGGTGAAGGCGACGACCTTGGTCCGCTCGGTGAGCAGAGAGTCCAGCCCCGTGAGGTCGAGCGTGAAGTCCTCAGCCATCGGGATCCAGCGCAGTGTCGCGCAGGTGCGGCGTGCCAGCTCCTGCCACGGCACCAGGTTCGCGTGATGCTCCATCTCGGTCACCAGGATCTCGTCGCCCTCGCGCACCCGCAGGCGCTCCGGGGTGGAGCCGTCCCCGTTGCCGAGGGAGTGGGCGACGAGGTTCAGCGCCTCGGTGGCGTTCTTCGTGAACACCACCTCGTCAGAGGACGGGGCGCCGAGGAAGGCCGCGACCCGCTCGCGGGAGTTCTCGTAGGCATCGGTCGCGGCCCCTGCCATGCGATGGGCTCCGCGTTTGACCGCGGCGTGGTCGCTGCGCAGGTAGTCGATCTCGGCGTCGAGCACCTGGCGGGGGCGCTGAGAGGTGGCTCCCCCATCGAGATAGATCATCGGGGTGTCGGGATCGAGCATGCGGGAGAGGATCGGGAAGTCCGCTCGGATCGCCTCGATGTCGAACTCTCTGCTGGGTGCATTCACCTGCGCGGCTCCTCCTCCATTCGAGCCCGGGACTGCGCCGCGCGAGGTGCGCGGCGGACCGGACGTGACGGCTCCGCCAGTATAGGAACCGTCCAGGTCCCGGGGTCGGGCCGTGAGACCCTGTGCACAGTCGGCGGGAGACGCCCGCCGGCCGCTCGGAGCCGGGTGCGCCGCCCCCACCGCCCTCGCCGGGCCGGTGCCCGTCACCAGCTCCGCCCCTCGCCCGTCCCTCGCCAGTCCGGAGGATTCGCCATCGACACCCTCATCCTGCTCGCCCTCTTCGTCGCGATCCTGGTCTCCGTCGTGGTGATCGTGGGTCGCCTGCTGCTGCGCCGCAAGGAAGCCCGTGAGGAGTGGGAGGCCGCCGGACGCCCGGAGGCCCCGCCCCGCACCCCCGAGGATCAGGCGCGGGACAAGAAGACTGCGATCATCTGGGGCTGCCTGGTGCTCGCGGTGCCCGTGGTGCTCGTGCTGCTGTACTCCGTGACCCGCTGATCACCGCGGGCTCGTCGGCCCGCTCATCGCTATCAGCCCGCTCGGCGCCGTCGGCCCCGCAGGCCCGCTCGGCGCTGTCGGCCCGCTCGGCGTCACCGGTGCGGCGGCCGCGGGAGCGAGCCTCCCGACGCGTCACCGCGTCCACGACCCGCTGCATCAGATCCACCGCACCCCCCAGGGTGTTCTCCAGCAGCCAGCTCCAGAATCGTCGGGAGACGGGGTGTCGCTCGACCACCACGTGCAGCAGGTACGCCAGAGCGATGACGAGCACGGAGACGCCCGCGTAGGCGAGCCACTTGGTGGACTCGGTCGCGAAGGTGTCCAGCAGCATGTACCCGATGTGGGCGTGCAGCAGATACAGGGGGTAGGTCAGCGCCCCGGCCGTCTTCGCACCGGGCAGGCGCAGGGTGCGCACCCTCGGGATGAGCGTGGCGAGGATGGTGAAGAACACCAGGGACTTCAGCAGCATCGTCAGGTCGGGGTCGAAGCCGGTGATCGCCAGATAGGCGGCGAGCAGTCCGGCCGCCCGGTAGGTGCTCCAGCCGTGCTCGGCGATCGTCGAGATGATCGCACCGGCCGCGAACCAGACGAAGTAGTCGCCGAGGTACGGGGCGGCGTCGGCGAGCTCCGGGGCCGCGACCATGATGTAGAGCATCAGCATCGCCCAGGCGGGCATCAGCGCACCGACCCGATGTCCCTGCCCGCACAGCACCAGCACGAACACCAGCGCGTAGAACTGCAGCTCGTACAGCAGCGTCCAGTACACCCCGTCCACGAAGGGCACGCCCAGCTCGGAGGGGATCATGGTGAGGTTCACCAGCACCTGCTCAGCGGTGACGCCCATCCTCTCTCCTCCCAGGACCAGGGCGAAGCAGGTGGTGATCCCCACCGCCACCCAGAACGCCGGGTAGAGACGCAGAGCCCGGCCGATGGCGAACTGCCGGGCGCTCTTGCCGTGCACCGACGCGGTGATGACCAGCCCGCTGATCATGAAGAAGAGGTTCACTCCGAGGTACCCGTGCTGGGCGATCTGCGCGATCGGCTCGTGCGAGATGCTGGAGATCTTGCCGTTGTCGATGCCGTTGTAGAGGTAGTGGAAGGCCATCACCGAGAGGGCTGCGACCAGCCTGAGGTAGTCGATGATCTCCACGCGCGCGCGAGGGGCGGGCGGCGTTCCGGTCTCAGGCATGCGGAGCATCCTCGCACGCGGCCGGGCGGGCCCGGAGAGCGGCATGGCACAGTTCACCCGCGCCTTCCCCGCGCACCGGATACCCCTTCTCCGGCTCCGTGGACGAGCCCCCGCCGCGCCCGTCTCCGCGCGAAGGCCCCCGATCCTGCACCGTCGGTGCAGAGGGGGGCCTTCTCCGAAGTGGGTCGTGAGGGGCTCGAACCCCCGACCTTCTGGGTGTAAACCAGACGCTCTGACCAACTGAGCTAACGACCCGGGCGGGAGCGGACTCCCTGCTCCCCGCGACGGAACGCCGTCGCGGCAGCGCTCAGCTGGCGCGGCTGGCCAGGCGGGTGCCGGTCCAATCCTTGGCCAGGCTCACCGAGCTCATCACCCGCAGACCGGCGATCCCGGCGCTCTCCTGGATCTCGCCGGGCATCACGTGTCCGTCGCGACCCGCCTTCGGCGTCATCACCCACACCGGCGCACCGGCGTCGATGTTGCGCAGCGTGTCGACCATGGCGTCGGTGAGGTCGCCGTCGCCTTCGCGCCACCACAGCACGACGGCGTCCACGATCTCCTGGGTGTCCTCGTCCTCGAGCTCGCCGCCGATGAGGTCCTCGATCGCGTCGCGGAGCTCGAGATCGACGTCGTCGTCGTAACCGATCTCCTGCACGATCTGACCCGAGGTGAAGTTCAGCACCTCGGACAGGGAGCTGGACGAAGGGGCGTCGGCCGACGGTGACAAGAAAGGACTCCTCACGAAAGGGGGTAGAGCATGGCTGGCCACCATCACTGCAGGGCGAGATGCCCCGAGGTCGGGTGACGCGGGGCTGAGTCTATGCCACGTCACTGCCCGATGCATCACGTGAGAGGAGCGCCTGTGCGTGCGGGGGCGGGCGCTGGATGTCCTGCGCATCACAGATGCGGAGGGAGTGTGAAGGTCTCTGGCGGCCACGTCGACGGTAGGCTTGCCTGCACCGAGGCCGAAGGAGCCGGGCCCACCGGCGATCCTCAGCTCCCACGGCCGGTCCGTCGCCTCCCGTAGAGAGAAGGACAGTGTGACTTCGCACGAGACTCCTCGTCCCATCGGCATCAATCTGCCGAGCCATGCCCAGGATCCTGATCCGGAAGAGACCCGGGAATGGTTGGATTCTTTCGACGGTCTCGTCGAGCACCGGGGCGCCGGGCGCGCCTCCGAGATCGTCCAGAGCGTCATCCAGCATGCGCGCGACGAGGACATCCACCTCCCCGAGTCGCTGACCACGGACTACGTGAACACGATCTCTGTCGAGGAGCAGCCGGAGTATCCCGGTGACGCCGAGCTCGAGAAGGAGCTGCGCAACATCAACCGCTGGAACGCGGCGATGGTCGTGCACCGCGCGCAGGCGCCCGGCATCGGCGTCGGCGGGCATCTCTCCAGCTACGCCTCGATCGCCACGATGTACGAGGTGGGCTTCAACCACTTCTTCCGCGGGCGCAACCACCCCGGCGGCGGCGACCACGTCTTCTTCCAGGGCCACGCCTCCCCCGGCATCTACTCGCGCGCCTACATGATGGGCCGCCTCTCCCAGGAGGAGCTCGACGGCTTCCGCCAGGAGGTCTCCAGCGAGCACGGCATGCCCTCTTACCCGCATCCGCGCGCGATGCAGGACTTCTGGGAGTTCCCGACCGTGTCGATGGGCATCGGCCCGGTCGCCGCGATCGAGCAGGCCTCCTTCGACAAGTACCTCCAGAACCGTGGTCTGAAGGACACCAGCGAGCAGCACACCTGGGCGTTCCTCGGCGACGGCGAGATGGACGAGGTCGAGTCCCGAGGCGCGCTGCACATCGCCGCCAAGGAGCACCTGGACAACCTCACCTTCGTCGTCAACTGCAACCTGCAGCGCCTGGACGGCCCGGTGCGCGGCAACGGCAAGATCATCCAGGAGCTGGAGAGCCAGTTCCGGGGCGCCGGCTGGAACGTCATCAAGGTGATCTGGGGCGACGGCTGGGATCCGCTGCTGGAGAAGTCCACCGACGGTGCGCTCATCGACCTGATGAACGCCACCCCCGACGGCGACTACCAGACCTACCGCGCCGAGGACGGCGCCTTCATCCGCGACAACTTCTTCGGCCGCGATCCGCGGACCAAGGCCCTCGTGGAGGACCTCTCCGACGAGGACATCTGGTGGAAGCTCAACCGCGGCGGCCACGATTCGAAGAAGATCTACTCCGCGTTCAAGCAGGCCACCGAGCGCAACGGCAAGCCCACCGTGATCCTCGCCCACACCGTCAAGGGCTACCGCCTGGGCAAGAACTTCGCAGGCCGCAACGCGACCCATCAGATGAAGAAGTTCACGCCGGAGGATCTGAAGGCGCTGCGGGACACCCTGCGCATCCCGATCAGCGACGAGCAGCTCGAGGCCGGCAGCGTCTACGACGCACCGTTCTACCTGCCGGACGACGACGCGCCGGTGATGAAGTACCTCAAGGAGCGACGCGCGGCCCTGGGCGGACCGGTGCCGTCCCGCCGCACCGAGCACAAGCCGCTGAACCTGCCCGGCGACAAGGCCTACGAGGTCGTCAGGCGCGGCTCCGGCAAGCAGGAGATCGCTTCGACGATGGCGCTGGTGCGGCTGCTGAAGGACCTCATGCGGGACAAGGAGACCGGCAAGCGCTGGGTCCCGATCGTCCCTGACGAGGCCCGCACCTTCGGGATGGACTCGCTGTTCCCGACGGCGAAGATCTACAACCCCGATGGGCAGAACTATCTGTCCGTGGACCGTGACCTGCTGCTGGCCTACAAGGAGTCCACCTCCGGCCAGATCAAGCACATGGGCATCAACGAGATCAGCTCCACGGCGGCGTTCACCGCAGCCGGCACCTCGTACGCCACGCACGACTTCCCGATGATCCCCTTCTACATCTTCTACTCGATGTTCGGGTTCCAGCGCACCGGCGACTTCTTCTGGGCCGCCGGGGACCAGATGGCCAAGGGCTTCGTGATCGGCGCGACCGCGGGAAAGACCACGCTCGCCGGTGAGGGCCTGCAGCACATGGACGGCCACTCGCCGATCCTCGCCGCGACCAACCCGGGCGCCGTCATCTACGACCCGACCTACGGGTACGAGCTCGGCCACATCATCCGTGACGGTCTGCAGCGCATGTACGGAGAGGACGACCGCGTCAGCGAGGTCTTCTACTACATCACCGTCTACAACGAGCCGATGGTGCAGCCCGCGGAGCCCGAGGACCTGGATGTCGAGGGGCTGCTCAAGGGCATGTACCTGCTCGAGCCCAGGTCCGAGGGCGAGGGCCCCGAGGCGCAGCTGCTCGCCTCCGGCGTGGGCGTCCCGTGGGCGCTGCACGCCCGTGAGCTGCTCGCCGAGGACTGGGGAGTGAAGGCCAACGTCTGGTCGGTGACCTCGTGGACCGAGCTGCGCAAGGAGGCCCAGGAGGCCGAGAAGCACAACCTCCTGCACCCCGAGGATCAGCGCACGCCGTGGATCTCCGAGCGGCTCGAGGGCGTGGAGGGTCCGTTCGTCGCGACCTCCGACTACGACTTCATGGTGCCGGACATGATCCGTGAGTGGATCCCGGGACGCTACGGCGTGCTCGGCGCTGACGGCTGGGGCTTCTCCGACACCCGTCCGGCCGCTCGTCGCCACCTGAAGATCGACGCGCACTCGATGGTCGTCAAGGCCCTCCAGCTGCTCGCCAAGGAGGGCAAGGTGGATCCCGCAGTGGTCCGCCAGGCCATCGACAAGTACGACCTGACGAACGTGAACGCCGGTCAGTCCGGCTCCTTCGGCGGCGAGTCCTGATCACCCCGTCGGGGC
>NZ_DASVGJ010000009.1:0-142568 GCF_036379615.1 Brachybacterium sp.
GGGCCTGCGCGCCGCCGGGCCTGCGGGCGCCGGGCCTGCGGGTGGCGGGCCTGCGGGCTGGCGGGCCCGAGCGCCGGCGAGCCTGTGGGCTGGCGCAGCGGCGGCGCCCCCTTCCGAACTCACCCTCGCTGCCTGACCCGCCCCCCTTGACGGAAACGCCAGGGACACCCGACGAATGCGCCGTTCTCAGCCGGAATGGTCCCTGAAGTGGTTCAGAAAGAAGCATTCCTCGGCGCCACCTCCCCGGGACGCCGGGCAGGCGCGCTGGGCGAGGCCGGGCAGGGGCGCTGGGCGGGGCGGGGCCGGGCAGGGGCGTTGGGCGGGCGCCGCCGCCGCGGGATGCCGGGCGGGGGGCCGGGGGCACGCCCGCCGGATCAGTAGTAGACCGCGAGCGGACCCGTCGGCCCCTCGATGACCTGCACCGGGGTGTCGAAGACCCGGGTGAGCACCTCACCGTCCATGATCGCGTCGACAGGTCCGGACTCGACCACGCCGCCGTCCTTCATGGCGATGATGTGGTCCGCGTAGTGGGCGGCGAAGTTGATGTCGTGCAGCACCACGACGATGGTGCGGTCCAGTTCGCGCGCAGCATCGCGCAGCCGCCCCATCATCTGCACGCTGTGGCGCATGTCGAGGTTGTTCAGCGGCTCGTCCAGCAGCACGTACTCGGTGTCCTGCGCCAGCACCATCGCGACATAGGCGCGCTGACGCTGACCGCCGGAGAGCTGGTCGAGATAGCGGTCCTCGAGCTCGTCGAGGTTCAGGAAGTCGATCGCCTCGGAGATCTTGTGCTCGTCCAGCCGGGTCAGGCGACCCTTGGAGTAGGGGAAGCGACCGAAGCCCACCAGCTGGCGCACGGTGAGGCGGGTGATGAAGTGGTTCTCCTGGCGCAGCACCGAGAGGATCTTGGCGAGGTCCTTCGACGCGGTCGAGGAGATGTCGTAGCCGGCCACCTCGATCGCGCCCTCGTCGATGCCCAGCAGGCGGCCCGCCATGGTCAGCAGGGTGGACTTCCCGGCGCCGTTGGGACCCACCAGCGCGGTCACGCCTCCGGAGGGGATGTCGACGGTGACCGGGCCGATCACGACGCTCCCCGACGAGGAGGTGTACTGCTTCCGCACTGCATCGATGGAGATCACAGGCGCCCCTTCCGCAGGATGACGAGGAGGAACACGGAGCCTCCGACGAGTTCGATGATGATGGAGACCACGCCCTGGGCATAGAACACGTGGTTCATGACGAAGTACGCGCCGGCGAGCACCACGAAGCCGGTGAGCACGCCGATCGGGAGCAGTCGGCGGTGGTCGTGGGTGCCGGCGAGCTGGAAGGTCAGCGTCGCGACCAGGAAGCCGAAGAAGGTCATGGGGCCGACGAGGGCGGTGGAGACCGCCATCAGGATCGAGACCAGCACCAGCATGTAGATGGTCTGGCGGCCGTGGTCGACGCCGACGTTGATGCACACATCCCGTCCCAGCGAGATGACGTTGAGCCGGTGGGCGTTCGCCCAGATCAGAGCACCCGCGACGAGGACCAGCGGGATCGCGACCGGCAGGTACTCGGCGCTGGCGTTGTTGACCGAGCCGAACAGGCGGGCGGAGAGCACGTCGAACTCGCTCGGCGAGAGCAGCCGCTGCATGAAGGTCGAGACCGCCCCCATGCCGCCGCCCAGGATGATGCCCACCAGCAGCATCACCTGGATGTTCGCGTACTTCCCCCGCAGCAGCCAGCCGTAGAGCAGCACCGCGAGCCCCACCATCGCCAGGATCTGCAGCAGGAACTGGCCGGTGCCCTGCAGGACCATCACGCCGGTGGCGCCGAGCAGGTAGACCGCGCTGGTCTGGATCACCGTGTACAGCGACTCGAAGCCCATGATGGAGGGCGTGATGATGCGGTTGTTGGTGACGGTCATGAAGGTGATCGTCGCGACCGCCTGGCAGAACGCGACCACCACCATCACCACCAGCGAGGTCGCCCGCATCTCGGCGATCAGCCAGAAGCCGCGCGAGCCCGGCGGCATCGGGTTGCCGACGGCGAGCAGCCCCGCGCCGAACCCCGCCGCCAGCACCGCGAGCGCGACGAGCACGATCCAGTAGCGCCGACGCGAGCGGGCGTCGGGGAAGGCCCCGGCGCTGCTGCGGGGACGGCGCGGTGCCCCGATCACCTCCAGGTCGCCGACCAGATCGGCGGGAGAGGTGCTGATGGCGGGGCTGATCGGCTCCTTGCGGGCGGCGCCGAGCCGGCGATCCGGGAGCTGCCTGTGGGCCGGGGCGGTGGGCGTGCGCTCAGCCATGACGGCGCTGCCTCATCAGCAGGCCGATGAACACGACGGCGCCGACGATCCCGAGGATCAGGGAGACCGGCACCTCGAAGGGCATGATGATGATCCGCCCGATGAGGTCGCAGACGGTCACGATCGCGATGCCCAGCAGGCACACCCAGGGCAGGTTCGAGCGCAGGTCGTCACCGCGGATCATCGAGACCACGTTCGGCACGATCAGGCCCAGGAAGGGCAGGTTGCCGACCACCACGGTCACCACGCCGGTGGCGACCGCGACCAGTCCGGTGCCCAGCAGCAGCACCTGCTGGTAGTTCACGCCCACATTGGTGGCGACGTCCTCCCCCAGGCCGATCACGGTGAGGCGGTCCGCGACCAGGAACACCGCGATCCCCACCAGCAGCACGATCCACAGCACCTCGTAGCTGCCGCGCAGCACCGAGGTGAAGGAGCCGGCGAACCAGACGCCGAGGTTCTGCAGGGCGTCGAACTGGAGGGCCACGAAGGTGGAGACCGAGCCGACGACCGCGCCGAGCATGATGCCGATGATCGGCACGATCAGCGAGCTGCGCAGGGTGACCTTCCGCAGGAACAGGAAGAACACCATGGTGCCGACGAAGGAGAAGATGATCGCGACGGTCATGCGTGTCAGCAGTCCGGCGCCGGGCACCAGCACCATCACCAGGATCAGGCCCAGGCCCGCCCACTCCGTGGTGCCGGTGGTCGTCGGCTCCACGAAGCGGTTTTGGGTCATCAGCTGCATGATCAGCCCGGACATCGCCATCGCGGCCCCGGCCAGGACCAGAGCCACCGTGCGCGGGATGCGGGTGATCGCGAACATCTCGGCCCCGTCGTCCGCCCCGAAGATGTCGTACACCCCGGTGAACAGGGAGGCGACCAGAAGCAGGGCGACCACCACGATGCCGATCACGAGCTTGCCGTCGATCAGGCGCTCGCGGCCCCTGCGCTCCCGGTCATGGGCCTCCCGGTCGTGGGCCTCTCGGGCGTGGGCCTCCCTGGCATGGGAAGGACTGGACATCAGGTCTCCTGGGGGAAGTGCTCAGCGCCGACGGATCGCCGCCGGACGCGCCGAACGGCGGGCAGGACCGGGGTGGTCCTGCCCGCCGCGCGGAGGTCGTCGGCGGTGCCCGTGGCTCAGGCCTTGGCCTCGAAGGCGTCCGCCAGGCTCTGGAAGTACTCCGTGAAGGTCTGGATGGACTCGTTGGTGTAGGTGTCCGTGGGCATGTAGACGATGTTGCCCTCGGCCACGGCGGTGACGCCTGCGAGGGCGTCGGAGGAGTCCAGCAGCTCGTTGGCCGGGGAGTACTCGGGGTCGTCGGCGGCGACGGCCGCATCGCGGTCCATCACCAGGATCCAGGTCGGGTTCGAGTCCGCGATCGCCTCGACGGAGATGTCGTCACCCTCGTGGTCGTCGCTGGCACCCTCGACCTCGAGCGCCGGGGCGAAGCCGAACTGCTCGAAGGTCCAGCCCAGGGTGCGGCCGTTGCCGGGGGCGATGTAGCCGATCTCGCCGCCGGAGGTGTTCACCGCCATGATGGTGTCGGTGCCGTTGTAGGCGGCCTGGACGCGCTCGATCGCGGCGTCGAAGTCGCTGACCAGCTGCTCGGCCTCGGTCTCCTTGGCGAAGATCTGCCCGAGGACGGTCACGCCGCGCTTGAGCTCCTCGGCGTAGGGCTGGTCATCGCGAGGGTCGACCTCGACGATCGCGGCGTCCGGCGCGTACTTCAGGAAGTCCTCGCGGTACTGGGCGAAGCGACCGCCGTTGATGATCAGGGTGGGCTCGGCGGCGACGACGGCCTCGAGGTCGGGCTCACGGTGGTTGCCGAGGTCGATGACGGATTCGTCGTCGCGGTAGCCGATCGTCGGCGGCATCAGGGCGCGCGCGGCGGCGGTGAGGGTGACGCCCCAGGTGTCGAGGGTCTCGAAGGTGGAGTTGTCGGTCGCGACCACGGAGCTCGGAGGGGTTTGGATGCTCTGGGCGCCGTGGTTGTCCTCGATCTCGACGGTGCCGGCGGCCCCGGCCTCGGCGCTGTCGCCGGAGCCGGCGCCGCTCTCGCCGGCTGAGGCACCGCAGGCCGAGAGGATCAGCCCGAGGGCACCGGCGGCGGACAGCGCGCCGAAGTGGCGGCGGGGGAAGGTCGTCATGGCAAGGCTCTCTCTGGAGGACTCCGGGCGCCGCCGAGCGGGACGCCCCGCAGGGACGTACTGAGGTTAGCCTCACCTGGCCGGTTTTCGCCACCCGAGCGTTGCTTTATTGGCGATCCTGGGGGGTTCTGGGCTGTGCATCTGGTCACAGGGCACCGGATCCCCCACCGTTCCCGCGGCGCCATCGCCTCCCGCTAGGGTGGGCCGCGGCGCCGCTGGTGGGTGCGCGCCGAGCAGCACAGCCGGCCGCACAGTTCGGCAGGTCGAGCAGGGCAGTCGGTCGAGCAGCACAGCACTTCGAGGGGGATCAGCGTGGACGAGCGCACCGGCGCATCAGGGCCGCAGCTGCCGGACTTCTCCGGCGGCGGAAGCGGCGGCGCGAGCGGCTCCGGCGGCGCGCCCCGACTGCCGGACCACTCCGGCGGCGCCGACGGGCGAGGCGGCGAGCACGGCGCCGCAGGCGGCTCCGGCGGGCCGCAGGGCTCCGGTGGCGGGAAGGGCCCGCTGCTCGCGTTCCTGCTGGGCGGCGTCGGATGCCTCGTGGTCGTCCTCGCGATCGTGGCCCTGGTGCTCTCCCAGACGGTCTTCAAGGCCACTCCGGAGGATCCCACCTCCGGCGAGGAGACCGGCACCACCGCGGAGGGGCCGGAGGAGACCGAGCCCGAGGAGACCGAGCCCTCCGAGTTCGTCCCCACGGAGGAGCAGACGGACGAGGCGGACGGCGAGGTCACCGTCGCCGAGCAGCCCACCGTCGACTGCACGATCCGCGACAACGTGGTCGAGACCGAGCAGGTCGAGGGAGCGGTCCGTGGCGGCGGCCTCGAGTTCCCGGTCCCGGAGGGCTGGGAGGTCGGCCAGGACTGGAGCGGCGGCAGCGCCTACCAGGTGGATCAGAGCTTCGCGCACCAGGCGGTGGAGAACGGCTGGTACACCATCGCCTCGGTCGCCGCCGTCGATTTCCCCGAGGAGGAGGGCGGCTACCCCGGCGCGGAGGACACCGCGCGCGCGATCTTCCAGTGCGGGATCAGCCGCGACGAGGTCCAGGAGATCTACGACGACCCGGCGGAGCTGAAGAACTACCGCGATGAGGAGTTCACCGTCGACGGGCACCCGGCCTGGATCGTCAGCGCCGACGTGCAGATCTCCGAGCTCGCCCTCTTCCACACGACCGACGCCTGGCGCCTGACGGTGATCGTCGTGGACACCCCGGACGGACCCGCCGTCTTCGACGGCGGCGCGGCGGTCGGCCACGATCAGCAGGTCGCAGGGCTGGAGTCGATGATCGAGAACCTGCAGGTGCTCTGACCCCGCGCGGAGACCGACCCCACGGACCTCGGCGTGCGAGCACCGGATCCCGACGGGTTCCGCCCCAGGTGTCGATCTGCGCCCGGCTCGTTCGTCATAGTGGTGTCCGGGCCGCACGGCTCGGTCGAGGCACCCACGAAGGAGTCACCATGAAGTACGTCCTGCTGCTGATGGGGAACATCGCCGATGAGCGCTGCGGGGAGAGCGAGGAGGGCCCCGGCGTCGAGGAGTTCGTCGCCTTCGACGCCGAGCTCGAGCAGGCCGGGGTGCTGGCCGGCGGTTTCGGCCTCACCGACCCCGAGGAGGGCACCAGCCTCTCCAAGGCCTCCCGCGACGCGGAACCGGTGATCACCGCGGGTCCGTACGCGGAGAGCCGTGAGT
Organism: Brachybacterium sp.; assembly: GCF_036379615.1. GTDB lineage: Bacteria > Actinomycetota > Actinomycetes > Actinomycetales > Dermabacteraceae > Brachybacterium. The sequence continues at coordinate 6,128 of NZ_DASVGJ010000009.1, forward strand.
TCGTCGGTGGCACCATCGTCCTCGAGGTCGACACTCTCGACGAGGCCCTGGCCTGGGCCGCGAAGTGCCCGGGCGCGATCGGTGGCCGCGTCGAAGTGCGGCCGATGCTCGAGCTCTGAACGACACGGACCCGGAACCGGCGCACGAGGGGCTCCCGTCGGACGATGTGCTGGCCCGGTTCCACCGGGAGGAGCACAGCCGCCTGCTGGCCACGCTCGTGCGCCGTTTCGGCGATCTCGATCTCGCCGAGGACGCCGCCTCCGAGGCGATGGAGTCCGCGCTGCGCAGCTGGCCGGCGCAGGGCGTCCCCCGCAGTCCGCTGGCCTGGCTGACCACCACGGCGAAGCGGGCCGCCCTCGACAGGGTGCGCCGGGACGCCACCAGCGCGCGCCGGCTCGCCGAGCTGCACCTGCTGGAGGGGTCTCCCGCGGCCTCGTCGGCCGATCATCGCGCCCTCGAAGAGGGCGAGCTCCCGGACGACCGCCTGGCCATGCTGATGGGCTGCTGCCACCCGGCGATCGCCCCGGCGGATCGGATCGCGCTGATGCTGCGTTTCGTGGGCTCGCTGTCCACCTCGGAGGTCGCGCAGGCCCTGCTGCTGCCGGTCCCCACCCTGCAGGCGCGGATCACCCGGGCCAAGAAGCGGATCGCGAGCAACAGCATCCCGCTGACCGTCCCGCCCGACCCCGCCGAGCGGGAGCGTCGACTGCCGCTGGTGCTCACCGCGATCTCCCTGATCTTCACCGAGGGGTACGCCGCGACCAGCGGTGATACCCCGATCCGGCGAGAGCTCACCGCGGAGGCGATCCGTCTCGCCCGCCTCCTCCACCAGCTCCTGCCCACGGCGGCCGAGCCGCAGGGCCTGCTCGCGCTGCTGCTGCTCACCGATGCCCGCTCCCCCGCACGGCAGGAGGCCGACGGCACCCCGATCCCCCTCGAGGAGCAGGACCGCTCCCGCTGGGACCAGGCGCTCCGGACGGAAGGGCTGGCGCTCGCGGAGGAAGCGGCGGGCCGGGAGGACGCCGGGCGGCTGACCATCCAGGCCGCGATCGCTGCGGTCCACGCCGAGGCGGAGAGCTTCGCCGCAACGGACTGGGCGCAGATCGTCTCGCTGTACTCGCTGCTGCTGCAGCATGGCGAGGACCCGGTGGTCCGGATGAACCGCGCGATCGCGGCGGGCCGGGCGCAGTCTCCGCGCGAAGGCCTGCGGCGGCTCCAGGAGCTCGCGGAGGAGCCCGAGCTCGCCCGCCACCATCCCTTCCACGCGGCCCTCGCCCTGCTGCACGAGGAGGCGGGTCAGCCCCGGGCCGCCGTCACCGCGTGGGACAGTGCGCTCGACCTGGCGGAGAACGCCGGCGAGCGCCGGTTCCTGGAGCGTCGACGGGCGCGGGCGCACGAGGCCGCGGCGGCGCTCGAGAGCGACGCGGGCCTGGAGAGCGGCGCCGCGCCGGAGGCCGGCCGCTCCTCGGCGGGGCCCGGCTGAACCGGGCAGGCCGGGATCAGTTCTTCTCGGACTTGCCCCCGGAGAGCAGCAGCGCCGCGGCGATCGCGAGCAGCCAGCTGTCCTTCGCCACGGCGGTGCCGTCCTGGGTGGGCCGCACGCCGTCGGACTCGGTCATCCCCGGGGTGCGCAGGTACATCGACACCATCGAGCCGGAGAACGCGGCCAGGCCCAGGCCCGCCACCTTGGTGGGCACGAAGGGCAGGAGCAGGGAAGCGCCGACGGCGATCTCGCCGTAGCTGAGGAACTTCGCGAACTGCTCGGGGGTGAGCTTGCCCAGGGGCGGCACGCCCTGCGCGGCCATGCCCTGCAGACCTGCGGCCATCTCGGCGGGCATGCCGAGCTTGCCGATGCCGGAGTTGAGGATGAACGCGCCGGGGACGGCGCGGAGGACGGCGGTGCTGAGGGACATGGGACCTCCCGAGTAGAAGTGTTTTCGTTTTCAACGATACGGTACGGCAGATCGGTTGTCGACTCTGAACCGGGTGCTGCTGCGGAGGCGGGGCTCGCGGGAGGCTCTCCCCGCGCGACTCAGGCCCGCGCGATGATCTCGCCGTGCAGGACGCTGAACCAGCCGTCGGGATGGTCGGCCCAGGTTCGAAACCCCTCGGCGAGGACTGTGCGCTCCTCGGCACCCGCCCAGGCCTCTCGCCCGAGCTGTTCGGCGAAGGGCCCGTCGACGAGACGGCCAGCACAGGTCTCGGCCCAGGCCCGACGCGTCTCGGGCGTGGCGTGCAGCCAGGTCGAGGCGCCGGGGGTGACGTCCTCGAAGCCGGCCTCATGGGCCCATGCCAGCAACCGGCGCCCGGCGTCCGGGGTGCCGCCGTTGGCGCGGGCGGCGCGCAGGTAGAGCTCGAGCCATCGATCCAGGGACGGCCGTTCCGGCCACCAGCGGAAGCCCTCGTAGTCGCTGTCGCGCACCGACACGATCCCACCAGGCCGGGTGACCCGTCGGAACTCGGCGAGCGCGGCCACCGGGCGCGGCAGGTGCTGGAGCACCTGGTGGGCATGGACCACATCGACGCTGCCGTCCGGAAGCGGCAGCGCCTGCGCGTCGCCGACCAGCACCTGCACGGCATCGAGCCCCTGCCGGGCGAGCTCGGTGCGGGTGAGCTCGGCGGACTGCTCGGAGACCTCGAGCGCGGTGACGCTCTCGGGGCCGACGATCCGGGCCAGGTCGGCGGTGATCGTGCCCGCCCCGCTGCCCACGTCCAGCAACCGCATCCCGGGACGCAGATGCGGGAGCAGGTGCGCGGCGGAGTTCTCGGCGGTGCGGGTGCGGTGGCTGTCGAGCACGGCGGCGCCGTAGCCGTGGGTGTAGGCGGGGGCGGGTGGGGCTGCGGGGGCGTCTGCGTTGTCCGGCATGGCCCGACGCTAGGACGTGCACGGCCCTCCGGCCAGGGACGACCACTCCGTGGCCGGCCGTACCGCTCAGCCGCGGCCCTCGCCCTCCGTGCCGCCGGCCGCGGGCCTCCGCAGCGCCGCCCGTCGATCCCACACGGCCGCCGCGATCACCACGGCGATCCCCACCACGGCGCCGATGACGGTCTCGAGCACACGCGCCTCGAGCATCGCCCCGATCGGCTGCGGGTGGGCGAGCTGCACCATGAGCAGCGCCAGCGGGGTGACGAACAGCAGAGCGAAGGAGTAGTTGCGCATCACGTACATCTCGGCGAGGAACTGCAGCACCACCACCCACACCACCAGCTGCCACGGCTCGGCGGGGAAGGAGAGCAGGAAGGCGGTGGTGATGATCCCCAGGGTGGTGCCGATGATGCGGTGCAGCCCTCGTTCGACCTGCAGGGTGCGGCCCGGTGCCGACAGCGGCGCGATCGCCGCGATCTGCGCCCAGTACGGGAACGGCAGCCCGGAGGCGATCCCCAGCGCCCCGGCGATCGCGGAGGCGACCGCGAAGCGGCCGAACTCCGAGCCCAATTGCGCGCGCGACCAGGTCTCCGTCGCGGCGCGCACCTCCGCTCCCGGGTGGCGCTCCCCCGCCCAGTGCCCGAGCAGGCCCAGCACCACGCACAGCGCCGCGCAGCCGCCGGCGATGAGGAAGGCGGCCCAGATCGGAGCAGCCGGCGGAGCCGAGGCGATGGCCGCGACCGCGAACAGCGGGAACACCGCACCGCCCGGCTTCAGGCCGAGCTTCAGCACCACCGCGGCGGCCAGTCCGGCCACGAGCGAACCGACCCCCAGGGTCGTCCAGGACTCCGCCGTCCCGCCCATGGACTCCCCGACCTGGGCGAGGCTCGCGCCGAGGGTCACGCACACGGTGAGCAGCACCCCCGCCATCGACTGGCGGCGGAAGCGCATCCGCGTCGGCTCGTACCTCGAGTAGATGCCGGTGAACGCACCGAAGCCCACGTACATCGCCCACTCGACGCGTCCCGTCACCAGCAGCACCGACAGCGGGATCGCCAGGCCCAGCGCGATGCGGAAGGCCGGGATGTGGTCCACGCGGCTGGGCCCGAGGCTCAGCAGTCGCGTCGCCGACGCCCGGATCCGGGAGGATGCTGAGGGCACGGGGCTCCTTCCGGGACGGCGCGACGGCCGAGCCGCGGGCCGACCCTGCGGTGGTGACGGTGGGAGCGGACGGGCCGGCGGCGGGATCGCAGGGACTCGTGCGATGGGGCCGACGGGGCGTCCGGAGGAGGTGCGCACGGGGCGCACCTGCCACTGTATGGCGGCAGTCGCCTCTGGTCATCCCCTGATCCGGTCACACCCCATGGGAGAATCCCGAGATCAGTCGCGCAGCATCCCCGTCGGCCGGAACCACCGGCCCAGCCTCCCCGGAGCCGTCCATGACACCCCCTGAGACACCCACCGCTCCCGTTCCCGCGCCTGTCGGCGGCGCCGGGGTCATCGAGACCGCCGGCATCGAGATCATCGCGGAGACGGAGAGGACCGCGCGGCCCCGAGATCTCGTCTGGCCCTGGTTCGCCGCGAACGTCTCCGTGTTCGGGATGAGCTACGGCTCCTACCTGCTCGGCTTCGGCATCAGCTTCGTGCAGGCCACCATCGTGGCGGTCATCGGCATCATCATCAGCTTCCTGCTGTGCGGGCTGGTCGCGATCGCGGGCAAGCGCGGCAGCGCGCCGACGATGGTGCTCTCGCGGGCGGCCTTCGGGGTGCACGGGCAGAAGGTGCCGGGCATCGTCTCCTGGCTGACCTCGATCGGCTGGGAGACCTCGCTGGCGATCTCCGCCGTGCTCGCCACCGCCACCGTCTTCGACGTGCTGGGCCTCGCCTCCGGGCAGGCGGTCACCGTGATCGCCGCGATCCTCATCGCCGCCCTGATCGTGGGCGCGAGCGTGCTCGGCTATCACACCATCATGAAGCTCCAGTCGATCCTCACCTGGGCGACCGGCGCGATGACGATCCTGTTCATGATCCTCACCATCCCCCACATCGACCTCGCCGCCGTGCTCGCAGCCCCCTCCGGCTCCCCGCAGGCGATGATCGGCGCGCTGGTGATGGTGATGACGGGCTTCGGGCTGGGCTGGATCAACATCGCCGCCGACTGGTCGCGGTACCAGAAGCGCACGGCGTCCGACGGGTCGATCGTGCTGTGGAACACCGTGGGCGGCGCCGCCGCCCCGGTGGTGCTGGTGATCTTCGGCCTGCTGCTGGCGGGCTCCGACGAGGGGCTGCGCGGCGCGATCGAGGGCGACCCCATCGGTGCGCTGGTGACGATCCTGCCGCTGTGGGCGCTGATCCCCTTCTGGATCGTCGCCGTGCTGACCCTGGTCTCCGGCGCGGTGCTGGGCATCTACTCCTCGGGGCTGACCCTGATCAGCCTCGGGATCCGCATCCCCCGCCCGGCCGCCGCGGCCGTCGACGGGCTGATCCTCACCGCCGGCACCATCTGGGTGGCGTTCTTCGCGACCAGCTTCATCGGCCCGTTCCAGAGCTTCCTGATCACCCTCGGCGTGCCGATCGCCGCCTGGGCGGGCATCCTCATCGCCGACATCGTCTCCCGCCGCGCGGACTACGACGAGAAGGCCCTGTTCGACCCCGCCGGACGCTACGGCGCCGTCGACTGGACCTCGATCCTCACGATGGTCGTCGCCTCGATCCTGGGCTGGGGCCTGGTGGTCAACTCCTTCACCGAGGACGCCCCCTGGAACAACTGGCAGGGCTACCTGCTGGAGCCGCTGGGCCTGGGCACCTTCGTGGATGATCCGGCCGGCTCCTACTGGGACGGGAACTGGGCCTATTCCAACATCGGCGTGCTGCTGGCCCTGGTGCTCGGCTTCGGGGTGACCTGGTTCGCGCGTCGCGGGAGGATCCGGGCGCAGGAGCGGCGCTGAGCTGCGCCGGCCTGATCGCCCGGCCGATGGCCGCGCCGGGTCTGCCCGCTCGGCAGGCCCGCTCGGCGGGGTGGGCTCGCCAGTGCTGGACCGGGCTCGCCGTCGCGGGGCGTGAGCAGTCCCTGGCCACCGCGGCCCGCAGGGTCCACGATGGCTCCATGCACCCCTTCCCCTCCCACCCTGCCCTGCCGTGGCTCGCCGCGAGCGGGGTGATGCTCATGTGGGCCTCGTCCTTCCTGGTGATCCGGGTGGCGGGCCACGACTTCTCCCCCGGGGCGATGACGCTGCTGCGGGTGAGCGCCGCCTCGGTGGTGCTGCTGCCCCTGCTGCTCCTGGGCCGGGTGCGCCCGCCGCGCACCGCCCGGCTGTGGGCGGCGGTGCTGGGCTGGGGCGTTGCCTGGTTCGCGCTGTACCTCGTGGTGCTCAACGCCGCCGAGCTGTTTCTCGACGCGGCCACTGCGGCCATGCTGGTGAACCTCGCCCCGCTGATCGTCGCGGTCGCCTCGGGCCTGCTGCTCGGCGAGGCGCTGTCCGTGCGGCTGCTGGCCGGGGTGCTGGTGGCCTTCAGCGGGATCGTGCTGATCTCCGTGGGCGCCTCCACCGGCGGGCTCTCCGGCCTCGGCGTGGTGCTGGGGCTCGCCGCGGCGCTGCTCTACGCCGGCAGCGTGCTCGCCCAGAAGCTGCTGCTGGCCCACGTCGGCTCGACCTCGATGACGGTGATCGGTGTGGTCGCCGGCACCCTGGCCTGCCTGCCCTTCGCCCCGGCCCTGATCTCGGAGGCGGGCGCGGCACCCCTGGGCTCCCTGCTGGGCGTGGTCTACCTAGGGGTGTTCCCCACCGCGCTCGCCTTCCTGCTGTGGGGCTACGCGCTGACCCACACCGGCGCCGGACTGCTCAGCTCCTCCTCCCTGCTGGTGCCCGCGCTGACCCTGGGGCTGGCCTGGCTGCTGCTGCGCGAGGTGCCGCCGCCGCTGGCGGCCGTCGGCGGAGTGCTGTGCCTGGCCGGAGCGGCGTTCGCGATCGCTCCCGCGGTGCTGCGCGCCCTGCGGCCGGGGCGCCGGGCGGACTACCCTGGCTCCACAGCGAGAGAGCCGAGCGTCGAGGCCCGGACCGGAGAGGACCCCATCCATGCCCCCTGCGCCTGAGCCGCGCCCCGCACCCTGGCTGCTGATCGTCGACCCGCAGCGGATCTTCGCCGCCCCGGACTCCGACTGGGCCTCCCCGTTCTGGGAGCAGGCCTGGCCGCGCATCCAGCAGCTCGCCGCCCAGGTGGGCCCCGAGCGCACGGTGATCAGTCGCTGGCTGCCCACCGCCGATCGCACCACCGCCTGGGGCGAGTACTTCGCCGCCTGGCCCTTCGCGGACGTCCCCGCGACCGACCCGCTCTACCAGCTGGTCGACGGTGCCGCCGCCCTCACCGCCCACCCCACGGTGGACCAGCCCACCTTCGGCAAATGGGGACCGCAGCTGCGCGGGATCGTCGGCCCGGCCCCACACCTGCTGGTCGCCGGGGTCTCGACCGACTGCTGCGTGCTCACCACCGTGCTCGCCGCGGCCGACGCCGGAGCCCACCTCACGGTGGTCACCGATGCCTGTGCGGCCTCGAGCGCGGAGAACGGGGCTGCGGCCCTGCACACCCTGGGCCTGTTCCCTCCGCAGGTCGAACTGGCCACGAGCACGGAGCTGCTCGAGCCGGCCGCCCAGCGCCCGTCTCCCACCGCCTCGTGACCCCCGGCACGGCTGCGTCCGGGACGCCTGCGTCCGGGACAGCTCTGCCCGGGACGGGCGGCACCCTGCTCACGGTGGGCCACGGGCGGCTGGAGCGGGACGAGCTCGCCGACCTGCTCACCGGGGCCGGGATCCGGCAGCTGGTGGACGTGCGCCGCTTCCCCGGCTCCCGCTCGAACGACGCCGCCGCCCGCGGCGCGATCGAGGAGATCTGCACCGACGCCGGCATCGGCTACCGCTGGGACGAGCGGCTGGGAGGGCGGCGTCGGCTGAGCAAGGAGGAGGACGCCGCCTCCCCCGACCCCTGGTGGCGCGTGGCGCAGTTCCGCGCCTACGCCGGCTGGACCCGCAGCGAGGAGTTCCGCGCCGGGCTCGCCGAGCTGCGGGAGGACCTCTCCCGCGGCCGCACCGCCGTCCTGTGCTCGGAGGCCGTGTGGTGGCGCTGCCATCGCCGTCTGATCGCCGATGTGATGCTGCTCGAGCACGCGGCCGAGGTCCTCGACCTCATGCATACGGGACAGCAGCGGCCGCACGAACCGAGCGAGGGTGCCCGCCTCGACACGGACGGGCACGTCGTCTGGGACCGCGCCGACGAGTCCTGACCCGCGGCGGCGGGCGATAACGGATTGCCCCTGCGGCGGCCCGGCCCTACCGTCGGCCGCATGCACTCCTCCTCCCCCCTCCCCGATGTCTCCGCGCAGCCCGAGCCCGCGGCGCAGCCCGCTGCCGCCCAGCCCCGCACCGCCCTGCTGACCGGCGTGGGCCGTCGGCGCGGGATCGCCGCCGCGATCGCCCGGGGGCTCGCGGCCGACGGCTACGACCTGGCCCTGAACTACCACGCTCCCTACGATCGCCGGGTGCTCGGCGAGGACTCCGACGTCCAGCTGCTCGCCGAGGAGCTGCGGGCCGATGGGATCCGGGTCGAGCTGCTGCCCGGCGATCTCGAGGACCCCGCCGCCCCCTCCGCCCTCGTGTCCGCCGCCCGGGACGCGCTGGGCACGCTCGGGGTGCTGGTGACCTGCCACTGCGAGTCGGTGGACTCCTCGATCCTGGACACGACGGTGGAGAGCTTCGACCGCCACTACGCGGTCAACGTGCGCGCCACCTGGCTGCTGCTGAAGGCCTTCGCCGAGCAGGTCCAGCCCGGCCGCGACACCCCCGGTGGCGCCATGATCGCCCTGACCAGCGACCACACCGTGCACAACCTCCCCTACGGGGCGACCAAGGGCGCACTGGACCGCCTGGTCCTCGCCGGCACGCACGAGCTCGCCGACCGCGATCTGCGCACCAACGTCATCAACCCCGGGCCGATCGACACCGGGTGGATGGACGACGAGATCCGCGCCTCCGGGGCGGCGGCGACTCCCGCCGGACACCTCGGAGGCACGGACACCGTCGCGGACCTGGTGCGCTTCCTCGTCTCCGAGCAGGGCGCCTGGATCCGCGGCCAGCTGCTGCACTCCAACGGCGGGTTCGCGACGCCGGCGCTCTGACAGCGGCACCCGGCGGCGCGGACCGGGGCCGACGCCCCGGCCCGGGCAGCCCCCGGTGCGGGCTCTCGCGCCGCTGGCTACGCGACGGTCTTCGAGACCCCGGCATCGACGACCCAGGTGGCGCCGTGCACGCTGGCCGCGAGCGGCGAGACCAGGTAGGCGATCGTCGTCGCGATCTCCCGCGGCTCGATGAATCGACCGGTCAGCATCCCCATCTCCGCCGGGAGAGCAGCGATCAGCTCCTCCTGCGTGAGACCCATCGACTGCGCGAGGTCAGCACCGAAGCTCTGCTCCCCCTCCCACAGAGCGGTGCGGGTCGACGACGGTGACACGGTGTTGAACCGCACCCCCTGCGGACCGAACTCCTCGGACAGCCCCTTCGTCACCGCGTTGAGCGCCGCCTTCGCCGCGCCGTACGGCAGCGGTGCGGTGTGCGGCCGGCGCGCGCTGTCGGACGAGACGTTCACGACGGCTCCGTGCGACGCCAGCAGGGCGGGCAGAGCCGCCCGCGTCGCCCTCACGGCCGCGAAGAGGTTCAGCTCGAAGGCGGAGGCCCACGCCTGATCGGAGACGTCGAGGAAGCCTGCTCCAGGGTCGCCCGGGTCGCCGCCGCCGACGTTGTTGACGAGGATGTCCAACGTCCCGGTGACGTCGAGAGCCTCGGCCACGATCCGGCCCGGGACATCGGGTCGGGACAGGTCACCGAGCAGAGGCACCGCCCCTGTCGCGGCAAGCTCCGGTGTGACGGAGCGCGAGGCGGTCACGACGGTGACGCCTTCCTCCTGGAGGACGCGCACGACCTCCAGTCCCATTCCTCTGCTCGCACCGGTGACGAGGGCGGTCCTGCCCGAGAGCTGGAGATCCATGATGTCTTCCTTCCGTGAGGTCGGCCGGACGCCGACCACCTAACTGCAACACAGATGACGCACTTAGGTCAACAGGTAGGACTGTACAATCCCCTCTATGTCGGAGAATCCTCAGAGCTCACCACGACCCCTCCGCGCCGACGCGGAGAACTCGATCGCCCGCATCCTCGAGGCCGCAGAGCGCGTGTTCGCCGCCGACCCCACGGCGAGCCTCGCCGCTGTGGCCGCGGCGGCCGGCGTCGCGCGCACGACGGTGCATCGCCGCTTCTCCTCGAGGGAGGAGCTGCGAGACGCCCTCGTCGAGGTGGTGAATGCGAAGCTGCGCGAGGCCATCGCAGGGGCGAACGCCGAGACGGCACCGCCGCTCGTCGCCCTGTACCAGCTCACCGTCGCCACGCTCGATCTCAAGGTCGACTGGCGAGCGTCCTGGCAGCTCGTCGACCAGGGCGGCGAAGGAGCCCGAGGGGTCGACCCCGACAGCATCGCCGCACTGGACTCCCTCCTGCAGCGCTCCCTCGAGGCCGGACTCCTGCGCCCCGGGACCGACCTGCGGTGGACGCGCGACGTGTACATGGCCCTGCTCCACGAGGCGGCCACCGCACGACCTGAGGGCGAGGACTCCGCGCACCGGGCGAACCTCGTCCTGCAGACCCTTCTCCGCGGCGTCGGCAGCGCCGATCACGACCTCGGGCTCAGCACGCCGACGAGCTGACCCCCGAGCCGTGGGGCCACCGGGCCCCGCACGACCGGCGGGCGCTCGGCGGCGGCCCTCGGACGAGGACTCAGCCCTCGGCGCGCTCCGCCCGCACCGAGGGCAGCAGGTGGCCGCGCCGGGCGGCGAGGACCAGCATCACGATGCCCACCGCGAGCCCCAGCAGCACGCTGACCAGCGACCCCTCGATGCCCATCGCGCCGCCGGTGAGCCACGTGGGGCCGGAGGTCTCGGCGATCAGCAGCCCGCTCTGCCGCCCGGTCCCGGAGACCGCCGAGGAGAAGACCCCCGCCTGCACCGTGTTCCAGGCGATGTGCAGCCCGAACGCGAGCCACAGCCGACGGGTCAGCAGGTACGCGGCGCCCAGCAGCACCCCCGCCTCGATCACGAGGCCGAGTGCGCTCACCAGGGAGGCGCCGGGGTTCATCAGGTGGACCAGGCCGAAGAGCAGGGAGGTGATCGTCAGCGCCGCCCAGCTGCCCAGCCAGGCATCGAGCACGCGCATCACGACTCCGCGGAACGCGATCTCCTCGACCACACCGGCTCCGAGGCCGATCGCGAGCGGCACCAGCAGCTGCGGCGACGGGGCGAATCCGGTGACCCGGTAGCCGCCCAGCAGGGCGATGAGACCCACGCTGAGCGCGATCAGGCCCACGCCGAGCGCGAGGCCCACCACGAGCTCGGCGAGTCTGCCGCGCCCCCGCAGCGCGAGGCCAGGTCGGCCACCGATCCGGCCCACGATGAGGAGATATCCGCCGAGGGCGAGCGCGGCGCCGACGACGGCGCTGAGCAGCAGCGCCCACGGGGCGGGGTCGGCGTCGGCCGGGGCGCCGGAGGCCGCGGTGGCGAGGCCGGCCACGCCCGCCATCACGAGCTGGGCGCCGAGGAACAGGGCGATCCCGAGCACGAGCTGGAGCCCGCGGCGGCGGTCGGTGCGGTCGACGGGGGTGTCGGGGAGGACCGGCAGGGCGGAGGCGGAGGCGGAGGCTATAGGGGCGGGGGCGGGGGCCATGGGGGCCATGGGGGCGGGGGCGTGAGATGTTCTCATGGCCCGAGCGTGCGCCCGCGACGGTGCGCTGTCACCGGCTGCCGAGGGATCGTCGCGGAGGCCCCCGTCGGGTCGGGGAACGGCCCGAGCCCGCGGTCCGGGCCCGCCCGACGGTCAGTCGCGCCCGGCACCGGCAGCGGCGCCCCCGGAGCCCCGTGGAGGGGCGGCGCCGCAGCGCCAGCACGGTCGCTCCGGGTCCCCGGAGCCCTCCTCGTCGGGCATCGCCCCGCACTCGGGGCACAGCAAGCCGAGCCAGCACGACGGCGCCCCCCGCCGTAGCAGGGGGCGCCGTCGGACGACAGGTCCGGTCAGGTCAGCTGCTGCGAGCCGCGGCGTGGTCCGCCCGGGCCTGCTCGCGCTCGCGCCGCTTGGCTTCCTTCTTCGCGAGCAGCTCCTCCTCCGCGGCGACCGTGACGACGTTGCCGCTCGGGTCGGTCGCCACCGTGCCGTCCGCGCGAGTGACCGTGAGCCCCTCGGGCTGCTCATCGGAGCGCTCGCCGCGGTCGTTGAACGCGATGCGCTGATCGTGGAGCCTGTGCGCGTCCGTGAGGAGCTCGCGCACGTTCTTCTCCGCGACGACCATGTCCTCGTACTTCGCCGGGAGGCCGTCGATGATCTTCTCGTGCGCGATCATGCGGTCGTACATCGCATCGCGCTTCTTCTCGAAGGAGGAGTAGGTCATCTCGATGTAGGCCTGCGCCTCCTGATGCGCGTTGTTCACAGCGGCCTGGGCCCGACCCTTGGGGGAGAGCAGGGAGGCGAGGATCGTGACGGTCAGGACGCCGATGATGACGCTGAGCGACAGGGAGGTGGTGATCTCCGGGATCGCGTGCACCGGCTCGCCGCCGTTGATGAAGCCCACCTCGTTCTCGTGCAGGGCGTGGACGACGAGCTTCACGCCGATGAAGGCGAGGATGATCGAGAGCCCGTAGGAGAGGTACACCAGGCGGTCCAGCAGGCCGTCGATGAGGAAGTACAGCTGACGCAGGCCCAGCAGCGAGAACACCGTCGCGGTGAACACGATGTAGGTGTTCTGGGTGAGGCCGAAGATGGCGGGGATCGAGTCGAGCGCGAACAGGATGTCGGTCGCGCCGATCGCGATCATGACCAGCAGCATCGGGGTGAGGACGCGCTTGCCGTTCTCGATGGTGAAGAACTTGTCGCCGTCGTACTCGTCGGTCGCGGGCAGGTACCGCTTGACGACGCGGACGAAGAAGCCCTCCTTCTCCTCCTCGCCGTCGTCCTCGCCCTTCAGCTCGTCGAAGATCATCTTCGCCGCCGTGATCAGCAGGATCGCACCGAAGAGGTAGAAGACCGCGGCGAAGGCGTCGATCGCGGCGGCGCCGATCGCGATCATGCCCGAGCGGGCGATGATCGCGAAGGTGATGCCGAACAGCAGCACCTTCTGCTGGTCCTCGCGGGGCACCGCGAAGGCACCGATGATCACGAGGAAGACGAAGAGGTTGTCCACCGAGAGCGCCTTCTCGGTGACATAGCCGGCGAAGTACTCGGTGCCCATCGTGCTGCCGCCGAAGATGAGCACGCCGACGCCGAACAGGAGTGCGATGCCGACGTAGATGGCGGACCAGATGGCCGCCTCGCGGATCGTGGGGATGTGCGCCTTGCGCACGTGGAAGAAGTAGTCGAAGGCCAGAAGGCCGAGGACACCCACGATGGTGAGAATCCAGATGAGGGGAGAGACGGTCATGTTCCTGCTTTCCTGGGTCGCGAAGAGGACCCGGGTCTCTCCACCCGTCGCTCGCTCCGACGGGCCGCTGCGCCCGGGGGACCGATGACGGTCCCCGTGATGACGTGCACAGCGCGGCGGATACTCCCCCGTTGCCGTGGATCAGTGTACAGAGGCGTCCCCGGCTGATGAGAAGAAGCTGCGAGAGGACTCACGTCCACCCGGGTCACCCCGTCGCGGTGACGCCGTCGCCGAGCACCCCGACCGTCCGCCAGGCCGCCGCGACGGATTCCTGCTGGGCGGAGCCCTCACCGTGGCGGGTGGCCGCGGCCTCCAGGGTCGCTGCAGCGAAGGTCGCGAAGTCGGCGTCCTTGGTCAGGTCGGGGCGGGTGAGCGCCTCGTACCAGAGCGGTCCGGCACCCTCCCAGGAGGCGCCGCCGATCCCGGTGGCGGCCAGCTGGAAGGCACGATTGGGGATCCCGGAGTTGATGTGCACGCCGCCGTTGTCGTTCTGCTCGTCGTGCGGGAGGTCCGCGTACTCGTCCATCGACGCCGGCTGGGGATCCTTTCCCAGGACCGGGTCGTCGTAGGCGGTGCCGGGGGCTTTCATCGATCTCAGTGCGACGCCCTGGACGCGATCGGTGAACAGGCCCGCTCCGATCAGCCAGTCGGCCTCGTCGGCGCTCTGGCCCAGCAGGCGCTGCTTCACCATCGCCCCGAAGCAGTCCGCGATCGACTCGTGCAGCGCCCCGGGCTGGGCGAGGTAGATCAGCCCGGCGGTGAACTGGACGACCCCGTGGGTGAGCTCGTGGCCGATGACGTCCACGGCATTGGTGAAGGACTGGAAGTACACCCCGTCGCCGTCGCCGAAGATCATCTGCTCGCCATCCCAGAAGGCGTTCTGGAAGTCCTGCCCGTAGTGCACCGTGGCGATCAGGCCCATGCCGGCATCGTCCAGGGAATCACGGGAAAAGGCCTGGTGGTAGAGCTCCCAGGTGGCGCCGAGACCGTCGTAGGCCTCATCCACGGACTCGTCCCCGGAGGGCCCCTGACCCTCCTGCCGCACCAGCACGCCCGGCAGCTCGGTGCCCTGCTGGGCGTCGTGGATGCTGCGCTGCACGGAGGCCGCCTGGGCCACCTGGGCCGCCTCGCCCCGGAGGGACTCGCTCGCGGGAGCCGGGCCGCGCAGCCTCTGCTGCAGGTGGGGCGGGATCAGTCCCGTGACCTGCCCGGGGATCCCCGTGCGGCTGGTGCGCTCCGCCCGGACCTCCCGGGCGCGTGCCACCCGGTGGCCGACGGCGAGGGTGCGCGCCGCGGCGTCGGCCTGGGGGCTGGCTTCCGCGCGGGCGATCTGCTGCAGGAGGTGCGGGGGGATGATCCCGCAGGGGCCGCCGCGGGAGCGGGTGTGACGGGGGTCTCGTCCGGTGTCCATGGCTCCACTATGGACCCGGGGGCCGACGGGCGAGAAACCCCTCGAGCGGGAGCCCCCGTCGGGCGGGAGCCCCAGCACCGACCCCCGGAGGGAGCGGCGCGTCGGACGGGGCCCTAGCGCGGCCCCGGGAGGGAGCGGCGCGTCGGGCCCTGGGGAGCAGTCAGGACGTGCGGCGCGCCTGCCGCTCCGGTTGCGCCCTGTCAGCGCCCGCTGGGCGTGCGCTCCTCGGACTCGCGCATCTCCCCCCGGTTCGCGGCGATGATCGAGGCCAGCACCGCGGTGCCCATCGCGACCACGATGAACGCCAGCGAGAGCCAGATCGGCACCTCGGGGATCCGTTGCAGCACGTCGAAGCCGGGGATGAAGCCCAGCGGCGCCTCGTGGATCGCGTGGATCAGCAGCTTCACGCCGATGAAGCCGAGGATCGCGGCGATGCCGTAGTGCAGGTAGGCCAGCCGCTCCAGCAGTCCGCCGAGCAGGAAGTACAGCTGGCGCAGGCCCATCAGGGCGAAGATGTTCGCGGTGAAGACGAGGAACGGGTTGCGGGTCACGCCGAAGATCGCCGGGATCGAGTCCAGGGCGAACATGACGTCCGTGATGCCGAGGGTGATGAACACCAGCAGCATCGGGGTGAAGACCTTCCTGCCGTCCACGACGGTGCGGAGCTTGTTGCCGTCGTACTGCTCGGAGACCGGGAAGACCTTCCGCACCGTGCGCATGATGAACGAGTCGGAGCCGTCGTCCTCCTCCTCGAAGGCCTGCTTCCACGCCGTCCACAGCAGGAAGATGCCGAAGACGTAGAAGACGGCGGTGAAGTTCTCGATGATCACCGAACCCGCGAGGATGAACAGCCCGCGCGCGATGAGCGCGATGATGATGCCCACCATCAGCGCTTCCTGCTGGTACTTCCGGGGCACGCCGAACTTCGCCATGATGATGATGAAGACGAAGAGGTTGTCGATGCTCAGGGAGTACTCGAGCATCCAGCCGGTGACGAACTCGGAGGCGGGCTTCATGCCGCCCACGAAGAACAGCACCACCGCGAAGACCAGCGCGAGGCCCACGTAGAAGCCGATCCACGCCGCGCACTCCTTCATGGAGGGCAGGTGCGGGCGCTTGAGGACGATCAGCAGGTCTGCCACGAGGATGGCGCAGAGCACGACGAGAGCCGCGATCTCGAAGCCGAGGTGGAGTTCTCCCATGGGACTACTTTCAGCGGGCGCCGGGAGGAGGAGCTCCCGGGCGGAGGGCGGGGGTGGGGATGGCCGCCCGCTGTGTCGGCGCCCGGGGATCCGGAACCGGGCCCGACGACCGGGCCCCAGCGGACTGCGCCTGTCAGGTTACTCCGCCGCCCCGCCTCCGCACCCGACCGCGTGCGGTGAGGTCCCGCTCACCGCAGGCGCCCGGCGACCTCCTCGACCGCCGCCAGCACGGTCCCGTCCAGCAGCCGCGCCTCGGCCTCGGCGATGTCCGGGGCCAGGAAGCGGTCCGGGCCAGGACCTTCGACGCTCTCGCGCAGCACGGCGATCGCGGCGGCGCTCGCGGCCGACGGGGCCAGCGGTGCCCGCAGGTCGATCGCGCGGGCGGCGGTGAGCAGCTCGATCGCGAGCACCCGGCGCAGGTTCTCCACGCTCGTGCGCAGCTTGCGGGCGGCATGCCAGCCCATCGAGACGTGGTCCTCCTGCATCGCGGAGGAGGGGATCGAGTCCACGCTCGCGGGCACCGCGAGACGCTTCATCTCCGAGACCAGCCCGGCCTGGGTGTACTGGGCGATCATGAAGCCGGAGTCCACGCCGGGGTCGTCGGCCAGGAAGGGCGGCAGCCCGTGGGAGCGGGACTTGTCGAGCATCCGGTCGGTGCGGCGCTCGGCGATCGAGGCGAGGTCAGCGCCGACCACGGCGAGGAAGTCCAGCACGTAGGCGACCGGGGCGCCGTGGAAGTTGCCGTTGGAGGTGACGGTGCCGTCCTCGAGCACGACGGGGTTGTCGATCGCGGCGGCGAGCTCGCGCTCGGCGACGGTGCGAGCGTGCTCGATGGTGTCGCGCACACCGCCGGCGACCTGCGGGGCGCAGCGCAGCGAGTAGGCGTCCTGCACGCGGGAGCCCTCGGCGGCGACGTCGGCGATGATCGGCGAGTCCGCGAGCAGGGCGAAGATGTTCGCGGCCGAGGCCTCCTGGCCGGGGTGCGGTCGCAGCGGGGCGTGCAGCTCGGGCCGGAACACGGAGTCGCGTCCGCGCAGGCCCTGCACGGACAGGGCGGTGGTGAGGTCCGCGGTGCGCACCAGGTCATCGAGGTCGGCGATGGCCATCAGCAGCATGCCGAGCATGCCGTCGGTGCCGTTGATCAGCGCCAGACCCTCCTTCTCCTCGAGCAGCACCGGCTCGATGCCCGCGTCGGCGAGCAGCTCGGGCACGGGGCGCTCCACGCCGTCGCGGTCGCGGGCGCGCCCCTCCCCCATCAGCACGATCGCGCAGTGGGAGAGCGGGGCGAGGTCGCCCGAGCAGCCCAGCGAGCCG
The DNA here is from genome assembly GCF_036379615.1 of Brachybacterium sp. Taxonomy (GTDB): domain Bacteria; phylum Actinomycetota; class Actinomycetes; order Actinomycetales; family Dermabacteraceae; genus Brachybacterium. The sequence goes on from NZ_DASVGJ010000009.1 coordinate 23,424, forward strand.
TACTCGTGGACGATCGGGGTGATCTGTGCGTTCAGCAGGGCGAGGATCGTCTCGACCACGACGGGGCGCACGCCGGTGCGGCCGGAGGCGAGGGTGCGGGCGCGCAGCAGCATCAGGGCGCGCACCACCTCGGTCTCCACCTCGGGACCGGCGCCGGCGGCGTGGGAGCGGATCAGGGAGCGCTGCAGGGCGTGGCGCATGGACGGCGGGATCGCGGTGTCGGCGAGCGCGCCGAACCCGGTGGAGACCCCGTACACCGGGGCATGGCCGGGGGCCGCAAGTGCGTCGATGTGGTCCCGCACCGCGGCGACCTGCTCCCGGGCGGCGGGATCGAGCTCGATGCGGGCGCGGTGGCGGGCCACGGCGAGGACCTCGGCGGCAGTGAGGCCGGAGCTCGCGAGAGTGACGGGGCTCGCGGGGCCGGCGGTGCCGGCGGGGCCGGTGGGTGAGCTGGTCATGGGGGTCCTTTCGGGGAGACGTGCGGGGACGAGGCCACCGCTCCCGGCTATTGCGTGGATCTGAACCACTCCGGGCCCGGTTCTGGCTCAGAACCAAGCAATCGTCGGGGTACGAGCGGCCGGCGAGCAGGCAGGGCAGGCGGGCTACAGCAGCAGGTGCGCGAGCGGGGCGGTGATCGCGATGGTCAGCACCACCCGGATGAACCAGAGCACCACCAGCTGGCCCACGTTCACGGGGATCTTCGTGGCCAGGATCGAGGGGACCAGGGCGGAGAAGAACACGATCTGGGAGACGGCGGTGACGCCCACGGTGAAGCGCAGCACCACGGACTCGTGGCCGGCGACCACCGTGGCCGGCAGGAACATCTCGGCGATGCCCACCGCGACCGCCTTGCCGGCGAGGGCCGGATCCGGCAGCTGGACCAGCCACGCGATGGGCACGAACAGCCAGCCGAGCAGGTCGAACACGGGCGTGTAGGTGGCCAGCAGCAGCCCGGCCAGGCCGATCGAGAGGATCGACGGGACGATCGCGGCGGCCATCAGCACGCCGTCCTTGAAGGTCGCCCAGCTGCCCTTGACCACGCCCGGGGCGATCGCGAGCGCGCGCATCGCCTCGTCCCAGGCCTGGGCGAAGCGGTTGCCCGACGAGGCCGGCTCGGGAGTGTGCTCCGCGCCCTCGAAGGGCTCGTCGGGCACGCGGCTGAGCGGGGGGATCCGCACCGTGATCGCGGTGACCGCGAAGGTGATCGCGAAGGTGAGGAAGAAGTAGAGCGTCCAGTGCTCCATGAGGTCCAGGGTGCTGGCCACGATGACCATGAAGGTCGCCGAGACGGTGGAGAAGCCGGTGGCGATGATCGCGGCCTCCTTGCCCGTGTACCGGCCCTCGCGGTAGACCCGGTCGGTGATCAGCAGCGCGAGGGAGTAGGAGCCGACGAAGGAGGCGACGGCATCGACCGCGGCGCGGCCGGGCACCTTCCACACGGGGCGCATGATCGGCTGGACCAGCACGCCGATGAACTCCATCAGCCCGTAGTTGATCAGCAAGGCGAGGAACACGGCGCCGACGGGGACGATGAGGCCGACGGGGATCCCGAGCTTCTCCCACAGGAAGGGCCCGATGTCGGGGTTCGCGAGAGGCCCCGGGTAGTACCCGGCCGCCGCGCACACCGCGACGGCGAGGCCCACGATGTTCGCGAAGGCGAAGACGGTGCGCAGCGCGCCGTTCCTCCAGCTGCCGGTGAGGAAGGGGCGCAGCGTGCCGAAGGCGACCAGGGCCACCACCACCCAGGGCACCGCGGCGCCGAGCACCCACATCACGAAGCTCAGCGCGTGGTCCACGAGGATCGTGGACGTGCCGCCGATCTCGAGGGACACGAAGAACATCGCGAGGCCGATGGCGCTGTAGACGAAGAAGCGCCAGCGGTGGGGCGGGACAGCGCGCTCGGTGCCGTCGACTCCGATCACGGAGCCGGCGCGACCGGCGGCGGAGCTCTCGAAGAGCTGCCGCTCGGAGCGCGTGCGGGAGCCTTCACGGTCAGGGTCGTGCACGGCGTCGGACGTCGTCATCATCGAGATCGTCCTTTCAAGTCGGAGGCGGGGGCTGCGGATCGGAGGCGGGGTCCGCGGGTCGGGCCAGACCGCGCCGGCCCGGACCGGGCCCGGCGGTGCCGGGATTGCTTGATTCTCAGCCACTTCGGGCTCAGAACTGGTGGAGAACGGCGCAATCGTGGGGGTGGAGGCGGGGGCCGGGGCCGGAGTGGAGGTGAGGGCGGGGGCCGGGATCAGAGTGGGATGGAGGCGAGGGTCGGGGCGGGAGTCGAGGCGGAGGTGAGGTCGGGGCGGGGATCCCGGGGCGGGCCGGCAGGGCTCAGGCCCGACGGGTCCCGGTCCGCCACACCTGGTGGGTGAGCGGCATGCCGGGCCGGTAGGCGAGGTGGATGGCGGCGGGGGCGTCGAGCACGTGGAGGTCGGCGCGGGCGCCGATCCCGAGGTGGCCCACGTCGGTGCGGCGCAGGGCGAGCGCCCCGCCACGGGTCGCGGCGCGGATCGCCTCGGCGAGCGAGAGGTGCATCTGCAGCACCGCGGTGGTGACGCAGAAGCTCATGGCGCTGGTGTAGCTGGTGCCGGGGTTGCAGTTGGAGGCGATCGCGAGGGTGGCTCCGGCATCGAGCAGCTCCCGGGCCGGGGCCAGCGGGGCACGGGTGGAGAGGTCGCAGGCCGGCAGCACGGTGGCGACCGTCGGCCCGGCATCCACGGCGAGCCGGCCGGGCCCGTCCCCGGGGGCGGTCGCGCGGGAGGCGGTCGCGGCGAGCGCTTCGACGTCGGAGGCGCCCAGGTGGTTGACGTGGTCGACGCTCGCGGCGCCGAGCTTCACGGCGAGCGCGACCCCGCCGGAGCGGCCCAGCTGGTTGCCGTGCACCCGCAGCCCGAGACCTGCGGCGGCGCCGGCGCGCAGCACCTGCTCCGACTGCTCGGCATCGAAGGCGCCCTCTTCGCAGAAGACGTCGATCCAGCGCACGTACGGAGCGACGGAGGCGAGCATCTCTCCGCTGACCAGGTCCACGTAGTCGCCGGCGCAGGGGCGACCGTCCTTCCCGTCGAACTCGCGCGGAACGAGGTGGGCGCCGAGGAAGGTCGCCTCGTCGAGATCGCCGTCAGCGATCAGTGCGGACAGCAGCTCGGCGGCCTGCATTTCGTGCTCGAGCGTGAGGCCGTAGCCGGTCTTGGTCTCGAGCGTGGTGGTGCCCCCGGCGACGGCCTCCGCGATCCGGCCGCGCACCAGGAAGTCCAGGTGCTCGTCGGAGGCGGCGCGGGTGGCGTCGGTGGTGACCCCGATGCCGCCCGCGCTGTAGGACTCACCGGCCATGCGGGCCTCGAACTCGGCGGCGCGGTCGCCATCGAAGACGAGATGGGAGTGGGAGTCGACCCAGCCGGGCAGCACGGCCCGGCCGCCCAGGTCGACGGCTTCGTCGGCCGACGGCGCCTCGGCGGCGGGGCCGGTCCAGGCGATGTGTCCGTCCTCGATGACCAGGGCGGCGTCGCGGCGCATCTGCTCGTCGGTCGTCGCGCCCGGACGAGCGGGGTCGTCCAGGGAGGGATCGAGGGTCCACAGCTCGCTGATGCCGGTGAACACAGTGCTCGTCATGCCGGGGCCTCCTGCGGGCGAGGAATGAGAGTGGGCGGGGTGTGAGGGTGGAGCGAGGGGGTGAGGGCGGGGTGTGAGGGTGGGGCGAGAGGGTGAGGGTGGAGCGAGGGGTGAAGGCAGGGGGAGCATGCCCGGAGCCGGTCCGACGCCCGAGCCGGCTCCGGGCGAACTGGATCAGTCCCGCCGCACCGGCGTCATCGGCACGCGCACGCCGCGCTCGTGGGCGACCTCGTCGGCCCGGGAGTAGCCGGCGTCGACGTGGCGGAGCACGCCCATGGCGGGGTCGTTGGTGAGCAGGCGCTCGAGCTTCTGCCGGGCGAGCTCGGTGCCGTCGGCGACCCCCACCTGGCCGGCATGGATCGAGCGGCCGATGCCCACGCCGCCGCCGTGGTGGATCGAGACCCAGGTGGCGCCCGAGGAGGTGGAGGTCAGCGCGTTCAGCAGCGGCCAGTCGGCGATCGCGTCGGAGCCGTCGAGCATGGACTCGGTCTCGCGGTACGGGGAGGCGACGGAGCCGGAGTCGAGGTGGTCGCGGCCGATGACGATCGGAGCCTTGACCTTCCCGTCGCGCACCAGGTCGTTGAAGAGCATGCCGGCCTTGTGGCGCTCGCCGTAGCCGAGCCAGCAGATGCGTGCAGGCAGGCCCTCGAACTCGACGAACTCGTCCGCCGCGTCGAGCCAGCGGTGCAGGTGCTCGTTCTCGGGGAAGAGCCCCTTGAGCGCCGCATCGGTGACCGCGATGTCCTCGGGGTCACCGGAGAGCGCGACCCAGCGGAAGGGCCCGAGGCCCTCGCAGAAGAGGGGCCGGATATAGGCGGGGACGAAGCCGGGGAACTCGAAGGCGCGGTCGTAGCCGGCGTGGCGGGCCTCGTCGCGGATCGAGTTGCCGTAGTCGAACACCTCGGCGCCCGCGTCCTGGAACTCGACCATGGCCTGGACCTGGCGGGCCATGGACTCGCGGGACTTCTTGGTGAAGCCCTCCTCGTCGGCCGCGGCCTCGCGCTGCCAGTCCTCGACGGTGATCTCCGAGGGGAGGTAGCTCAGCGGGTCATGGGCGGAGGTCTGGTCGGTGACCACGTCGATGTGCAGGTCACCGGCCCTGTGCCGCTCGAGCAGCGCGGGGAAGACGTCGGCCGCGTTGCCGACGATGCCGATCGACAGGCCGCGCTTCTCGGCCTTCGCGGCGTTCGCGCGGGCGATCGCGTCGTCGAGGTCCTCGGCGATCTCGTGGCAGTAGCGCTTGGCGACGCGGCGCTCGAGGCGGGTGCGGTCCACGTCCACGATCAGGCACACGCCGTCGTTGAGGGTGACGGCGAGCGGCTGCGCGCCGCCCATGCCGCCGCAGCCTCCGGTGAGGGTGATCGTGCCGGCCAGCGTGCCGCCGAAGCGCTTCTGGGCCACGGCCGCGAAGGTCTCGTAGGTGCCCTGGAGGATGCCCTGGGTCGCGATGTAGATCCAGGATCCGGCGGTCATCTGGCCGTACATCATCAGGCCCTCGGCCTCGAGCCTGCGGAACTCGGGCCAGGTGGCCCAGTCGCCGACGAGGTTGGAGTTGGCCAGCAGCACGCGCGGGGCCCATTCGTGGGTGCGCAGCACGCCGACGGGCTTGCCGGACTGGACCAGCAGGGTCTCGTCGTCCTCGAGGTCCTCGAGGGTCTCGACGATCGCGTCAAAGGCCTCCCAGGAACGGGCGGCGCGGCCGGTGCCGCCGTAGACCACGAGGTCATCGGGGCGCTCGGCGACCTCGGGGTCGAGGTTGTTCATGAGCATGCGCAGCGGCGCCTCGGTCTGCCAGGACTTGGCGCTGAGGGTGGTGCCGCGGGCGGCGCGGACGGGGCGGGCTCCGGGGAGGGACATCTCTGGCTCCTGGGGTCGGGGGCTGCGGGGGCTCTTGACAGGACACCACCGGCGCGACCGCGGGTCGAGGGGGTCGCAGCCCAAGCTGTCCGGTATCCCGGACTCGGGGAGTCCGCGGTCCGCACCGAGGGGCCGGCGGCTACACCCGGGTGAGCGGGTGGCGCGGCGGCGGCGGCAGCTCGAGCGAGATCGGGTCCGACGGTCGGACCACCCCGCCCCGGGCGACGATCCCCATCACCCCTGTGAGGCGGTGGACCTCGCCCGAGTCATCCTTCGGCAGGACCCGGCGCAGCAGGCCCGGCTGGAAGGCCTCGATCTGCTGGCAGGGGTTGCGCAGCCCCGTCACCACGACCACCGCCTCCCCGATCCGCAGCCGGGCCCCGACGGGCAGGTCGAGCAGGTCCACGCCGGCGGTGGTGATGTTCTCCCCCAGCTCCCCCGGAGCGACCTCGTGTCCCTGCTCGGCCAGGTGCGTGAAGAGCTCCTGGTGGATCAGGTGCACCTGGCGGAGGTTGGGCTGATCGGGATCCCGCGCCACACGGCTGCGGTGCTTGACCGTGACCCCGGCATGCGCGTCCCCGCGCACGCCGATCCCCTCCAGGAGCTCGATCGAGTCCGCCGGGGACTTGCTGAAGCTGTGCTCAGCGCTGACGTGGACCGAGACGACGGTGGGGTTCATGCTGCGATCCTTCCAGAGCGGAGCCACGGGCGACAGCCCCCGACGGCCGGTCGCGGGGTGCCGAGCGGCGAGCCGAGCGGCGGGCCGGGCTGTCGGACGGGCGGTGTCGGTGGGCCGGACGGCGGGCCCCACCCTCCCTCGTCACGAAGTCCCCGAGCGGCTGCTCCGTCATCGCCGTTCCCCTGCGCGCTCCTCCGCCGGCCGCCCGCGCAGGCGGCGGGTGATCTCGTCGGCCGCTCGCCGCACGGCCTGCGCGCAGCGCTCCCGGCGCTCCTGGTCCACGTCCCGTTCCACGAAGGTCAGCGCCACCGCCGCCGTGGGCCAGCCCGCGTGGTCCCTCACCACGGCCGCCACGGAGGCGAGCTCCTCGGTGACCTCGCCCTGCTCGCGGGCGATCCCCTCGGCGCGCACCCCCACCAGCAGCTCGCGCAGCTCCTTGGGGCGGGAGGGGCCGGTGGCCTCGGTGCGGGCGGTGAAGTCCGCGGCGTGGCCATAGAGCGCACGCAGCTGGGCAGGCGGCAGCTCGGCGAGGATCGCCCGGCCGCTCGCGGTGAGATGCGAGGGGATGCGCACGCCCACGTCGGTGACCAGGCTCGGCCGGTTCCGGGCACGCTCCTCGATCACGTAGAGCACGTCGCGGCCGTGGAGCACGGCGAGATGTCCGGACTCCCCCACCTCGTCGACCATCGCCTCGATGACGCGCCGGCCGATCCGGGCCAGCGGCTCCTGGCGCAGGTAGGCGCCGGAGAGCTCGTGCGCGGCAGGACCCAGCCCGTACAGCCGCTCCTGCTCCAGGTGCATGACGTAGCCGTGCTCGACGAGGGTGGAGAGCAGATCGTAGGTGCGCGAGCGGGGCAGACCCAGCTCCTCGGCGAGCCGTGCGGCGGGCACCGGGGAGCGTCGCGAGGCGAGCAGGGTCAGCAGACGCAGCGTCGCATCGGCCGCCGGAACCTTCGGGGTGGTCATGAGGACCAAGGATGCCATCGCGGCGCGCCCGGCCCGCGGGTGATGCGGCGGCGGCTCAGCCGGCGGTGGGCTGCGGCGGCCGACGGGCTGCGCGGCGGCGCCTCAGCCGGCGGCGGGCTCGTCCTCGGCCGACGAGCGACGCCGCTCGCGCTGAGCGTCACGCTCCTCGGTGACCAGCTCCCAGGTGCGGACCAGGCGCGGGAGGGTGAGCATCACCAGGCCGCCGGCCATGTTCAGCGGGATCACCCAGGCGAACCAGATCAGCCATTCGAGGTACGTGGCCTCGGCGCCGGCATGCATCGCCCCGAAGATCACCGCCGAGCTCAGCGCCCCGTGGAGCATCCCCAGGCCCACCACCAGCAGGCCCGAGATGAGGGCGTTCGCCAGTGTGGCGATCCCTTCTTTCGAGCCCTGGTTCATGCGGGTGACCAGGGTGATCGTGAACCCGGCGAGGATCGCGAGGGCCGCCGTCTCGAGGGTCAGCCCCTTCTCCATGTAGCTCGTGGAGGCCTCGAACAGCTCGTCGTCGAACTGGGGGAAGGCCGCCACCACCACCCAGGTGAACGCCCAGCCTCCGGCGAGGTTGGTGACCAGGGTCGTCCCCCACAGCCGCAGCAGCTGCCACCAGGTCCCGTGCCCGGCGACGATCGCGTTGATCGGGACCAGGAAGTCCTCCGTGAACAGCTCCGAGTGGGCGAGCCGCAGCGCATACAGGCCGATGCCGAAGGCGAGACCGCCGAGCAGCTTCGACCCCGTCGCATCCAGCACCGCGAGCATCGCCAGCAGGCCCAGACCCACGTCGATCCCGCCGAACAGCCCGGTGATGATCAGGGCACGCCAGGTGCGGTTCAAACGGTTCGCGCCCTCGGTGACCGTGTTCTCGAACTCCCCCACCAGGGCGTCCTCGACGGGCTCATCGCTGCTGCCGAGCTGCCTGCGCTCCTGCGCCTGGCCGTTCCGCTGCTGGTGCCGTTCCTGCTGCCGCTGCTGCCGTCGCTGCGGCTGTCGCTGGGTCATCGGGTCTCCCTCGATCGGTGGCGCAGGGCTGGTGCACAGGGCTGTCGGGCCGCTGGCGTCCGGTGCACCGGACTCATGCTCGCCCCTGCCGGAATCGACCGGCAGGACCGAGTGCCATGATGGGCGAACCTACCCCTTGGGCGCCCCGACGAGGAGACTCCGATGCCGCACTCCCCCGACAGCCGCTCCGCCTGGACCGGGCGGCACGACGGCGACGGGCCCGAGCACGCACGCTGGCACCAGGTGGTCCAGCCGGTCCAGTCGGTCCAGCCGGCCGAAGGCCCCGGGGATGTCGCGGTGGATCCCGCCTCCGACCACGTGAGCCTGCTCGGCTTCCGCTCCGAGGAGGGCGTGCGCCGCAATCGCGGCCGGATCGGGGCGGCCGACGGGCCAGCGGCGCTGCGCCGCGCCCTCGCACCTCTCGCCCTGCACGGACCGCTCGCCGAGGGCGCGGTGGGTCTGCACGATCTGGGGGATGCGGAGACCGTCGGGGAGGACCTCGAGGGCGGGCAGGCCGCGGCCGCGGCCCTCACCTCCGCCGCCCTGGACCGGGCCGGGTCACGGATGGCGGTGGTGCTCGGCGGCGGGCACGAGACCGCCTGGTCGTCGTACCTCGGCCTGCTCGGCTCGGGGCTGGGACCGCGGGCCGGGCAGCGCTGGGGGGTGCTGAACCTCGACGCGCACTTCGATCTGCGCGAGGAGCCGCGCCCCACCTCCGGGACCCCGTTCGCCCAGATGGCCGCGGCCGAGCAGAAAGTGGGGCGCGAGCTGCGCTACGCGGTGCTCGGCATCGCGGAGCCCTCGAACACCGGGGCGCTCTTCGCAGCGGCCGAGCGGCTCGGGGTGCGGTGGTGGACCGACGAGCAGTGCCTCACCGCGGGCACCGAGGGGATCACACGCTTCGTCGAGGAGTTCACCGCGGAGCTGGACATCCTCTACCTGACCATCGACCTCGACGTGCTGCCCGCCGCGACCGCCCCCGGCGTCTCGGCCCCGGCCGCCTACGGCGTGCCGCTGCCCCTGATCGCCGCGGCCGTGCGCGCGGCGGCCGCCAGCGGGAAGCTCACCCTGCTGGACGTGGTCGAGCTGAACCCCTCCCTGGACATCGACGGCCGCACGGCCCGCGCCGCCGCCCGCCTCATCCACGATGCGGTGCGCGCGGTCGCCGACGGCGGCGTCTGAGCCCTCCCGCCAGGGACGGGACGACGCCGAGCTGCCCGTCAGGCGCCCTGCTCCGGCTGCCAGCGGGAATCGACCAGCTGGAACAGGCGGCAGTCCGCCCAGTCCCCGCCGAGGCGCAGGTACGACGGGGCGAGGCCGTACTCGGCGAACCCGCACTTCTGGAGCACGTGCACCGAGGCGTCATTGTCGACCTGCACCTCCGCCTGGATCCGGTGCAGGCCCAGACCGCCGAAGGCCGCTGCGATCGCGGTGCGCACCGCATGCGTCGCCACGCCGCGACCGGTGGCGGCGTGGTCGACCCAGTAGCCGAGGGATGTCGACTGGAACGCGCCTCGGGTGATGCCGGAGAGGTTCAGCCGGCCGACGATCCGGGTCGTGCCCCGCTCCTCGAGCCGGATGGTGAGCGGCAGGCTGCGACCGTCCTCCCGGTCGGCGACGGCGGCGGCGATCGCGGCGCGCTGTCCTGCCTCGGTGAACCAGTCGTCCTCTCTGGCCGGGGCGCCGACCAGCAGCTGTTCACGGTTGCGGATCTCGAGCTCGAGCAGCGCGAGCGCATCCTCTGCAGCGAGCAGGGTGAGCGTGACCTGGTCGGGGCGCACCGGCCCGCCGGAGGGGGCGGCGTCTCGCGCGGTCGTCGGCATGAGGCTCATCCTGGCAGAGGCCGCCGCCGCACCGATGCATACCTGCCCTGCCGCTCAGGGTCAGAGCAGCAGCGTCTGGACCAGTGTCACAGCCGCCACGCCCCCCAGCAGCACGCTGAAGATGAGGGTGAGCGTGGACGGCCGTGCCCTGCCCGAGAGGGGGCCGCCGAGCACGCCGCCCACCGCGGAGCCGGCGGCGAAGATCAGCGTGGTCGCCCAGTCGATCTGCACGTCGGTGCCGAGGCGGGCGAGCAGGCTGGCGGAGGTGGCGATGACCATGACCAGCAGGCTCGTGCCGGAGGCGCGGCGCATCGCCAGACCCAGCGCGATCACCAGCATCGGCACCACGATGAACCCTCCGCCCACGCCGAAGAAGCCGGTGAGGAAGCCGGTGAGGGTCGCTGCGGCGATCACCAGCGGAAGGCGTGGGGAGGGAGCGCGCGCCGGGGTGGTGGGAAGCTCGGCTTCGCCGTGATGGCGCCGGATCCCGTCGGCCGATTCGACGGTGTCGGGACCGGGCTGGTCCAGCACCGGGTCGTCGTGCATCCCGATCGGCTCCGACGAGGAGGCCTCGGCGGCGCTGCCGTGGGCGGCGGCCTCGGCCCGCTCCTCGGCACGGGTGCGCAGTGCGCGGCGCAGCATCGCGATCGCGACGGCGACCAGCAGCGCGCCGAAGAGGGTGAGCAGCACGGGGGCGGGGACCACCGCGGAGAGTCGGGAGCCGATCACGGCCCCGACCACGGAGACCCCGGCGAAGACGATGCCGTTCTTCCACTCCACGTTCCTCTGGCGGGCGTGGTGGGGCAGGCTGGCCAGCGCCGTGATCAGCACGATGATCAGGCTGGAGGCGGTCGCGGAATGGGCGGGCATGCCCAGCAGGAACACCAGCACCGGCACCGCGAGGATGCCGCCGCCGGCACCGAGCGCACCGACCACGATCCCCACACCGAGCCCGACGACGACGGCGATCAGGATCATCTCCATGGGCGGCGGCTTTCGTGGCGGGAGGTGCGGCGGGGCAGGGCGTCGAGGGGCGCCGCCCCATCGTAGCGACCGCACCCCCGATAGCATCGGAGACCCCACGGACAGGAGCGACGATGCCTCCCCCTCAGAACGAGCACTCCCCGGCGCTCCCGGATCCTGGCGGGCACCCGGATCCTGCCGCGCTCCGGGATACCGCCGCGCCGCGGGACGATGCCGCGCTGCTGGACCGTGCCGCCCCGCCGGATCCCGCCTCCCCCGCGATGGGGGAGCTGCTGGTCGAGGCCTGGCGCACCGGCACCCTGGTGCTGCCGCTGCGCGAGGACGCCTCGCCCGTGCGGCTTCCCGGCCTGCACCGGTCCGTGCTGCCCGCCTCCCTCTCCGGTCGGGCCCGGGTGGCGCTGGCCGGCGTCGGCGAGCGCTTCGCCGCCTGGCGGGTGACCCCGCAGGAGAACTCCCCGGTGATCGTGCGGATCCCTCACGTCACCGCCGAGGAGCTGCACCAGGACCTCGCCCACGAGATCGCGGCTCTCACGCTGCTGCCCGCCGAGGTGGGCCCGGAGCCGATCGCCGTCCACGACGACCCCGAGAACAGCCCCCTCGGTCACCCGTATGTGGTGACCAGCGAGATCCCCGGCACCGCCGCCGCCCCGGCGACCTGGACCGGCGCGCACCTGCGCGCTCATGCCCAGCACCTCGCCCGCCTGCATGCCGTGGCCGCGCCCGGGCGGGGGCCGGTGACGCTCGGAGCGGATCCCTGGGCAGCCGTCGCCCCCGGCCCGCAGCACCTGCTGCCCGAGGTCGACGAGGAGGTGGCCTCCTGGCGGGCGGCGCACGGCGCCGTGATCGACGAGCACGGGCTCTCGCCGCTGCTCGAGGCCGCTGTCGACCTGGTCGCAGGGATCGAGGAGCAGATGGTCCAGCTGGACGGCTTCGTGCTCGCCCACGGGGACCTGTGCGCGACGAACATCCTCTGGAACGGCCGGGACGACGAGACCGGCCTGCCGCGGGTGCAGTACATCGACTTCGAATGGGCCCAGGGCGACGATCCTGCCCGGGACCTCGCAATCCTCGGAGGCGCCGTCCACGGCGGGCCCTGGTACGTGCCGCTGGACGAGGACGGGGTGTCCGCCTTCGTCGGCGCCTACGTGCAGGCCCGCGGGGAGCACGGCGAGGTGCCCGCCTCGGTCGCGGACCTGCCCTCGCTGCGGGAGCGCATGCGGGCCTGGACCGCCTACGAGCGCTCCGCGATGCTGGTCCACATCGCCTCGCGCGCCGCCACCCGGGCCTCGCACCGGAGGGTGCTTCCGAGGCTGCGCGGCACCCTCGCCGCTACGCTCGGCGTCCCGGACTGACTCTCGCGACGACAGGGGCCGAGCCCTCTGGTGCGGAGGCCGAGCCCCCGGGATCCCCCGGGGATCGTGCCGCGCACCACGGCAGGTGGCGCCGCCGGCACGGTCTCTGCGTACGGTGGGCCCATGAGTGACTACGTGAAGAACGCCGAGAACGCCCCCAAGGGACACATCGCCGCGGAGGCGGCCGGCCTGCGCTGGCTCGCCGAACCGCAGGTCGTGCCCGTGGTCGAGGTGCTCGACGAGGAGAAGGACGCGCTGCACCTGGCGCGACTGGAGGCGGTGGAGCCGACGGCGGCCGCCGCCCGCGCGCTGGGGCAGGGTCTGGCCCGGCTGCACGACGCCGGCGCAGCGGGCTTCGGATGGACCCCGGCCGACACCGCCTGGTTCGGTCCGCTCGAGAGCCCCTTCGCGGTCGCGAGCAGCCCGCGCGAGGACTTCGCCCACTACTGGGCCGAGGACCGCCTGCGACCGCTGGCCGACCACGTCACCCGCACCCTCGGCGCCGATGGCCACGACACCGTGGACGAGGCGATCGACCTCATCGCCGACGGCGCCTTCGACGGGGTCAGCGGCCAGGGCGAGGAGGCGCCGGCCCGCGTCCACGGCGACCTGTGGTCCGGCAACCTGCTGTGGACCGCAGATGGCGCGACGCTGATCGACCCGGCCGCCCACGGCGGGCACCGGCTCGAGGACCTCGCGATGCTCTCCCTGTTCGGGGCGCCCTTCCTCGAGGAGATCTTCGAGGGCTACGAGGCCGAGCACCCGCTGCCCGGCGACTGGGAGCAGGACCTGCCCGCCCATCAGATCTTCGGCCTGCTCGGGCACGTGCGCGTGTTCGGCGAGGCCTATGTGGACCAGACCATCGCCGCTGCGGCGGCGATCATCGACCGGGCGGATCAGCTGGGGTTCTGACCCCGCCGGGCTCACGGGGCCGACGGCGACGCGCGGGAGCCGCTTCCGGACTCGTGCGGACCGCCGCCGAGCCGGGACGACCCCGGCCCCGCCCTCTTCGGCCTGAAGTCAGGCGTCGAGGGCGGGGCCGGGGTCGAGGTGGGCCCGTGGGAGGCCGATCAGGACTCAGCAGGCTGAGCCGCGTGGGTCAGTGGTCGTGGCCCTCGTGGTCGCCGCCCCCGTCGGAGGGCTCGGCGTCGTGGTCGTGGCCCTCGCCCTCGTGGTCATCACCCTCATGGTCATGGCCCTCGTGGTCGTCACCCTCGTCGGAGCTGTCCGAGTCGGAGCTGTCCGCCCCGGGGGCGACCTCGTACTCCCCCGAGGCGGTGCCGGTGGTCACCTGGATCTCGTGCGGGACGACGGGCAGCTCGAGCTCGCGGTAGGTCTCGCCGCTGGCGACATCGACCATGACGAGCTTCTGCGCCTGCGGATCCACGACGAAGGCGGTGCCGTCGGCGACGGCCATCATCGGCGCGGCCTGCTGCCACTGGTCGGGCTCGGTCCATTCCTCGGTCACGGGGACCTCGTGGAGCATCTCGCCGGTCTCGGGATCCAGGATGTTCAGCTCGCCGTCGGTGGTGAGGACCAGGGCCTCGCCGTCGGGGCCGCGGTCCAGGGAGCGGAACCAGTACTCCGACCCCAGGTCGACGATCTGCTGGGAGGCATCGCGGGTGTCGATCAGCGCGATCTCCGTGGGCCGCTCGATGCCGCCGGCGGGCTCCGCCTCAACCTTGTGGTCCGCGAGCACGATCGGGGAGTCCTCGTGGCCCTTCTGGTTGCCGGAGCGCTGGTAATCGCCCTCGATCTCGACCTTGTGGAACTCGCCGTCGCGGTAGACCACGGAGCCGTTCTCGCAGCCCAGGCTGATCACGTCCCCGCTCTCCGTCGACTGCGCGGCGGCCTCGCCGTGCACACCGGGGCAGTCATCTGTCTCGGCAGTGACGTTCCCGTCGGCGTCGAGGACCTGGACGGTGCTGCGGGCGTCCTCGGTGCCCTGGGTGGTCAGCAGTCCGCCGTCGGACAGCGGCACCGCCACCCCGTGGTGGGGGTCCTCGGTCGCGGTCTCCTCGAGCACCCCGAGGTCTCCCTCCGCCAGGGCTGTGGGGTCGATCAGGGTGATCGCCCCGGTGCCGTCGGCGAACAGTGCGGTGCGGTCGCCGTGGGGCACCACATGGCCCGGATGCGGGGCCTCGACGGAGAGGTCGGTGAGGGCGGGCTCCTGCACGTAGTAGTGGAAGTGGTCGCCGTGGCCCTGGGCGAGCAGGCCCGTGTCGTACATGGTGATCGCGTCGGAAGCGCTGACGGCGACGTGCCGGCCGTCGCCGGCCGGGTTCAGGCGCACATAGCCCTCGAGCTCGGCGGCACCGAGCGTGGCGCCGTCGGCCGAGTCGAGGGTGGTCACCCCGCCCTCGTGCGCGAGGACGATCCGGGGGCTGAGCGCCCCGACCTCGGTGCGGTCGGAGGCCGGAGCCGCCTCCGCACCCCCGCCGTCGGAGGAGGCGTCGGCGTCCCCGCTGCTCGAGCCGCCGCAGGCGGTGAGCGCGAGCACGCCCGCGCCGAGGAGGGCGACGGCGCGCCGCTTTACGATAAGGGTTCTCATCTGCATCATGCGAGGAAGACTAGCAGTTGTCGAGAATCATTCTCGACCCCGCAGAGGTGCACTGGATCACACCTGCCGCCGCCAGGATGCCTCGAGCGCACACGGCGAGGGGTCGCCGATGCAGGGGCCGAGGGGGTCGACATGACGAGGCAGGACACGTCTCGGGAACCAAGGCGCCGGCCGGCTCGCCCGCTCGCGGCCCTCGGCGCGCTGCTCGCGCTGAGCGGCTGCTACCTGCTGGAGCCGGATCCGCTCCCCCGAGGCACCGAGGACGTGACGATCGAGGCCGGGGAGACCGTCCAGGTGGACCTCGGCTCCTGGTCCCCAGGGGTCGGCGACGACTGGGGAGTGCTCCCGCAGGCGCAGGAGGGCACGCTCGAGGCGCGCGTGGTCATGAACAGCGAGGTGTTCGGAGTCAGGGAGCGCCGTGACAGACCGGAGGCCGGCGGCGAGCTCCCCTATGCCGTCGAGCTGACCGGCCTCGCGCCCGGCACCTCGACGGTGCGGATCCAGTACTGCTATCGCACCGCCATCACCGAGGACTGCGAGCAGCGGCCGCACGAGGACCGGGTCGCGCCGCTCGAGATCGACGTGACGGTGGAGTGAGTGCGTCGGGATGGGACGCCGGAGTGCGGACACCGGGGCGCGCAGGCAGCTCCCCGGGCCGCCCCCCGAGGCCGGAACGACCGAGCCGCCGCCCGCCCCGTGACGGGCAGGCGGCGGCTCGGTCGTTCCGGCGGCTGTCGGACCTCCCGGCACCCACCAGGGCACCCGGCACCCGGCGGGGACGCCGATCGGGGTCGGCTCAGATGACGCCGAAGGCGATCATCGCGTCGGCCACCTTGCGGAAGCCGGCCACGTTCGCGCCCACCGCGTAGTCGCCGGGGCGACCCACCTCCTCGGCGGTCTCGAGGCAGGTGTTGTGGATGTTCTTCATGATCTCGGTCAGGCGGTTCTCGGTGTGCTCGAAGCTCCACGCGTCACGGCTGGCGTTCTGCTGCATCTCGAGCGCGCTGGTCGCGACGCCGCCGGCGTTCGCGGCCTTGCCGGGACCGAAGGCGACGCCGGCCTCGCGGAGCACGGCGACCGCGTCCGGGGTGCAGGGCATGTTCGCGCCCTCGGAGACGGCCTTGACGCCGTTCTTGACAAGGGTGCGCGCGGCGTCGGCGTCGAGCTCGTTCTGGGTCGCACTGGGCACCGCGATATCCGCCGGGACATCCCAGACGCTGCCGCCCTTGACGAAGCGGGCACCGTCGCCGCGGCGCTCGGCGTAGTCGACGATGCGGCCGCGCTCGACCTCCTTGACCTGCTGCAGCAGCTCGAGGTCGATCCCGTTCTCGTCCACGACATAGCCGGAGGAGTCCGAGGCGGTGATGGCGATGCCGCCGAGCTGGCGGATCTTCTCGATCGCGTAGAGGGCGACGTTGCCGGAGCCGGAGACGGCGACGCGGCGGCCGTCCACGGAGGAGCCCCGGGCCTTGAGCATCTCGTCGGCGAAGATCGCCGCGCCGTAGCCGGTGGCCTCCTTGCGCACGAGCGAGCCGCCCCAGTCCAGGCCCTTGCCCGTCAGGGTGCCGGCCTCGTAGCGGTTGGTCAGGCGCTTGTACTGGCCGAAGAGGTAGCCGATCTCGCGGGCGCCCACGCCGATGTCCCCGGCAGGGACGTCGGTGTACTCGCCCATGTGGCGGTGCAGCTCGGTCATGAAGGACTGGCAGAAGCGCATGACCTCGCCGTCGCTGCGGCCGTGCGGATCGAAGTCGGAGCCGCCCTTGCCGCCGCCGATGGGAAGGCCGGTCAGGGAGTTCTTGAAGATCTGCTCGAAACCGAGGAACTTCACGATGCCGAGGTTCACACTCGGATGGAAGCGCAGCCCGCCCTTGTAGGGACCGAGCGCGGAGTTGTACTCGACGCGGAAGCCGCGGTTGACCTGCACGATGCCGTCGTCGTCGACCCAGGGGACCCGGAAGATGATCTGGCGCTCCGGCTCGCACAGCCGCATGAGGATCCCGTGGTCCTGGTACTCCGGATGACGGTCCTGGATGACCTCCAGCGACTCGAACACCTCCCGGACTGCCTGGTGGAACTCAGGCTCGCCGGCATTGCGGCGGAGCACCTGGTCGTAGGTTGCCTGGAGCGTCGAGTCGAGCATCGCGGTCCTTTCAGGGGGCCGGGGCCCCCGAGGTGAGGGGGTCGCCGCGGAAGCGGTGATCACAGCGCGCCCAGGGTACGCGGAGGGCCGACGGGACGTCATCGCGCGTTCAGCGAGTGAACATGCAGGACCGTGTCGCGCGCATGCACAGGCATTTTGCGGATCCGGGGCTGTTGCGCAGGTCACGCCGCAGCGTTCGCCGCACCGCCTCGCGAACCTCCCCCGGATCGTGCTCGACGATGCATGGACGGCGACCTCCCGGGGCACGCTCCGCAGGAACGGGTCAGGCGTGGTCGCCCTCGTCCGGGGTGAAGATCTCCTCGATGGTGCATTCGAAGAGGGCCGCGATCCGGAAGGCGAGCGGGAGGGACGGGTCGTACTTGTCGTTCTCGAGAGCGATCACCGTCTGGCGGGAGACGCCGAGCGCCGTGCCGAGCTCCGCCTGGGACCAGCGGCGCTCGGCGCGGCGGGCCCTGAGGTCGTTGCGCATCGCGAGCCCCTCTCAGCGGTACCGGACGGCGGAGACGACGGCCCCCACGATCCACGAGAGCATGAGGATCGAGAAGGCGAAGATCCAGTTCATCGCCGGCAGCAGGGAGAACTGCAGCACGCCCACGGCGAGGATCAGCGCCGTGGAGACGACGAAGGCGAGCAGGATCGCCTCGGCGATCTTTCGGCGCTCGAACTCGTCGCCGCTGCGATACATGTCGATGTTCGCCCAGGCCATCAGGGCGACGCCGGGGAGCACGAGCAGTGCGGGGAGCCAGGCCGGGAAGCCGATGGCCTCCGCCACCTGGGTCAGCGCCAGGCTGGCGACGTACAGGACGACACCTCCGACGAACCGGACGGCGAAGACCCGGTTGGCGCGGGTGCGGGCGGTGGCGGTCATGGCGACTCCTTCCCTCGATGGGGTTCGATGCGAGTGCGACGCCCTGGCCGGAGCCTCGGCATCGCCGTCCCTCGAAAGTAAAGCGTGCTTGACCGTGATGTCACGGTCCCTTTACTGCAGACGTCAAGGTCGCCCGACACGCCGGGTGCGCATCGCGCCGGGCGGAGCCCGCTCGCTCACCCCAGGCGCACGTCCAGCTCCCGCTGCAGCCAGGCGGGGTCGTCCGTGGTGATCGTGTCGACGTCGCAGGCGAGAGCGACCTCGAGCTGTGCGACGGAGTTGACCGTCCAGGGGTTCACGGCGAACCCCGCCACGTGCACGGCCTCGGCCGCGCGCAGGCTGAGCCCGCCGATCGAGGGGCCGATCCCGGCCGCGCCGAGCTCGCGGGCGGTCACGATCGCCTGCTCGTCGACCTGGAAGACCAGATAGGAGACGGGCGTCCCGGCAGCACGACGGATCTCGGCGAGCGCGTCGGCATGGAAGGAGATGACCGTGGAGGCGGCGGCCGGGGATCCTTCCGGCAGTGCGGAGAGGATCTCGGCGACGGCTCGCGCGGCGGCAGCGACCTTGACCTCGATGAAGACGGGAACCGTGGTCATCTCCAGCAGTTCGGCGAGGGAGGGGATGCGCTCCCCCGCCTCCAGCAGCACGGTGTCCAGCTGCGCCCTCGTGAGCTCACCGATCGCTCCGGTGGCAAGCGGCGAGTCCTCGGCGGCGGTGCGGTCGATCGTCTCGTCGTGCATGACGACCACCTCCCCGTCGGCGCTCAGGTGCACGTCGCACTCCAGCAGCTGCGCTCCGTCCTCGATCGCTCGCCGGAAGGCGCCGAGCGTGTTCTCGGGGGCGTGGGCCGAGGCGCCGCGGTGGCCGACGATCGCGGGCCGCGACCGCTCGGCCGGGACCGGCTGATCGACCAGGACCGACGGATCGGGCGAGTGGGACCGGGCGGCATGATCGACGGACTGTGCGGGCGGGACGGACTGCGAGGTCATGACTCTCCTGAACGGGACGGGACGGTCGGTGAGGCGCCGACGACGACAGGTCCACCGCACCACGGATTCCGGCCGCGGCCGCGACGATCCGCTGGACCTCGCGCATGACCTGCCTCACGCCGGAGTCCGTCGCGCCGGGCCGGGGCGCTGCCCGCCTGGCGGTGGGCCGGTCCGGGCGGCTCGCCCGGGAAGGGGAATCCGATGAAGCACAGCGAGCAGCACAGCACACCGACCGACGTCCGCACCCGGAACCGGGCGCCCCGGCAGCGCACCCTGCGCTCCCGCGGGGGCCGACGGCGCCCCCTCTGACGACCCAGAGGACTCCGAGGGCGACGGCGACACCACGGGCGGAGGCTCCGCGGGCGAGCACCTCTTCGAGGGGACCTGGGGCTTCGGCCACGACGCCAAGGTGCTCGACGCGGAGGAGCTCGCTGACGTGATCGAGGAGGAGGCGGAGGCCCGCGGCCCGGAGGAGATGAGCCTCGAGGTCGAGTGCGGCGACGGGGTGGACACGGACGCCGGGGACGACACCGCGGAGTGCATCGCGTACGCCGACGAGGGCGTCGAGCACCTCTGGCTCGTCACCGTCGGCCCGGCGGACGCCGGCCTGGAGGTCGAGATCGAGAACGCGAGCTGACCATGCCCCGGCCGGCCCAGGTCAGGTTAGCCTGCCCGAACCGCATCTCCGCAGGTCAGGACAGCCTTTCCATGCGTGACAAGCCCGCCCGAGAGGTCTAGGGTCGGGGTCATGAAGATGAGCAATGACCTTGAGAAGAAGTTCCAGGAACAGATCACCCTCGAGTTCGAGGCCTCGATCACCTACCGCCAGCTGGCCATCGAGGCCGATGAGCAGGACCTCCCCGGCATCGCCGCGTGGCTGCGCCACCAGGCGGACGAGGAGATCGTCCACGCCAACAAGTTCATCCAGCACCTCTCGGACCGCGACAACCACGCCGCGATCGGCGCCATCAAGGCCCCCGGCGTGAAGCCCGGGCTGTCCGTGCTGGAGATCTTCGAGGCCGCGCTCGCCCACGAGCAGAAGGTCTCCGAGGCGATCCGCGAGCTCTACCGCAGCGCGGACAAGGAGGGCGACTACGACTCCCGCCCGCTGCTGAACTGGTTCGTCGACGAGCAGATCGAGGAAGAGGC
Organism: Brachybacterium sp.; assembly: GCF_036379615.1. GTDB lineage: Bacteria > Actinomycetota > Actinomycetes > Actinomycetales > Dermabacteraceae > Brachybacterium. Next base: position 43,435 of record NZ_DASVGJ010000009.1, read on the forward strand.
TACGGCCTCGGAGATCATCGGTCGCGTCAGGCTGATCGGCGACGACGGCTCGGGCCTGCTGCGCCTCGATAGCGAACTGGGCGCTCGCCCGACGGAGACCACCGAGGGCTGACCCCTCCTCGCCCCTCGCGGCGCCCTGAGCAGGAATGCTCAGGGCGCCGCGCTGTGCGCGGAGGTCTCCGCTCTGCCACGGGCCCCAGCGCTGCCGCGGGTCTCAGCCCTGCTGCGAGTCGGTTCGCTCCTGCGGTGCGCGTCGCAGCCACGGGTCCCGGTTCAGCCACGGGTCCCGGCGCAGCAGCATCACCAGTGAGACCGCCAGCGCGAGGATGACCAGGATGAACGGCGCGGCCGAGAGCATCACGGCGGCCTGCAGGGCTTCCAGCCCGCCGGCGTAGAGCAGCACTGCGGCCGTCGCCCCGGTGAGCAGACCCCACATGCACATCATCGAGCGGGACGGGTCCATGCGGCCGTCCGAGGAGATCACCGAGAGCACATAGGTGTTCGAGTCCGCACCGGTGACGAAGTAGAGCACCACCAGGGCGATCGCGACCACGGAGGTGAGCGCGGTCAGCGGCAGCTGGTCCAGCAGGCCGAAGAACGCGGTGTTGACGTCCGCCGCCGCGGCCGCACCGATCCCGGCGTCCCGCTCAAGGTCCATCCACATCGCCGCCCCGCCGAACACGGTGAACCAGGCGGAGAAGATCAGGGTCGGCACCCCGAGCACGACCAGCACGAACTGACGGATGGTGCGTCCACGGGAGATGCGGGCCAGGAAGATCCCGACGAAGGCGCCCCAGGAGATCCACCAGGCCATCATGAAGTAGGTCCACCCCTGCATCCAGGCCAGCTCCTCACCGTCCGTGGGAAGCAGCAGGCTGATCTCGACGAAGTCACCGACGTACCCGCCCAGCGCGCGCAGGAAGAGCGAGATCAGCCAGCTGGTGGGGCCGGTGATCAGCACGAACAGCAGCAGCGCTGCGGCGATCACCATCGTGGCCTGGCTCAGGTAGCGGATTCCCCGGCCGATCCCGCTCATCGCGGACGCGGTGAACACCACGGTGACCAGCGCGATCACGACGATCTGCACCCCGGTGGAGGTGAGCTCGAGACCGGTCACCAGGCTGAGGCCCTGACTGATCTGAGCGGCACCGAGACCGAGGGAGGTGGTGGTGCCGAAGAGCGTGGAGAGGATGACCAGGACATCGATCGCCTTGCCCAGGGCGCCGTCGGCGTGGCGCCCGATCAACGGGCGCAGGATCGGCGAGACCAGACCCTTGTTCCCGAGGCGGTGGGTCGAGTACCCGATGGCGAGGCCGAAGGTGGCGAACACGGCCCAGGCATGCAGGCCCCAGTCCAGGAAGGTGAAGCGCAGTGCGTCGACGACCGCCTCCTGACTGCCGGGCTCGGCGAGATCATGCGGCGGGGTCACCAGGTGCGAGACCGGTTCAGCGACGCCGTAGGTGATCATCCCGATGCCCATCACTGCTCCCAGCAGCATCGCGAGCCAGGCGAGGGTGGGGTACTCGGGCCGCGAATCGTCGGGCCCCAGACGGATCTCCCCCACCCGGGTGAGGGCCAGCACGAGCAGCAGGCCGATGAGGCCCAGCGGGATCAGCATCAGGGACCACCCGCTGGTGGCGGTGACCCAGCGCATCGACGCCCCGGCTGCGGCGCTCAACTGCGCAGGGAAGAACCCGGCGACGGCGAGGAGGGCGAGGATCAGCGCCACGGAGATCAGGAAGACGCTGTTCAGGGAGCGTCCGGGCAGATGCGGCGCCTCCGGGAAGCGATCAGCCTCACGGCGGGCGCGACGTGCCTCGGGACTGTCGTGGGTGGCCTCTGGGCGCGGCGGGGCGGCGGATTCCTGCGTGATGGCACGGTCCGTTCATCGGGGCGGGGATGGAGGGGGCGGCCTCGGCGTGGGAAGGCGGCGCCGGGCGGCGTCACGACGGGGAGGCAGCGGCTGCGGGGCGAGGATCCGCGCGCAGAGCGCTCCACGGTACGCGGCCACCGTCCCGGATCGCGCCATCGCGACGAGATATGGGGCGCAGATCTCGCGCCGACGCTTCGTCACCCATGGGGCGGTGCCCCGTCATTCACAGCCAGGTGCCTGCGCACACGGACCGGCGCCGGCATTCGCACAGCGGGTGGAGCGGCTCGACAGCCGCCTCGCAGACCGGCCTCTAGTTCAATGCTCAACTACCAGGTAGGGTGGCCTCATGCGTGCTTTCGGATTCCTCAGCTTCGGCCACTACGGCGGCAGCCCCGCCCAGGGCGGTCTCAGTGCCCGCCAGATGCTCCATGACGCGATCGACATCTCCGTCGGCGCGGACCAGATGGGCGTGAACGGCGCCTACTTCCGCGTCCACCATTACGCCAAGCAGTCCGCCGCGCCGATGCCGCTGCTCGCCGCCGTCGCCGCCCGCACCCAGCGGATCGAGGTGGGCACCGGCGTGATCGACATGCGCTACGAGAACCCCCTCCACCTCGCGGAGGAGGCCGCGGCGCTGGACCTGATCGCCGACGGCCGGGTGGCGCTGGGCATCTCCCGCGGCGCCCCCGAGGCGGCGGACCGCGGCTGGGAGTCCTTCGGCTACACCGGCTCCACGGATCCGCGCGGCGCGGACATCGCCCACTCGAAGTTCGAGGTGTTCCTGCAGGCCATCCAGGGCGCTCCGATGACGCGGGCCGCCGCGCAGCCCTATATGTCCGACGCCGCACCGCACGCCCCGCTGCGGATCGAGCCGCAGTCCGAGGACCTGCTCCGCCACATCTGGTGGGGTGCGGGCTCGCGGGAGACGGCCGAGCGCACCGGCGCACAGGGCCTGAACCTCATGAGCTCGACCCTGCTCACCGAGGCCACCGGCGCGGCCTTCGGCGATCTGCAGGCCGAGCAGATCGACGTCTACCGCGAGGCGTTCCGGGAGGCCGGCCATGAGCACACCCCGCGCGTGTCCGTCTCCCGCAGCGTGTTCCCGATCGTCACCGAGCAGGACCGCCTGATGTTCGGCATGCGGCCCGGCGGGGACTCCGACCAGATCGGCATCATCGACGGCACCCGCTCCACCTTCGGCCGCTCCTACACGGGCGAGCCGGATCAGCTGATCGAGCAGCTGAAGGCCGACGCCGCGGTGCAGTCCGCGGACACCCTGCTGCTGACCATCCCGTCGCAGGCCGGGGTGGACCTGAACCTCCACATCCTCGAGTCCTTCGCGGCCCACGTCGCGCCGGCGCTCGGCTGGACGCCGAACACGGAGGGCCCCGTCCAGGGCGAGCCGGTGGCCTGACCTCGCGGTGCTCGGCGGGGCGGTGGGCCGCCGTCCCGAGAGGCCGATGCGCAGGGCGGCCGACGGGCGGAACGGTGGGCCGAGGGGCGGGCGCCGGCCACGTAGCCTCGGGGGATGCTCCGCATCGCGACCGCCAACATCAACGGGATCCGCGCCACTCATCGCCGAGGGTTCGGGGACTGGCTGGCCGGGCGCGGTGCCGATGTCGTCGCGCTGCAGGAGGTCCGCGCGCAGCAGGACAAGCTGCCCGACGACGCCTTCGGCGACTATCACGTCGCACTCGACACCGGCACGCTGCCGGGACGCAACGGGGTCGCCGTGCTCACCCGTCGGGCGCCGGCGGCGATCCGCACCTGGAGCGGAACCGCGCTGGTGGGCGTCCCGGCATGCTCGGCGTCCGAGCTCACGGAGGTCCCCGCCCCCGACCACGTCCCGCTCGCGCGGGGCCTCGGCCGCTTCGCGCACGAGGGCCGGTACCTCGAGGTCGATCTCGCGGACGCCCCTCTCACCATCGCCTGCCTCTACCTGCCGAAGGGCGGCCTGCCGGCCCACCTGCAGCGCCCCGAGAGGATGCGCGAGGCACCTGACGGCGGGGCGCGATACACCCGGAAGATGGGGTTCATGGCGGCGTTCTCCCGCCACCTGGTCCGCACCCGGCGTGCCGCCGCGGCGAACGGTCGCGAGTTCCTGCTGATGGGCGACCTGAACATCGCGCACACGCGTCAGGACCTCGCCGCCTGGCGGCGCAACCAGGGCAACGACGGGTTCCTCCCCGAGGAGCGCGAGTGGTTCGGGCAGCAGCTCTCGCCGCGCACGCTCGTGGACGTGGTGCGCAGTCTGCACCCCGAGAAGGAGGGCCCGTACTCGTGGTGGTCGTGGCTGGGGCAGTCCTTCGCGAAGGACGCAGGGTGGCGGATCGACTACCACCTCGCCTCGCCCCGCCTCGCCCGCAGCGCGCTGCGGGCCGAGGTGGACCGGGAGTTCCGGGGGCAGCGCCTCTCGGATCACTCCCCCGTCGTCGTGGACTACGACCTGGCCTGACCGGATCTCCGGCGGCGCTCCCCCGTGGAGGGCGGCGCGTCGGACGACCCTGACGCAGGGGCGACCATGTCGCCTTGGTGAACTCCACCCGCCGGCTCGATGAGCGGCCGATGACGTCTTCCGCAGGTCTTCGCAGACCGGAGGGGGCACGGGATCCCGCGTGATATTCCTGAAAAGAATTTTTCCTCCACGCAAGGATCATGATGGATCTTTCCGCAGGCCTGCACCCCATCGAACCCTCCCAGCCCACCCGCTTCATCGCTCCTGACCGTCGCGCGAACCTCACCCGACAGCGCCGTATGAGCCGGCGGATCTTCACCGCGGCCTCGCTCACCACGCTCACCGCCGCCGGGGTGCTCGGCATGCAGCCGGCCCGAGCGGACGGCAGCTGGCGGGTCCAGGACCCCTTCACCCTCGGCATCGCCTCGGGTGACCCGACCAGCAGCTCGGTGGTCCTGTGGACCCGCCTGGCGGTGGACCCGCACGCCCTCGATGGCCGCGGCGGCATGCCCAGCACCACCATCGAGGTGAGATGGGAGCTCGCGAACGACGAGAGCTTCCGCTCGATCCTGCGCCGGGGCACGGAGACGGCCCGCCCCGAGGAGGCGCACAGCATCCACGTGGAGCTCGAGGACCTCCCGGCCGGTGCCGAGTTCTTCTACCGCTTCCGCGTCGGGCGCCATGTCTCCCCCGTCGGCCGCACTCTCACCACCCCGCCGCACGGCGACACCCGGAACCTGCGGATGGTGCACCTGTCGTGCGCGCACTGGGAGGGCGGGTGGTTCACGGCCTACCGGCGCGCCGCCGAGGACCGGCCGGATCTGGTGTTCGGCCTGGGCGACTACATCTACGAGGGCGGGCCGGGGACCGGCAAGATCCGGACTCATCCGCACAAGCTGTGCACCACGCTCGAGGACTACCGGCTGCGCTACGCGACCTACAAGACGGACCCGGACCTGCAGCTCCTCCATGAGACCGCACCCTGGATCGTGACCTGGGACGACCACGAGGTCCAGGACAACTGGGCCGGCGAGCACCCGAAGGACGGCGTGCCCACCGACGCCTGGATGGCGCGGCGGATCGCGGCGCAGCAGGCCTACTACGAGAACATGCCGCTGCGCCGGTCCAGCGCACCGGTGGGCGCCTCGATGCAGCTGTTCCGCAGGCTCAGCTGGGGGGACCTCGCCACGTTCCATGTCCTGGACACCCGCCAGTACCGCGATCTGCAGGCCTGCCACGACGGAGGGAAGAACTGGTGGTTCGTCGACTGCGAGGAGCAGACCTCCCCGGACCGCACGATGCTCGGCGCGGACCAGAAGCAGTGGCTGCTCGACGGGATGGCGGAGTCGACCGCGACCTGGCAGCTCCTGGCCCAGAGCGTCTTCTTCGCCAAACGTGACAACGCCGCGGGCCCCGACACCTCGCTCGGCTCCGACGGCTGGGACGGCTACCGTGCCGATCGCGACGAGATCGTGAGGACGTGGGCCGAGCGCGGCGTGACGAACCCGGTGGTGCTCACCGGGGACGTGCACGTGCACTTCGCCAATGAGCTGACGGCGGATTTCTGGGAGCCGGACTCCCCCACCGTCGGCGTCGAGCTGGTCACCACCGCGATCACCTCGGGAGGCGACGGCAGCGACGTGGTCCGCGGCGAGGAGGAGGTGCTCGCCGAGAACCCGCACATCAAGTACATCCGCGGCCGTCGCGGGTACGTCCTCTCGGAGCTCTCCACCGAGGAGCTGCGGGCGGAGTTCACGACGATCCCCGCCGTCACGATCCCTGACGCACCGGTCTCCGTGGACCGGACGTACATCGTCCCGGCGGGGGAGCCCGGCCTGCACCAGGCGTGAACCGGCGGCCCGGGCGGCGTGCTCGTCGTCGGCCCGGGCCGACGGGCGAGCACGCCGCCAGGGCGGCGCCGCACAGGTGGGGACCTGGCGGCGCCGCCCGGCGGTCCGAGTCAGCTCGCGCTGTACTCCGCGCTCACGCGATGCACCTGCCCGCCCCAGCCGTCCTCGACGAACGCGTCGGAGACCCGCAGGTACACGTCCTTGTCCTCCCCCTCCAGATAGGGAGCGAGGTCGAGGGTGCGGCCCGCCCGGTTGGAGGCGTCGCGGATCTGCTCGTCCTCGCTCAGGGCGAGCGTCCAGTCCGTGCCGTCGGCGCTCAGCTCGACCACGAACTGGTTCGAGATCGTCACCGTGACCTGCGCGGTCGTGGTGCTCGGCGGGAAGGGGAAGCGGTAGGTGAAGGAGCTGGTGCCGTCGGCGAAGCGACCGGGCTCGTCCGTCACCCCGGAGCCGCGGTCCTCGTACAGCCAGGGGATGTCCTCGGTGCCGCCGGCGAAATCGATCGTGCGGGCCACCACCACCCGGGCGCGGGCGGTGAACTCCTGGCGGCCGGAGGTGCGGGCGCGGATCTCGATCTCGTGCTCGCCGTCGGCGGCGTCCGGCGGGATCGTGACCGTCACGGGCAGGTCAGCGGCGGCGACGGCGCCGTCCCCCGCGGGGATGTCGAGGTGCACGCGGTGCGGGAGCTCCACCTCCCAGCCCTCCGGGGCCTGCGCCTCGAGGTGGACCACGGCCCGTCGTGACGAGCCCGCGGTCGCGGTGACCTCCAGCTGCAGCTCCCGCTGGGTGGCGGAGCCGTCGGGGACCACGACCGGCGGCTGGGAGAGGGAGGCGGTCAGGGAGCGGTCCGCGCCGCCCGTCGGGACCTCCGCGATCAGGGCGCTGAGGGCGCTGGCCTGGGTGCGCCAGTCGGCCACGTTCGGGGACTGCTCGGTCTCCTCCCCGCTCCAGCGGACCCCCAGCCGGTCCTCGAGCGTCCGGTCGTGCTCCCAGATCGATGCGGCCTGACGGGCGACGGCCTCGCGGTAGCGAGCATCTCCGGTGCTGTCGGCGAGATCCATGAGGTAGCGCAGGAAGATGCCCTTGAACTGCTTGTGGTTGTCGTTGGTGGTCTCCCCCAGCGCGTCGGTCCACTCCACGAGGATGCCGTCCTCGACCAGCGCGCCCTCCGTCAGCGCGGAGTCGGCGAAGTATCGCGCCTTCTCGAGCATCGCGTCCTCGCCGGTGGCGCGCCACAGCTCGAGCGCCGCTCCGATGGCCAGGCCCTGGTTGTAGGTGTAGACGTGGTCGCCGTTGTTCTCGCAGGCGTCGGTCAGCCCGTCGTTGAGCAGGCCGTTCTCGTTGATCATCGGGCCGTTCACGTACCAGTCCCAGGCCACCAGTGCGCGCTCGAGCCACAGCTGGTCCCCGGGGATCCGGGTGTGAAGCTGGGCGGTGAGACGGATCCACTGCCCGTTGGTGACGGCGTTCTTGTAGGTGCGCTCCTCGTCCCACCAGATGCCGCCGCCGCAGGTGCTGGGGTCCCAGAAGTCGTTCATGAACTCGCCGATGATCACGGCCATGTCGAGGTACTTCTGCTCGCCGGTGAGGTCGTACGCGCACATCCAGGTCAGCGCCCACCAGCCGGAGTCGTCGATGGCGCGGCTGCAGAAGTTCCCGTAGATCTCGTCCCCGGAGAGCTCTCCGGCGGGGAAGGGGCCCTTGTTCCGCTCGAAGGTGCGGTCCAGCTGCTGGAGATAGCGCAGATCACCGCTGCGCAGCATGTAGTCGCCGATGGTCTGGAGCGCGACGGCGGAGTTCCACCAGCTCGAGGGGAACCAGGCCTTGTCCGGGTCGTAGTCCGTCATCAGCACGTCCGCGGCGGCGCGGGCGCGGGAGAGCGCCTGCGGGGCCCCGCCGCGCGGGCGGGGTGGTGCGGCCTGCGCGGAGGAGGCGAGACCGAGCGCGGGGACGGCGGCGGCGGAGAGTGCGGCGAGAGTACGGCGGGTCATCGTCATCGATGGGCTCCGGATCAGGGGTGGGGGCGGGGTGAGTGCGGAAGGGGGGCGCCGTTCATGGGAACGGTCGCAGGCACTGGTCGCAGCAGGCTCGATCGCGGCCGCGGCCGAGCATTCCACCGTCTGCTTGAGCGGTCAATGCCCTGCCCGTGCCACCGGAACGCATCACGACCGTGATCCGCCTCGTGACCTGGTGCGCGAGGGGTTCCTTCCCGTACTCTGGGCTTCTGTGAGCGCCGGACGGTGCGCTCGTTCCGCACCTCTGTGAAGGACCTCGATGCCCTCGCCGCAGCCAGCCGCCCCGGCCGCGCCTGCCGCACCCCGTCCTGCGGGCGGGACCCCGTCCCTCTCCGGCACCGAGGCCTCGCGACGACTGCTCGCTCCCGAGCGCGATGCCCGCCCGCTGACCCTGTGGGGCTCCTCCTCGATGAGCTCCGAGGGAGGGGCGTCCGCGACCCCGCTGGCGGTGCGGATCCACGAGCACCTGGCCCTCGCCGCGGCGCCTGCCGTGGTGCACGGCTACGGCGTCGGGGCCACGCGCTCCCCGCACACCCTGCTGATGCGCGGACTGGACACCCCGCACCTGCACCGCACCGACGACCCCGTCACGGAGCCCGGCCGGATCCCGGTCTCCCTGGGCTCCGGCCTCACCCCCTCCGGTCGTCTCCGGATCCCGGGGGACGTCGCCGGGGTGCCCGGCATCCTCGACGGCAGCGAGGGGACCTGGCTGTTCGTCCCCGACGATCCCTCTGCCACGGTCTCCGAGGGCATCTTCCGCTCCGCTCTCGCGGCGATCGCCGAGGGGTCCCGGCAGGTGCTGTGGATGGGCAAGAACAACATCCGTGACGTGGAGGGGGTGCTCGAGGACACCCAGCGCATGTGGGACGCCGCCGCGGACCCGTCCCAGGACACGCTGGTGCTGGGCCAGTGGCCCACTCCCCGTGACCCGATCGGCTCCGAGACCGCGGACGCCGTCGCCGCCGTGAACGAGGAGCAGCAGCGCCGGTACGGCGAGCACTTCCTGGACCTCGGCGGCCTGCTCACCTCCGAGGAGGGGCTCTCCTGCCCGCCGCTCGCGCCGCTGCGCCTGCTCGAGCAGGCCACCACCCAGCGAGCCCTGGAGAAGCAGATCGTGCCCTCCGGCCTGCGCGCCCCGGACGACATCCACCTCAATGGCTGGGGAAACCTGGCCGTGAGCTGGGCGATCGTGGGTCGGATGCGGGAGCTGAGGTGGCTGTGAGGCGACCCGCCGCTCCGCATCTGCGCCCCGGCCGCCCCGGAGCCCCGACTCCGCAGACGCCTCCGGCCCCTCAGGCCCCGCTGCGGACCACCGCGCAGCCGTCCACTCCGCAGTCCGCACCGGCACCGGCTCCGACCGCCTCCGGCCGCGGCCGCACCGGGCATGCCGGCCGCACCCGCCGTCGGGCGGTGCTGCTGGTCGGTGCCGCGGCGGCCGTCGGCGGGGTGATGGGCACCGCCGCGCTGCTCCGCGAGGAGGGCGGCGCCGACCCGTCGGCCGCCTCCTCCCAGGGAGCAGCCCCCGGCGACGACGGCTCCACCCGGGCGTTCGCGGACGTCCCCGCCGGCGACCCCGGCGCGGAGGCGATGCGCTGGGCGCACGAGACCGGTGTGCAGCCCGCACGCACCCCGGCCGACTACGCTCCGCAGACCCCTGTGACCCGCGGGGACGTGGCGATGGCTCTGCACCGCCTGGCGGGCGCCCCGGCCGTCGACCTCGACGCGGTCCCCACCCTGTTCACGGACCTCGGCGCGGAGCCCGCCCAGGTCACCGCCCTGCTGTGGATGCACGGCCGCGGGGCGCTCTGGGGCGATGCCGAGATGCGGGTCCGGCCCACGGAGCCCGCCACGCGGGACTGCGCGGCGATGATGCTCGCCGCGCTGATGCGGCCGGCCCTCGCCGGGGTCGGCGTCACCTGGGACGCCTCCGCCGAGGCGTCGCTGCCGGAGGTCGACGGCGCGGGAGCCGACGGCACGGCCTCCGCCCTGACGGACCTCGCCTGGCTCAAGGCCTCCGGAATGGCGACCTCCGGGCAGGACTCCGCGGATCGGGACGGGGCGGCAGAAGTGACGCGAGCGGACCTCGCCGTCTCCCTGCACCGGGCGAACGCGGTGGTCACCCTGGCGCTCGGCTGAGCACCTGCGACGCTCCGGTCATACTCGGCCACCCACCGGCCACTCACCGGCTCCGGGCCGGCCACCGCCCCCGGGCCCGCGGCGTACTGCCCACGGCGTACGGCCTACGGACGGCCGAGTATTGCCGTGTCGATCGTCCTGGTGCGCGCATAAGGTGGGAGGCATGCCGACGACGCCTGCCCATGCTGCTTATCTCCGCCACCCCGATGTCCGCGGGGACACGATCACCTTCACCGCCGCGAACGACGTGTGGCTCGCCCCGCTGGCCGGCGGCCGCGCGTGGCGGCTGACCGACGAGGGCGCCCCCGTCGCCTATCCGCGCTTCTCGCCCGACGGCGATCACATCGCGTACACCTCCCGCACCTCCGGGGGCCCGGAGGTCTGGGTCATCTCCACCGAGGGCGACACCGCGCCGCGCCGGCTCACCGCCTGGGGCCGGCCCTCCACGAAGGTCGTCGGTTGGCTGCCGGATGGCCGCATCGTGGCCACCACCAGTTACGGCGCACCGATCGCCCGTGACGCGCAGCTGTGGGCGATCGATCTCGAGGGCGGTGCCGAGCTGCTGCCGCTGGGTCGCAGCGGCGAGGTCGCGATCCATCCCTCGGGGACCACAGTCGTCTCCACCCCGTGGCGCCGTGATCAGGCCTCTTGGAAGCATTACCAGGGCGGCACCGCGGTGAAGCTCTGGCTCTCGCGCGAGGACGTCCCGCTGGATGGCTCTGCCGACAATCATGCCGAGGCTCATGCGGCACGCTCCTGGGAGCCGCTGCTGGACGAGGTCCTCGCCTCGAAGCTCCGCATCGCCTGGTACGGGGACCGACTGCTGTTCGCCTCCGACACCCCCGGCCCTGGCGCCGCGCTCACCGACCGCGCGAGCGCGAACCTCTGGTCGGTCGCGATGGACGGCACCGACCTGCGCGCCCACACCACCCTCACCTCCGAGCAGGGTTACCTGCGCGAGCCCGCGACCGACGGCGCGACCATCGTGTTCAGCTCCCGCGGGCAGCTGTTCGCGATGGACTCCCTGGACGCGACGCCGCGGGAGGTCGAGATCCTCGCCTCCGGGGTCGGCGCCTCGCGGCTGCCACGCCCCGCATCACCGACCGAGAACGTGCTGGCCATGCGCCCGCTGCACGACGCCCGCGCCAGCGTGGTGGAGTGGCGGGGCAGCGCCCACGCCCTCACCCATCGCGGCGGCCCCTCGCGACTGCTGGCGGGCACCTGCGGACTGCGGCTGCGGGAGGTGCGCCCGCTGGGCCGCTCCGACTTCGCCCTGTTCGTCTCCGATGCGGAGGCCCTCGCGGACCGGGAGACCGGTGGCGTGGGCTCCGATGTGCTGGCCCTGGCCCGCCTCGACGGCGGCGGCGAGGAGGTGCGGCTCGACCTCGGCGAGGTGGGCCGGATCCTGCACGCCATCCCCTCCCCCGACGGTTCGAAGATCGCGATCACCAGCCACGACAACGTGGTGCGCCTGGTGACCCTGCGCGGGCTCGAGGACCCGGCGAAGTCCTCACGATCCGCCGCGGGCGGACCGGAGAGGACTGCCGCGGCAGCGGCCGCGACGGCCGCCTCCGCCTGGGAGCAGGATGCGGAGCATGCGGTCATCGCCCCGCGACTGGACCATGTGCGGGAGATCGGCCGCTCTTCCGGCGGCGAGGTGCGGGACCTGGCCTGGTCGCCGGACGGCCGCTGGCTGGTGTGGGCCGAGCCCAACTCCTGGCAGCTCAGCCGCCTGATGCTCTCGGACACCGACGATCATGAGCCCACCGGCCGCGCGCTCACCTCCGGCAAGTTCCAGGACTCGGCCCCGGCCTTCAGCGCCGACGGCAAGCACCTGGCGCTGCTGAGCCTGCGCACCTTCGAGACGGTGTACGACGACATGGTCTTCGACCTGGGCTTCGTCAACGCCGAGCGTCCCTTCCTCCTGCCGTTGGAGCGCACCACTCCGGACCCCTTCGGCCCCCATCCGGACGGCTGGGGCGCCGCGGAGGCCGGCAAGGAGGCCACGGACGGCGCCGCAGGCGGGAAGGACACCGCCAGCACCGGGGGGACCTCCGGCGGTGCGAGCAGCGCTGCGACCCACGGAGCGACGGGCGCGGCCAGCGGTGCGGCGAACGCCGCGACGGCGGCCGCCGACACCCGGCCGGCCACCTCCCACAGCGCGGCCGGCGCCGACGACGCCGAGCGACCGCCCGCCACCCGCATCGACCTGGAGGCCGTGGAATCGCGGCTGGTGCCCTTCCCGGTGGTCTCGGGCTACTACTCGCACCTCACCGCCGTCGAGGGCGGCTTCGTGTGGCTGCGCCACCCCCAGCAGGGAGTGCTGGGCAGCGCTCGCGCCGGGGTCAAGGGCGAGGCGCCCACGCCGACCCTCGAGCACTGGAGCCTCGCGGACCGCAAGCTCACCGTGCTCGCCGAGGGCGTCACCGAGGTCACCGCCTCCGGGGACGGGCAGGCACTGGTGATCAGGCAGGGCGAGCAGTGGGTGCAGGTGCCCGCGAACCGCAAGGCCGAGGACGAGGACCCCGCCCGGATCGTCATCGACACCTCCCGGATGCGGCTGAACGTCGACCCGGTCACGGAGCGCCGCGGCATGCTCTGGGACAACTACCGGATCATGGCCCAGCAGTACTGGCGCGCGGACATGGACGGCATGGACTGGCACGCCATGACCTCCTGGTACGACCCGGTCATCGAGCGACTGGTCACCGACGACGACTTCCAGGACATGATGTGGGAGGTCCAGGGCGAGCTCGGCACCTCCCACGCCTACGTGCAGGGCAAGGTCTACCACGCCGACCCGCCGATGCTCCCCGCCCATCTGGGGGCGGATGCAGAGCTGCGCGACGGACAGTGGGTGATCACCCGGATCCTGCCCGGCGACTCCTCGGACCCCGACGCCCGCTCCCCGCTGCTCGCTCCCGGAGTGGGGGCGCAGGTGGGCGATGCGGTGATCAGGGTCGACGGCCGGCCCGTGCACCGCGAGGGCATCGAGGCCGCACTGATCGGCGCGGCGGACACGCCCACCGAGCTGGTGCTGCTGCGCGATGGCGCCGAGCACCGGGTCGCGGTCACCCCGCTCCCCGACGACTCCGCGCTGCGCTACCAGGACTGGGTCGCCGCCCGCCGTGCCCTGGTCGAGGAGCTCTCGGGAGGCCGCCTCGGCTACCTGCACATCCCGGACATGGTCTCCTCCGGCTGGGCGCAGATGCACCGTGACCTGCGGGAGGCCACCACCAAGGAGGGCCTCGTGGTGGATGTGCGCTACAACAGCGGCGGCCATACCTCGCAGCTGGTCACCGACCGGATCGCCCGGCGCGTGCTGTCCTGGGACTACCCGCGCCATGAGCGTCCTGGCACCTACCCGTCGTTCGCCCCGCGCGGCGCGGTGGTGCTGGTGACGAACCAGGAGGCGGGCTCCGACGGCGACATCGTGAACGCCGTCTCCCGCGCCCTGGAGGTCGGGCCGATCATCGGCACCCGCACCTGGGGCGGCGTGATCGGGATCGACGGCCGCTACGACCTGGTCGACGGCACGGGCGTGACCCAGCCGAAGTACGCCAGCTGGTTCGAGGGCGAGGACTGGGCGATCGAGAACTACGGCGTGGAGCCGGACATCGAGGTGCCGCTGCCGCCGAACGCCTGGGTCGCGGGCGAGGACCCGCAGCTCGCGCGCGGCGTCACCGAGGCTCTCGCGCTGCTGGAGGAGAAGCCCGCCGCGGTCGCTCCCCCGCTGCCGGCACCGCGCTTCGGCCCGGCGAAGGGCTGAATCGACCGGGCACCTCCCCGAGGTCGCCTCCCACCCGCACCGGCATCACCGCAGCGCGTGGGAGGCGATCTCCGGGTGGCGCAGCGCGAGATCCTGACGCTGCAGGGGGCCGTCGACCCAGTCGGCGCCGGCATCGCGCGGGGCGGTGCGCGCCACCGGATGGGTGGAGTCGGGCTGGAGGTCGCGGGCGATCAGCTCGTTGCCGAGCGCGATGCGGTCCAGGACGGTGAGGTCGCGGTGCGCCTGCGGCGAGCGGCGGAGGATCCGCGCGGCGAGCAGGCGGGAGAGCGCTCCGAGCACGACGGCGGAGAGGGCGATGAGGAGGATGAGCGCGAGGCCGAGCAGTGCGGAGGTCATGGCTCGATCCTGCGCCCAGCATCCGTTCAGCACAAGCGATGATTTCCACCCCTCTGTTCAGCAGATCTGAACGGACGTAGGGTGGGCGCATGCTCGATCCCGTGAAGCTCCGCGTCCTGCGCTCGGTCGTCGAGACCGGCAGCATCCGAGCGAGCGCCGAGGCGCTCGGCTACACCCCCTCGGCCGTGTCCCAGCACCTCACGAGCCTGCGCCGGGAGACAGGACTGGAGCTGGTGGAGCGCTCGGGCCGCGGGATCACCGTGACCGCGCATGCCCGCGCCCTCGCCGCGGAGGCGGGTCCCGCGCTGGACGCCCTGGACGCCCTGGACCGGGCGGTGGAGGACCTCCGCTCCGGACGCACCGGGACGCTGCGCCTGGGATACGCCACCTCGATCGCGGCCAGCTGGGTGCCCGAGCTCTCCCAGCAGGTGCGCCGCTCCTTCCCCGACCTGCGACTCGAGCTGGTGCTGCGGGACTGCACCAGCGAGGACCTGATCGAGGCGGGCATGGACATCGTGGTGGGCGAAGGGGCGTCGGCACCGACGGCCGCGGAGTGGGAGAGCCACGACGTCCTCGAGGAGGGGTACGTCGCGATCGTCGGCCTCGATCACCCGCTGGCGGGTCGCCCGACGGTCCGTCTGCAGGAGATCGCCGACGAGGCATGGGTGACCGACGACCCGCTCGAGAGCTACTGGTTCGACCGCATCGGGGCCTTCTGCCGGGCGGCCGGGTTCACGCCTCGGATCGAGGTCAACCCCAGCGACTTCCCCACCGTGCTCGGATTCGTCGCCACCGGTGACTACGTCACCGTCCAGCCCTCCGTGATCGCCCTGGACCTGCGGCCCGACGTGGTCGCGATCCCGCTCGAACCACCCGCCCCGCGACGTCGGCTGCGAGTGCAGATGCGGCGCGCGATCAGTCGCAATCCGGCGACGCGGTTCATCGTCGACAGCATCCACGCCCTGGCCGCCAAGCACGCCGAGCAGATCCCGGGCCTCGTCGATCTGGGGGCCTCCGCCCCCGCGACCACCGGGCCCGCAGTCACCGGACTCGCGAGCAACCACCCCGGGAGCACCGACCTCGGGTGCGAGCGGACAATGGCAGGAGTCGTCGGCGCCGCATCGGGCGGCGCGCGGAAGGAGCCCTCATGAACGTGTCCGGGAACGATCAAACCATCGACCGCCGCATCGCCGAACTCCCCGTCGCCGTGGACCTCACCGAGGACGCCGTGATCCTCGAGGTGGACCTCTCCGGGAGCGGAGAGCAGATCTGGGAGCACCTCACCGACCCCGCGCTGCTGGCGACCTGGTCCCCGATCGTGCCCGAGCGAGCGCTGATCGCGGTGGGCCCGGTGCTGGCCCGGGAGAACCCGGAGGACGACCCGGTCGCGGCGGACGTGCTCGCCACCGCCGGGAACCACGCCCTGACCCATCGCTGGGGGGACGACACCCTGGAATGGCTGATCGACGAGGCCCGGCTGACGCTCCTGATGAAGCTCGCCGCACCGCAGTACGCGCCCACCCATCTCGCCGGATGGCAGGTGTGCCTCGGCGTGCTCGACGCCCGCCTCGACGGCGTCGACCAGGAGCGGATCGTGGGCCACGACGCCCTCGACCACGGCTGGCACGCCCTGCGCGATCGCTATGCGCAGGAGCTGGACCTGCCCGATCAGCCCGAGGTGTGACCCCCTGGTCCCGGCGGGCGGAGGTCCCGGGGCGCGCCGCTCAGCCCTCGCCGATCCACAGCGCCACGTCGACCTCGTCACCCACCTCGACCTGCTCGGCGCGCTGCACGGCGACCTTGACCGGCACCAGGTAGCCGCCGTCGCGGGGGAACAGCGAGGTGGTGAAGTCCGTGGCGCCGATCCGGCCGCGGGCGGGGATCGCGCCCCAGCCATAGGTGACCTCGCGCGCAATCGCCGCGATCGCGTCGGCCTCCTCCGCGGGGACGGGCGCGAAGACGAAGGGGGCGGGGCCGCGCCATTCGACGGTGACGGCGCTGAAGCGGAGTTCCACGCCTCCAGCGTAGTCACACGGTGGCTGCGTGGCCCCGCGCTGCACCGTGCTCCCGCCCGGTCCCGCAGCTCCCTCGCGATCCCGCAGCTCCCGCGCGGTCCCGCAGCTCCCGCGAGGGCCCGCGGCGACCGGCCGGTGCGGGATCGGGACCTTCGCGCGGGCACGGCGCGGGCACCGGGCCTACGATGGGGGCACCGGCGGCGGAGTCTTCCGGGGGCAGCGTCGTCGGCCCCGGTGAGCCCCCGATGCAGGAGGTCGAGATGCACGACGACGGCGCCACCTCTTCGTCCCCGGTCCCCGCGGACCCGGGCTCCCACCCCCTCGGGGTGCTCCTCGGCTTCGACGGCTCCGACCAGTCCGTCCGCGCCCTGTTCTACGCCGCGCGCGCGGCGCGACGCCTCGGCAGCCCGCTCACGGTCGTCACCGCGTACACGGTGCCCTCACTCGCCTACGCCGAGGCCTCGCTGACCCCGGTGATCCCGGCGGAGGTCGCACGTCTCGCCGCAGCGCAGGGGCTGCTCGACCAGGCGCGAGAGCACCTGCAGGGCTATCCCGGCGAGGTCGATCTGCGCACCGAGCACGGCGATGCAGCGGGGGTGCTCGTGAGGCTGTCCACCTCCGCGCAGATCGCCGTGGTCGGCGCCCGGGGGCGCGGCGGATTCTTCGGCCGGCTGCTCGGCTCGGTCTCCTCCGCGCTGCCCGCCCATGCGCACTGCCCGACGATCGTGGTGCCCCGCCAGTACGAGGTGGGCACGGAGAGCGGCGCCGCGCGCTTCTCCCCGCGCGATGAGAGCACCCCGGTGGTGGCCGGGGTGGACGGCTCCCCGCACAGCCGCCGCACGGTGCGGCACGCCGTGGTGGCGGCCCTCACCCGCAGCGCACCGCTGCACCTGCTGATGGTGATGTCCCCGATCGAGGACTGGGGCGGCTCCTCCATGGCCTGGCTCCCCGACCCCGAGCTGCTGGAACGGCATCGGCGGGACCTCGAGTCGCAGCTCGAGGCCGACGCCGCCGTGCTGCGGACGGAGCACCCTGACCTCACGGTCACCTGCGAGGCGGTGATCGCCGAACCGGTCGCGGCACTGCTCGAGCACACCTCGACCTCCCAGCTCACGGTGCTCGGCACGCGAGGACACGGCCGGGTGGCCAGCACCCTGCTGGGCTCGGTCTCCCAGTCGGTGCTGCAGCGTGCCGAGGGGCCGGTGATGGTGGTTCCGCCCTTGGTGGCCGAGTTCCCCGCACCCCGCGCGCAGCAGCCCGACTGACCGGGTGACCGGCTGAGACGGCTGAGACGGCTGAGACGGCTGAACGGTCGACCGACTGCCCGCCAGCCCGGCTGACCGGGCGAGGAGAGGGGACAGGGCAGAATGGGAGGCATGACCTCGAGCCGCTCCCCGCTGCGCCTGCTGCGCGGCGGCATGGCGGCTTCCCTCGCCACCCTCGTCGCCCTCGGCGGGCACCTGGTGGGCGGCGCGGAGATGCCGTCCTGGCTCGGGGTGGCCGTCCCCTGGTGGCTCGCGGTGACCGTCTGCACCGTGCTGGCCGGATCCCGGTTCTCGCTGCCGCGGATGGGCGCGGCGGTGCTCAGCAGCCAGGCGCTGTTCCACGGCCTGTTCACCGCGGGCACCCCCGGGGATCCGAGCATCACGCTGGTCGCCCCGCCGGGCTCCCACCTGGGCCACGGCGCGCATGGCGTCTCCGGCGCCGGAGCCCTCTCGGGGTCCGGAGCGCTCCCGGATTCCGCAGTGCACTCAGGGCACGGTGCCGAGGGGGTGGTCCCCACCGCCGAGCATGCGCTGCACGGCAACCACGCCGATCTGCAGATGCTCCTGTGGCACCTCGTCGCCGCGCTGGTGACCACGGTGCTGCTCCAGCGGGGAGAGAGCTTCCTGCTGCGCTGCGCCGGGCTGGTCGTCTCCGTCCTGGACGTGCTCCGGAGGCCGCCGCGCACGGTCGCACTTCCGCGCCTGGTGCTGCCCGGCCCGTCCCGGCCGGTGCCCGAGGGCGCACCCCTGCTCCATCTCCGCCGGGCGGTGCTCACCCCGCAACGGCGTCGCGGTCCGCCGCTGGTCCTGGCCGCCTGAGCGCCGTCGACGCCCCGCGTCGCCGGTGCAGTGCTCCTGCCTGCTCAGGCAGCCCTTCGGAACACCCCGCACGGCGCCTGCCGTGCGGACCTCCCTCACGCCCCCTGCCGCTCGCGGATCCCGCCTGCGGCCGGCGAAGCGTCTCCGAAAGGACCCCGCATGTCCCGCACCACCACGTCGCACGTCGCGACCGTCCCGACCACCTCCCTGCTCTCCTCGCTCTCCTCGCCCGTCTCCCGGCGCGCGGCCCTCACCGCTCTGCTGCTGCCGCTGGCCGCCTGCGCGGCCGACCCCGGGGGCGCCGACGACCCCACCGCCGCCGAGAACGGAGCGGCGGAGGACGGGGCGAGCGGGGACGGAGGCAGCGAGGACGCGGCGACCCCGGACGCGCTCACCGTCACCGACCCCTGGGTCAAGGCCGCCGAGGAGGGCATGACCTCGGGCTTCGGCATCCTCGTCAACGGCACCGACCAGGAGCTCGTCCTCGTCGGAGCGCGCACCTCCGCCAGCACCCACGTGGAGCTCCACGAGACCACCGGTGACGGCTCCGGCGGGATGAGCATGCAGGAGAAGGAGGGCGGCTTCCCGCTGCCCGCCGGCTCGGAGCTGCTCCTCGAGCCCGGCGGCAACCACCTCATGCTCATGGAGCTCACCGCTCCCCTGCAGCCGGGGGACGAGGTGGAGGTGACCCTGGAGTTCGGCGACGGCACCGAGCTCCCGTTCACCGCCACGGTGAAGGACTTCACCGGCGCCCAGGAGCATTACGAGCCCGAGGGCTCCTCCGGCTCCGGGGCCTCGGACGGCGGCGGCGAGCACGACAGCCACGATGGCGCGCACGGAGGTGAGGAGTGACGTCGCAGGAGCGGCCGGGCTCTCGGCTCGGCCGTCGCCACCTGCTGCGCGCCGGCACGCTCGGGGTCGGAGCGCTCGGCGTCGGCGCGGCCTCCGTCGGCCTGGACCGCTCGCTGCGGGACCCGTCGGCCGAGACGGCGGCCGCCGCGCCTCCCCTGCACGGCGGGGAGACCGTGCCCTTCCACGGCGCGCACCAGGCGGGGATCGAGACCCCCGCCCCGGGGTCGGCGACCTTCCTGGGCCTGGACCTGCGCCCGGAGGTGGATCGGGACGGGGTGCTGCGACTGCTGCGGCTGCTCACCGACGATGCCGCCCGCCTCACCCGCGGCGAGCCGGCGCTCGCGGACACGGAACCGGAGATGGCGGCGGAACCGGCGGCGCTCACCGTCACCGTCGGCGTCGGGCCGGGACTCATGGAGCGCGCCGAGCGGCCCGCCCCGGAGTGGCTGGCCCCGCTGCCGGCCTTCGGGATCGACGAGCTCGAGGAGCACTTCACCGGCGGGGACCTGATGCTGCAGATCGCCGCGGAGGATCCGCTGACGGTCGCCCATGCCGCGCGCATGCTGCTCAAGGACTCCCGCGCCTTCACCCACCTGCGCTGGGTGCAGCGGGGCTTCCGCCGCTCCCCGGGGACGCAGGCCCCCGGCACCACGATGCGGAACCTGTTCGGGCAGCTGGACGGCAGCGCGAACGCCGCTCCCGGCTCCGAGCACTTCTCGAAGGTGGTGTGGATCCCGGAGGGCCCGTTCGCGGGAGGCACCTCCATGGTGATCCGCCGGATCCGGATGGATCTGGACGGCTGGGACGAGGTGGACCGCACCGCCCGGGAGCAGTCCACCGGCACCCGCCTGGACTCCGGCGCCCCGCTCAGCGGGGGCACGGAGACCTCCCGGGCGGATTTCGAGCAGGTCTCCGTCAACGGGTTCCCCGTGATCGGGGAGTTCTCCCACATGCGGCGCGCGAACGGCGTCGACGACGGGCAGCACCAGGAGATCTACCGTCGGCCGTACAACTACGACATCGCCCCGCCACCGGGCTCCGACGCGATCTCCGAGGCCGGGCAGATCTTCGTGTCCTTCCAGGCCGACGTGCTCGGCCAGTTCCTGCCGATCCAGCAGCGGCTGGACACCCTGGACCTGCTGAACCAGTGGACCACCCCGATCGGCTCGGCGGTGTTCGCGATCCCGCCCGGCTGCGCCGAGGGCGAGTTCCTCGGAGAGGCGGTGCTGCGGTGAGACCCGGGAAGGACTGAGCCCGACGCCGGGACCCGGCCCGCGCCGAACCGGCCCCGCTGGGACCCGGACCCCGCCGGGCCGGCGCCGTCCCGCGGTGGAGCGCACGCTCCGCCGTGGGACGGCGCCCCGCGACGGCTGGACGGTTCCGGGACCGACCCTCGCCACAGCCCGTGGCAACCCGTGGCGCAGCGCCTGCCGAGCCGCTCACCGCCTCGTATGCTGTGCCGACGACGCCCGCGTCGCCGCATCGATGCCGAGCGAGCGCGGACCGCCCCGACCAGCGCAGGAGACTCCCATGCCCCGATTCCACATCCCGGCCGAGGACGCCCAGGGCCCGCTCGTGGTCGGGATCGACATCGGCTCCGGCGGCACCCGCACAGCGGTCTACGACGTCTCCGGCCGCGAGGTCGGCAAGCTGAACCACAAGGAGTCCCACGAGTTCACTGTGGGCGACGACGGCACCAGCACGATCGATGCCGACCAGATCGTCGAGGAGATCCGCACCTCGCTGCGCGCCGTCCTCACCGCCACGCCGCTGCCGGGCGAGGTGCGCGCGATCGGGTTCGACACCTTCGCCTCCTCGCTGGTCGCGGTCGACGCGGCCGGCAACGCCCTGACCCCCTGCATCACCTACGCGGACACCCGCTGCCACACGCAGGTCGACGAGCTCGCCGCGCGGCTGGACGTGGAGGGGCTGCACGAGCGCACCGGCGCGCGGCTGCACTCCTCGTACACCGCGCCGCGCCTGGCCTGGCTGCGCGAGACCCAGCCGGACGTCTTCGCCCGCACCGAGCGCTTCATGGCCCTCGGCGAGTACGTGGCCTTCAAGCTGCTGGGCACCCCGGCGCTCGGCACCGCCTCCGCGGCCTGGTCCGGGATGATCGATCGCCGCACCGGCGAGTACGTCCCCGAGCTGCTCGAGGCCGTGGGCGTGGACCTCTCGATGATGGGTCCCTCGCTGGATCCCTCGGACGCCCTGCCCGTGGGCGGCACCCCGCTCGCGGAGGAGTTCCCGCAGCTGAAGGATGCCGTCTGGCTGCCGGTGATCGGCGACGGCCTCGCCGCGAACCTCGGCATCGGCGCGCTCGGCGAGGGCACCTGGGGCATCTCCACCGCGACCTCCGGTGCGATCCGCCAGCTGCTCTCCACCGAGATCCCGACCCTGCCCAGCGGGCTGTGGGCCTACCGCGTGGACCAGCAGCGCACCCTCGTCGGCTCCGCCATGAGCGACTGCGGGCGCGTGCTGGACTGGTGCCGCAACGAGCTGGCGATGCCCTTCGACGTGGCCGAGACGGACACCACCTCCCTCTTCTCCGCCCCGGTCTCCGCCGGCACCCCGCTGGTCGTCCCCTTCTTCTCCGGGGAGCGCGGCACCAAGTGGCGCGGCAGCTCGCGGGCGATGTTCGCGAACGTGGGTGCCTCCACCACGTGGGAGGACATGCTGCGCGGCGCGATGGAGGGCGTGGCCCTGTCCTTCCTGCGCATCGCCGACCAGATGCGCGAGGCGGGCGGCGAGCCCGAGCGGATCGTGCTCTCCGGCGGTATGACCGGCGCGATCCCCGGCTGGCTGCACCTGCTCTCGGACGCGCTCGGCGCCCCCATCGACCATGTCGCCGTCTCCCGCTCGACCATGCGCGGCGCCGCCGTGATGGCGCTCGAGCAGGCCGCCCCGGGCGTGCCCGTGGCAGAGGTGCCGGTGCTGACCCGCGTCGAGCCTGTCGCGGAGCACGCCGAGTACTACCGCGAGCGCCTCGAGCGCTTCGAGAAGCTCGCCGACCTGGCCTGACCCCAGCACGGCACGGGCGCGCGGCACGGCGTGCGGGGCGCGGCACGGCGCACCGTGCCGGCCCGGCTACCCTGGTCCGGTCATGACCCTCCTCAGCCGCCCGATGGGCCGCGCCTACTTCGCCCTGCAGGCACTCGCGGGCGCCGCCTGGTGGGTGCTCGTCCCCACGGTTCCCGCGGTGCGCACCGCCACCTTGGGCAACCTGGACCCGCTGCTGGTCGGGGCGCTGGACATTCCGCTGTTCGTGATCCCCTCCGCTCTCGTCGCGCTCGGGGTCCGCTGGGCGACCTGGATCGCTGCGCCGTGGACCCTCCTGGTCACCGCGGGGATGGTGCTCTACGCGACGCTCACCGGTCAGGCCGGGTGGGGTGCGGTGGTGATGATCGCCGCTTCCGCCGGATCGGTGCTCGCCGGGGTGCTGGTGCTCCAGGACCGGGTGCCGATGAGAGCCCTCCTGGTGGGACCGTTCGCCTTCCGGCCCGCCCGACGGCTCGAGGGCAACGCCCCGCTGGTCGCGACCCTGCTGCAGATGACCGTTTTCTGGACGGGGTTCCTGGTGGTGCTGCCGCTGCCGATGATCTGGCTGGAGCGGCGGTGGCAGGTGGCCATGGTGCTCCCTGAGGGCGCTCGCCTGGCCACGGTGGTCGCCGGTGTCATGCTGCTGCTCGGCGCAAGCGCACTCGGGGTCATCTCGGCGGTGACGATGGCTCGGCGCGGCCGGGGCACCCCGCTGCCCGGTGCGATGGCGAACGACCTGGTGATCGCGGGTCCCTACCGTCGGGTGCGCAATCCGATGGCGGTCGCCGGGATCACGCAGGGTGTGGCGGTGGGACTGCTGGGAGCGTCCTGGCTGGTGATCCTCTACTCGCTCGCGGGCGGAGTGCTGTGGCACCTGCTGGTGCGCCCCGAGGAGGAACGGGATCTCGCAGCGCGCTTCGGTGAGGACTACTCCCGCTACCGGGCGCGCGTGCGCAGCTGGGTGCCGCGGCTGGGGTGAGCGCGCGGAGCCCCTCCCCTGCATCTTTGGATGCAACCTGGCGGGTCCAATCCTCCGGATCCAGACGTGACCTGCAGGAATGCCTAGTTTGGTGGCACGCCCGATCCCCGGGCGGCCATCGCACGAAAGGCATCCCCGTGACCGTCATCGACCGGCCCCCGGCCCCGGGCCCGCGACCGACCCCTCGCTCCCGCTCCGCCGCCCCCACCGGCAGCGGCCCGCTGGGCCTCGTCCGTCGCCATCCGCTGCTGAGCTTCTTCGTCCTCGCCAACGCGCTCTCGTGGCTGGCCTGGATCCCGTACATCCTCTCCACCAGCGGGCTCGGGGTGTGGGATCTCGAGTTCCCCGCCCTGCTCGGCACCACCCAGCTGCTCGGCGTGCTGCCCGGCGCCTATCTCGGACCGATCGGCTCGGCCCTGCTGGTCACCGCGATCGTCGACGGCCGCGCCGGACTGCGCAGCTGGGCGGGGCGCCTGCTGCGGTGGAACGTCAGCTGGCGCTGGTACGCCGTCTCCCTGCTGACCGTGCCGGCCGCGCTGCTGCTGGCCGGCCTGGTCTTCTCGGGCGGCGAGATCCAGGCCCCGTCGGCCACGGTGCTGATCGCCTACGTCCCGGTGCTGATCCTCCAGGTGCTCACCACGGGTCTCGCGGAGGAACCCGGCTGGAGGGACTTCGCCCTGTCCCGGATGCAGCACCGGTACGGGCCGCTGCGCTCCGCGTTCGTGCTCGGCCCGCTGTGGGGAGCGTGGCACCTGCCGCTGTTCCTCACCGAATGGGGCGGCTGGCCCGAGGCCGACTGGTCCCGGCCAGTGGTGTTCCTGATCTTCTGCGTCGCGTTCAACGTGGTCATGAGCTGGGTGTTCAACCGCACCGGTGAGTCCCTCCCTCTGTCGATGCTGATGCACGCGGGTCTGAACACCTTCGCCTCGACCCTCGCCGTGGAGATGTTCCCCGGCCTGGATGCGGAACGGTCGCTGCTGTCCATGACGGTGGCCGCGGTGATCGCCGCCACCGCGCTGCTGATCACCACCCGCGGGCGGCTCGGGTTCCGAGGAGCCGAGGGCGAACTAGGCTCACGCCCATGACCACCACCCCCGCACCCAGGGCGATCGCGATCGCCCTGGGCTGCTGGGTGGTCGTGATCGCCCTGCTGCTGCTGCTCCCGCTGCTCGCCGCGGCGGAGGGCACCGGCGAGCTGGTCCCGGCCCGGGCCGGCTCCGCTGCCTGGTGGGCCACGGCCCTGGTGCTCACCGCGCAGTCCGTCGCACTTCTGCGGGCACACCCCGCCCCACGCGTGACGCTGCTGGTCATCGCCGCGCTGGCGCTCCTGCTCGGCGCGATCGGACCAGGTGCCGCCTACACCCTCTCCCACCTTCCCGTCCTTCTCGCCGTGCTGCTCGCGGCGCCGCGACGGCCCTGGTCCTCCACCTGGCCGGCGCTCGCGGGATCGGCGCTCGCGGTCGCGACGGGCGTGGTCCTGAACGGACTGCGCAGCGGGGCGGGCACGATGCCCGGCGTGCTCGGCGAGGGCGTGCTGCAGGGTGTCGGCGTCGTCGGATTCACCGCCCTGATCGCCCTCTCCCTGGCGTCGCTCCGGATCGCTCGCGAGGCGCAGCGACGGGCGCTCGAGGCCCTCACCCGGGAGCGGGAAGCGCTGCACCGGGCGGCGGCCTCCGAGGAGCGGGCCGCGATGGCCCGCGAGCTGCACGACATCGCCGCCCATCACCTCTCCGGCATCGCCCTGGTCGCCGCCGCCGCAGATCGCCAGATCGACACGGACCCGCAGGCCGCGCACGACTCGGTGCGCCAGGTGCGCACCCAGACCCGCTCCGTGCTCGACGACATCCGCCGCGTGGTGGGCCTGTTGCGCGGCACCGGTCCGGCCGAGCGCGGCGTCGAGACCCTCGAGACCCTGCCCGAGCTGCTCCGCACCCGGGCCGAGGCCGGCGTGGACGTGCGCCTCGAGCAGTCGGCTCCGCCGCCCGGTCGCGCCCCCGGCGCCGGGCTCGGCCCGCTCGCCCAGCTGGTCGCCTATCGGATGGTCCAGGAATCGCTCTCGAACGTCGCCGTCCACGCCCCGGGCGCGTCCTGCCTGGTCACGATCGACGACTCGCACCCCGCCCGGTGGACTCTCACCGTGGTCGACGACGGCCCCGGCACGATGCCCGTGACCTCGAGCTCGGAGCCCGGCACCGGGCCCGGCGAGAGATCCGGTGACCCGACCGCCGTCGGATCCGGCGACAGGTCCGGCGCCGGCGGTTTCGGCCTCGTCGGCATGCGTGAGCGCGCGGAGCTGATGGGCGGGCAGCTCGAGCACGGCCCGACGGCCGGTGGCGGTTGGCGCGTGCACCTGCGACTTCCCCGTGACCTCACCGGCGCGCCCACCACGTCCGCTCCGCCCGGGAAGGCCCCGTGACGATCCG
The DNA here is from genome assembly GCF_036379615.1 of Brachybacterium sp. GTDB lineage: Bacteria > Actinomycetota > Actinomycetes > Actinomycetales > Dermabacteraceae > Brachybacterium. Next base: position 69,282 of record NZ_DASVGJ010000009.1, read on the forward strand.
TATCCTCCTCGCCGATGACCAGCCGCTGGTCCGCTCCGGTCTCACCGGGCTCCTCGGGGCCGAATCCGATCTCTCGGTGGTCGCCGCGGCGAGGGATGGGCAGGAGGCCGTCGAACTGGCCGCTGAGCTGCGGCCCGATGTCGCGTGCCTCGACATCCGCATGCCCGTGCTCGACGGGATCGAGGCCACGCGGGCGCTGACCTCTCTGGAGCCTGCGGTGCCGGTGCTGATCCTCACCACCTTCGACCTCGACGACTACGTGTTCGGCGCCCTCGAGGCCGGCGCGGCCGGGTTCCTGCTCAAGGATGCCGAACCCGAGGAGATCGTCGCGGCGGTGCGGCAGGTCGCCGCCGGGCAGGGCACCCTGGACCAATCCCTCACCCGGCGGATCCTCGCCGAGTTCGTGCAGCGTCGCGCCCTCGCACCGGTCACCGCGCGGGCCGCCGACGGGCTGCTCACCGCGCGCGAGCTCGAGATCCTCGGCCTGCTCGCCCGGGGCATGTCCAACGAGGAGATCGCCCGGGAGCTGGTCGTGGAGATCGCGACCGTGAAGTCGCATCTCGCCCGCATGCTGCCGAAGCTCGGGGTGCGCTCGCGCCTGCAGGCCGTGGTGTGGGCGTACCAGAACCGCATCGTGCAGGTCCCGGACGGGCCCTGACACGCGAGCATGCCCGACGGGCCGCACGGAGCGGGCGGGCCCGGAGACGCGAGCGCGGAGCGGGACGACGCCCCCGCGAGCTGCTGCTCGCGAGGGCGTCGTCGGTGGGTCCGGTGCCGGTCAGGGGCGGGGCAGGCGCCGCTCCTCGGCGAGGACCGCGTCCACCAGCGGATCGATCGCGGGGACGTCGAGCAGGGCGAGCAGGGAGCTCACGCGCTCGGTGTCGTCCTGGAGGGCGGTGGCCGCAGCGATCTGCTCGGCCTTCGGGTCCTTGACCTCGCCCCCTGCGCGCACTCGATCGGTGACCCAGGCGGTCCAGGCGGCGACGGCCGCGACCTCGCCGGGTGCCTTGTCCGGCCCGCCGAGCTCGGCGATCACGGGCAGGGCGCGCACGGGCAGCTTCACGGAGCCGTCGGCGGCGATGCGCACCAGCTGGTCCGCGAGGCGCGGGTTGCGGAACCGCTCCTCGAGGGCGGCGGTGTACGCGTCGAGCTCCGCGGCGGGCAGGGACAGGGTGGCGCGGGCCTCGGCCCACAGCTGCTCGACCAGGGCCCGCACCTCTCGGTGCGCGATGGCCTCGTCGACCCGCTCGACGCCGGCGACCTGACCGGCGTAGGCCATGAGGGTGTGGGCGCCGTTGAGCAGGCGCAGCTTGCGCCGCTCATGCACCTCGATGTCGTCCGTGAACTGCACGCCGTCCTTCTCCCACTCGGGGCGACGGCCGCGGAAGCGGTCCTCGATCACCCACTCGGAGAAGGGCTCGGTGACCACGGGGACGGTGTCGGCGAGACCGGTCTGTGCGAGCACCGCGTCCCCGGCCTTCTCGTCGGCCGCGGGGGTGATGCGGTCGACCATCGAGGAGATGACGTCGACGTGATCGGGGAACCAGGCCCTGGTCTCCTCATCGAGCTCGGCGAGGACCGCCTCGGCCAGCATCTCGCCGTTGCCGGTGAGGTTGTCGCAGGAGATCAGGGCGATCGGCTCGGTGACCCCGGCCTCGCGGCGGGCCTTCAGGCCCAGCGCGATGCGGGCGGGGGCGGAGGTCGCCGGGTCGCTGCCTGCGGCGTAGCCCTTCTCGGTGATGGTCAGGGTGACCACCGCGGTGAAGGGATCGGCGAGCAGGCGCACCAGGGCGTCGACGTCGGAGGCGGGGAACACCTCGTCGATCACGTCGACGAGGCTGACCTCGTCACCCTCGGCGCCGCGGACGATCAGGCCGTACCTGCCGCCCTGGGCGTTCAGCGCGTCCGCCATCGCGGCGGAGCGGCCGGTGAAGGCCACGACGGACCAGCCGCCGGCGACGTCGGTGCTGTGCAGGGTGTGCGCGCGGGCGAAGTTGCCGATGCCGAGGTGGATCAGGCGGCCGACGTCCGAGGGGCTGGGGGTGCTCATCAGTTCTTCTGTCCTGCCGCACCGAGGCGGAAGACCTCGCGCGGCTGCTGGTCGGGCAGGGTGGCCACGAGCTCCTGGGCGTCCTCGAGACGCATCCGGTGCTCGGCGACCAGGCCTGCGAGGTGGGTCGCGTCGAGTCGGCGGGACATGTCGTGCCGCGCCGGGATCGAGCAGAAGGCGCGGGTGTCGTCGATGAAGCCGCTGGTACGGCTGTAGCCGATGGTCTCGGAGACGGCGCGGCGGTAGCGCAGGATCGCGTCGGGAGCGTCGATGAACCACCAGGGCGCCCCGGCGAACACCGAGGGGTACACGCCGGCCAGCGGGGCGATCTCGCGGGAGAACACGGTCTCGTCGATCGTGAACAGCACGGTGCGGAAGCTCGGGTGGTGGCCCACGTCGTTGAGCATCGGGCGGATGTGGTGGACGTAGTCCACGGCGACGGGGATGTCGAAGCCGACGTCCGCACCGAACTTCGTGAACATCGCATCGGAGTGGTTGCGGGAGACGGCCGGGTGGAGGGTCATGACCAGACCGTCCTCGGTCGCCAGGCGGGCCTGGTCGGCGAGCAGGTGGCGACGCAGGGCCACGGCCTCGTCGGCGCCGATCGCGCCGTCGCGGGCGGCGGAGTAGAGACGGCGCGCGTCCTCGTCGCTCAGCCGCTCGGTGCCCGGATCGATGTGGGCGTGGTCGGAGGAGACGGCGCCGTGGTCGCGGAAGTACTGGCGACGGACGCGCATTGCCTCGTGGTAGCCCTCGTAGGTGCCGACGTCGACGCCGGCGGCCTCGCCGAGGGCGTCGGTGAGCATCGAGAAGTCGGGGCGGCCGGCCTCGAGGTACTTGTCCGGGCGGAAGGTCGGGATGACCCGACCGGTGAAGGAGTCGTCGGCGGCGAGCGCATCGTGCGGGGCGAGATCGTCGACCGGATCGTCGGTCGTGGCCATGACCTCGATCTTGAACTGGTCGAACAGCGCGCGGGGGCGGAACTCGGGACGTGCGAGCTTCTCGGCGAGCGCGTCGTACATCGCATCGGCCGTGCGCGGGTTCAGCACCGTCTCGAGGCCGAAGACCTCGTAGAACTCGTGCTCCATCCAGTAGCGGGACGGGGTGCCGGCGTAGGCGTGCCAGTGCTCGGCCAGCAGCGCCCAGGCCTTGCGGGAGGCCGCCTCGTCCAGCGGGCCCTGGCCCACGCCGAGATCGGCGAGGTCCACGCCGCGGGAGTGCATGAGGCGGTTGACGTAGTGGTCGGGCGTGATGAACAGCGAGGTCGGGTCGCGGAACGGCTCGTCGTCGAGCAGCAGACGGGGGTCGACGTGCCCGTGGGGCGAGACGATCGGCTGGTCCTTCTCCAGCTCGTACAGGCTGCGGGCGATCTCGCGGACGGCCGGGTCCGCGGGAAGGAGACGGTCGGGGTGCGGCACGAAGGCGTCGTTGCTCATGTCGCCATCCTCGCAAGGCCTCGCCGGACGCGCTGGACGTTGTCACGGGTTGCCGGGTCCCGACCGGCGAGCGGCGCCTCGACCGGCGAGCGGTGCCTCAGAGGCCGGGCTCGCGGGGCCCGGTGGTGCCGCGCGGGACCAGCCGCACCGGCAGCGTGCCCTCGACCGGGCTGCGATGGGCGGAGGGGTTCTCGATCCGTCGCACCAGGCGCTCCACGGCCGCCCGGCCCTGGGCCCGCTTGGGGCTGACCACGGTGGTGAGCCCGCCGCCGACCAACCGCGAGAGCTGGATGTCGTCGTGCCCCATCACGGACAGCTCGCCGGGCACCCGGATCCCGGCGCGCAGCGCGGAGATCAGGAAGCCGAAGGCGACCAGGTCGTTGTAGCAGACCACGGCGTGCGGGAGGGAGTCGCGCAGCTCCTCGAAGGCCTGCTCGCCGCCCGTCGTGGTGGGGGCGAAGGGTCCGTGGCGCTGGATCTGCAGCCCGTACTGGCGGGCGGAGACGCGGGCCGCGCGCCAGCGCTCCCCGTCGGACCAGGAGTTGACCGGGCCGGCGACGTAGGTGACGGTGCGGATCCCGTTCTCGGCGAGATGGGCGAGCGCCTGCCCCATCCCGTGCTCGAAGTCAGGGGTGACCGAGTCGAGACCGGCGACGCGACGGTTCAGGACCACCACCGGGATGCGCTTGGTGAGGTGGTTCAGGGTCGCGTCCGAGAGGCGGGTGCCGGCCAGCACGATCCCGTCGACCACGTTGATCGCGCTCTCCAGGCTCGAGCGCTCGCGGATCTCGTCCTCGACGGTGTCCAGCAGGAGCAGCAGGAAGTCCTGCTCGTGGGCGGCCTCCTGCATCCCGGAGACGAGCTCGGCGAAGTAGGGGTTGGTGAGATCGGGGACCTCGATGCCGAGGCGGTGGTGACGCTCCCCGCGCTCCTGCGAGGCAGGGGACTCGGTGCGATAGTCCAGCTGCTTGGCGGCATCCATCACCTTGGCGTGCGTCGCGGCACTGACCCTGCCGGGACGGGAGAAGGCACGAGATACGGTGGAGGGCGCGACTTCGGCGACCTTGGCGACGTCGTAGATCGTCACACGCTTCTCCGCCATCATGCGGCTCCGTCCTCGCCGATCCCGGCGCTGCCTCAGGGGCCGCCGCCCGGCCGTGGACGGCCGGGAGCACCCGTTCTTCGTGGCGACACCCTACCGCGCTTCGAGGCAACCGGCGGCAACCGTCCAGGGTTCGGCAGATCGCCTCCGCCGTGGTCCCGGAGTCAGGATCCGAGCTCAGTGCGCCCCGCCGAGCTCGATCAGCAGCACCCCGGCCACGATCAAGCCCATCCCGGCCATCATCACCGGGGTCAGGGCCTCCCGGAACAGCAGCCGGGAGAACAGCGCGGTCAGCACGATGCCGCCTGCGGCCCAGACGCCGTAGGCCACCCCGAGCGGCATGCCCGCCTGCAGCGCTCCGGACAGCAGCCCGAAGGCGATGACGTATCCGAGGACCACCAGGGCGTACCAGGAGCGTCGGCCGCCCGCGGCGACCCGCAGCGCGAGCGTCGAGGCGACCTCGCTCACCACGGCGCCTCCCAGCAGCAGCCAGCTCATGCCCGCACCTCCGCCCCCGCCTCGGTGGCCCGGCCAGCCCGGTGGGAGCCGAGCTCGACGACCGCGACCCCGGCGGCGATCAGCACGATCCCGCTGGCCTTCATCAGCGTGAACGCCTCGCCGAACAGCAGGGCCGAGAGCAGGGCGGTGAGTACCACGCCGCTGGCGGCCCAGATCCCGTAGGCGACCCCCAGGCCCATCCCTCGTCGCAGCACCAGCGCGAGGAAGGCGAAGGAGAGGGCGTACCCGACCACGACCACGCCGTACAGCGCAGGGCGGTCGAGGGCGCCGCGCAGGGAGAGGGTCGCGGTGACCTCGCTGAGGATCGCCCCGAACAGCAGCAGCCAGACGGTCACGAGTCCTCCTCCTCCAGCAGGTCCAGGGCGAGGGCGCGGAGCGACTGGGCGTCCTCGGTGGTCGTCTCGAGCAGGCCGCTCGCCCGGTCGAACCAGAGACCGTCGGCCATCAGGCGCACGCCGAGCAGCCGTCGGCGACGGTCGACAGACTCTCCCGCAGGGACGGCGAGCCAGCGGTCCACCTGCTCGCGCCAGCGCTCGGTGAGTGCGACGCGGAGCTTCGGGTCCGCGAAGATCACCAGATCGGCAGGGCTGAGCGGAGCGCGGCAGGCCCAGTCGAGGTAGGCCAGGGCGCGCTGGGAAGCGGTGGCGTCGGCGAGGTCAGGAGCGGTGGCATCGACGAGGCCAGGGGCGGCGGCGGCGAGGCCAGTGGCGACGCCGACGGCGGGACCGTCGAGGGATGCGCCTGCTTCCGCCGCGACCAGCCGCGCCACGGACTCCGCCATCTCCCGCTCGTAGCGGCTGGTGAGGCGCTCGAGGACGGCGATGAGGAGCTCCTCCTTGGTGGAGAAGTGGTACATCAGCCCGGGCTTGGTGACCCCGGCCGCGCGCGCGGCGGAGTCCAGGCTCAGCGTGCCATCGGCCCCGAGATGAGCCTCGGCGGCCTCGAGCATCGCCTCGCGAGCCGAGGGGCGGTGCGCGGGGCGGGGCGACTGCAGGGCCATGGCACTCCTCCTGAGCGGATCCGGACGTCCGGACGGGATCCGGACAGATCGTCCAGAGTTACTTTACCTGTCAGTTGGTCAAGTAAGCACGCCCGCGGGTGTCACGTCCGGCACACGGCGAAGCTCAGCTGCCCTCGAGAAGGCCTCCTGTCGGGGACCAGAGGCCCGTCGGGTTCACCGCTTCTTCCGGAGCCGGCGGGCGAAGATCGGGTTCGTGTAGAACCAGAGGTCCTCCCAGGCGTCGACCTCGCCGGGCACATCGATGGCAGGGCCCTGGGGGTCGATGCCCGCCCCGAGGAAGCCGGGCTGGCTGCGCTTGCCGTCCGTGCCGCGCACGCGGAGGTAGCTGTCCTGCTCGAGCGTGAAGGCGTACCGGAGCTCGAGGATGCCGTCCTGATCGGTGGTGTCCCAGGAGTGCACGACCCGGGTGTCGGGCGCGACCGTCGTGCTGCTGTCCGCGGCGGGCCCGGTGACCGCGCCGAGGATGAGATCCACCCGGGCCAGCTGCGGGAGCAGGCCCGCGTAGTTGACCTGGGAGGCGGTCTCGATGCTGAGGGTCAGCTCGACCTCCGTGGGCTCCGCGACCTTGAGGGTCTCGCCGAGACCGGCGCGGTGGCGCTTCCCCTCCTTGCCCTTCACCTGCAGGCTCATCTCGAGAGAGGCGATCAGATCGCCGAAGCACACCCACATGCGCCCGGCCCGCATCGCCTCCATGACCGCGCGGTGGCTGCGGTCCTCGGCGGCGACCCAGGTCCTGTTGTAGGCCCCGGGGGCGAAGGAGCTGTACTCCACCACCGGACGCCCGGCGTTGACCGGGGGCGGGAACACGCCGGTGGTCTCGAAGGTGTCGCCGGCCTCGTTGTAGGGAATGTCGGCGTAGCCGGTCTGCTGCAGTGCGTCCACGGGGTTCTTCACCCAGTCGCCGCAGCCCTGATGGCCGTCGGAGGTGGTGGTGATCCACCAGCGCCGGCCCTCCGCGAGCAGGCTGTCCCACATGCCGCCGACGGTCGCGGTCATCCAGTCGAAGCCGCCCCAGGTCCGGTAGCTCTCCTCGGGATAGCCCGGGAAGGAGTGCTCGCTCGCGCCGCCGTCGTAGAGGCCGCGACCGCGGGCCATGCCTGCGGGCAGAGAGGCGGCCTGATGCCCGGGGGCTCCTTCGAAGCCGATCACCACGTCGGGAGCGGCGTCCTGCCAGGCACGCAGCTCGGCCGGGGAGTCGATGCCCTTGCGGGCGGGATGGTTGGGCAGCACCAGGACGTCCTCGAGGCGGCCCTTGGTGCGGGTCCGATCGAGGAAGTCGAGCGCCTCGAGGGCGAGAGCCTCGTTCTCGGGAGTGCCGGGACGGGCATCGACCACGTTGGCGTCGAAGCGGTCCACGAACTCCTGCAGCACCTCCGCCTCCTGCTCGCCGGGCGCCATCATCAGCGTGGTGTGCTCGCCGGCGGGGATGTTCCATTCGAGGCCGTTGAAGATCAGCAGCTCGTCGCCGAAGCGATCGCGAGCGGCGAGCATGTCCTCGCGCTGGGGCGCGATGCTGTGCGCGGAGAACGGCTCGTTGCCGTGATCGGTGATGACGATCCAGTCCAGACCACCGGCCACGGCGCGCCTGGCCTGGTCCTCGATCCGGAACATCGCATCGTTGCTGTACTGGCTGTGCAGGTGGTGGTCGCCGGAGAGCCAGACGTAGCCGTCCTTGCCGGGCCTCCTGCCGGACTCCTTCCCCGGCCTCCTGCCGTTTCCCGAGTCCGCGTGCACGGCGGAGGTTGCGCCGAGGGCCGCGGCCCCGAGGGCGCCGGCACCGGCCAGTCCCGCTCCGCGCAGGAAGCCGCGCCGCGCGGGCAGCTCGGTGGCATCCGTGGAGGGTTCGGGGGGCGTCGGGGCCGACGGGACGGCGGGATCACGATGCATCAGGAGGGTGCCTCTCGGAGAGCGGTCTGTGCGACATGTGCGCACGGAACGCTACGAGACGGCTCGAACGTCTCAGCGTGGCGGGAGTGAACGGCCTGCGACGGTCGAGGGAACACGAGCCGGCCCCGGCTCGCGGGCGACACCTCGGCATTGCGTCGTGGTGCCGCTGCACTGCACTACCGCACAGCGGAGCACTGCTGCACTGCGGAGTCCTCGCCCGCTGGCGCCCACCGCGCGATCTGGGCGGCGAGGTGGCCGGCGCCGTAGCCGTTGTCGATGTTGACCACGCCGATCCCGGGCGCGCAGGCGGAGAGCATCGTGAGCATCGCGGTGCGGCCCCCTTCGGCCACGCCGTAGCCGACGGAGGTGGGCAGGGCGACCACCGGGGCGGCGATCTGGCCGGCGACCACGGTGGGCAGCGCTCCGTCCATGCCGGCGGCGACCACCACGCAGGCCGCCTGGCGCAGCTCGGGCAGGCGCGACTGGAGCCGGTGCAGCCCGGCGATCCCGATATCCGCGATGAGCGTCGTGGGGCGGCCGAGGTAGCGGGCGGTGAGCTCGGCCTCGCGGGCCGCGGGCAGGTCGCTGGTGCCGGCACAGGCGACGATGACCAGGCCTCCGGCCGGTTCCGGGGGCGTTGCGGGCCAGGCGAGCAGGCGTGCCTCGGGATCGTGCAGGGCGTCCGGCAGGGCGGCGAGCACCGCCTCGGCGCGGGCGGCATCGGCGCGGGTGAACAGCACCGGGCCGAGGCCATCCCGGCCCTCGGAGTGCAGCCGGGCGTACTCCGCCGCGATCGCCCCGACCTGCTCCACGCTCTTGGCGTCGCAGAGCACCGCCTCGGGGGCTCCGCGGCGACGGGCGCGGTCGAGGTCCAGGTCGAGGAAGCCGTCGATCCTCCCGTCGGCCGGTGCGCGATCGTCCGGCGCGAGATCACCCGGCGCGAGGTCGCTCGAGCCCTCAGCGGCCTCAGCCATGCGACCCGGCGCCCTTGCCCACGATCTGCAGCGAGAAGAGCCCTGAGCGGATGCCGTCCAGATCGATCGTGACGTGCTGGAACCCGGTCTCCTTGCCGGCGGCGACGAGCGCCGCACGGATCTCGGGCTCCATGGCGCGGGCGAGCTCCCCCGTGGGCAGCTCGATCCGGCCGACGGCGCCGTGGTGTCGCACCCGGCAGTCGCTGAAGCCCTGCTCGTAGACGGCGTCCTCGAGGTCGTCGATCTGGCGCAGCTTCTCGGGGGTGACGCTCTCCCCGAAGGGGATGCGGGAGGCGAGGCAGGGTGCGGCGGGCTTGTCCGCGACGGGCAGGGACATCGCGCCGGCGACCTCCCTGACCTGCTGCTTGGTCAGTCCGACGACGGAGAGCGGCCGCAGCACCTGGTGGCGGGTGGCGGCACCGGCACCGGGCCGGTCGTGGCGAGTGGCGTCATCCGCGTTCTCGCCGTAGGCGACCGCGTCCAGCCGCTGCGCGCCGACCACGTCGTCACCGATGCGGGTGAACAGCTCGTTCTTGCAGTGGAAGCACCGGGTGCCGTCGTTCTTCTGGTAGTCGGGGTTCTCGCCCTCGTGGGTGTGGACCTCGACCACCTCCGCCCCGATCACGCGCGCGACCTGGTGCGCGAGCCGCCGCTCACGGCGGGCGAGGGACGGGGAGACCCCGAGCAGGGCGACGACGTTCTCGGCGCCCAGAGCCCGTACGGCGAGCGCCAGCAGGGTCGCGGAATCCACTCCCCCGGAGTAGGCGACGCCGAGGCGTCGCACCCCGGCGAGCTCGGCGGAGACGGCATCGGCGAGCTCGAGGGTCTCGCCGGTCAGCGCCTCGGGCGTCATCGCGGTGACCTCGAAGCCCGGATGGCCGGGCGAGAACAGCGAGGCGGGGGCCGACGGGGCGGTCCGGGTGGCGGTCACTCGCCCTCCCCCGCCGCTCCTGCACGCTCGGAGGCCAGGCGGAAGAGCACCTCGCCGGCGTGGTCGATGACCAGGGTGTCGGGATCGTTCCGCAGGGCCTCGAGATCGAGGGAGGCGGGGTCCATGTAGTGGACGTTGTACGCCTCGCACTCCTCCTGCGAGATGGAGGTGGCGAAGTAGCGGTTCACCCGCTGCTCCTCCTCCCCGGTCTCCGGGTCGTACGTGCCCAGGCCCGTCACGTGCGTGGAGTGGGCGAGCTCGCCCCAGGGGTGGTCCTTGAAGCGGTCCCACTGCTTCGTGAAGTACTCGATGTTGTGATAGCCGATCTCGCGCAGGCCGGGGTGCATCGCGGCGACCTCGGTGATGTGCGGGGCGTAGATGATCACGTCGCCGCCGTCGGCGCAGACGGGCTCGGACTTGTAGAAGCCCTTGGCGCCGGTCCACATGTCGTCGTACATCTCCGGCACCAGCGCGACGATCCGCTGGTAGGGCTTGTCGACGTAGGTGATGTGGGTCTGGGCGGAGATCCTCGCCATCGCGGCCCAGGCGGCCTGCGGGTCACCGAAGGCGATGGCGTTGAGGTCCTGGCCGCCGGAGATCACGTCCATGGTGAAGGCGAGCTTCTCCGCGCCGATGAGGTCGCTGGCGGCGTCGACCAGCTGGCGCACCGGGGTGATGCCGAGGGTGCCGATGATGCGGCTGGCGGTGATGAGCGCGCCCACCCAGTGGGAGATGTCGATGACGTCGTGCACCGAGCAGCCGGGGAAGAAGTACTTGTTGCCGCCGGAGAAGCCGACCACCTCGTGGGGGAAGACGGGGCCGACGATGAGGTTGACGTCCGACTCGACGCACAGGCGGTTGATCTGCACGCGCATGGGCACGTCGGTGAGGAGCCCGCCGGTGAGCTCGGCGATCTGCTCGGCGGAGATCTCACCGAGGTCCGCGATCTGCTCCGGGTCGTCCCAGGCGTGGTTGACGACGGTCCATTCGGGATAGGTGGCCTGCGCACCGCGCTCGGTCGCGCCCAGCAGCGCATCGATGGCACTCTCGCCCATCGCGGCATGAGTGCCGAGCGCGATCAGCACCGTGACCGAGGCGGCCCGGCCGGCGAGCGCGTCGTGGATCGCGGGCAGCACCTTGGGCAGCGGGACGGAGCGGGTGCCGTCGGGGATGATCAGGCACACTTTCTTGCCGTCGAGATCCCGGTCGGCGAGCTGCGCGGTGACGAAGCCGGTGATCTGCTCGTCGGTGAGCACGCCCTCGGGGCCGCCGAGGAGGGCGGCGCGTTCGGCCAGTCCCTCGGGGATCGGAGCGATCGTCGGGCCCGAACTCTGCGTCTGCGTCTGGCTCATCGCACCACTATGCGCCGTCGGGCCTGACCAGGACAAGGACGACCCGGCTGTTGCCAGCGGAGCCGGGACGTCGGGTCTCCGCTCGAGCACCCCCACGGAGGGCGTGAGGGACCACGTCGTCCGATTTCTTCTGGCAGCCGCGGGCCATGACCGCCAGGCTCGACCCATGATGCACACCGGAGATCGCACCGACCCCGCCCCTGCCGCCACGCCGTCCCCTCGCCCGACCCCGCCCAGGTACCTTCCTCGAGCGATCCCGCCTGCAGCCCTCTCGGAGCTCCGAGACCGCGACGATGCAGGTAATGCCCTGCGTCCCTTCGTGGTCGCCGACCCCTCAGCTCCGCTCGATGCGGAGGGGAGCCCGCTGCGCTGCTGCCTCCGCTCCGCCCGGGCCGGCGAGCGCATCGCCCTGGTCAGCTACGCGCCGCTTCGGCGCTGGGCGGCGGCCCACAAGGTCGATCCGGGCGCCTACGACGAGGTCGGACCGGTGTTCGTCCATGCGGAACCGTGCCCCGGCCCCGAGCTGTCCGGAGCAATGGCGGAGTATCCCCACGCCCGGACTGGTGCGCTGCGCACCCTGCGTCGCTACGACGATCGAGGCCAACTCCTCGGCGGCGCCCTGCTGGAGATCCCGGCAGACGCCACCGCCGGGTTCGACAGTGCGATCGATGAGGCCTTCGCCGACCCCGCCGTCGCGCTCGTGCACATCCGCGCTCTCGAGCACGGCTGTTTCCAGTTCGCCGTGGAACGACCGGCGCCGGAGGAGGTGCCCCACCCCCGGCCGTCGCCGTCGAGCTGAGGCACGACTATTCAGGGGCGCGGGCGATCGGGTCACCCTAGGGTGGCCCGATGTCCTCCGCCTTCGCCGCCCCGGCAGTCTCCCTGCGCAGGCTCGCTCCTCGCGGTGCGGATCGCGAGGAGCTGCTCGCCTTCCTCGCCTCGCACTCCTTCCCGTTCCACGTCATGGTGCGGCGCAGCCGCGAGGAGGTGGCCGCAGCGATCGACGACGGCGCCTACGAGAATGACGAGACGCAGACCTTCTGGCTCGAGCACGCGGAGCTGGGGCGCATCGGCCTGCTGCGGCTCGAGGACCTCGAGGACCCCACCCCGATGCTCGACCTGCGCCTGGCCGAGGAGTTCCGCGGCCGGGGCCTGGGCTCCGAGGCCCTCGGCGCAGCCACGCGCCACGTCTTCGAGTACTTCACCGAGGTGACCCGCTTCGAGGGCCAGACCCGCGAGGACAACCTCGCGATGCGCCGCACCTTCCTGCGCTGCGGCTGGGTGAAGGAGGCGCACTACCGCGAGTCCTGGCCCATCGCGGGCGGGGCCCCGCTCGTCTCGGTCGCCTACGCGATCCTCCGCCGCGACTGGGAGACGGGGACCGTGACCCCTGTGCCGTGGGAGGAGCCCGCGCGTGTCCAGAGGTCGGCAGTCGGGATCCGTGCACGGCCCAGACCGATCGCGTAGCTTTGCCGGATGACCCACAACGACGTCGATCAGACCCCCCTGCCCGACGCAGTACGCGCACTCCACCGTGGACCCGAGGCCCTGCCGCACCGCGTGGGCAGCTCAGTGGTGCTCCGGAGCATTCGTCCCGTGGAAGGCCACGGCCCGAGGGTGGGATTCGCCGTGTCGGGCGTGGTCCTCCGGGACGATGACGAAGCCATCGTGGTCGCATCGATATCAGGATCGGGAAAGGCCGCCCGCACCGGAGCGCGAGGAGGCCCCCGAGGGCGCAACGTCCTTGATTCCGAGTGGGATGGCTCGTACGACCTCGGAGTCTGGGACGGGGAGACGGTGGTGAGAGTCCACAGACGAGGCCAGTGCTGGTCGATATGGCGCTTCCATGATGGTCACGAGTGGAATCTGTCCTGGTACGGCAACCTCGAGGCGCCGTGGACACGCACCGCGATCGGCTACGACACGCAGGACTGGACGCTCGATGTCGTCGCAGAGGGACTGCCGGGAACGGCGGGCTGGACAGTCGGCCTCAAGGACGAGGACGAACTGGAATGGTTCACCGATCAGGGGGTCTACTCGGCCGAGGAGGCCGAGGGCATCCGTGAGGTCGGGCTGGCTCTCGTGGACTCCCTGGCGCGCGGCGGGGAGGCTGCCGACGAGGACTGGGGTCGCTGGGTTCCTCCGCGCGACCTAGGACCCACACCGCTGCCGAGAGGCTGGCGATCACTCACAGAGTCGGTCCGCACAGGACCGCTCACGGAGTAGTGGCCCGACGGGGGTGAGGCGCGCTCCTCGGACGGACGCTCCTCGTCCGCGCCACGGCAGGACCGAGTGTGGCACCGGCCGCACTGACTTGACCCTCGGCACGATGACTTCGAAACTGTACCGGCACGACGGTTTAGTTCTGAGGAGTTCCGATGACCGGCACGATGAGCACCACGACGAGCAGCACGATGAGCACCCTGCGCCGCTGGGCAGCCCTGGCCGTGCTGGTGGGAGCGGTGCTGCTGCTCGCCATCGACGCCACGGTGCTCTATCTCGCCGTGCCCGCGCTGACGGCGGATCTCTCCCCCACGGCCACCCAGGTGCTGTGGATCGGGGACATCTACTCCCTCGCCCTGGCAGGGCTGCTGGTCACCATGGGCAACCTCGCGGACCGCATCGGGCGCAAGCGGCTGCTGCTGCTCGGCGCGACCGCTTTCGGGGCGGCCTCTGCCCTCGCGGCGTTCGCCCCGTCGGCCGAGGTGCTCATCGTGGCGCGGCTGCTGCTGGGGATCGCCGGGGCCACGATCATGCCCTCGACGCTGTCGCTGATCCGCAGCATCTTCACCGACCCCGCCGAGCGGACCCGGGCGATCGCGCTGTGGTCCGCCGCGGCGGCCAGCGGGATCGCGCTCGGCCCCGTGGTGGGCGGAGCGCTGCTGGAGAGCTTCTGGTGGGGCTCGGTGTTCCTCATCAACCTCCCCGTCATCGCGGTGGTGCTGATCGGCGGGGCGTGGCTGCTGCCGGAATCCCGCAACCCTGCTCCGGGTCGCTTCGACCTCCTCTCCAGCGCGTTGTCGATGCTCGCACTGGTCCCCTTCGTCCTCACCGTCAAGCAGATCGCCGGCGGGAGCGCCGGCCTCGGCACCGTCCTCGCGATCGCCGCAGGGATCCTCGGAGGCGTGCTCTTCGTGCGCCGGCAGCGCCGCGTGGAGTCGCCCATGATCGAGGTGGACCTGTTCCGCAACCCCGCCTTCAGCGGCGCGGTGCTGGTCAACTTCACGTCCGTCTTCGCGCTCAGCGGCGTGCTGTTCTTCTTCTCGCAGTACCTGCAGCTGGCGCGCCACCTCAGCCCGCTCCAGGCCGGCATCGCGCAGCTGCCCGTCGCGCTCGCGTCCATGGCGGCCGTGCTGCTGGTCGGGTTCCTGCTCGCACGGCTGGGACGCGGACGCGCGATCGCCCTCGCGCTGCTGATCGGGGCGGCGGGGCTCGGACTGCTCGCGGCTCTCGAGAGCAGCGAACAGCTCGGCTGGGTGCTGCTCGCGCTCGTCCCGCTCGGGCTGGGCATCGGCATCGCCGAGACGCTCAGCGTGGACGCCGTCGTCTCCGCGGTACGACCGGCCAAGGCGGGCGCCGCCGCCTCGGTGGCAGAGACGGCCTACGAGCTGGGCGTGGCCCTCGGCATCGCGGTGCTGGGATCCGTCATGACCGTGCTCTACCGCTCCGGGCTCTCCCTCCCGGCGGATGTCACGGGCGCCGTGGCGGCGCGCGCGCAGGACTCGCTCTCCTCCGCGTCGGCCGTCCTCGCCGACCACGCCGACGCTCTCGCCGCCGCCGAGCACGCCTTCGTCTCCGCGATGCAGGTGACCACGCTGATCGCCGCCGGGGTCATGGTGATCGCGGCGGTCATCGCCTTCACCCTCATCCCCGACACCCGGACCGCCGCACCCGCCGCCGACCCCCGGGCCACACCGCCCGCTCCCGACACCCGGGCTGCCGAGCCCTCTGCCCGCTGAGCGCGGCGAGGATCAGGGAGACTGGGGCCATGTCACGCACAGCAGGGCGCAGCGCAGAGGACACCCGGCGTCTGATCCTCGACACCGCCATCCGCCTGGTGGGCCGGAAAGGCACGGCGGTGCCGGTCTCCGAGATCGCCACCGAGGCGGGTATCTCCAAGGGCGGCCTGCTCTACCACTTCCCCAGCAAGGAGGTGCTCCTCCACGCCCTGGCGAGCGACCTCATGGCCCAGTTCCGGGACCAGGTCCACGCGAGCGCGGCGGCGGAGCCCCCCTCCCCCGGCCGGCTCACCCGTGCCTATGTCCGCGTGAGCTTCACCGACGCCGGCGATTTCCACCGCCTGCGGGACTCCATCGCCCTGGCCTCCCACCTCATGTTCGAGCCGGGACTCGCCGAGCTCGCCCAGCAGGATGCGACCCAGTGGCGCGAGGAGCTCCACGCCGACGGGCTCGATCCGGCCGTGGTGCGCCTGGTGATCGCGGCATCCGACGGGAGCATGCGCGCCCCGCTGTGGGGCGCGATCCTCGACGACCGCGATCGTGAGCAGCTGGAGATCTCGCTGCTCGACCTCGCGACACCCTGACGCCCTCGCCCCGCGGACGACCGCCGCGTCAGGCGGGGCGCCGCCGAATACTCGATGATGAGGACGCCCCGGGCGCCTCTACAGTGGGCCGATGACCGACCGCGCCGTGCCCATCGCAGACTCCCTCGACGCCAAGATCCAGAGCTACTACGCCGGAGGCGACGAGGCGGCACGCCTGACCACCCGTTCCGCCGGCGGCCAGATCGAGGCCGCACGCCTGCGCAGAGAGCTCGCCTCCCTGCCCGCCGGCTCGCGCATCCTCGACGTGGGCGGCGGCACCGGCATCCACGCCTCCTGGCTGGCCGCACAGGGCCACGACGTGACCATGCTGGATCCGGTCCCGGAGCAGGTCGAGATCGCTGCGCGCGAAGGGACGTTCGCCGCCGAGCTGGGCGACGCCCGCGCGCTCACGCAGACGGATGCCTCGTTCGACCTGGTCCTGATGTGCGGACCTCTCTACCATCTCGCCACCCGCTCGGAGCGCGTCACCGCCCTCGCCGAGGCGCGCCGCGTGCTGCGCCCCGGCGGCCTGCTGCTGGCCTCGGCGATCTCCCGGCTGTCCAGCTTCCAGGACAGCTCTCTGCAGCACGGCGGCGCGGGCCTCTCGGAGGAGGAGATCGCGGTGCTGCGCGGCGGCGACTGGACGAACCCGGGCGAGGGCTTCCCCGGCGGCCATTTCCACACCGCGCAGGAGCTGCGCGAGGAACTCACGGAGGCCGGCTTCCCGCAGGCGCAGGTGACCGGCATCGAGCTGCCGTCGGTCGCCTGGGAGCTCTATCCGGCTGACGACGAGCTGCTCGCCCTCGGCGAGGCGATGCTCGCGCGCATGCGGGCGCTGGATCCGGACGGTCGGCGGGCCGCGCTCACCGCGAACCTCTCCCCGCACCTGCTCGCCTCGGCATCCCGCTCGACGGAGGGCTGACGCGGGCTCCACGGGGCACGCCCCGCCTCGGGGCACGCACCGGGCCACTGGTGGCGGGCACGCCGTCGGCCTCGCCCCCGCCCCTCTCCGGCTCCGTCCGAAGGTCGCGGCCGCACCCCGGGAAACGGTACTTCCGAGCGATGTGCCCGGCGCACCGCCGTCCTAGCATCGAGCCGTGAAACGCTCAACGACAGCTCCGCCCGCGGTCGCCGACAGCACCGGCCCCGCCGGGATCGACCCTGTCGGCCCCATCCCCGTCGACCCGGCCCCCGTCGGCCCGGCCCCCGTCGGCGGGGCCTCCGGCGACCCGACGTCCGGCGGCCTCCGCCGGCGATCCACCGCCGTGCAGGTCGCGCTGGGGATCGCCGCGCTGGCGCTGTTCTGCGTGCTGGTGCCGATCCACGCCAACGGGTACGGCACGCCCGTCGTGCTCGCCCTGCCGCTCGGTGCGGCGCTGGTCGCCGCGCCCCTGCTGGCCATCCCCCGCCCGCGCATCGCGAGCGTCCTCGCCTGCCTCGCCGTCTGGATCCTGCCGCTGGTGTCGCTCGGCGAGGGGCCTTCGTCCTGGCCGTGGCCGTGGTCGGTGCCCGCGATGATCGCGTTCACGCTGTTCGTGCTGGTCATCACCACGCTGCACGGCTGGAAGGCGGGGGCGGCACCGCTCGTGATCGGGCACCTGGGCCCGCTGCTGAGCGCGCCGCTGCTGGGGCGGGGGGAGGTGGCCGGCACGGATCTGATCGTCGCCGCCTCCCTCAGCGCGGGAGCGTACCTGGTGGCAGTGCTGCTGGGCAGCCGGTTGCGCGTGGGCGAGGAGCTGCACCGCGAGCGGGAGGTCTCCGCCGCGGAGCACTCGCGCCGCCTGCTGGTCGAGGAGCGCACCCGGATCGCCCGCGAGCTGCATGACGTGGTCGCGCACAGCACGGCCCTCACCCAGGTGCAGGCCTCCACCGCCCGCTACCGGATCCCCGATCTCTCCCCCGAGGCCGCGGCGGAGTTCGACGACATCGCGCGCAGCGCCCGCGGCTCCCTCGAGGAGATGCGCCGCCTGCTGGGGGTGCTGCGCACCGAGGACCACGCCCCTCCGCTCGCACCACAGCAGGGCATCGCGGAGATCCCCGAGCTGGTCGAGGGCTTCCGCCGCGCGGGCGCGGAGCTGGAGCTGCACGTGGACGAGGCGCCCGGGCACGTGCGCGCCTCCGTGGATCTGGCCGCGTATCGCGTGACGCAGGAGGCGCTGAGCAACGCGGTGCGACACGCCCCGGGGGCCCCGATCGACGTGCAGGTGGTCTTCGAGCCGGGCGCCGTGATGCTGCGCGTGCACAATGAGAGGGTGACCGCCTCGACGGCGCCCGCGACGCCGGGCTCCGGCAACGGTCTGCGCGGAATGCAGGAGCGCGTCTCGCAGCTGGCAGGGACCCTCCGGCATGGGCCCGAGCCGGACGGGGGCTGGACCGTCACCGCGGTCCTCCCGCTCACCGACCACCCCCAGGAGCCCTCATGACGATCACCGTTCTCCTCGCCGACGACGCCGCCATGGTGCGCGCCGGGTTCGCGGCCCTGCTCGACGCACAGGAGGATGTGCGCGTGATCGGCCAGGCCACGACCGGCACGGAGGCCGTCGCCCAGGCGGCGCGGCTGCGCCCGGACGTGATCCTGATGGATGTGCGCATGCCGGAGATGGACGGGATCGAGGCGACGCGCCGCATCGGGGCACCGAGCTACCCGGCCTCGCCCCGGCCACGGATCCTGATGCTCACCACCTTCGACATCGACGACTACGTCCACGACGCCCTGCAGGCCGGCGCCAGCGGCTTCCTGCTCAAGGACGCCTCGCCCGAGGAGCTGGTCCATGCGGTGCGCGTGATCGCCGCCGGCGACGCGCTGCTCTCCCCCGGGATCACGCGGCGGATGATCGAGCAGTTCGCGGCGCGCAGGCCGCGCCCTCAGCGTGACGCCGGGGTGCTCGCCCAGCTCACCGACCGCGAGCGGGAGGTGCTGATGCTGGTCGCGCAGGGTCGCTCGAACCGGGAGGTGGGGGCGGAGCTGTTCATCTCGGACCACACCGTGAAGACCCATGTGGGTCGCCTGCTCACGAAGCTCGGCGCGCGCGACCGGGTGCAGCTGGTGATCTTCGCGTACGACAACGGCCTGGTCTCGCCGCTGGGCTGACCGCCCGGACCCGCGGCCTGGACCCGCAGCTCGGCACAGCAGCTCGGACCAGCACCTCAGGACAGCAGCTCGGATCACCCGAAGGGACCACTCGCCTGGCTCCCGGGAGCTACTGCGGAACGGCACCTGCGCGCGACGCGACCTGAGGCACCTCGTCCATAACCTCCTCGGCATCACCCGAGGAGGAGCCCCATGGCCGTCATCGCTCTCGCACCCCAGAGACCGTCCCCCACCCCTGCGTCACCTGCGCGTTCGCACCGCGATCGTGGCATCGACCTGGTCCGCGCGCTATGCGTGCTGGCGGTGATGCTCGTCCACGGACTCCAGGTCGCGGTCACCCTCGACGTCGCCGGCCCGCTGCTCGAGTACGCCACGCGCGGCGCGGCCTGGTATCCGCCGCTGACCTGGCTGCTGCAGGTGATGCCGCTGTTCTTCGTGGTCAGCGGCTTCGCGGGCGCGATCGCGCACCGCCGGCTGCGGGAGCGCGGCGGCTCCGCGACGGACTTCGTCACGGCCCGCGTGCATCGCCTGTTGGTGCCGGTGCTCGCGCCGGTCGCCGCGGTCGTGGTGGCGCTGGCCGCGGTGGGCGCCGCAGGCGCCCCGGGGGAGCTGCTGGCCGAGATCGGGCTGCGCTGGCGCGAACCGCTGTGGTTCCTGGCGGTGTTCCTTGGCGCGCAGGCGCTGCTTCCCCTGCTGCTGCGCGCCCATGCGCGGGCACCATGGACCTCCCTGCTCGCTCTCGTCGGCGGCGCGGTGGTGGTGGACGTGCTGCGCGCGCAGACCGGGATCGACGCGATCGGCCACGCGAACCTCGCCTTCGTCTGGCTGGCGCTGCAGCAGGCGGGCTTCCTGCTGGCCGACGGGCATCTCGAGGCCCTCTCCCGCCGCACCCGACTGCTGGGCGCCATCGCGGCAGCCGCCGCCCTGCTCACCGCCTTCGCGAGCGGGCTGTGGAATCCCGACCTCATCGCGCACCTCAATCCGCCCACCACCGCCCTGCTGGTGCTCGGCACTGCCCAGACCCTCGCACTCACTCTGGTCAGGCCCCAGCTCCGCGCCCTCGCCGAGCGCCCGCGCATCGCGGCCGTGACCGGCTTCGTCACCGCCCGCACGATGACGTTCTACCTATGGAACCTCTCCGCGCTGCTGCTGCTGGCGGGCGGGGCGCTGCTGATGGCGCACTGGGGCGTGCTCGACCTGCCGGAGCTCTCGAGCGTCGAGTGGTGGCTGGACCGGCCGCAGTGGCTGATCGCCTCGATCGCGCTCACCGCGACCGCGGCCTGGCTCTTCGGCCCGCTCGAGAGCCAGCGCCCGGTGCGGCCGACGCGAGAGACCCGCCGCACCGCGCAGGCGATCGGGCTGGGGCTGGCCGGTCTTGGAGTGCTGCTCCTGGCGGGCGCGTCACCGCTCAGCGGCCTGGCCGCTCTCGTCCTGCTGCTGGGCGCCCTCGCCCGGATCCGCGCACCGCGTCCGTCCCTCACCGGCGCGCGGCGCGTGGTGCCTCAGGAATCGCCCGCAGGTGCTCCGGAAGGCTCCGTCTCAGCGGCGAGCACCGCCCCCAGCAGGCCGGGGAAGCGGGCATCGAGGTCCTCGTCGCGCAGGCAGTTGAGGATGGCGGTGCCGCGATAGCGCTGCGTGATGACCCCCGCCTCACGCAGCACCCGGAAGTGGTGAGTGGAGGTCGACTTGGTGACCGGGAGGTCGAAGGCGATGCAGGCCTGATCGTCGTGCCCGCCGGCGAGCTGGGTGACGATCCGCCGACGGATCGGGTCCGCGAGCGCGGAGAGCACCTGGTCCAGGGCGATCTCCTGGGCATCGGGGTGGGGCAGTGTGCGCACCGTCTCCTCCTGGTTCCACGCGATGACGTTCCCTGGGGTGACCTCGAGAGTACTATCGTCAGCGTAGTACGGCACCCTTCGTACTTACCGTCGATCCCTCCGGAGGCACCTCCCGTGACGACCCTGTTCACCCCGCTCCAGCTCCGCGGCCTCGAGATCCCGAACCGCGCGTGGATGTCGCCCATGTGCACCTACAGCGCAGCGGCAGAGCCCGCGACGGCCGGTCGGCCCACCGATTTCCACCTCGCCCACTACTCGGCCCGGGCGGCCGGCGGGGCGGGCATGGTGGTCCTCGAGGCGACGGGCGTGGCACCCGAGGGCCGGATCTCGCCCTTCGACCTCGGGCTGTGGGAGGACGCGCAGATCCCGGACTTCTCCCGGATCGCCTCCGCGATCCGCGCCCAGGGGGCTGTCGCGGGCATCCAGCTCGCCCACGCCGGCCGGAAGGCCTCCACCGGCCGCCCCTGGGAGGGCGGCGACTGGCTGGGCACCGACGAGCACGGCTGGATGCCCTACGGCGCGAGCCCCGTCGCCTTCCCCGGCGGTCCGGTTCCGCACGAGCTGACCCGTGAGGACATCGCCGCGGTCGTCCGCGCCTTCGCCGACGCCGCCCTCCGCGCGCTCGAGGCCGGCTTCCAGGTCGCGGAGATCCACGCCGCGCACGGCTACCTCCTGCACTCCTTCCTCTCCCCGCTGACCAACCACCGCACCGATGAGTACGGCGGCGACCTCGCCGGCCGCGCCCGCCTGGTGCTCGAGGTGATCGACGCGGTCCGTGCGGTGTGGCCGCAGGAGCTGCCGGTGCTGATGCGCATCTCGACCACCGATTGGGTCCAGGAGAACCCCGAGGATTCCCGCGAGAGCTGGACCTACGAGCAGTCCGCCCAGCTGGTCGCCTGGGCGGGAGAGCACGGCGTGGACCTGGTCGACGCCTCCTCCGGCGGGAACGACGTGGTGCCGATCCCCCACGACGAGGACTATCAGACCAGGTACGCGGCGCGACTGCGCCGGGACACCTCGGTCGCCGTCGGCGCCGTCGGCCGCGTGAAGGATGCCCGGCGGGCGGAGGAGCTGCTCACCTCCGGTGAGGCGGACGCCGTGCTCGTGGGTCGCGAGATGCTGCGCGACCCCTCCTGGGCCAATCACGCCTCCCGCGCTCTCGGCGCCGCCCCGCGGTTCCTCGAGCAGTACGCCTACGCACTCTGAGCTGCCCCGGCGTCCCGGCTGAGCGCCGGGCCCGCGAGCGATTCGAGGGGGCCGACGTCGGTCCGTCGGCCCCCTGGATCAGCGTGCACGGCACAACGGCCCGGGGCATGGGGCTCGCCGTCAGTCCCGCACCGGATCCCGACCGCCGGCCTCCCGGAGGAAATTCCGATGACGCCCGCTCCCCGAACAGGGAGGATGGTCGCCATGGACGAGGTCGAGGTGGTCGTCGCGCACAGCCAGCGCGCCACGCTGCGCGTGGGCGAGGTGTTCCTGAAGGTCGATGGCGATCCCACCCACGCGAGGGCTGAGCAGGCGGCGATGGCGCTGGCCCCGGTCCCCACACCGGAGGTCCTGTGGCATCAGGGGCCGGTGCTCGCCCTCGCCGCCGTTCCCGGGACGGCGCTCGGCGTGCTGGGCGCGCCCTCGGAGGCGACGCCCGCCGCCTGGGCCGCGACCGGCCGGGCGCTGCGCAGACTCCACGACGCCCCTCCCCCGCCCGCGCGCGGCCGGACGGTCGCCGAGGTCGGTGAGGAGCTCGAGCGCGAGTGCGCCTGGCTGCTCGCCCATTCACCCCTGCCCGCCGAGGTCATCCACCGCAACCGTGACATCGCCCGTGCCGCGCTGCGGCCCTGGGATCCGGTGTTCATCCACGGCGATCTGCAGATCACGCACGTCTTCGTCGAGGGGGACGAGGTCACCGGGATCATCGACTGGTCCGAGGGGGCGCCCGGGGACGCACTGTTCGACCTCGCGATCCTCACCCTCGGGCACGAGGAGCGGCTGGAGGATCTGCTGGCCGGCTACGGCGGGGACGTGGACCGCGGGATACTCCGCGCGTGGTGGTCGCTGCGGAGCCTCACGGCCGCGCGCTGGCTGCTAGAGCACGGCTTCGACCCCGACGCGCCGGGCTGCGAGTTCGACGTGCTGCGCGACCGGATGGAGGATCCCGCATGAACGCCGCGGCCATCACTCAGACCTCCTCGCCCGGGGGTCGTACGGCGAGCACGTAGGCGGCGCGCACGGCGAAGAGCAGAACGCCGTCGGCGTCCGTGAGCTCCTCGGTGCGCGCGGTGAAGACCTCGCGGATCCGCGCGCGGATCTGCGGCGTCTGTGCGCGGAGGACCGCTCCCGGGGTCGCGATCCCTGCGGCGAGCCCGGCCCAGAGATCCTCGGGGCGGATCCGCCACTCCCAGGTCAGGTCGCAGGCCTGCTCGATGTCGAGCCCGCCCTCTCGGGTGAGAGCGGCGAGCCCGTCGGCGGAGCGGAGGAAGTCCTCGTCGGCCGGCAGCCTCTCGGGAGGAGGGAGCACTGCATCGGAGTCGTCGAAGATCTCGCCGAGCAGCATGCTCCAGCTCGCGCCGCCGGCAGGCCAGATAGTCATCGCGAGACGTCCGCCGGGGCGCAGCACGCGGTGCAGCTCGGCGAGCGCGGCACGGGGGCGGCCGACGTGGTTGATCACGAAGTTCGCCGCGATCGCGTCGGCACCCGCGTCCTCGAGCGGCAGCTCGGGCAGCGCCGCTCGCCGCACCCGTCCGTGCAGGCGTCCGCGAGCGGCCTCGACCATGGAGGCGTCGGCGTCCAGCGCCGTCACCGAGCGCCCCTCCCGCTCCGCCTGCGCCGCGAGGAGACCGGTGCCGCAGCCGATGTCGACCAGGTCCCCGTCCGGCAGATCGGCGAGGATCCGTGCGGCGGTGCCGTCGCAGAGGGTCGCGAAGGAGCGGTCGTAGGCCTCGGCGGTGGCGGTCCAGTCCCTCATGCCTCCAGTGAACCGCACCTCGGGCAGGAGCGCGGTGGAACGACCGCGAGCCGGCGCCGGTCGCACCGCGCGGCCGGACGCACCACCTACCGGACGCCGACTTGCATCCATTGATGCATGCATTAGAGTCTCCGCCATGCGCACCCCGACCCTCCCCTGGCTCGAGACCCGCGAGAACCGGCCGCTCGCGGTGCAGATCGCTGCCGCGACGGCCCGGCGCATCACCGAGGGTGCGATCGAGCCGGGCGAGCTGCTGCGCGAGGTCGACCTCGCCGCCGAGCACGGCGCGAGCCGCACTCCGGCCCGCGAGGCGATGCTGCAGCTGGAGGCCTGGGGGCTGGTGCGGCTGATCCCGAAGAAGGGCGCCCTGGTCACCACGCCCACGGCGCGCGAGCGGGACGAGCTGCTGTCCGTCCGCGCGATGCTCGAGGGGCACGCCGTCTCCCGCATCGCCCCGGACCCGGCCCGGCGGCAGGGACTGCTCGCGGCCCTCGCCCCGGTGCTCGCGGCCCAGCAGGCCACCGCAGACAGCCCTGCAGAGTTCGCGGTCCACGACTACACCTTCCACCTCACCCTCGCATCCCACGACGACAACCGCGTGGTCGAGGAGGTGCTGCGCTCCCTCGGGCCGCGCCTGTTCCGTCTCACGCACCTCGCGGTCCTCTCCCCCGCCGCGGATCTGCCCGCCCTGCACCGTGAGCACGTCGAGCTCACGGGCGCCGTCGCGAGCGGCGACGTCGCCGGCTTCCGCGAGATGATCGACCGCCACCTGCGCACCGGGCACGACAGCTACGCGGTGGTGGCGGAGTGAGGGACGCAGCGAGCCGCTCCCGCATCCCCGCCTGGCTGGCCGTCGCTCCAACCGGCTTCGTCCTCGCCTGGGGCGGCAACCACTTCACGCCGCTGCTGCACGTGTACGAGACCGTCGGGGGCTATGCCCCGTGGCAAGCGAACCTGCTGCTGGGGATGTACGTGGTGGGCCTGATACCCGGGATGCTGCTGGCCGCGGGGCTCTCGGACCGCCACGGCCGCCGCCCGCTCGCGATCGTCGGCCTCCTCGCCGCGGCGCTCGGCAGCATGCTGCTCGCGGCGAGCATGACGAGCTTCGTGCTGCTCTGCGCCGGTCGCGTGCTCGCGGGCATCGGGGTGGGGGTGGGCATGTCGGTCGGCTCGACCTGGATCAAGGAGCTCTCCTCCGCCCCGCACGACCCGCGCGCGGCGCCGACGGCCGGGGCGCGCCGCTCCTCGATGACCCTCACCCTCGGCTTCGCGATCGGCGCGGGCGTGACCGGCAGCCTCGCCCAGTGGGCGCCGCTGCCCGGCCGGCTGCCCTTCCTCGTCCATCTCGGGCTGTGCCTGCTCGCCGGGATCGCGCTGCTCCGAGCGCCGGAGAGCCTGCCGCGGGAGCTGCGGGCCCGCGGGGCGCTGCGGGAGGACCTGCGGGTCCCGTCGGTCGGGCATCCCCTCTTCGTGAGGCTCGTGCTGCCGGCCGGGCCGTGGGTGTTCGCCGCCGCCGGGGTCGCCTACGCGATCCTGCCCAAGACCGTCGAGGCGCAGATCGGCGAGGCCGCGACGATCTACGCGACCGGTCTGACCGTGCTCACCCTCGGCATCGGCGCGCTCGCGCAGGGGACGGTGGGCCTCATCGACCGACTCACCCGTGGTCGCGCGCTCGTCGTGGGCATGGCCGGAATGAGCGCCGGGATGATCCTCGCGGCGGTCGCCGCCGACCTCCGTCACCCCGTCCTCGTGGTGGGAGTCGCCGCGCTGCTCGGCGCGTCCTACGGGGTGTGCGTGGTGGCGGGCCTGGTCATCGCGCAGTCCCTCGCCTCACCGCGCGAGCTCGCGGGGATCACGGGCGTCTACTACTCCCTCGCCTATCTCGGCTTCCTGCTGCCGACGCTGCTGGCCGCGCTCACGCCGGTGCTGCCGTACCCGGGCGGGCTCGCGGCCGTCGCGGCGGTGTGCGTGCTGTGCCTGACGGTGGTCGCCTGGGGGCTGCGCCGCCCGCTCCCCCGGCCGGCGGAGGCCGCACCCGACGAGGCGCCCGAGGAGGAGCTCGTCGAGCCGGAGATCGCCGCCGTCGCGGCGTCCTGACGGCCCGCCGCTCACCGCATCGTCGCGGCGAGCTCCTGGTCGCCGAGCGCCCGGTCCGCGAGCACGAGGCGCACGGCCGACGGGTCGGGGTTCCCGGCGTCCGGGCCCCGGTGGCGCAGTGAGAGCCCCACCCTCTCGGCCACGGCGGCGGAGGCCCGGTTGTGCTCGAGCAGGTAGGCGACCACCGGCAGCTCCGGCCGCGCCTCCCGCGCCGCGGCCACCGCCGCCCGGGCGACCTCGGTCGCGAGCCCCCGCCCCTGCGCCTCGGGCGCGAAGCGGTAGCCGAGGTTCCAGAAGGCGTCCTGCCGTACCGCGCAGCCGCCGTGCCCGACGACCTCCCCGTCCTCGCGCACCATCCAGGCGCCGAGGCCCTGCTCGCGCCAGTCGTCGAGCCAGTTCTCGAGCGCGTCGCGGGTCGTGCCGAGGTCGGCGAAGCGCCCGCTGGGCAGATGCGTCCAGGTGCGGGGATCGGAGTAGAGGCGGTGGAGGTCGGCGAGGTCCACCGCGCTCGGCGGGTCCAGCTGCAGACGATCGGTCCTGGTCACGATCTGCTCCTCCGATCAGCAGCCCTGTGCGGCGAGAGGAATCCTAGAGGCAGGCTGGGACGACGGCGCCGGTCGCCAGGTCACGGCGACGCCGTGAACCGGCGCAGGATGGGGCTCAGCGCGCCGGCGAGAGCGGTCAGCAGGAATCCGGCGCCCGCCACGACCAGCGCCCACCCGCCGCCGAAGCGCCCCGCGAGCAGGCCCCCGATCAGCGGCCCGAGCGGGGACAAGGCCATGCTCGCCACCCCCAGGAGCGCGCCGATGCGACCGAGCATTCCGGCGGGCACCAGCTCCGAGATCACCGCCCCGGCGGCGACGTTCAGGGCCGGGGTGACCAGGCTGAAGGCCAGGATCGGGAAGAACGGCCACCAGGGCTCCCACGGCAGAGCGGCGAGGATCAGGCAGAGGCCGAGCACGGCCGGCACCCCGACGGCCAGGCGCCCGACCGCCACCTTCCCCGTCAGCCATCCCGAGGCCAGAGCGCCGAGGAGGCCACCGATACCGATCCCGGTGAGCACGAAGCCGGTGAGCGTCGCTGTCCCTCCCAGCGCGCGGATGTGCACGATCAGCGACAGCGTGACGGCGCCACCGCAGAGATTCATCGCCATGAGCACCAGCGTCATCTCCCGCAGCCCACGTCGGGCCAGCAGCCACTGCAGGGCGTCCCGGGCCTCGGCGAGCATGCCGGGGCGGGGCGAGCTGACCTCATCTGCCTCGGAGGTCTCCGGCTCCTTCGAGGCGGCGGGAGTGCCCTCACCATCTGCTCCCTCGCCCTCTTCCGGACGCCTCGGCACCTTGGCGAGCACCGCGAACACCCACGCCGCCGCCACGCTCACGGCCATCACGAGATAGGGCGCGAGCAGCCCCACCCCGGAGAGCACGCCTCCGATCGCGGGACCCGCCACGCGCCCGGCGTGGGAGCGGGCCTCCTCCTGGGCGAAGGCGCCGCGCAGCTGGGAGGTCGGGACCACGGCGCGGATCGAGACCTGTCGGGCCGGTCCGAGGAAGGCCTGGCAGAGCCCGTCGACGGCGGCGAACACCAGGAATCCGGCCAGGCCCGCGCAGCCGGCGAGCAGTCCTGCGAGCAGCACCAGGGCGTTGAGCACCTGGACGGCCTGGGCGATCAGGAGAATGCGCCGACGGTCGTGGCGGTCCACCCAGATCCCCGCGGGCATCTGCGCGAGCAGCATCGCGGCGGTGAGGGTCGCGGCGACCAGCCCGGCGCGCGCGGCACTGCCGGTCAGCGCGAGAAGCGTCAGCGGCAGCGCGACACGGTTGATCTCGGTGCCGAGCGTGGTGCAGGCGGCGCCGGCCCACAGGAACTGGAAGCGGGCATTGCGCCGCAGCGGCGGAGTCATCGGGCCCATGCCCACCTCGATCTCTGAAGTATTCCTTTCACAGTTGTGAAGGTAATGCTTCAGATCCTCGGCGACAAGTTCCGCCCTCGGCCTACGATGGCCCGCATGCCCCTCGATCCCCCACCTCTGCTGGACGACCACGACCGCATGCGCGCGGTCAGCCATCCGGCCCGCTGGCGAGTGCTGCAGGAGCTCTGGAACGGGAACACCCTGACCAGCACGGACGCCGCCGCACTGGTGGGCCTGACCCCGTCGGCGATGAGCTACCACCTGCGTCGCCTCGCGGCTCTGGGCCTGGTGGAGCAGGCTCCATCGGCCGATGGCCGTCAGCGCCCGTGGCGCGCCAGCACCGACGGGCTGCAGATGACCGGTCAGCCGGACGCCGCGCTGGGCGGGACGATGATGCAGAACTTCGCAGCAGACATCAGCCGCGCCCTCGCGATCCCCGCACCGCCCGAAGGCGATCCTCGACCGTGGCCCGCGAACTTCGGCCACCGCCGGGTGAGGATGACCCGCACCGAGTCGAAAGCGCTGTATTCCGAGATCAGCGCGATGATCGGGCGCCTCGAGGAGGCCGGTGCCGGGCGGGCGGAGCGCGGCGAGGAGGAGACCGAGGCCGGGGAGCCCGTCTACCGCTACGACGTCTTCTGGGCGGCCGCCGCCTCCGAGGATGACGGCGCCACCACCTGACCCGCGCCGGAGGCTCCCACCCACGACGGAGAGTCTCAGAAGGTGTCAGCGACCGACCAGCTCCCCGAGGCCGCAGCCCTGATGCCCGATCACAGGGCGTCGTCGACGCGCTCGGCCCCGTCGCGCTCGGTGTGCTCGAGCCAGAGGCGCTGGGCGATGGCGTCGGGCTCGGCAGCGGGCCCTCCATTCCCGATCCCGGCGAACAGCGGGATGTGTGCGACGTGCACGCCGGCGCCCGCGGCCCCCTGGTGCAGCGTGAGCGCGTAGCCGCGCAGCGCGCCGCTGCCGATGGTGGTCGTGGTGAACTCGGCGGGCCGGAGAGCGGATCCCGGGAGGTCCCGCCGGTCGTGCAGAGAATGGTGCCGCTGCCTCGCTCGAGCATGGCGGGCAGCACCTCCTGACCCTCTCCGCCCCGACGTGGCGGTTCACACGTCGCCACTCCGGGCTCGCCGGCCGTACCGTGTCAGAGGCACAAGAAGTGCCGCCGTCACAGCGTTCCGGAGCATTCCCCACGATGAGCACGACCACGCAGCCCTCGACCGACACCGCGACCACGCGTCGCCGGCCCGGCCTGAAGGCGCGACACCTCCATTTCATCGCCCTGGGCTCCGCGATCGGAACGGGCCTGTTCTATGGCTCCGCCGGCGCGATCCAAGCCGCGGGACCGTCGGTGCTGCTGGTGTACCTGCTCGGCGGCGCGGTCGTGTACTTCATGCTCCGCGCGCTCGGCGAGATGGCGGTGCGGATGCCGATCTCCGGCTCCTTCGCCGAGTACACGCGCCGCTTCCTGGGCCCCTGGGCCGGGTACATCACCGGCTGGATGTTCGCCTTCGAGATGCTGATCGTGTGCCTCGCGGACCTCACCGCGATCGCGATCTACATGCGCTTCTGGTTCCCGGACACCTCGCAGTGGATCTGGGTGGCGCTCACCCTGCTGATCGTGGGCGCCGCGAACCTCGCCAGCGTGCGGTGGTTCGGCGAGCTGGAGTTCGTCTTCACGATCGTGAAGGTCGCCGCGGTGATCGCGATGATCCTCGGCGGCTCGGCGATCCTGGTGTTCGGCCTCGGCGAGGCCGGCGGCGGGAACCCGCTGGCGAACCTCACGGCCGACGGCGGCTTCTTCCCGCACGGCGCGGGCGGCATGATCAGCGCCTTCATCCTGGTGCTGTTCGCCTTCGGTGGCACCGAGATCATCGGCGTGGCCGGCACCGAGGCGGAGGATCCGAGCACCGCGATCCCGAAGGCGGTGAACACGGTCCCGGTGCGGATCCTGCTGTTCTACGTGCTCGCGATCGGCGTGATCCTGCTGATCAACCCCTGGCGGGAGATCACCGGCGAGCAGTCGCCCTTCGTGCAGATCTTCGACACCCTCGGCGTGAACTGGGCGGCGGCGCTGTTGAACATCGTGGTGATCACCGCGGCGCTCTCCGCGATCAACGCGGACCTGTTCGGGGCCGGCCGGGTGGTCTCGGGGATGGCGCGACAGCGCCTGGCCCCGCACGCCTTCTCCCGCACGATCAAGGGCGTCCCCGTCGTCACCACCGTGGCGATGCTGGGGGTCCTCATCGTCGGCGTGGTGCTGAACGCCGCGCTGCCCGAGGCGGTGTTCACGATCGTCGCGTCGCTCGCGACCTTCGCGACGATCTTCGTGTGGCTGATGATCCTGCTCGCGCAGGTCGCCTCGCGTCGCGGCATGGGCCGCGAGGAGCGCGCGGCGCTCGAGTTCCCGGTGCCGCTGTGGCCCTACGGGCAGTTCTTCGCGATCGCGTTCATCGCCTTCACCTTCGGCATCATGGTCTGGCAGCCCGCGTACCACACGGCACTGCTGGTGGGTCTCGGCTTCCTCGCCGTGATGTCCCTGCTCTACGTTGCGGTCATCCGCCCCCGGGCGGAAAAGCGCTGAGTCCGCTCAGGCGGGCTTCGTCGCCTTCCCGTCGAGCCAGAGGGTGTCGCTCTCGTCGCGGTGGGAGCCGTCGGTGCCGACATGCTTCGCGTCGATCGTCGGCCCCTTCTTGATCACGTGCACGAGGGCCATGCCGTGGCCGCGCCCCAGGCCGTAGTCGGTCTTCAGCCACTCGAGGATCACCCCGGCCTTGACCGAGGGATCGTCGTAGCCGCGCTCCTTCGCGAGGTCGAGCAGCGCGCGGGGCGTGAGCCCGGTCCGGTCCTCGATCGTGTCCAGATAAGCCTGGAAGGACATGAGGGTTCCTCTCATCGGGCGCCATCGGCGACGTCTTCGCGCTGAAGTATGCCGCGCGGGGCCCTCGAGCAGAAGCCCTCCTCGAGGACGACCGCGGCCTGGGGCACCTCCACCGGTTCAGCCGGCGCAGAGGTCCGTATCCGCCGTCCGCACCGTCGCCTTCGCCGACGCCGACGCCGACGGCTCCGCCGGTGCTGAGGAGCTGCTCGCGGCCGAGGACGGCTCCGCAGCAGAGGGCACCGCGGTGGACGGCGTCTCGTCGGCCGGGCCCTCCTCGGCCGGGTCCTCCTCGGCCGCGATCGGTGCGTCAGCGGCGATGTTCTCGAACACCCCTGTCGCCTCCGCGGACGGCACGACCCGATTGGGATCCCCGGGAGCCGGCTCCCACGGCATCGTCATGAAGGTGACGCGCTCCGGCCCGACGGCGGAGACCCGCTGCCCGAGAGCCGCCAGGTCCGAGATCCGGCTCAGGTCCGGATCGACGGTGAGCGAGGAGGTGGTGGCGTCCAGGAAGGAGTAGAGCCGATCCGGGCGGGACATGGTACGTGAGCTGGTCGCCTCCTGCACCAGCGCGGACATCACCATCTGCTGATGCCCGAGCCGGGCGATGTCGCTGCCGTCGCCGACCGCGTGCCGGGTGCGGGCCAGGGCGAGGGCGTCCCTGCCGTCGACGACCTGCTCGCCGGCCGGCAGGTCCAGTTCCGCGTACGGGTCCTCGAGGGCCTCGGGCAGGCAGACGCTCACGCCGTCCAGCGCATCGATGATCGCGATGAAGCCCTCGAAGTCCAGCTCCACGAAGTGGTCCACCCGGACCCCTGTCAGCTCCTCGACCGCCGCGACCGAGCAGGCGGGGCCGAAGTTCAGCGCGGAGTTCAGCATCCCTGGCCCGCCGGAGAAGGTACCCCGGCCGGTATCGTCGCAGGTCGGCAGGTCCATGAGCGTGTCGCGGGGCAGCTGCACCGCGTCGATCCGGTCGTCGCCGGCGGAGAGATGCGCGAGCACCATCGCGTCGCTGCGGCGGGAGCCGTCGCCCTCGCCGTAGGACTGCTCGACGAGGTCACGACTGTCCGAGCCCAGCAGCAGGATGTTCACCGCGCCGTGCTCCTCGCGCGGCGCATGGTCCGCCCCGGCGCGCAGCGGGGCGGTGGTGAGGTTGCCTCGCAGATGGGTCATGGTCCCGGCGAGCCCGACGGCGAGCGCGAGCGCGCCCACGACGGCGAGCACGGCGGTGATCCGGCCCCACCGGTACGCCAGCGGCCGACGGGTGCGCGGGCGGGCATGGGTGGGTGCTCGGCGCGCGGGACGGCGACTGCTCGGAGCGTGCTCCATCTGCGTGAGTCCTCCCCTGGTCCTCGGCACTGGTCCGCCGTCCAGGGGAGCACGGGCCGCGCCCCGAACTCCAATAGCGCACAGGGCCGGATCCATGCAGTGGATCTATGGATGAGCATCCAGGCAGGTCACTCGAGCGCCGAGCCGCGGACGAGGTCGAGGAATCCGTGCAGCGCCGGGTTCGGGAGCTCGTCGGGCCGATGGAGGATGCCGAGGCTGCGCCGCACCGGGGTGCGCAGCGGCACGGAGCGGCCGCCGAAGGCGGGCGCGGTCAGGGCCAGCACCTCGGGCACGACGGTCACCCCATCGGTCGCGACGGCGAGCGGCACCAGGCTGTCGCGCTGCGTGGTGGTGATCCTGCGCGGCGGATCCGCCTCGAGGCCGCGCAGGACCTCCTCGGTGAGCTGGCGGATCGAGGTGCCGCGCGGCACCGTGACCAGGGTCCGCCCGGCCAGGTCGCCGGCGGTCAGCGGCTCCTCGTCCCCGACCTCGCGAGCGCTCGCGGGAAGCACGGCGGCGAACCCCTGGGCCGGCAGCGGGATCACGGCGAGGTCGTCGGGCGCCCGGTCGATCACTCCGATGGCGGCATCCGCCCGTCCCACCCGGAGCGCCTCCAGCAGCTCCTCGGCGTCATCGACCGTGGTCACCTCCACCCGGACCCCGGGATGTGCGCGGTGGAAGCGGCCCAGGTGCGCCGGCAGCTCGGTCGCGACGAGCGAGGGGAGCCCGGTCACGCGCAGCATCCCGGTGGTCAGCGCCCGCGCCGAACGGGACATCGCCTCGACCGCGGCCAGCTCCACCAGGGTGCGGCGCGCGGCCGCGACCACCCCGCGGCCCTCCGCGGTGAGCTCCCGCCCCCGGCCGACGGGGAGGAACAGGCGGATCCCGAGCGTCGCCTCGAGCGTGTGGATGCGGCGGGAGAGGGAGGGCTGGGAGATCTGCAGGACGTCGGCGGCCGCGGTGAAGGAGCCGTGGTCGATCACCGCGACCATCGCCTCCAGCTGGCCGAGGTTCACGGAGGTCCCCGGGATCTCGTCCGTCATCATGCCGCCTCCCGCTCGTCCCTTGATCGTGGGCAGACGATACAGACACGGCGCTCGTCATCGGCGGCGGCGGGGACCTCGCGAAAAGCCCGTGTCGCGCGCCCGGGCCCGTCATAGGCTCGCCCGATGGCGATGCACGAGGACCAGCTCGACCTCCCCCTCGAGGTCGCCGTGCGCCTGCTCTCCCCGCTCCTGCCCGACCTCGTCCCTGCGGACGTCCGACGGGTCCAGAGCGCGGCGACCACGAGCCACGTCCTCCGCGTCGGCCCGGATCTCGCGGCGCGGTTCCCGATCGTGGCCTCCGACCCCACGACGGCCCGGGCGGCGCTCGAGGCCGAGCACCGGGCAATGGCGGAGTTCGCCCGGATCAGCCCGTTCCCCACGCCCGAGCCGCTCGCGATCGGAGATCCCTCCCCCGAGTTCCCGATGCCCTTCTCGCTGCAGACCTGGATCCCCGGCACCGTCGCCGGGCCGGTCACCGTCGCGGCCTCGGACGCCTTCGCCGAGGACCTCGCCGCTCTCCTGACCGCGCTGCGCAGCGCCCGGACGCAGGGCCGCAGCTTCTCCGGCACCGGGCGCGGGGGCGACCTCGCGACCCACGACGACTGGGTCCAGGAGTGCCTCCGACGCAGCCGCGACCTACTGCCCGTGCGGGAGCTCGGTGAGCTCTGGTCGCGCCGACGGGATCTGGAGCGCGCCGGCGCGGACGTGATGAGCCATCGCGACCTCATCCCCGCGAACCTGCTCGTCGCGGGCGGGCGGCTCACCGGGGTGCTGGATGCCGGCGGCTCCGGCCCGGCCGATCCCGCGCTGGATCTCGTGGCCGCCTGGCACCTGCTCGACGCCTCACGCCGCACACGGCTGCGGGCGCGGATGGGATGTTCGTCGCTCGAGTGGGAGCGCGGTGCCGCCTGGGCGTTCGCGCAGGCCATCGGTCTGGTCTGGTACTACGACCGTTCGAATCGGACGATGGCGGCGCTCGGCCGTTCCACTCTCTCGCGCCTGCTGGAGGCGGAGCGCAGCGATCCTGCGGGCACGAACGCCCACACCCGGTGACCGAGGTCACAGATACTGGGGCGTGAGGATTCCGCTCCCCATGGCGTCTTCCTGGTGTCCGCATCCGTCGACCCCGTCCGAACGGGGCGTCCCGAAGGAGCACACATGTCCAACGCATCCATCCCCCAGACCGGTCAGCAGCAGGAGCGCGAGGCGGCGCAGCGCGAGGCCGAGCAGAAGAAGCAGCGCGAGCAGCAGCAGACGGCCGCGCAGGAGCGGACCCCGCGCGGCCCCCTGCAGACCGACCGCGGCGTGACCACGCTGGACGAGACGGTGGTCGCGAAGATCGCCGGCATGGCCGCCCGCGAGGTCCCCGGCGTGTACGACATGGGCAATGCGGTGCGTCGCGCGTTCTCCGCCGTCACCGATCGCATCCCCAACGGGCAGACCAACGTCACCGGCGGCATCGGCGTCGAGAAGGGCGAGACCCAGGCCGCGGTGGACGTCACCGTGGTCGTGGAGTACGGCGCCTCGATCGTCGAGGTCGGCAACGCCATCCGCCGCAACGTCATCGACCAGGTCGAGGGCACCACGGGCCTCGAGGTCATCGAGGTCAACGTGAACGTCGTCGACGTGCACCTGCCCGGCGAGGAGGCCGATCCGGCCACCGAGCAGCGCAACGCCGACCTGAAGTGACCCGCCCCGCCCCCCGCTCGAGGAGTCGCCATGAAAACATCGCAATTCGCCCTGCTGGTGGGGCTGCTGCTGGGCGCCGTTCTGGCGTTCGGCACGTTCGGTCAGTTCTTCCTGGTCCTGATCTTCGCCGCGATCGGCCTCGCCGTCGGCATGACGATCGACGGCCGCATCGAGATCCGGGGCCTGACCGATCGCTGGAGGCGGTGACCATGCCCGCCGTCCACGGCACCACGGCCCCGGCCACCCCGCTGGAGGACCGCGGCACCACCACCGTCCCGGCGCAGGTCATCGCCCGAATCGCGGAGCAGGTCGCCTCGGAGGTCCCGCACATCGGGTCCGCTGCGGGCGGCGTGCTCGGTGTCGGCGCGAGGCGCGACTTCGCCTCCCGCCCATCGGCCCGCTGTGACCTCTACGGCCGCACCGCCGTCCTCACGCTCGACGTCGGCGTCGACTTCCCCTCGCCGCTCGCGCCCGCTCTCAGCGCGCTGCGTGAGCACGTGCGCGAGAGGGTCGAGCACCTGACCGGCCTGGAGGTGGGGCGTCTCGACGTCACGATCTCCTGGCTGAACCCGGCGACCCAGGCGAGGAGGACCCTGCGATGAGCACCACCACCCCGCGCCGACTGGATCGGCGCCCCACCCGGAGCGTGCCCGTCGGGCTGCTGGGCCTGGTCGTCCTGGCGGCCGGTCTGCTCGCGGCCTGGCTGCTCGGCTCCCTCCTGATCGACGGTGCTTGGCCCGCCTGGGCGCAGCCCCGCCTGCAGACGATCGGCGACCTGCGCCTGGATTCCACCCCGGTGCTCGTCACGGCCGGCGTGCTCGCCGCGCTGGGCCTGGCCCTGCTCCTGGCCGCTCTGCTGCCGGGCCGCGCCTCGCGCAGCCGGGTGCTGGTCGACGAGATCCCCGGGCAGACCGCGGTCTCCCATCGCGACCTGGCCCGCCGGGTGGCGCTGCGCACGGAGCGGGTCGACGGCGTGCACAGCGCCCGGGCTGACATCTCCGGACGCCGCCTCGACGTGCTCGTCCGCACCGTCGTCGACGACCCCGAGACCGTGCTGCGGGCCGCCCGCACCGCCGTCGAGGAGTCCGTCGCCGAGCTCCGCCCCGCCGCAGAGTTCCGCACCCGTGTGCGGATCCGGCGGATGACCTGAGAGGAGAGATCATGCGCACCGTCTCCGGATCCCGCAATCGCCTGATCCTCGTACTGTCCGCCCTCGTCGCGCTCGCGGCGGCCTTCTGGCTCGCCGCCGCCCCGTTCGGCCTGGCGGACCGCTGGCCCGGCGCCGAGGCCGTGCTCCCCCACGGGGACTCGACCCCCGCCACCCTGCTGACGGCCCACGGCTCGTGGGTGCTCCCGGTCGCCGTGGTGCTGACCGTGCTCGCCGTGGTGGCCGGCCTCTGGCTGCTCCTGGCCCAGATCCCCTCCCGCCCCGCGACCGCTCCCCTGCGGTTCTCCGACGAGGAGTCCCGCGCCGCCCTCGGCACCCTCGAGCCGGCCGTGCTCCAGCGCGCCCTGTCCGAGCACGTCGAGGAGATCTCCGGCGTGCTCGACGCCTCGGTGCAGCTCAGCGGATCGACCACCTCCCCCTGGGTGCAGGCCTCGGTGACGATCGCCGAGGACGCCGAGACCGGCTGGGCGGCGCAGTCCGTCCGCGAGCTGCTCGCCGAGGACGTCCGCACCGTGCTGGGCACCCCGGCCCGGCAGGTGGATCTGCTGATCCGCCTGCGCTCCTCCGCCGCGCCGTCGAAGGCCGTCGTCGGGTCCCGTGATCGCGGGGCGGCCACCGCATGACCCCGGAGACCACGCCGGAGGAGCGGGCCCTCGTCCTGCGGGCGCAGGACGGCGAGTCCGCCGCCTTCGAGCAGCTCGTCGACCTCCACCAGGGGCGGCTGTTCAGGATCGCGTTCATGGTGGTCGGCGATCGACAGGACGCCGAGGACGTGGTCCAGGAGTCCCTGGTCCTCGCCTGGCGGCGACTGGACCTGCTCGAGGACCCGGCCGCCTTCCGCGGCTGGGTCGCCCAGATCTGCACCCGCCGGGCGACCGACGTGGTGCGGCGGCTCGCCCGGCGCGGCACCTCCGCCGCGGCCGACGAGGACCTCGAGGCGGGCGCCGAAGCACCTGCGAACGCCTCCTCGGTCTCGCCCAGTCGCGCGACCGCCGCCGACCCGGCGGAGAGCGCCCTGGTCAACGCACAGATGAGTGCCCTCGCCGGAATCCTCGGCGCACTCGACCCCGCCCTGCGCACCTGCTGGGTGCTGCGGGAGATCGACGGGATGTCCTACCGGGAGATCTGCCGCGTCGTCGACGCGCCGGAGCCCACGGTGCGCGGGCGGATCGCCCGCGCCCGCACCCAGATCGTCCGAGAGATGGAGGAATGGAGGTGAACCCCATGCCCGATCCCGACCAGAGGGCTCCTGAGCCCGACGAGCCCGAGCAGGCCGCCACCGCGCGCTACCTCGCCCTGATCCGCGCAGTGCACGACGAATGGGACGAGCTGGAGAGCGCCGGCGACCGCTCGGTGCAGCTCTCCGCCGGAGCGCTGTCGACCATCAAGGAGTCGGTGCGCGCCGATGCCCGCCACGGGGCGCACGTGCAGATGCCGCCCACCCCCGCCGGACCGTTCAGCGTGTCCGAGCTGACGCTGCGCACCCTGGTGCGCCGCACGATCGACGCAGTCCCCGACGCCCGGGCGCTGCGCACCAGCTTCGAGTACGGAAGCGACGGGTCCTCCGTGCGCTCGCGCGGGCTCCCGACGCGAGCCTCGTGCCGCATCTCGGCACGCCTCGGCGCCCCGGATCTCCCCACCCTGGCCGACGAGGTCCGCGCCGCGGTGCTCCTCGCCTGCGAGACGGAGCTGGGCCTGACCGACCTCACCGTCGACCTCCACATCGAGGACCTCCATGACGCCCCAGAGCACCATGAGCACTGAGCCCGCCCCGACCCCCGCGACGGGAGCCCGCGCCCTGATCGACGTGGTCACGGCTGTCCCGGGCGTGCTCGGCCTCGAGCCCGGGATCGCGACCACGCTGCGCACGCTCGATGCGCGGCTGCGCCGCTCGGACCCGTCGGCCGCCCGCTACGGGCTCGTGATCGACCCCGGGACGGGCGCCGTGACCGTCGAGATCAGCGTGGGCGGCCCGCTCCCCGTGCGCGCGGTGGTCGAGGAGGTGCAGCGCGCGGTCCAGCACGCCGTGGGCGAGACCGCGGCCGGACGTCCGCAGGTGCTGGTGCGCGTGCAGTCCCTCGGCGCGGCCTGACCGTCGACGCCCGATCCGACGTTGCCGGACCCGATGACGGTGACGGTGGTGCTCATGGCTCTGCTCCGTGGTGAGAGGTCGGCGGGCCACATGCAGTTGCCCGTTCCGGGACGACAGCAGCACGTACTTGCTCGGGCAACAACCCGCTAAGGTGGGCGCCATGGAACCCGTCGTCCCCCGCATGGACCCCGCCCAGGCGCGGGCCTGGCGGGCTCTCGTCACGATCGGCCAGAAGCTTCCCGCCCGGCTCGACGAGCAGCTCACCGCGGACGCCGGGATCATCAACGTCGAGTACGCGATCCTGCAGGCGCTGATGTCTGCGCCGGAGCACACCCTGCGCATAGGCCGCCTCGCAGAGGCGGCGCTCGCCTCCACGCCGCGGGTCTCCAAGGCCGTGACGCGGATGCAGACGCGCGGCCTCGTCGAGAAGGTCGCCGGTGCCGGTGACGGCCGTGCGGTCGACGTCCGGGTCACGCGGGAGGGCCGCCTCACCTGGCTGCGCGCCACTCCCCCGCACATCGAGCTCGCCCGGGATCACCTCCTCGGCACCCTCTCCGAAGAGCAGCTGACGCAGCTCGCCGCACTCCTGGAACTGGTCGGCACCCAGCTCGACGACACCCGAGGAGCACCCCGTGCCGTTCGCTGACGAGATGATCGATCGGGGCACCGCACTCGACCTCGCCGACGCGCTGGGGACAGTCGCCCCCGGCGCCTCGACCGCCGCTCTGCGCAAGGCCGCAGAGTCGCTGTCCGAGCTGGGTCTTCGTGAGCGCGTCGACGCCCTGCGCGCGGCGATGCTCCAGGACTTCGGCGGCACCTACCCCGATCTCGCCCAGGTGGTCCGGCGCGCGATCCGCGAGGTGCCCGGATTCCGCGGCTGGATGATCTGGCCGGTCTCGACCGCGGTGGCGGAGGCGGCGGCGGCCGACGGCAGCCGGGAAGCGACAGCGGACGCCCTCGCACTGCTCGCGGAGCTCACCGGCCTGCTCACCTCGGAGTTCGCGGTGCGGACTCTGCTGCGTCACGACCTCGAGCAGGCCCTCGACCAGGCTCTGGAGTGGACGGGCTCGCCGGACGAGCACGTGCGGCGCCTCGCCTCCGAGGGCACCCGGCCGTACCTGCCGTGGGCGGTGCGCGTCCCGCAGCTGACCGCAGCTCCCGGCCTGACGATCCCGATCCTCGAGGCGCTGCACCGCGACCCGTCGGAGTACGTGCGCCGATCCGTTGCGAACCATCTCAACGACCTCAGCCGTGACGATCCGGCGCTGGTGGTCACCACCGCCGCTCGCTGGCTCGAGGCGTCGGGCGACTCTGAGGCACGGACAGCACAGACTGCCCTGACGGTGCAGTCGACGCAGAAGCTCGTCCGCCACGGGCTGCGCACGCTCCTGAAGCGCGGCGACCCCGCCGCTCTCGCCCTGCTCGGGTTCCCGGATCCCGCCGATGCCCTGGAGGTGGACGGCCCGCACCTGGACCGCGCACGGCTCGAGGTGGGCGAGTCGATCGAGCTGCGCGCGAGCGTGCGCAACACCGGTGCGGAGCCGGTGCGGCTGATGATCGACTACGTCGTCCACCACGCCACCGCGAAGGGCACGCAGAGCACGAAGACGTTCAAGCTCACCACCGCCTCCCTCGAGCCCGGGCAGGAGCTCGCCGTGCGGAAGTCCCACTCCTTCCGCCCGCTCACCACCCGCCGATACCACGACGGACCGCATGCGATCTCCCTCCAGATCAACGGGGTCGCCTCGGGCCGTCAGGAATTTCACCTGAATGCCTCCGCGAGCGGCTGACCAGCGAGGCTCATCCTGCCTGCCAGGATGACCGGCGCTGCGAGTCGTCACGGGAGCGGCGTCTGCCGATCCACACCACGCCCGCCGCGACCGCAGTGATCACGAGCGCGATGGCGACGATGTACCCGGCCACGCCCGCATAGCCACCGGCCACGAGGTGCGGATCCAGGAACGGATACGGATACCACCAGGGGTCACCCGTCGCCGGTCCGGTGACGAGGTTCGCGCGGAACATCGTGTACACCGCCCAGAGGATCGGGAACATGACCACCACGCCGATCGTGCGCCACGGCGGGAACCGGCGCCGCGGGGCGAGGAACACATCCGCCAGCAGCACCAGGGGGATGACCACGTGGAGCGTCTCGTTCGTCCACACATCGGAGATGCCGGCGATCGGAATCGATCGCAGCAGCACGTTGTAGACGATCCCGGTGACGATGATGTACGTGCTCGCACAGGCGAAGAGGGTCGCGAGCCAGACCGGCTCGACCGAGTCGTCCCGGCGGGCGCGCAGCAGCCAGATGCCGCCCAGCACGAGCGCGACGACGCAGCTCAGGTTCGACAGGATCGTGAAGTAGCTGAAGAAGTTCGCGATCACGGTCGGCACGTGGGAGCCCCAGGGGGTCTCGGCGGCACGGGCAGAGCCGATCGCGAGAGTGAGCTGACGGAGGATCGCGACGAGCGCGAGCGCCGCCGCGAGCAACCTCAGGTAGGGCCACCAGGTCGTCATCGCGCCTCCGCTGTTCGCCACCTCGATGAGGCATCGTATCCGGCGGGGAGTTCGATCCGACGGCGAGGAATCCGTTGTGCAGGCTCCGGCCCGCACCCGGTGGCGGTGCCGCCGTCGGCCCAGGATCGCTTCCGGGCAACTCGGTTGCCCGTCATCCCGGCCGGCCCTACTGTCGAGCCGTGCACCCCGATCTCGCCGCCCGCGCCCGACTCGCCGCCCTCGACGTGGCGCGGTCCCTCGGGCTCGAGGCCCACGAGGTCCTCGATCTCCACGACTCCAACCGGCTCACCGTGCGCCTCCTGCCCTGTGACCTGGTGGCCCGCATCGGTCCGATCGAGCTGGGCGGCGCGCAGGCCGAGGTCGACCGGGCGCTGCGACTCCTGGAGGCCGGAGCTCCCGTCGGCCCGCTCGATCCCCGCATCCCGCCGCAGGTGCACGTGCGGGAGGACATGGAGATCACCCTGTGGACCTACTGCCCGCCCATGCCGCGGCCCGAGCTGCCCCCGGCTGAGTACGCGGAGGCGCTCATGCGCCTTCACGCGGTGATGCGCTCGGCACATCTCCAGGCCCCGCCCCTCTCCGATCGCGTCGGCTCCGCGCTCGCCCTCGTCGAGGATCCCGCCCGCACGCCGCGCCTCAGCGGCCCCGACCGTGAGCTCCTGCGCTCGAGCCTGCACGATCTCGGCGCGTCGATCAGCCGGCGCGGCGCCCCGCAGCCCCTGCACGGCGAACCCCACCCCGGCAACCTCCTGGACACCCCGGGCGGGCCGCTGTTCATCGACCTGGAGACCGTGGTGAGCGGCCCGGTCGAATTCGATCTCGCCCACGCCCCGGCGCAGGTGGCGAACCACTACCCGGGGGTCGACACCGCGCTCCTCGCGGACTGCCGGGCCCTCTCCCTCGCGCTCGCGACCACCTGGCGCTGGGATCGAGAGGACACCCTGCCGGACGGGGAGCGCCTAAGCGCGGAGTGGCTGCACCAACTGCGTCAGGGAGAGGTCTGATGCCGTGCTGAGCCCCGGACTGTCCATGCTGTGGGAATCGGCCGAGGCCGGCCAGGCCCTGCGCGAGCGTTTCGGCCTCACCGGGATCGACGGGGTCGCGCGATGGCTCACCGGCGTGCTCGAGAGCCGCTGGGACCTCACCGTTCTCGCGGTGCCCCGCGTGACGCTCAGCGACCACAACGCCATCGCCTGGGTCACCACCTCCACCGGCCCCCTGATCGCGAAGTGGTCCCGCGCCGCGCCGCTGTTCCCCCGTCTCGCCGCCTCGACACGGCTGCTCGGGCATCTCGCCCAGCGCGGCCTTCCCGTCGCCGCACCGCTGCCGTCACATGACGGGGAGCTCCGCGTGGAGACGACCGGTCCCGCCGGTCCCCTCTCCCTCGCCGTGCTCCCCGAGATCATGGGGAACTGGCTCGATGTCACGGATCTGGCTGCCGTCCATGCTGCGGGAGCCCGTCTCGCCGAGCTCCATGACGCACTCGGTGAGCTCGATCGACCTGGCGGCCCCGGAGTCAGAGACCTCGCACCGGACCCACCGGCACCGCTGGAGGACCGCCTGCGGCAGTGGCTCGACCACCGCGATGCGGGCCGGGTGCCCGCAGCCTCCGCGCGGCTGGCCGCGCTGGTCGCGGACCTGCCTCCGACCACTCGCCCCGCGCAACTGATCCACGGCGACTACCGGGCCGCGAACCTGCTGGTCCGAGACGGGTCGATCGCCGCGATCCTGGATTTCGACGAGGTCCGCCGCGACCACCCGATGGCGGACCTCGCCCAGGCCGGCACCTACCTCGCCACCCTTTTCCGCGACTGGGGACCCACCCCGCCCCCGGCCCGCGCGGCGCTGCGCGCCGGCTACGACTCCGTGCGTCCCCTCGGACCGTCGGATGCCCGGACGCTCGAGGTGCTCTCGCTGTGGATGGCGGTCGCCGCGATCCCGCCCGAGGACGACGGCCGCTGGGCGGGCGCCGTCCCGGCCCTGCTGCCCTGAGGAATTCCGTGGACCGGTCCGCGATGCGCCCGCAGGATGGTGCCATGACCGCGACCCCGCCCGACGGCTCGATCCACCAGCATCCCCTCGCCTACCTGCTCGGGCTCGAGGGTGTCGCGCTGATGCGGGCCTTCGCCGGGGAGCACGACCGCGCCTTCACCGAGGCACGGATCGCGGAGATCCGCACGCTGCTGGACCGTGCCGAGGAGCTCGGTCCCGGGGTCGACGTGCCGCCCCTGCCCGTCGTGGACGGCTACGACGGCTGGGCCGCCGAGTACGACGGTGAGGACAACGGCTGCTTCCCGCTGCGCGATGATGTGCTCGGCCCGATGCTCGACGTCCTCGCTCCGGGGCACGTGCTCGATGCGGCGTGCGGGACCGGCGCGGTCTCGCGCCAGCTCGCCGCGCGCGGGCACGAGGTGGTGGGCGTGGACCTCTCCGAGGGGATGCTCTCCCGGGCACGACGAGCCGTGCCCGCGGCACGCTTCCTCCAGGGCGAGCTCACCTCCCTGCCGCTGCCCGCGGCCGGCGTCGACCACGTCGTGTGCAGCCTCGCGCTCACCCATCTCCCGGATCTCGCGCCGTTCTTCGCCGAGGCGGCACGGGTGATGCGTCCGGGCGGACACCTGCTGGTGCTCGACACCCGCACCCATTTCCTCGGCTCTGCCCGGTATCCACTGGTCAAGACCGCTCCGGACGGTCGGGTGGGGTATCTCGAGGGGCACAGCCACGGAGTCGGCGACTATCTGCGGGCGGCGCTCCCCCACGGCTT
This sequence comes from Brachybacterium sp., assembly GCF_036379615.1. Lineage (GTDB taxonomy): Bacteria > Actinomycetota > Actinomycetes > Actinomycetales > Dermabacteraceae > Brachybacterium. The sequence continues at coordinate 112,486 of NZ_DASVGJ010000009.1, forward strand.
CGCGGTCCGGGACTGCGTCGAGCCCCGCCTGGGCGACACCTTCGTGGACCCGGAGCCGCATCCGGCGTCCCTGACCCCGGGGCCGCCGAACATCTGGGAGCTGCACCCCTGGGCGCGTGAGGCGGCGAACGCGGCAAAGGCCGGTCAGGTCGCGGTGCTGGCCTGGGACTTCGTGCTCGAACCGGCCGGTGCCTGACGGAGCCGCGGCCCGGGCCGGGGGCGAAGGGACCGCACGGAGCACGGCTTTCCCGGAAGACGCCGTGACGGACGTCTTGACCGCGGCGGAGAACCCGGCTGTGATGAGCCCATGACCTCACTGAGCGAACGCGCCGAGTCCCTTCTCGCCCTCCATCATCGTGCGACCCCGGTGGTGCTGCCCACCGTGTGGGACGCATGGTCCGCCCGCGCCGCGGTCTCCGCGGGCTTCGAGGCGCTGACCATCGGCAGCCATCCTCTGGCGGACTCCGTCGGCGCTGCGGACGGCGAGGGCATGAGCCTCGACGAGGCGCTCGCGGGCATCGCGCGGATCACGGCCTCCGTGGACGTCCCGGTCTCCGCCGACATGGAGTCCGGGTACGGCGCCGAGCCGGCCGAGCTCGCCGAGCGCGTGCTGGAGGCGGGGGCCGTGGGCGTCAACATCGAGGACACCGTGCACTCCGAGGGCCGGCTGCGCGGAGCGCAGGAGCATGCCGACTACATCGCCGGCATCCGTCGGGGTGCCGATGCCTCCGGGGTGCACCTGGTCATCAACGGCCGCACCGACGTGTTCAAGACCGAGGTGGAGTTCCCGGACCGGCTGGCCGAGGCGATCACCCGCCTGACCCTGCTCGAGAGCGCCGGTGCCGACTCGCTGTATCCCGTCGGCGTGCCGGACGTGGCGACGCTCGAGGCGCTGCTCGCCGCGGTCAGCACTCCGCTGAACGTCACCGCCCATCCGGTGAACGGCGCGATCCCGGACGGTCTCGACCTCGCCCGGCTCACGGAGCTCGGCGTGGGCCGGGTCAGCTATGGGCCGCTGCTGCAGATGGCCCTCGCCGACCACCTCGAGGAGGTCACGAAGGCCTGGCGCTGAGCTCGTTGGGTGACCTCCCGCTGTCGGACGTGCGCTTCCCCGTGGCGAGCCGTGAGCCCCGTCCCGGACTGGCCCGTGCCGCGGCCGTTGCCCGCGCAGTGGATCCCGGAGGACGTCGCGCCCGTGGTCGGCCGACTGCGGAGCTGAGCACGCGGTGGGTACGCTGGGACGATGACCCTCGAGGCGGAGGCCGCGGCGGACGCGACGCCCCAGGAGAGGGCCCTCGACCTCACCGACCAGGGTCTCCGCGACCCGCGCTGGATCGCCGGCCGGGCCTGGACCGCCTGAGGCGACCCGGCCACCTGGCGCTCACGCGGGCTCGACCACTGGCCGCGCACCTGGGCCGCCCGCACCCTCCTGCATGCCTGGGATCCGGTGGCCGGACCCGCGGTCGTGCAGGGCCTGGCGGACGAGGCCTGGCGGGTGCGGGAGATGTGCGCGAAGATCACCGCCCGCCACGACCTGGGGGCGGCTGGCCCTGAATGCGCCCGCCTCGCCGTCGACGAGGTGCCTGGCTGGATCAGGTGCGGGCGCTCGTGACTCGGCGTCGTCGACCACTGCTGGCATGCTTTCGGACGTGCCCTCCTTCGTGACCCCCGCCCTCGAGCCCGGTGTGCTCTCCCGCTCGGCACAGCCGGTCCTCTGCGACGACGCCGTGCGCCTGCGACCCTGGGTCGAGGCGGATGCCCCGTCCGTCGTCGCCGCCTATCAGGAGCCCGGGATCCAGCGCTGGCACGCCCGCTCCATGGCGACGGGCGAGGCGGAGGAGTGGATCGCCGCCGCGCACGCATCCTGGGCGGCGGAGACGGCATCGAGCTGGGCCGTCGATCTCGACGGCGTGCTCGCGGGGCGGATGACGCTGAAGCTCGACCCAGGCGAGGGGACCGCGGTGGCGGCGTACTGGACGCGGGATCGGGCGCGCGGTCACGGAGTGGCATCGCGTGCGCTGCGCTTGGCCACCGGGTGGGCCTTCTCCGTCGGCGTGCACCGTGTCGAGCTGGAGCACTCGACCCTCAACCCGGCCTCGTGCCGCGTGGCTGGCAAGGCCGGCTTCGCCCTGGAGGGCACCCGTCGGGAGAGCGCCCTGCATGCAGACGGCTGGCACGACATGCATCTGCATGCAAGGGTGGACCCTGCGGACCCCGACAGACCATGAGGCAGGAGAGGGGCAGAGCCACTCGGCGCCGAGGCAGTGGATGAGCCCTTGATTCCGCTATGTACATAGCAGTACTCCAGTTGTACATTTGAGGCATGTCCACCATGAGCGCCTCCGAGGCCCGCCAGAACTTCGCCGCCCTGCTCGAGAGCGCTCAGCACGGTGCGGTCATGGTCGAGCGCCGCGGTGAGGTGCAGGCAGTCATGCTCAGCGCGGCGGAGTACGCACGGCTCTTGGACTCCTCCGACGAGGCCGACGACGCTCGCGCCTTCGACGAGGCGATGGCGGAGGAAGGCGAGAACATTCCCTGGGAGCAGGTCAAACGCGATCTCGGATGGTGACCTCGTGACGTACGAGATCGAGCTGCGCCCGGCGGCTGTACGCGCACTGAAGCGAATAGACCGTCAGGACCGGGGACGGATCCAAGGCGCGATCGCGCTGCTCGCCGCGAGCCCTCGACCCCCGGGCGCGAAAGCACTGCGCGGCCGGGACGGCTTGCGCATCAGGGTCGGCCCATACCGGATCCTCTACACGATCCAGGATTCACGCCTGCTCGTCGTCATCGTCACCCTCGGCCACCGTCGAGACGTCTACGACCGCTGACCCAGGGGCCCGACGGGCCGCGAGGGGGCAGCACGGATCCAGCCCCCTTCCCCTCGTCGACCCGGCGGAATAGGGTTTCCGACGGCGGACCCCGCTCGCCCGGAGCGGTGCCGTCACGACGCGAGGAGCGCACCCCCATGCAGCATGCTCAGCTCGGACGCACCGGAGCGACCGTCTCCAGGCTCGTCCTCGGCACCATGAACTTCGGCCCCCACACCGCGGAGGAGGACGCCTTCGCGATCATGGACCACGCGCTCGAGCAGGGCGTGACCTTCTTCGACACCGCGAACGTGTACGGCGGGGAGGGGAAGAAGGGTCGCACCGAGGAGATCGTGGGTCGCTGGCTGGCCCGTACCGGCAAGCGCGAGGAGATCGTGCTGGCCACGAAGGTGTACGGCGAGATGGGGCCCGGCGCGAACGACCGAGGGCTCTCCGCGGTGAACATCCGCCGCGCGGTCGATGCCTCGCTGCGCCGCCTGCAGACCGACCACATCGATCTCTACCAGATGCATCACGCGGACCGCTCCGCCCCCTGGGAGGAGATCTGGCAGGCCATGGAGCTGCTGGTGGCGCAGGGGAAGATCACCTACGTCGGCTCCTCGAACTTCGCCGGCTGGCACCTCGCCCAGGCCAATGAGACCGCTCGTGCCCGCCATTCGCTGGGCCTGGTCTCCGAGCAGTCGCTGTACAACCTGCTCTCGCGCGACATCGAGCTCGAGGTGCTGCCCGCCGCGGAGCATTACGGGATGGGCGTGATCCCGTGGTCGCCGCTCTCCGGCGGGAAGCTCGGCGGCCGCTCGGCCGACGGGGTGCGCCGCGGCTCCGCGGACCGTCGCCACGACCCCGCCGATCTCACCGCCCAGCTGGACCGGTGGGAGGCCTTCTGCGCGGAGCGCGACCTGGCGCCCGGTCAGGCGGCGCTGGCCTGGCTGCTGCACCGACCCGGGGTGCTCGGTCCGATCATCGGCCCGCGCACCATGGAGCAGCTCGACTCCGCCCTCGGCGCCTTCGACATCTCCCTCACCGACGAGGACCTGACGGCCCTCGACGAGATCTTCCCCGGCCCGGGCGGCGCGGCCCCGGAGGCCTACGCCTGGTGAGACGGGCTCGGCCCGCGGTTCCGGGGTCCGGGCCGGAGCCCGGGACTCTCCTGACGCGCTCGGACCGGCCATGTCGAGAACCGTGCCGCCGCTACGACCACATCGTGGAGGCATCCCGCCCCCGCCACCGAGCCGCTGAGGAGCGACCATGAAGTACGTCATCCTGATCCACTCGAATCCGCAGCCGTGGGGCCATCCCACGCCCGACTACCTCCCGGAGCACCAGGCCCTCTCGGCCGAGGAGCGTGAGGCCGGAGGCCGCGCCTTCGACGAGGGGTTCGGCGAGGTCATGGAACGCGGCGAGCTGGTCCACGCCGAGGCCCTCGCCTCCCCCGGCGCCTCACGGCTGTTCCGCTGGAAGGGCGACCAGAAGATCGTGGTCGACGGTCCGTACGCCGAGGGACGCGAGCACCTGGCCGGGTTCTTCATCGTGGACACCGAGACCCAGGAGCGCGCGGAGGAGATCGCGTCCCTGTTCGGGGCGCGCGGCGAGACGGTGGAGCTGCGCCCCGTGATGAGCGAGGGTCCCGACGGCTCCTGATCCGGGCGAGGCCTTCGAGGACGTGTGGCGCCGCGAGGCGCCGCACGTCCTCACCGCGCTGCTGCGCCGCCACGGGGATCTCACCGCCTGCGAGGACGCGGTGCAGCTCGCCCTGCTCGCCGCCTCGGAGCAGTGGCCGCGCGAAGGACTGCCGGACTCCCCACGGGCCTGGCTGCACACGGTCGCGACGCGCCGCCTGGTGGACTCCGTGCGCGCGGACGCCTCGCGGCGGGCGCGCGAGGAGCGGGCGTTCCGCCTGGAGGAGCCGCTGCACGCGCCGGACGGGCGGGAGGAGACGAGCGCGGACGAGGACATGCTCACCCTGCTCGTGCTGTGCGCGCATCCGGCGCTGAGCCCCGCCTCGCAGACCGCGCTGATGCTGCGGGCCGTGGCGGGGCTGCGCACGGTGGAGATCGCCGAGTGCTTCTTCGTGCCGGAGGCGACGATGGCGCAGCGGATCAGCCGCGCGAAGTCCACCCTGCGCGCGCACGGGGCCGGGTTCGCACCGCCTGGCCCCGAGGAGCTGCCGCGACGCCTGCACGCGGTGCGGCACGTCGTCGCCTCGATGTACGCCCAGGACCATTCTCTCGCCGAGCGGGGCCACGGGACCGATCCGCTGCTGGGCCAGGGTGCCGTGCGGCTCGCCCGCGCAGTGCATGAGGCCGGGCCGGAGGAGCCGGAGAGCTCCGGACTGCTGGCCCTTCTGCTGCTCACCCATGCGAGGGCCGCCGCGCGGCGCGATGACGCCGGCGAGATCGTGCCTCTGCTGGAGCAGGACCGCTCCCGGTGGGATGCCGCCCTGATCACGGAGGGGATCTCCCTGCTCGAGGAGGTGCTGCCGGTGGGTCCCGTCGGCCCCTTCCAGCTGCAGGCGGCGATCGCCGCCGTCCACGCGGAGGCGACGACGGGGGAAGCGACGGATTGGCCGCAGATCCTGGAGCTCTACCGGATGCTCGAACAGGTGGAGCCGACGCCGTCGGTGCGTCTCGGGCTCGCCGTCGCGACGGCCGAGGTGCAGGGGCCGCAGGCGAGCCTCGACCTCCTCGCCGAGGCCGACGGCCGCACCCACCGCCACGACGCGGTCGCGGGGCACCTGCTCTCCCGCCTGGGCCGGGACGACGAGGCCCGCGAAGCGTTCCTGCGGGCGGCAGATGCCACCCGCAGCCTCCCCGAGCAGCGCTACCTGCTGCGCCTCGCCGGGGCGGCCGGGAGCCCGCTCAGCCGACCAGCAGGCAGAACGGATGCCGCTCGGGATCGCCCATCACATACAGCGGTTCGTGAGGATCGGCGCTGCGGTCCATGAGCACCGTGGCGCCGAGCTCCTCCGCGCGACGGCGCTGCACCTCGAGCTCGATGGCGTCGGGCACGCGGAAGTCCATGTGCAGCTGCATGGGGATCTCCTCGCTCGGCCAGGTCGAGGGGCGCAGATCCGGCTTGCCCTGGACGGCGAGGACGCGGCGCTCGTCGGCGTCCAGCAGCACGATCCAGTCGTTGTCGTCGGCGGCCGGGGGCGGTGGGGGCTCGTCCCCGGGGCGGCAGTGCAGTCCCAGCAGCGCGCTGTAGAAGTCGGCGAGCGCGCGCGGGTTCCGGGCATCGATCGCGGTGCAGCTGAGCACGGGATACGTCATCGGGGCCTCCTCGCTCCGTGACCACCGTAACCCTCCTCCGCCGCGAGGCGCGAGGGCGAGGCAGTCGTCCGCACAGATCCCGGAGCACCCGGATACTGACTGGCCCCGCTGCGACGGATCCCGGACGATGAGCGGCATGCAGACCTGCGACGTCGTCCTCCGCCCGTGCACCGCCGAGGACCTGCCCGGCCTGGAGGCCTGGGCGCCCACGGGAAACAGCCGGACCCATGCGATGAGGTTCTCGCACCAGGTGGCGGGCGACAGCACGTACTACCTGGCCAGCTGCCGGCAGGACCCGGATACCTTCGTCGGCTCCTGCGAGATCCGCTGGACCGGGTGCGCAGCGACCGAGGTGCCGCGCTGCCCAGAGATCAACGGCCTGCAGGTGTGGCCGGAACGCCTGCAGTCCCACGGGATCGGGACGCAGATGCTCGGCCTGCTCGAGGAGGAGGCGAGAGCTCGCGGCCACCGGCATCTCGGGCTCGGTGTCGACGACTCGGGCCCGAAGCGTCTGTACCTGCGGCTCGGCTACGTCGACACGGGCCAGGACTATATCGACCGGTACACGTGGATCGACGATGCACACGAGGTGCACCACGTCGCCGACCCGGCCCGCTGGATGATGAAGCCGCTCGACGGGGACAGTCCCAGGCTCACCCGGAGTCGACCCCACCGAGCGTGACGAATCGGGGGGAATCACGCCCCGATTCCCCCCGCTTCGTCACGCTGACGGGACCGCTCTCACTCCGAGGAGGGCGAGCGCCGGCGCGTGACTACGGCACCCTCACCGTGGTGCTGCCGGGGCCCACCTCGAGGTCTGCTCCCCCGCACCGCACCCGGGCGGTGGTGTTCGCGGGGATCCGCACCTCGAGCTCGCCCTCCTCCCGGTCGAATCTCACGTGGACGTCGCCCCGGATGGTCGGCACCGTGCCCTCCATCCGGGTCAGCGGGCCGGGCTGCGGTGCGACCTCGAGTCGGGCAGCGCCGGGAGCCACCACCCGCACCCCGAGCACCCATCGGGCGATGACATTCACGGGCGCCGTGCCCCAGGCGTGGGAGTAGGTCATATTGGGTTTCAGCGAGGGATCCCAGGCCTCGGGGACGATGCTCGCGCCCAGGTCATCGAGCAGATGCAGCCAGCTCCGCTGCCCACGGGAGGTCATCAGCGCATGCGCCTCCTGGGCGCGGCCCAGCGTGAACAGCGCATCCAGCAGGAACTGCGCGCCGTACACGCTCATCCGCATGCCGCCGGCGGCCAGCGCCTCCCCGAGCGCGTCGCGGCGGGAGGCGGGGGCGAGACCCAGCGCCACGGGAATCGCGCTGGCGTGCTGGGCGGAGTGCTCGCTGCCCAGGCCGTCGCGATAGGTGCCGTCCTCCTTCACCAGGTGCTCCTCGATCCCTGCTCGCATCCGGCCGGCGAGCGCCGCATGATGTGCGGCCTCCAGGTCCCTGCCGAGGACGGTGCAGATCTTCGCGAGCGCCTCGTGCGCCGCCGTCTGGAAGGCATTGAGCACGGTGTTGACCGAGGTGAACTCGAAGTCGTCACGGCAGGTCACGGGCCAGTCCACCAGGTCGGCGTCCCAGCCGCTGGAGGGCCCGGGGTCCTTGTGCAGCAGGCCGTCGGCCCTGAGGAAGCGGTCGTAGTTCGCGCCCCGCCACAGCTCGAGGTCGGTGCGCAGCTGGGCGTCGTCGCCCGTGGCGAGGTAGTCCTCCCAGGCCACGAGCACGGGCATGAGGTGGTACTCGGCCGGCCAGGTGGGGCGGCGGGCGAGGTGCTGGTTCGAGATGCGAGCCAGCGCGAAGCTGCGCTCGCACGCGTACTGCGAGCGCTGGTTGACGTAGGCGTCGCCCTCGTACGGGCCTCGCTCCCGGGCAGGGGTGTCGAGATAGAGGTCGAGCGTGGTGGCCTCGATCGAGCGGCGGCACAGCTCGTGGACCCGGTCCAGGTCCGGACTGGACGAGGCGAACGCTCCGGTGTGGCGCGTCCCGCTGCTGAGGATCGTGGGGGTGACCTGCAGCGGCTCGACGTCGCCGGAGAGCACCCGCAGCTCGCCGTAGCGGAAGGCGCGGTAGCCCCAGTGCTCGACCTCCTGCTCGCCGCGGCGCAGTGTCCAGGTCTCCTCGTAGACGTTCCCGGTGGGCATCGAGGAGATCACCCGGCCGTCGGCGTCGCGCTGCTCGCCCAGGCGCACCTCGAGCTGCGCCCCGTCGCCGGCCCCGGCCCGCAGGCGCACTCCGCCGACGATCTCCCGGCCCAGGTCCAGCCGCCACGCTCCGGGGCCGACGGGCTCCAGCCGCACCGGGTCCCCGTCGGTCTGCCGGAGGTTCACGAGCGCCGGTGCCGGGTCCGCGGGCAGCGCCGGTGCCACGGTGGCCGCCGCCCAGTCCGTGTCGTCGAATCCCGGCGAGGTCCACCCGACGGGCTCCTCGCGCAGGTCCCAGTCCTCGGCGGGTGCGTGGTACCAGGTCCCGCCGATGCTCCGCTCTCCCGGCAGCAGGCTGTTCCCGGGCAGTGCGCGCCAGGTCCCGGGCGAGGTCGAGTGCTCGATCCGGGTGCCGTCCTCGAGGACGACGACGAGGCGGGCGGCGAACTGTCGGCCCTCCTGTGCCCAGGCGAGGGCCGCGAGGGCGTTGCGTCCCGGCCGCAGCCATGCGGCGACGTCATAGGTGTGCAGCCGCGGCCGACCGTCCTGGCTGCGCACGCTCCCGAAGCCCGTGACCTGGCCGTTCACCCAGATCTTGGCGACATGCTGCCGGGCGCCGCGGGGCCCGTCCTCACCTGGCCCACCCTCCGGGGAGAGGCCGACGGCCTCGACGAAGGCGGCGCGGAGGGGCGTCGCCGGCAGCTCGAACCCGGTGCGCAGCAGCGCCCAGTCGGTGGTGTCTCCGGCCCAGATCGGGGTCACCGGCCACCGGGCCGGGGCCGTCGTGAACGGCACCGGAAGGGACCAGTCGCCGCGCTCCGAGGTGTCGACCCGGACCCGCCACCAGTACGGGGTCGACTCCTGGAGCGGCAGGTCCTCGATGAGCACACCGGTGGAGTCCGCGGAGAGCACCGGTCCCGAGTCCCACAGCGGCGCGGTGCACGAGGGGTCCTCGGCGATCTGCAGCCGGTAGCCGCGCTGCTGCGCATCGCCCAGCGTCGGGACGATCCAGGAGCATCGCAGGGCGGAGCCGTCCACGCCCACGGCGTGATCCTGGAGGTTCAGGAGCAGACCGCTCGGGCGGGCACTGCGGGGGGTGGGGCCCATCGGACGCAGCTCCTTCGCTCGCGACGACACGAGCAGGAGGCTAGCAGCGGCGCGGGGAGACGCTGCTAGGTTCACGGTCATGATCCAGGCGAGGACGCAGCAGGAGTTCGTGATCGGCATCGATGCGGGCGGCACGCACACCCGCGTGGTCTGCGTCGCCCGGGACGGGACGCGCCTGGCAGCGGCCGTCGGCGGCGGCGGGGCCCCGCACCACAACGACGACGCGCTCGAGAACATCCGCGGCACCATCTCCCGCGCGCTGGGCTCCGGGGGACTCGATCCTGCCGGGGCCGTGGCCCTCGCGGCCGGCATCGCCGGGTTCGACCGCGACGGCTCCAACCAGGACGGCGGCGACAACGCTCGCACGGCCGCACTGGTGGACGCACCCGGCCTGGACTGCCCGAAGATCGTCGTCAACGACGCGGTCATCGCCCACCGCGGCGCGCTGTCGGGCCGGCCGGGCATCGTCGTGGTCGCCGGCACCGGGTCGATGATCCTCGCGATCGACGAGGTGGGCGACGAGACCGAGAGCGGGCAGCTCGAGCACTACGCCGGAGCCGCGAGGCACCTCGTGCACGACGTCGTCCAGCAGATCCTGATGGGTGACTGCACCTGGACGGACCCGCTGGTCACGGCAGCACTTGACCACTTCGACGTGCCGGACGTCGCAGGCCTGCACGCGGCCGTCCTCGCCCGGTCCTCGGCCCATCGCAACGACGCCAAGCGGTCCTACGGGGACTTCGCACCCCAGGTCACGGCTCTGGGTGAGAAGTCCTCCCTCGCCGGCCGCGCGTTGGACGACCTCGCCGCCCGCACCGCACGCGGGGTGCGACTGCTCGCCCCGGTCGCCGGACCTCGACCGGTGGCCGTGGCCTGCACGGGTTCGCTCGCGGACGCCTCGAGCTTCCGCGACCGGCTCGAGCGCCTGCTGGACGAGGCCGCGCCGGGCATCCTCGAGATGGTCCCCTCACGACTCGCACCCCTCGGCGGAGCGGCGATCCTCGCGCTCGAGGCGACCGGCGTCGAGGTCGACGGGACCATGATCGATCGGCTCGCAGCGCGGATCCCGTCGGCGGTTCTGACGTGATGGCAGGCCCCCGCGAGATCTCCATCGACGGCGGTACCGTGCGCCGCCCGCGCATGCCCTGGACACCGACGATCCACGACCTGCTGGACCATCTGAGCACGCAGGGCATCCCGGTGCCACGGCCGCTCAGCATCGATGATCACGTCGAGTCCGTGAGCCTCGTGCCCGGGCTCGCTGGGGACGACGCCTGGCCTGACGGCCTCTCGGCCGACGGCGCACGCTCCCTGGGTCGGCTCCTGCGTGCAGTGCACGAAGGGACGCGCACGTGGAACCCTCCTGCGGATGCCGTCTGGTCGGTCCCGAACTCATCGAGCACCACCATCTGCCACGGGGATCCGAAGCCGGCGAACGTCGCCTGGCGCAACGAGGTCGCTGTCGGGCTCTTCGACTGGGATGCCGCGCGGCCGGGCGACCCCGCCGAGGATGTCGCCTATGTGCTGCTCTGGGGCACCCCCATCGATGTCGATCCCGGCGACGAACCGCTCTCGAAGGACGAGATCACCCTCCGGCGCGCCCGAGCCCGCGCTCTCCTCGAGGGTTACGGCTGGGAAGGCCCGTTCGACGTCGTCGAGGCCGCAGTGTCGCGCCATGAACAGGCGATCGACGAGGTCGAATGGCTCGGCTCCCACGGTCACGAACCGCATGCGACCTGGGTGGCGCAGGGCTGGCCCACCTCCTGGCGCAGCCGCCTCGACGCAATGCGCGAGGCCGGCCGACGCACCTTCCCGGCGCCCCTCCCCGGCTAGGCTCGCCCGATGCTGCTGCTTTTGGACCTCGACAACACGCTGGTGGACCGCGACGGCGCCTTCGCCGCGTGGGCCCAGGAGTTCGTCGCCGCCCATCGCGGCACGGGGGACGATCTGCGCTGGCTGCTCGAGACGGACGGTCACGGCTACACGCCCCGGGCGGTCCTCGCCGACGGCCTGCTCGAGAGGCTCGAGCTGACCACGAGCCGCGACGAGCTCGTCCAGATCCTGCTGCATGGGCACGCCGGTGCCGTGAGGTGCTACGAGGGCCTGCTCGAGAAGCTCAGCGAGCTGCGCGATCACGGATGGACGCTGGTCGTCGTCACCAACGGCCTCGTGGCCCAGCAGACCCGGAAGATGCAGGTGAGCGGACTCGAGGACAGTGTGGACCGGGTGGTGATCTCAGAAGCCGTCGGCGCGAAGAAGCCTGCCCCGGAGATCTTCTCGGCCGCTCTGGACGGGTTCGGGGACGGCGCCGTGCCCTGGATGGTCGGGGACCGAGCCAGCGCGGACATCCAGGGCGGTCAGGCGGCCGGGTGCCGCACCGGATGGGTGAGCCACGGCCAGGACTGGGAGCTCGACGTGCTGCCGACGGTCCAGGCGCCCTCCACCCTCGAGGTGCTCGAGCTGATCACGGACCACTAGGGACGGAGCACTGGAGACACGGTCCCGGTTGCCCCTTGCGGGCGGCGAGCACTCGTGCTTTTATATCACTCATCGATACATCATAAGATGACATCGCGAGCGAAGGAAGGCAGCCATGGCCCGCAGATCCGGCTTCGAGAGCGGCGAGCTGGCGGACGCCGCCGTCCACGTGATGCTCGCCCTCGTGCAGCCGCGCCACGGCTACGCGGTCATGCAGTTCCTCGAGGAGGAGAGCGCCGGGGCGATCACCCTGGGGCCGGCCTCGCTCTACACCACGCTGAAGAAGCTCTCCTCGGCAGGGCTGATCCAGGAGCTCGGCGGTGAGGACTCACGCCGCGTCTACCACGTCACCGCCACGGGCCGCGAGGTCCTCATCCGCAACATCGAACGCCGCCGTCAGCTCATCTCGATGGCCGACCACCTCCTGGAGAACTCATGAGCACCACGAGCAGAATGGCCACCGGCCGCGCCTTCACCCCCGAGAAGGACCTGGCCATGTTCGCCGAGATGGCCGCCGCCGGAAAGCAGCTGAGCGGCCTGTCGAACCTCGCGCACGGCTGGCGCTTCGTCGACGCCGCTCCCGAGGACGCCGTCTTCGACCTCGCCTACGAGAGCAACCCGGCGCCCGACTACTTCGAGATCTTCGACGCCGCGGGATGGACCCTTGTGCTGTCAATGGGCGATGCCCATATCTTCAAGGCCGCCGCGGGCACCCCGCTGGTGCACTCCATGCTCGAGTCCCGGCGCGAGGAGATGGTGAGTCAGCGGAACCGGTTCGCCCGCTACAGCGTCGTCACCCTCATCGCCTTCGTGCTCATCGCTCGCGGGGTCATGATGGCGGACTGGAACAGCTGGGTCGAGATGGCAGTGCTGGTCATCGCCGCGATCCCCGTCATCTACACCGTGATCCCGACACTGGGCTACTGGAATCGGGCACGGAAGTTCTCCTGACCGAGCGGCGCGATCGGACTACGCTCGCACCGAGCGCCCGGCGGCAGATCGGGCGATGGCGAGGAGGACACCATGCCCGCAGCACTCCACCCCTATCTCAACTTCGACGGGAACGCCCGGGAGGCCTTCGAGTTCTACGGGCAGGCGCTCGGCGGGATCCCGCAGTTCGCGACCTTCGGGGAGTTCGGCGCCCTGCCGGCCGACGATCCGAACGCCGACAAGGTCATGCACGGCTCCCTCGAGGTCACCGATCTCATCCGGCTCTACGTCTCCGACGTGATCGAGGGCATGGTTCCCTACACCCCCGGCACCAATGTCACGCTCTCGCTGATGGGGGATGACGAGACCCTGCTGCGCAGCGCCTACCAGAAGCTCTCCGAGGGCGGCGAGATCGCGATGCCGCTGGAGAAGCAGATGTGGGGCGACGTGTACGGCAGCTTCACGGACCGCTTCGGCATCGTCTGGCAGGTCAACATCAGCGCTCCCGCACAGGGCTGAACGCCGCGCACGGACCGGCGGGGGCGGGAGTAGTCTGCGGCGGGGCCTCCGAGCCCTGCCGCCGTACAGCCGTGCGGCGCTCCCGACCCGAAGGACCCTCGCCATGTCTTCTCCCCGTGTCACCGTCCAGCAGGCCTGGGATGCCCTCGCCGAGGGGAACGAGCGGTTCATGGCAGGGGACCTGGATCATCCGCAGCAGAACGCCGCGCGACGCAGCGAGCTGCGGGCCTCCCAGGCGCCGAACGCCGCCTTCCTGGGCTGCTCGGACTCCCGCGTCGCGGCAGAGATCCTCTTCGACTGCGGCCTCGGCGACCTCTTCGTGGTGCGCAACATCGGCCAGATCGCGAACGAGAACACCGTCGCGACCATGGAGTTCGCGGTCGCCGAGCTCGGAGTCGCCGTGATCGTGGTGCTGGCCCACGCCTCCTGCGGCGCGGTGAAGGCCGCGATCGACCAGACCACCGCCTCCCCGAGCGAGGTCACCCCCGCGATCCGCAAGGAGCTCGAGGAGATCCAGCCGGCCGTGCAGCTGGAGTGGTTCGCCACCCAGCAGGTCAGCCCCTACGTGGATCCCGAGCAGATCGACGCGGACGCCGTGGGCCGCCGCCACCTCGGCGAGACCGTCAACGCCCTGATGCGGCAGTCGAAGGTCATCTCCGACGCGGTCGCTGCGGGGAAGCTCGGCATCGTGGGCTGCCAGTACCAGCTCGAGGAGGGTCGGGTCTCCCCGATCTCCTGGGTGGGCCGCCTCGACGTCGCTCGCTGAGCCCCTCTCGCGCGCCGTCAGCCGGTGACGCCGCGCGCGATCTCGTGCATCTCGTCGAGCCGGCTCCATTCGTCGTCGTCCGTGCCGGCGTAGACGAAGGAGATCCGTCCGGCGTAGCCGACGTCCCGCAGCACCGACAGCGCCCGGACGAGATCCTCGGCGTCCAGCACGCCCGGCGCGGATTCACGGGCCTTGACCTGCGAGCACTCCGCCATTCCGGCGACCTCGGCGATCTGCTCGTACTTGTCCGCGCCGGTCCAGTTCCCGGTGTCGATGAGGAAGCCCACCTCGCCCTCGAGCTGATCGAACAGCCGGCGCGTGGTGGCCGCGTCGACCAGCAGTGACTTCCAGTTCTCGGTGAGCACCCGGATGTCGGGGTGCTGGGCGGCGAGCTCCCGGAGACGGCGGGCGCTGAGCGCGAGGGTCTCCTCGCCCGGTGCCTGATCCCCGGCGGGCACACGCACCCGCGGCGCGCCGAGCTGCTCGGCGATCTCGATCCAGCCCGACAGCCAGCGCTGCTGCTCCTCGCCGCGATCGGGATGGGTCACGTCCCCGTCGTCCACCAGCAGGCATTCGAGGTCCACCCCGGCGGCGGCGAAGGCGGCCCGCACCTCGGCGAGGTAGGCGGCCTCGGTGCGGGGCAGGTAGAAGTGGCACAGCTGGGCGCTTGCGAACCCGTGCGCGGCGAGCTCTCCGGGCAGTTCGAGCAGGTCCAGGCCGCCGCCGGAGGTGTTCTCGGTGAGTGCGCCCGAGGGCGCCGAGCCGGGCGCCACATAGCGGCCCATGGTCCGGAACAGCGACCAGGTGTGCAGTGCCTTGGTGGGATCGAGCGAGGGGGCCATGGGGTCTCCTGGGTACGGGTGAGGCGGACTGCGAGGGCAGGGAGGACTGTGAGGACGGCACGAACGGCGAACAGCGCCCAGCCTAGACACCCCGCCCCGGCGGGCTCCTCTCAGCGCGCGGGTTCCAGCTCCTCGGCCTGCTCCTCGGGGGCGGGGCGCGGCGCGGTCGACGGGGCCAGCAGCACCGCCACCAGCACCACCGCGAGCGGTACCACTAGGGCGTGGCGCAGCCCGACGGCCTCGCCGAGGAACCCGAGCGTGGGCGGGCCGACGAGGAACGCCAGGTAGCCGATCGTCGAGGCCAGCGCGACCCGGGCGGCGGAGCCGGGCCCGGAGTCGCCGGCGGCCGAGAGCGCGAGCGGGAAGCCGAGAGAGGCACCGAGGCCCCAGAGCACCACGGCCGTCACCGCGACGGTCTGGCTGTCCACGAAGGCGATGAGGGTGAGGCCGACGGCCGCGAAGAGGGCGCTCACCATGAGCACGCGGGAGCGGCCGACGCGAGCGACGATCGGGCCGCCGGCGAAGCGGCCCACCGTCATGGAGGCGGCGAACAGGGCGAACACGAGCGAGCCCATGGTGGCGCCGAAGCCGTGCCCGTCGACCATGATCAGCGGCAGCCAGTCGTTGGCGGTGCCCTCGGCGAGCGCCATGGCCAGCACGATCCCTCCGATGAGGAGCAGGCGGGTGTCCTTCCAGATCGCGGGCCGCGGCGTCGCGGACTGCGCGGCGCGCTCCTCGGCGGTGACCCGGCCGACGCCCGCGGGGATCGAGCGCAGAGCCCACAGCAGCAGCCCCAGCCCCACCACGGAGGTGAGCACGAGATGCGGGAGCACCGGGAACCGGGCTGCATTGGCGAGGATCCCCAGGCCCGCCCCGATCACGGTGCCGAGGCTGAAGCAGCCGTGCAGCGCGGGCAGGAAGGGACGCCCGCCGAGTCGTTCGACGTCCGCCCCCTCGACGTTCATCGCGACCTCGCCGCCACCCATCCCGGCCCCGAACAGGGCCAGGCCGGCGGCGGTGAGCAGGGGCTGGCCGGTGACGGCGCCGAGCGCGATCACCGGCAGGGCGATCACCACCAGGCCGGAGCCGACCGTCACCACCGGCCGGGTGCCCAGCCTCATCACCAGCGGTCCGGAGGAGAGGATCCCGATCATCGAGCCGACGGAGAGGCCGAACAGCACCAGTCCCATCTGCGCGGTGGAGGCATCCAGCAGGTCCCTCACGGCCGGGGTGCGGGTCACCCACGCGGACATGCTCAGGCCCGGCAGCAGGAACAGGGCGTAGAGCGCCCAGCGGCGGGCGCGCAGGGAGACGGGCAGGGCGACGGGCACCGAGGCTCCTCGGAGGATGAGTGGGAGCGGTCACCGGGAGCGGTGCCGCTGTCCGCACTCTACGAGGTCAGGACCCGACGAGGACGGCACGCCTCATTCCGCGGGCCGCGCTGAGCACGGCGAGCTCCTCGGCGGCGCGCAGCGCCTCGACGCTCAGGGGCCGCTCGACGAGCTCTCCGCGCTCGAGGGCCAGCCGACGGCCCACCCCGTTCAGGCAGCCGTCGCTCAGCGGCGGGGTGCACCAGACGCCGTCGATCCGAGCGGCAAGGCTCGCGATGGTGGTCTCCACGGCACGGCCGTGCTCTCCGAGCAGCACCACATCGTCCGCGTCCGGATGGCGCTCCCGGGCGGCGGTGAAGTGCTCGCGCACGGTGGTCTTGTGGGCGCTGAGCCCGGTCGGGAAGACGGTGCGGACGGTGTCCAGGGCGAGCCGCACCGGCCCGGGCGGGGTCACGAGCGGCCGCGTGGAGGTCTCGAGGGTGCCGTCCCGCCGCAGCGCCACGCGCAGCAGCAGGTCCTCCCCCGCGGCGGCCGCGGCGGCGTCCCGGATCACCGCCTCCAGCTGGGCCCGCTCCAGGGGAATGGCGAAGTGGGCGGCGGAGGCCTGCATCCGCTCTGCGTGCGCCTCGACGTGCCGCGCGGCACGTCCCACGACGGCGAGGGTCTCCAGCAGGGCGAAGGGGGCGCGCGTCCCCGTCGGCAGCACGGCGGTCTTGACCAGCAGCTCCTCGTACTCGCCGGCCGGGGTGGAGTCCCAGGTGATGCCTCCGCCCGCGCCGTAGACCGCCGCGTCGTCCGCCCCGTCGATCACGACGGTGCGGATCGCGACGTTGAAGCTCGCCCGCGGCGCCGCGCCGGGGGCGAGCCAGCCGATCGCCCCGCAGTACGCCCCGCGCGGGGCGTCCTCGAGGTCGGCGAGCAGCGCCATGGTGGACAGCTTCGGCGCCCCGGTGATCGACCCGCACGGGAACAGCGCCTCGAGCACGTCGACCAGTCCTGCCTGCGGGCGCGTGCGGCCCCGGATCCGGGAGGTCAGCTGCCACAGCGTCGGATACTCCTCGGCCCGCAGCAGTTCGGTGACCTGCACGCTGCCCGGCTCGCACACCCGTGCCAGGTCGTTGCGCAGCAGGTCCACGATCATCACGTTCTCCGCGCGGTCCTTCTCGCTGGCCAGGAGCGCCTCCCGGGCGGTGCGGTCCGCGGCGGGGGTCCTCCCTCGGGCGGCGGTCCCTTTCATGGGAGCGGTGCGCAGGACCCCGTCCTCCCAGTCCAGGAATGATTCCGGGCTCGCGCTGACCACTCGGTGGCGGCCGAGGTCGAGGAAGGCGTGGTGCGCGCCGCGCTGGCGCTGCGCGAGCGCGCCGTAGAGTCCGAAGGCGTCCCCGGTGACGTGCGAGCGGAGCCGGGTGGTGAGGTTCGCCTGGTAGGTGTCGCCCTCCGCGATCGCAGCCCGCACCGCCTCGACCCGCACGGCATGTTCCGCCGGGGACCAGTCCGGCACCCAGGGCGCGACCTCGAAGCCCTCGCCCGTCGTCAGCGGCGACGGGTGCTCGTCGGGTGCTGCCGCGAGCCCGAACCACGCCAGCGGCAGGCCCTCCTGCGGAGCTCGCACCCGGGCCGCGGGGTCGAGCCCGGCGGCGGCCTCGTAGGCGACCATCCCGAACGCCCAGGCGCCACCGTCGACCGCGTCCTGCACCTCCGCGAGGGCGCCGCGCACCTCCTCGGGCCGGTGCGCGCTGATCACCCGCTCGGCCTGCGCGAACTGCAGGCTGCGCCCGGCGGTGACGTCGTCGAAGCGGGCAACGGGGGTGGTCATGGAGGCATCATGCCCGACCGGCGCCGCCGCGGGTCACACGGCGCTCAGCCGTGCAGGGCCACGGCGACCAGCGCGTTGAGCACGGCTCCCTGTCCGGGGGTGCTGTGGTCATGCATCGTGGGCGGCTCGAGCAGGATCGTGCCGGTGACGGCGACGAGCATCAGCGCGACCACGCCCGCCGCCATCAGGGCGAGCGCGGAGAAGGTGCGGCGCTCCTCCGCGACGAGGCTGGACATCGGCTCGTGGCTCATGACCCCACTCTAGGGACTCCCACCCTCTGCGGAGCACGCTCTGAGCGAACAGCGGGGGGTCGAGGCGCGGCCATCGAGGGACGCGCCCCGAGGTGCAGGCATCGCGATGCGGTCGCCGGGGCGCGGTCGCCGAGGATCCGGCACGCCGGACGTGAGGTCACGACAACACCTGGTCGCGGCCTCCACCTCTCCACACCCCCGGCCTACGATCGACCTCATGGCCGCGACCTCATCCTCCGCCCCCGCTTCGTCCGTCCCTGCGTCGTCCACGCCTGCTCCGCCCGCCCCGGGCCGTCTGGCCTATGTCGATGCGACGGCCGGGATCGCCGGGGACATGCTGCTGGCCGCCCTGGTCGATGCCGGCGCCGACCTCGACGGCATCCAGCGGGTGCTGGACGCACTGGTCCCGGACTCGGTGCGCTTCGTGCGCTCGGCGGTGGATCGGGGCGGTCAGCGCGCGCTGAAGATCGACGTGGAGGTGCTGGTCGAGGATCCGCCGCATCGCACCTGGTCCTCGATCCGTGCACTGCTCGAGGAGGCCCGCGGGGACGCTGCGATCCCGGAGCGCACCATCGACCTCGCGCTGTCGGTGTTCGGCCGGCTCGCGGACGCCGAGGGCGCGACCCACGGGGTCCCGGCCGACGAGGTCCACTTCCACGAGGTGGGCGCCCTGGACTCCCTGGCCGACGTGATCGGGGCCTGCGAGGCCTGGCGCCAGCTGGGGATCACCGAGGGCGTGGGCAGCGTGCTGGCCGTCGGCTCCGGGCGGATCCGCGCCGCCCACGGCGACATCCCGGTCCCGGTCCCGGCCGTCGCCCGCCTCGCCCTCGGCTGGCCGACCGTCGCCGGCGAGCTGCTGCCTCCCCGCGGCCACAGCCACGCCCACAGTCACGGGCACAGCCACGACCACGAGCACCCTGTCGAGATCCCTGACTCCGACGCCGCCCTGCCCGCCCACGCCCAGGGCGGACCGCATGCGCACGGCGGCCGTCAGGTCCCCGCGGGCGTCGCCCCCGGCATCGGCGAGCTCGCGACCCCCACCGGCGTGGCCCTGCTGCGCGGCCTCGCCGCCACGCACGGCGCCCAGCCGACGCTGGTCACCGACGCGCTCGGCGTCGGCGCGGGCACCAAGGACACCCCGGGCCGCCCCAACGTGGTCCGCGTGCTGGTGGGCGGCCCCGTCGGCCGCACCACGGGCACCACCACGGCCGCCGATGCCCACGACACCCCCACCGCCGCCGTCCAGCTCGAGGCGAACGTCGACGACCTCGACCCCCGGCTCTGGCCCGGCGTGGTCGACGAGCTGCTCGAGGGCGGTGCGCTGGATGCCTGGCTGACCCCGATCATCATGAAGCGCGGCCGACCGGCGGTGACGATCCACGCCCTGGTCCGCGAGGGGGCGGAGGAGTCGACCGCCGCCCTGCTCATGGACCGCACCGGCTCCCTCGGGGTGCGCAGGCACCGGGTGGAGAGGGTCATCCGCACGCGCGAGTTCACCGAGATCGAGGTGGAGGGGCAGCGGATCGCGGTGAAGATCGCACGCGACGCCGACGGCGTCGTGGTGCGGCGGGAGCCCGAGTTCCGGGACGTCGCCGCGGCCGCGCGGGTGCTCGGCGTCAGCGAGCGGGCCATGCTGGATCTGGCCCGCGAATCCGCCGTGGGCCTGACGGATCCGCCCTCCTGACGGATACTGGTCAGGGACCACCGTTGCTCTCCAGGAGGTTTCCGATGGCTGCCCTGACCGATGCGATGACCAAGGCGATCGATATCGCCCGCGAGGCGCCGAACGGTCGCCACGCCGAACTGCTGCTCCATGACGGCCCGCTGCGACAGACCGTCATCGCCCTCAAAGAGGGCGCGGAGCTGCCCGAGCACAACTCCCCACCGGCTGCCTCGATCCAGGTGATGCACGGCTGTCTGCGCGTCACCGGGCAGGAGCCGGTGCTGCTGCAGGCCGGGACCCTCGAGGCGCTGACGCACGTCCGCCATGCCGTGGAGGCGGTGGAGGACACCGTGTTCCTGCTGACCACCGTCACCTCCCAGCACGACACCGACAGCCACAGCACCCCCACCGGGGAGATGCCGAGCCTCAGCGCGGAGGATCAGTCCGCCGAGTACGCGGAGATGGATCACGAATCCGGCGGCGGTCGCACCAACCGCTGAGGCTCGGGCTGCGGAGTCCCGCGTCGCTGACGTCCGAGACCCCGGACCCAGCGCCCCGCATCCCGGTCCCGGTCCAGGGGCGCTGAGTCCCCGACGCTCAGGCGCTCTCGCGTCCGGACAGCGTCGCCAGGCGCAGCCAGGTGTCCACCACGGTGTCCGGGTTCAGGGACATCGAGGCGATGCCCTGCTCCAGCAGCCACTCGGCGAGGTCCGGGTGGTCGCTGGGTCCCTGACCGCAGATCCCCACGTACTTCCCCGCCGCTCGGCAGGCCTCGATCGCGCGGGAGAGCATGAACTTCACCGCCGGGTCCCGCTCGTCGAAGGCGTCGGCGACCAGGGCCGAGTCCCGGTCCAGTCCCAGGGTCAGCTGGGTCATGTCGTTCGAGCCGATGGAGAAGCCGTCGAAGTGCTCGAGGAACAGCTCCGGGGTGGCGGCGTTCGAGGGGATCTCGCACATCATGATCACCTCGAGCCCGTTCGTGCCGCGCTCGAGCCCGTGGGTGGCCAGCAGGTCGATCACGCCCTTGCCCTCCGCGGGGGTGCGCACGAAGGGGATCATGAGCTTCACGTTGGAGAGCCCCATGTCCTCGCGCACGTAGCGCAGCGCCTCGCACTCCAGCGCGAAGCAGTCCGCGAAGTCCTCCGAGAGGTAGCGGCCGGCGCCGCGGTACCCGATCATCGGGTTCTCCTCCTCCGGCTCGAACAGCGTTCCGGCCAGCAGGTTCGCGTACTCGTTGGACTTGAAGTCGCTCATCCGCACGATCACCGGTTCGGGCGCGAAGGCCGCGGCGATGGTCGCCACGCCCTCGGCGACGCGCTGGACGAAGAAGTCGCGCGGGGAGTCGTAGGCCGCGATCCTCGTGCGGACCTCCGCGGCGATCTCCGGGTGCTTCGCCTCCAGGCGCTCCAGCTCGAGCAGGGCGCGTGGATGGATGCCGATCTGGCGGTTGACGATGAACTCGAGGCGGGCCAGGCCCACCCCCGCGTGCGGCAGCCGGGAGAAGCCGAAGGCCTGCTCGGGGTTGCCCACGTTCATCATGATCTTCGTGGGCAGCTGCGGCATCGAGTCCACCTCGGAGGAGGAGACGGTGAAGTCCAGCAGGCCGTCGTAGACGTAGCCGGTGTCGCCCTCGGCGGCGGAGACGGTCACCTCCTCGCCGTCGGCCAGGGTCGAGGTCGCCGAGCCGGTCCCCACCACGGCCGGGATCCCCAGCTCACGAGCGATGATCGCGGCGTGGCAGGTGCGGCCGCCGCGGTTGGTGACGATGGCGCTCGCGCGCTTCATGATCGGCTCCCAGTCGGGATCGGTCATGTCCGCCACGAGCACCTCGCCGGGCTGGAACTCGTGCATCCGGTCGATCTGGTCGAGCACCCGTACCGCGCCGGAGCCGATCCGGGCCCCGATCGCCCGGCCCTCGGCGCGCACGGCGCCGCGCGAGCTCAGCCGGTACTTCTCGACCGTGTTCCCGGCACGGGACTGCACCGTCTCGGGACGGGCCTGCAGGATGTACAGCCCGCCGTCGGCGCCGTCGAGCCCCCACTCGATGTCCATCGGCCGCCCGTAATGCTCCTCGATGAGCAGCGCCTGACGGGCGAGGTCCTCGACCTGCTGATCGGTGAGCGAGAGTCGTCCTCGCTCGGCGGGGTCCACGTCGACGAACTCGACGGTGCGGCCGACGGTGGTCTCCTGCGTGTAGACCATCTTGGTGGCCTTCTCCCCGACCTTTCGCGTGAGGATCGCGGGGCGGCCCTCGCGCAGGCCCGGCTTGTAGACGTAGAACTCGTCGGGGTTGACCGCGCCCTGCACCACGCCCTCTCCGAGCCCGTAGGCGGAGGTGATGAAGACGGCCTGGTCGAACCCGGATTCGGTGTCGACCGTGAACATGACGCCGCTCGCGCCGAGATCGGAGCGGACCATCTTCTGCACCCCGGCGGAGAGCGCGACCGCGGCATGGTCGAAGTCGTGGTGGACGCGGTAGGCGATCGCGCGGTCGTTGTAGAGGGAGGCGAACACCTCGCGGATGGCCAGCAGCACGTCGTCGATGCCGCGCACGTTCAGGAAGGTCTCCTGCTGCCCGGCGAAGGACGCATCGGGCAGATCCTCCGCGGTCGCCGAGGAGCGCACCGCGAAGGAGGCCTCGTCACCGCTGCCGGCGGCGAGCTCCTCGTAGGCGGTGCGGATGTCCGCCTCGAGCGACTCGGGGAAGGGCTGATCGACCACCAGCTCACGGATCTCCCGACCCGCGGCGGCGAGCGCCAGGGTGTCCTCGGTGTCCAGGCCCTGCAGCCGCTGCTCGATCCGCTCCGCGAGGCCGGTCGCGCCGAGGAACTCGCGATAGGCCTCTGCCGTGGTGGCGAAGCCGTCCGGCACCTGCACGCCGAGGCGGGTCAGGTTCGAGACCATCTCGCCGAGGGAGGCGTTCTTGCCTCCCACCTGCTCGAGGTCGCTCATGCCGAGCTGGGAGAACGGGCGGATGCTCTGGGCCATGTCGTGCTCCTTCAGGGGTGGGGTGCTCAACGGGGAGCTCAGCGGGAAGACGTCCCGCGGCGGGCGAGCGATTGGAGGATCAGGGTGGACATCTCCTCGACGGACTTGTTCGAGGAGTCGACGAAGGGGATCCCGTGCACGTCGTAGACGCGACGCGCGCGGGACAGCTCCCAGCGGGTCTGTGCGAGGGAGGCATAGCGGGAGTCGGCGCGGCGCTCGCTGCGCACCGCGGAGAGCCGCTGCGGGGAGGTGAGCAGTCCGAAGCAGCGATCGGCGATGCCCGCGATCGACTGCGGCAGCACCTCGTCGGCGAGGTCCTCGTCCACCAGCGGATAGTTCGCCACGAAGATCCCGTGCATCAGCGCGAGGTACATGCTGGTCGGGGTCTTCCCGCAGCGGGACGGCGCGATGAGCACCACGTCCGCCTTCTCGATCGCGCGCACCGACTGGCCGTCGTCGTGCTCGATCGCGAACTCCACGGCCTGCATGCGGCGGTTGTAGCGGCGGGAGTCCCCCACCCCGTGGAGGCGGGCGGGGGCGTGATCGCCGGCGACCCCGAGCCGGGCCTCGAGCTGGGAGAGGTGGCTGCTGACGAAGTCGATGACCGGCGCTCTCGTCTGCCGCAGCTCCTCGCGCACGGCCTCGTCGACGACGGTGAGGAACACCAGCGGCTGGATCTCCCCGTCCATCGCGGCGTCGAGATCGGCCCTCACCTCGCGCGCCTCCTCGACGGTGCGCACGAAGGGGATCAGGCGGCGCTCGAAGGGGACCGTCGGGAACTGCAGCAGCAGCGCATTGCCCATGGTCTCGGCACTGATCCCGGTGGAGTCGGAGATGAAGAACACCGGCACCTCGGTGGCGTCGGCCCGCGGCGGCGGGATCGGAAGATCTGCGGTCACAGGTCGCCCCCTTGCTCTGGGCCCGGTGACGGAGCACCGGGGCACGTCGATGTGCTGGCCTCACCGTAACGGCGCGGCCGGGGCCGGGGAGGGATCGCCGCCGAAGGTGGCGTGGTTCACCCGTCGGCTGCGCGGATCCGGCGAGGTGCACGCTCACGTCGGCGCGATCGCGCAGAGGCGTCGGCGAGGTCAGTCCGCGGAGGGCCCGGTCGTCTCGTCCGTCGGCGTCTGCGCAGGTCCCGCCGGCCAGCGCTGGCCCAGCTCATCCCGAAGCTCCCGATCCCGGGCATCGAGCACGCTGGAGACCACGATCCCGAGCGCCATCACGACCAGCGCGGCGAGCGCGATCACGGGGCCGAGCTCCCCGGCGGCCCGCAGCTCCGGGCCGGCCGCCGCGTAGGAATCCCAGTCCGGCAGATCCGCCACCGCATCCACGAACCACAGAGCCATGCCGAGCGTGGCCCCGGCCCCGGCGGAGGCGAAGAGCACCTTCAGGATCGGCAGCGAGGTGGGGGTCATCGCCCGGCCGAGCAGGGCATACGGCGGGGGGACCGCTGCAGGGTCGGCGAGCGCCCGACGCAGCACCCGATGCTCGATCCGTCGCACGATGATCGTGCAGACCACGCACCCGGCGCCCGCGAGCAGGGCCGCACCACCGGCGATGCCCATCCCGAGGGAGAGCAGGTCCACCAGCTGCTCGCCCTCCGGGCCGAGCTCCGCCCGGTCCCCCAGCTGCCTGCCGGCGTCGGTGGTGGCGTCCGGATAGGCCACAGCGACCACCAGGTGGAAGAGCACCACCCAGGCCGCGCCCCCGAGCGAGACCCCGGACAGCAGCACCCGGCTGAGCGCCCGCACACCGCTCCCGGGCAGCGACGCACGGGCAGGTGACTGTCCGTCGACCCCCGCCTCGCCCCGCGCCTCGATGATCTCCTGCGGCGTCATCGCCCGGCCCGCGGCGATGATGCGGTGGGGCTCGGTCCACCACTGCGGCAGCGGAGCGAAATGCCGCGACTGCCAGCGACCGAACACCCGATCGGTCAGGGGCATCCCACCCCAGATCAGGGCGAGGAGCAGGGCGCCTCCGCCCAGGACCCCCGCCCACCCCCGGTCGAACCCGCTCGTGAGCGCGACGAAGAACGCGATGACGTAGAACAGGCCCAGGAGCGCGAGCAGCACGACGGCGACGATCTTGTACACCTGGGCGCTGCTCGACCGCGCCGACTCCCACTGCCCCGGGATCGGCACCCACGTCGCCGGGGTGCCTCGACGCTTCGCCGCCGCCAGGGCACGGGCCATCAGCGGCCCGTCGAGGGCATGGACCACTCCGAACGCGAGCAGGCCGAGCCCTCCCAGCACCAGATCGCCGACGAGGGTGGCCCGCCCGACCAGGTCGATGGTGGTCCCCGCGGAGGTCTCGGCGAGCACCTCCTCAGCGAGGAGCCCTCCGAGGAGGACGACGGCGAACAGCACCACCTGGCCGATCACGCCGAAGAGCACGGCGTCCCGGGTGGCCCGCGCGAGCGTCGCCGCACGCCCGATCGGGAGCACGCGCCAGCGGGAGTCTGCGATGGAGCTCATCGCCCCATCCTGCCCCGTCGGCGACTGCCCCGCGCCCCGCCCTCAGGCGGCGACGCGGGAGTCGTCGCGGATCTGGCCCACCAGCTCCTCGAGCATGTCCTCGAGGGTGACGATGCCGATCACGGCCCCGGTCTCGTCGGTCGCGGCCCCGAGGTGCGCTCCACTGGCCTGCATCTCGGCGAGGGCGTCGCGCAGCGGCTGCTCGGCGCCGACCCGGGGCAGGGTGCGGATCCGCGCGGCCGGGATCGGCTGGTCGCGGTGCTCCTGCACCGAGTCCAGCAGGTCCTTGATGTGGACGTAGCCGGTCAGGCCGCCGTCTGCCGCCCGCACCGGGAAGCGGGAGTAGCCCTCGACCGCGGCGGCCTCCGCCTCGGCGGCGGTGACCCCCTCTGCGAGGGAGGAGACCTCCTCCAGCGGGATCACCAGGTTCGCGACGCTGCGGGCCTCGAAGCGCAGCGCCCCCAGCAGGAGCGCCTCGTCGTTGTCCTCGAGCAGTCCGCCCTCGCGGGACTCGCTCACCATCGCCGCCACCTCGTTGCGGGTGAACACGCTGGTGACCTCATCCTTGGGCGTGATGCCGATCATCCTCAGCACCAGGTTGCCGATCGAGTTCAGCAGCCACAGCACCGGCCGGACGACCGTCACGATCCCCATCAGCACGGGGCTGAGGATCAGCGCCATGCGCTCCGGGCCCGCGAGCGCGATGTTCTTGGGCACCATCTCGCCGAAGACGACGTGCAGGTAGGTGACCAGGGACAGCGCGATCACGAACGCGATCGGGTGGGTGAAGGCGCCCGGCACGCCGAGAGCCTCGAGAGGCACCTCGAGCAGGTGCGCGATCGCCGGCTCGCTGATGGCGCCCAGGGCGAGGGAGCACACGGTGATGCCCATCTGCGCGCCGGCCATCATCAGCGAGACCTGCTCCATCGCGGAGATCGTGACCTTCGCCGCCCACTTCCCCTCCAGGGCCTTCGGCTCGATGATCGAGCGTCGGGCGGAGATCAGCGCGAACTCTGCGCCCACGAAGAAGGCGTTGAGGATCAGCAGCATGAGGGTGAGGGCGAGTCCGGTGGTGGTGCTCATCGCTCTCCCTCCTCGGCGGCATCCTCATCGGGCTGCGCCTGGACCTTCACGTGGACGGTCTCGATGCGCATGCCGTCCACGTCGGTGACCTCGATCCGCAGTCGGGCCGGCTCCTCGCCGGGGACCGGATCGGTGTCGACGAGGACCTCGTCGCCGATCTCGGCGAGCCGGCCCAGCTCCATCGTCACCAGGCCGCCGAGGGTGTCGTAGTCCTCGTGCTCGGGGACGGTGACGCCGAGCCGCTCGGTGGCCTCGTCGGGCCGCATCCGGGCGTCGAGGTCCCAGGAGCCGTCGGCCTCGGGGGTGTCGTCCCTCTCCTCGTCGTGCTCGTCGCGCACCTCGCCGACGATCTCCTCGACCAGGTCCTCGAGCGTGATCAGTCCGGCGTGGTCGCCGAACTCGTCGACCACGACGGCCATCTGCAGTCCGCCGGAGCGCAGGGTGTCCATCAGATCGTCGAGCGGGACGGTGTCCGGCACGAAGGTGGCGGTGCCCATCACGGCATCGACCCGGGTGGTGGGTCGTTCGGCGAAGGGGACGGCGAGCCCGTGGCGGATGTGCGCGACCCCGGCGATCTCGTTCTCATCGTCCAGCACCGGGAAGCGGGAGTGGCCGGTGGTGCGGGCCAGCTCCAGCAGGTCGGCCACGGATTCGTCGACCTCGAGGGAGTCCATGCGTCCCCGCGGGACCATCGCGTCGTGCGCGCGGCGGTCGCCGAAGGCGAGGGTGCGCTGGACGAGTGAGGCGGTCTCCTCGGCGAGCGCGCCCTCGTCGGCTGAGCGCTTGACCAGCACGGAGAGCTCGTCGGCGCTGCGGGCGGAGCTGAGCTCCTCCTGCGGCTCGACACCGAGAGCGCGGACCACGGCGTTGGCGTTGCCGTTGAACAGGCGGATCGGCAGGCCGAAGACCTTCGTGAACAGGCGCTGGAAGCCGACGACGAGCTTGGCGGTGCGCAGCGGCTCCGCGATCGCCATGTTCTTGGGCACCAGCTCGCCGAAGATCATCGTCATGCCCGTGGCGAGCACCAGGGCGATGGTCACGGAGACGGAGCGGGCGGCGACCTCGCCGAGGCCGGCATCGACCAGGCCGGGGCCGATGAGCGCGGCGATCGCGGGCTCCGCGAGGAAGCCGATGCCCAGGTTGGTGACGGTGATCCCCAGCTGCGCCCCGGAGAGCTGTGTGGAGAGGGTCTTCATCCCTCGCAGCACCCCGCCGGCGCGCTTGTCGCCGGAGGCGGCGGCCGCCTCCACCTCGTTGCGGTTGGCGGTGATCAGGGAGAACTCGGCGGCGACGAAGCCACCGCAGGCGGCGATCAGCACGAGGCCGACCGCCAAGGATATGAGGGGACCGATCAGGTCCATGGACGGATCCCCCCACGGAAGGTGAATGTGCTCGGGCCCGAAGGCCCGGGACTGTCACTGGGGGCGTCGCTGGCGGCGCTCATGGTCTCCTGGTGCTCCTCATACGCCGCCGACAGTCGGCGGGGATGACGGAATGCTACAACCCGTTCCCTGGGTGTGGGGCCGGATGTGGAGCACAACTCAGCGCGGGGTCTCAGCGCCGGGTCTCAGCGCTCGTCGGCCCGGAGCTCGTCGGCCCGCCGCTGGAGGAAGGCGGCGAGCGCACGCAGCTCGATCTCGTCGACCGCATGCCCGAGCTGGGGCCGGCGCTCCTCCTCGAGCCGGGTGTGCTCCCCCATCCAGTCCCGCACGATCCGCTCGTGCTCACCGCCGAACAGGGGGTCGAGGCCTCCGTGCCCCCACAGCGCAGGCGGCCGCACCGCGGCGAGCGCGAGGTCACCCGGCAGCGGGGCAGGGAACGGGCGCCCGGAGAGGTTCACGACGAAGTCGAGGGCGCGGGCGTCGCGGCGCAGCAGGTGCAGGGCCAGCAGCCCGCCCTGCGAGAAGCCGATCGCCCCCACCACGCGGCGGCTCTGCCCCGCGATCCAGCCCTCGACAGCCTCGGCGGCGGGGGTGATCGCCTCGGGACGCTGCGGGTCCACCGGCATCTCGAACCAGGCGTAGCCCGGGCCGTAGCGGAAGATCGCGCGCAGGGAGACGTAGTCGAAGTCCTCGGGCAGGAAGCCGGCCAGGCCTGCGAGATCGCCCTCGTGGCTGCCCAGTCCGTGCAGCAGCAGGACGACGGGGCGCTCCTGGTCCGTCGAGCGGATCGCGGCCGCCTCGTCGATGCGCGGGGAGATCAGCTCGAACGTCGGGTCCTGCGGGGTGCTCGTCATGCTCGAAGCGTACCCGGGCAGGGAAGAACCCCCAGGTCGCGCGGTGCGCTGGTCGGAAGGACGAGATCCGACCCCCTGGGGGTCCCGGCAGCTCGGTGGTATTCGCTGCGCGTCCGGATGAACGGTCGCCTCAGCGGCGAGCCACCTCACACGTCCGATAAGAAATCACTTCTCGGATCACCTCCCTTCCTGTGTCCGACCACCGTAGGCCGGGCGCCGCGGGAGGGCAACGGATTAATGGCACCCTGAGAGGATCCGTCCCCGAGCTCGACGAGGAGCCCCGCATGCAGACCGTCCTGACCGATTCCCTGGAGAAGGTGCTGGGCGAGGCCGCCCCGCGTCCCGCCGAGCTGCACGACGGTGCGCACGTGTCAGGCTTCCTCGGCGAGGTGCTCTCCGTGCAGGTCGCGCTGCGCACCGACGAGCCCGAGGTGCGCGTCGGCCTCTCCGGCGGCCTCGCCGATCGCGCCCGGCTGCAGGTGGTGCGGCGCGTGCCGGTCTCCTCCCCCGCCCCGGAGGATCCCGATGCGCACTACCTGGTCACCGAGCCGGGCGAGTACCCCGACCTGCTCGAGCCGGTCACGGACGGGCTCGTGCACCTGACCCCCGGCCGGTGGGAGGCGCTGTGGATCGACGTGGTCGGCACGACGGAGGCCGACCCCGGCGATCACGAGCTCACCCTCTCCCTCACCAGCCCGGACAGCGCCGAGATCCTCGGCGAGCAGACCGTGCGCCTGCGCCTCCACCCGCACCGCCTGCCGCCGCTGAGCATCACCAACACCCACTGGTTCCACGCCGACAGCCTCTCGACCTATTACGACGTGGAGGTCTTCTCCGAGCGGCACTGGGAGCTCATCGAGGCGTTCCTCGCCTCCGCCCGGGAGATGGACGTGACCAGCGTGCTGACCCCCACCTGGACTCCGCCGCTGGACACCGCCGAGGGGCACACCCGCCCGTTCGTCCAGCTCATCGGCATCCGTGAGACGGACGGCGAGTACTCCTTCGACCTCTCCCGCCTGGACCGCTGGCTGGGGATCTGCCGAGAGCTCGGCTTCACCGGCCTCGAGATCGCGCACCTGTTCACCCAGTGGGGTGCCGCGCACACTCCCGCGATCCAGGTGGAGACCGCCGACCGTCTCGCACAACGCTTCGGCTGGCACGTGGCCGCGACCGATCCGGCCTACCGCCGCCTGCTCGAGTCGCTGATCCCGGCACTGCGCGAGCACCTCGACCGCGCCTGGGACGGGGCCGTGCTCTGGCACATCTCCGATGAACCCCACGAGAACCATATCGAGGCCTACCGCGCAGCCAAGGCGCAGGTCGAGGATCTGCTCAAGGGCGCGCAGCTGGTC
>NZ_DASVGJ010000010.1:0-48353 GCF_036379615.1 Brachybacterium sp.
AACTGCTGTATCATCCGTTATAAAATTGCCATTCAAACTAAATGGCATCAACAAACAGACACGCTATTGAGATATCAAGCAACACGCGCACTCAGTCCTACTCACCCTTCCGGGCTTCCGTTCCGAGGCAACTCCGCTAACCTATGCGGCCCAGCTCCCCAAGTCAAATCGCTGCGGTGTGATCCGCGCCGCGATCCTCTCTCGGAAGACCTAGCATGCCTGGTCAGTGCGGGAATCTCGGTCCGGATCCATGTCCGTTCCTCGTTCCCGTTGTCCGGGGCACGAGGAAGAACATTACGCACCCCCCAACACCCCGTCAAGCCAGAACGCCCCTTTTCGAAGTGGCCTCGACCACACCCCGCCTGTGGGAACGTCCGTGCAGGTGGCGAGGCTGTGCGCGCTTCGCGCTCGTCACCGGGCGGGCCTCCTCCTGAAGGGGCCGAACCGCCTCAGGTGGCGGGGACGACTCCGCGATGGAGGGCGACGATTCCACCGCTGAGGTTGCGGTACTGGGCCTGTTCCATACCGGCCGCGAGGAACCATGCCCGCAGCTGCTCCTGGTCCGGCCATTCGAGGATCGACTCGGCGAGGTACTCGTAGGCATCCACGGTCGTGGCGACCGTGCCGGCGACCGCCGGCAGTGCGCGCAGCAGGTACTTCTCGTAGACGGTGCGGAACGGTCCCCACGTCGGGGTCGAGAATTCGCAGACGACCACGCGGCCGCCGGGGCGCACCACCCGGACCATCTCGGCCAGCGCCAGGCGGGGCTCATGCACATTGCGCAGCCCGAAGGAGATGACCGCTGCGTCGAAGGAGTCGTCGGCGAAGGGCAGATGCTGTCCGTCGGCCCCCACGAACGGGACCGGTGCACCGCGCCGGCGCCCCTCGGCCATCATGCCGAGCGAGAAGTCCGCGGCGACCACCTGGGCTCCTGCCTGTGCGATCGCCGTCGTAGACGTCCCGGTCCCGGCGGCGAGGTCCAGGACCTGCGCGCCGGGAGCGATCTGCAGTGCGTCGACCATGAGATCGCGCCACATCCCCACCTGTCCCAGCGCCGCGACGTCATTCATCAGGTCGTAGCGCTTGGCGATGCCGTCGAACATCGTGGCGACGTCGTACGGCTGCTTCTCCAGATCGGCACGGCTCATGCCTAGATCCTCGCATGCCGGTTCGCCCTCACGGACCGGCCTCGTGGGCCGCGCTCTTGCGCCGCGCTCACGGACCGCGCTCGGCAGTAGGCTCGGGCGCTGGAACAATGGGGGCGGCGCCCAGCACGTCGGCGCCCACGGCCCACTCTTCATGAGGAGACTCCGAATGACCGCAGCCAGCACTGCTCGCACCGATGCCCTCCGCGCTCTGTCCATTCCCGAGCAGCTGCTGCCCGGCGACGGTCGTTTCGGCTCCGGTCCCTCTCGCATCCGCGCAGAGCAGATGGAGGCGCTGCAGTCCGTTTCCCGCACGGTGATGGGCACCTCACACCGGCAGGCACCGGTCAAGCAGCTCGTGGGTCGCATTCGCGCGGGGCTGTCCTCCTTGTTCGAGCTGCCCGAGGGCTACGAGGTGGTGCTCGGCAACGGCGGGTCCACCGCCTTCTGGGACATGGCGGTGTTCGGCCTGATCGAGCGCCGCTCCCAGCACCTCGTGCTCGGGGAGTTCTCCCAGAAGTTCGCGACCGAGTCCGCCGGCGCGCCGCATCTCGGGGAGCCCGAGGTGCTGTCCGCGGCGCCCGGCACCTGCCCCTCGCCCCGGGCGAACGCCGATGTCGACGCCTACGCCTGGCCGCACAACGAGACCTCGACCGGGGTGATGGTCCCGGTGCGGCGCCCTGCCGGGGCGAGCGAGGACCAGCTGGTGCTCGTGGATGCGACGTCCGTGGCCGGCGCCGCCGCAGTGGACGTCGCGCAGACCGACGCGTACTACTTCGCGCCCCAGAAGGCCTTCGCCTCCGACGGCGGCCTCTGGCTGAGCGTGCTCTCCCCCGTGGCGATCGCCCGGGCGGAGCGCCTCGCGGCAGACGGAAGCCGGTGGATCCCGTCGTTCCTGTCGCTCACCAGCGCGATCGACAACTCCCGCAAGGACCAGACCCTGAACACCCCGGCGGTGGCGACCCTGGTCCTGCTCGCCGAGCAGATCGACTGGCTGCTCGCACGGGGCGGCCTGTCCTGGGCGGACGAGCGGACCCGGACCACCAGCGGCATGCTGCAGGACTGGGCATCGCGACGTGAGGAGATCACGCCGTTCGTCACGGATGCGGCGTCCCGATCCCAGGTGGTGACCACGCTGGATGTGGACGGGAGCATCGACGCCACCGCCATCACGTCCGTGCTGCGTTCCCACGGAGTGGTGGACATCGAGCCCTATCGGAAGCTCGGCCGCAACCAGCTGCGGATCGCGACCTTCCCCGCGGTGGGCGAGGAGGACGTGGCGGCGCTGATCGCCGTGCTCGACCACGTGCTGGATGCCACCGCCGACGCCTGAGAACGCGACCGACGAGGACGGCCGGAGCACCCGCGCGGATGCTCCGGCCGTCCTCGTCCTGGTTCCGCAGGAAGAGTCACTGGCGAGGCGGGATGAGGATCTCCCGCAGCACCTCTGCCGCCTCGCGCAGCGACGCCCGCTGATCCGGCGAGGCGGCATCGATCCTCTCTCGGAGCCAGGCATCCCGATGCTCGCGGCCCGCGAGCACCACCTGCTTCCCCTCCTCGGAGAGGGTCACCCTCACCTGACGACCGTCTCCGGGATGCGCTGACCGGCTCACGAGCCCCGCCTGCTCCAGACGGCCCAGGATCCGAGTCATCACCGGAGGGCTGACGTGCTCGAAGTCCGCGAGCGCGCCCGGTGTGGACTCGCCGGTGCGCTCGAGGTAGGCGAGGACCGAGAACTGCGGCGCAGAGACGTCACCCGAGGCCGACTGGGAACGCAGGATGCGCGAGGACACCAGCAGCACCCGCTGGAGCTCGGCGGCGAGCTCGGCGGTCGGCCCGTCAGCGAACTCGGCGGTCCGCCCCTCAGCACGATCAGCTGCGGGACCGGCCTCGTCGGGGGCCTCCTCCGGGGCGGGCTCCCGCACACTCACAGCAGGAGACCCTCGATCGCGCCGCGCAGGAAGTACGCGACGAACAGCAGCGCGATGAGATACATCAGCCAGTGGATCTCCCGTGCCTTGCCGCGGACCACGCGGATCAGCACGTACATCACGAAGCCGGCGCCCATCCCCACCGTGATCGAGTATGCGAACGGCATGAGGATGATCGTGAGGAACGCCGGGACCGCGACCTCGACATCGGTGAAGTCGATATCGGTGATCTGAGTCATCATCAGGAAGCCCACCATGACGAGTGCGGGGGTGGCCGCCTCGTAGGGGACCATCGCGACCAGCGGCGAGAAGAAGGTGGTCAGCAGGAACAGGCCGCCGACCATCACGGCCGAGAGGCCGGTCCGGGCACCCTCGGCCACCCCGGAGGTGGACTCGACGAAGCTGGTGTTCGAGGAGACGCCGCCGATGCCGCCAGCGATCGCGGCCGCCGAGTCCACGACCAGGATCCGCTGGGAATGCGGGATGTCTCCGGCCTCGTCGACCAGACCCGCACCGGACGCCACCCCGACCATCGTGCCCATGGTGTCGAAGAAGTCCGCCAGCAGCAGGGAGAAGACGATCACGCTGGCGCCGATGACACCGGCGGCGGTGATGCCGCCGATCGGGTCGACGGTGAAGAGGGTCGCGAAGTCGGGCAGCTGGATCGGCGGGCCCGTGATCGCTGGGACGTTCATCGCCCAACCGGCGGGGTTGCCCGGATCCTCACCGGCAGCGGGGGTGAATGCGCCGAGATGCAGGACCTTCTCGATCACCAGGGCGAGCACGGTCGCCGTCACGATCGCGATGAGGATCGCGCCGGGCACCTTCCGGATCCACAGCACGAACATCAGCAGCAGCCCGGTGACGAACACGAAGGTGGGCCAGCCGGTGAGCGAGCCGTCGTTGCCCAGCTGCACCGGGGTGCCGGCTGCGCTGGTCACGAACTTCGCGTTGAACAGCCCCAGGAACGCGATGAACAGGCCGATGCCCACGGCGATCGCCGTCTTGAGGAAGGGCGGAACCGCGTTGAAGACGGCCCGGCGGAAGCCGGTGAGCACCAGCACCAGGATGACGATGCCCTCGAGGAGCACCAGGCCCATCGCACCGCCCCAGGTCATCCCCGGCAGGGAGACGACGGAGTAGGCCAGATAGGCGTTCAAACCGAGCCCGGCGGCCAGGGCCAGGGGGAACTTCGCCCAGACCCCCATCACCAGGCTCAGAAGGCCCGCGATGAGCGCCGTGCCCGCGGCGACCGCAGGCAGGTTCGGCTCGGTGCCACCACCGAGATACATCCCGGTCGAGTCCGGCACGGTACCGATGATGAGCGGGTTCAGCACCACGATGTAGCACATCGAGAAGAAGGTGACCAGCCCGCCGCGGATCTCCCGACCCACGGTCGATCCGCGCTCGGAGATCTTGAAGTAGCGGTCCAGGGAGGACCGGGGCGCGGTGTCGACGGCGATGGCGGTCTGGGAGGAGGGGGGATCAGCCTGCTGCATGGGAGGAATCGTATCCGCCAGCTCCTCCCGGGCCAGCGCCCGAGGGGCGGACGTGCGCGATCTCCCGGTTCCTGCTGTGAGGGCGGTGCCGAGCCGTCGCTGCGGTGAGAGCGCTGCCGTGAGATCGCTTCGGTGAGGGCGCTGTCGCGCGGGCTCAGCCGCGGGCGTGCAGCGGGTGCTCGACGTCGAGCCGTCGCGAGTAGCGGTAGAAGTCCGCGAGCTCGAGCCGGGAGGCCGCGGCCTCGTCGACCACCACGGTGACATCCGGGTGCATCTGCAGAGCAGTCGCGGGCCAGCGAGCGCTGATCGCGCCTTCGACGAGCTTCCCGACCGCCTCTGCCTTGCCCTCCCCGGAGGCGGTCAGCACGATCCGCCGAGCCTCCAGGATCGTGCCCAGGCCCTGGCTGAGCGCGCGGAGCGGGACCTCCTGCGCGCTGGAGAAGTAGCGGGCGTTGTCCTCGATCGTGGAACGGGTCAGTCCGACCACTCGGGTACGGGAGGACAGTGAGCTGCCGGGCTCGTTGAACGCGATATGACCGTTGGAGCCGATCCCGAGGATCTGCAGGTCCACTCCCCCGGCCTCGCCGATCCGTCGGTCGTAGGACGCCGCCTCGCCGACGGGATCGCTCGAGGCACCGTCCGGGGAGACGACCGCGGCATCGTCGATGTCGATGTGCGCGGTGAAGTTCTCCCGGATGAAGCGGTGATAGCTCTGTTCGTGCCCTGCGGGCAGACCCACGTACTCGTCGAGCAGGAAGGCGCGGCTACGGGCGAAGGAGAGGCCGTCCTCGCGGTGGCGACGGATCAGCTCGGCGTAGGCCGGGACCGGTGAGGATCCGGTCGCGAGCCCCAGCACCGCGCCGGACTCCCCTGCCTCCTGCAGCGTACGGGTGAAGACGTCAGCGACGACGTGCGCACCGGCGGCGGCATCGGCCACGATGTGGATCTCCATAGTCCTGCCCTTCATCACGGCACGCCTTGTCCGGGTCACCGCTGGTCGTTTCTGCGCGTTCTCTGGCGATACCGAGCATAGACGCTCATTGCACCTCCCCGGACGCACGAACGCTGCCGTACATCGTGTGTACGGCAGCGTTCGCTGCGAGGGGACGGGAGTGCCTGCTCAGGCAGGCGCTCCCGGCCGGATCACTTCTTCTTGCCGGCGTTCGCGGCGTACTCGAAGGCCGCGCGGGGCGTCTCGCTCTGCGGGATGCCGATGATGTCGCGGCGCGAGATCAGGTTGGTGGCCCAGCCCGCGATGACGGATGCCTTGCGACCCAGGGTGGGCATCGCGTACACGTGGTACGAGCGCGCCATGACCCAGGCCGGGAGGCCGCGCACGTCGACCTCCTTGTCGCCCAGCTGCAGGCGAGCGACGCCCTTGTACATGCCGAGGGTCGCCATGACGCCGAGGTTCTTGTGGTAGTAGTCCACCAGCGGGCGCCCCTGGACGGAGCGCGCGATGTTGTCGGCCAGGCGCTTGGCCTGACGCACTGCGTGCTGGGCGTTGGGCGGGCAGAACTTGCCCTCCCCGGAGGCCAGGTCCGGGACCGCGGCGCAGTCGCCGGCGGCGAAGACGTTCTCCAGCGGGCCGTCGACGCCGTTGACCCGCAGGTCCGCGAGCGCCTCGAGCTTGCCCATGAGCGGGCCGCGCTCGGTGACGACCGGGAGGTCGGAGACCTCGGAGTCCGAGAGCACCGGGGCGGGCTTCACACCGGCGTTCCAGA
The DNA here is from genome assembly GCF_036379615.1 of Brachybacterium sp. Classification (GTDB taxonomy): domain Bacteria; phylum Actinomycetota; class Actinomycetes; order Actinomycetales; family Dermabacteraceae; genus Brachybacterium. The sequence continues at coordinate 6,300 of NZ_DASVGJ010000010.1, forward strand.
CCAGCAGGTCGGTCTCGAACTCGTCGCCGTCGCTGGTCTTGATGACGCCGTTCTCGGCCGAGTTGAGGAACGTCTCGAGCTTGACCTCGATGCCGCGCTCACGCAGCTGGTTCAGCACATAGGCGCGCTGATCCTCGGTGAGCTCGGGGAAGATGAAGGGTGCACCGTCGACGAGCACGAAACGGATGTCCGAGGCGTGCAGATCGGGGTAGTAGCGCAGGGCGTCGCGGACCATGTCCTCGGCCTCGGAGACCGCCTCGCCGCCGGCGAAGCCGCCGCCGATGAAGGTGAAGGTCAGCAGGCGCTTGCGGACGGCCGGGTCCTTCGTGGTCGCGGCCTCGGCGAGGTTCGCCAGGATCCGGTCGCGGACAGCGGTCGCCTCTTCGATCTGCTTGAAGCCGATCGCGTTCTCCGCGAGGCCCGGGATGGGCAGCAGGCGCGGCACCGCACCCAGCCCGACGACCAGGTAGTCGTACGCGATCTCGAGCTTCTCGTCATCCTCGAGGTCCACCACGACGGTGTTCTCCGCACTGCGGATCGCGGAGACCGAACCGGTGACGACCTTGGCGCCGGGAAGCACCTTGCGCAGGGGCGCGAGCACGTCGCGCGGGTTGATGCTGCCGGCGCCGACCTCGGGGAGGAAGGGCGCGTAGGTCATGTACGGGCGCGGGTCCACGACCGTGATCGCGACCTCCGCGCCGAGGGTCTTGCGCAGCTCGGACGCGGTCGTCAGACCGACGGAACCGCCTCCGAGGATGAGGACATGGGGCTTGCCGCCGAAAGTATTGGTCATATGCACAGCCTAGAACCGCGAAGGCCCTGACACAAAAGAGCCCGCCTGGTGAGCACCCCCGGGTCAGGGCACCCGGTCGAGCAGATCCTGCGCCAGTCCGTCGAGGATGTCGTGCTCGCTGGTGCGGGTCACGGTGAGCTGCGCCTCTGCCGCGACCCTCTCCACGACACGCGCCCAGATCAGTGCGCCTGCCCCGATGACATCGATGCGACCAGGGTGGATGACCTTTCGCCGCGCACGCTGCTCGCGGGTCTCACCGAGCAGCTCGCCGCACACCTCGGCCACTTCGTCGACGCTCAGGGTCGCTCCATGGGTGACCTCAGGACGATAGTCCTCGAGGCCGGAGGCGACGGCAGTGACAGTCGTCACTGTTCCGGCGACACCCACCAGGGCGGCGGCGCGTGCCAGGGGCACCACGGCCGCAGCCCGTTCGAGGTGGTCGTCGATGTCGCCGACGGCCGCCGCGATCTCGGCCTCGGTGGGCGGGTCCGAGGCGAGGTGCCGCTCGGTCAGACGCACCGAGCCGATGTCCATGCTGATCCGATGGGTCGGCGCCGTGATCCCGAGCACCAGCTCGGTGGATCCCCCGCCGATGTCGACGACCAGCCGGGGCCCCTCGGGAAGGTCCGCGACGGTGCTCACCGCACCGCGGAAGGACAGAGCGGCCTCCTCCTGCCCGCTGATCACCTCGGGGGTGACGCCGAGGATCCCGCGGATGCCCTCGATGAAGTCGTCCCGGTTGGAGGCGTCACGGGTCGCGGAGGTGGCGACGAAGCGGACGTCCTGCACGGCGACGCCATGGTGCTCGATGAGCGTCTGGTACCCGCGCGCGGCGTCGAGCGTCCGCTCGACCGCCACCGGGTCGAAGCGTCCGGTGCGGTCCACGCCGAGCCCCAGGCGGACCATCTCGAGGTGCCGTTCGATGTCGACGACGGCCCCGGACGCCTCGTCCCGTCGGGCGATGAGGAGCCGGATCGAGTTGGTGCCGCAGTCGATCGCGGCGACGGGGGCGCTCATCGGGTCTCCCCCGCAGCGTCCTCATCTGTCGCGGCCTCGTCCGTCCCTGCCTCGTCCGTCCCTGCCTCGCCCGTCCCTGCCTCGTCCGTCGCGGCCTCGTCCTCGCAGCGGCACAGCAGCGCCGGCACGACGCCCTCGATCCTCGGCAGCACCGCGTCGGCGATCGGGTTGATACCCGGCCCCTCGGCGAGCGCCTGACCGGCGAGCGCGTGGAGGCACTTCACCCGGGTGGGCATGCCCCCGGAGCTGACATGGTCGACCTCCTCCGCCCGGCCGATCTCCGCCCGACGGGCGAGATAGCGCTCGTGGGCGCGCTGGTAGGCGGCGGCGAGCTCGTCATCCTGCTCGATCTGCTCGGTGAGCTCGGCCATCAGGCCGATGGCCTCGAGGCGCGAGATCTCCAACGTGAGCCAGGGCAGAGTCAGGTAGAGCGAGGTCGGGAAGGGGGTGCCGTCCTCGAGCCGCGGAGCGGTGCGGACCACGGCCGGCCGGCCGCAGCCGCAGCGGCGCGCGATCGAGACGACGCCGCGCATGTCGCGTCCGAGCTGCGCGCGCATCACCTCGTGGTCATGCTCCGTCGCGGGGCTCTCGAAAGGCAGAGGGGGCAGTGTGCTCACTGGTCGGGATCCTGATCGGTGGTGTCGTCGGCGGGGTCCTGCTCGGAGACGTCGTCGTCGGTCGACCCGGTCTCGTCGGGAATGTCCTCGGGGGTGAGTCGGCTGGAGCCCTCCACGCTCTCCCAGAGCACGGAGAACCACTCCCCCTCCTTCGCGGCCTCCGCAGCCTGCTCGGCCTCGGTGAGGGGGACGTCGCGGCCGGAGGTGTCCGTGAGCCGGTACTGGGTCTCGCCCGGCATCGCGAACAGGAGCCGCTCGCGTGCACGGGCGGCGACATAGGTGGGGTCCTCCCAGCGGGCGACCTGCTCGCGCAGATCCTCGACCTGCTCCTCCTGCTGGCCGACCTGGGTCTGCAGCTCCGCGAGCTGCTGGCGCTGCGCGACGTAGGTGTTGACCGTCGGCACGAGTGCGGCCAGGGCGACGACCACCAGCGCGACCAATGCGAGCGTGCGCCGCGTGATGGTGATGCCGGGGCCGTCCTCCTCCGGGCCGTTCGCCGGCGCGGCCGCGGGGCGGGAGGCCGCGGCCGGACCGCGAGAGCGGGAGCTCTTCGAGGAGCCGGAGCGTGAGCCGGTCGCGGAGGGGCGGGAGCTGGTCCGTGCCCCGGGGCGTCGTCCTCCGGACGCAGGGACCGGGCGCCTCGTCGATCGCGGGGCGCCCGGTCGTCTGCTGCTCATGGGACGAGGTTACAACCTCGTCCTGGGGAGCTCAGGCGGTGAAACGCGGGAAGGCGTCGGCACCGGCGTAGCGGGCGGCCTCCCCCAGCTCCTCCTCGATGCGCAGGAGCTGGTTGTACTTGGCCACGCGCTCGCCACGGGCGGGGGCGCCCGACTTGATCTGACCGCAGTTGGTGGCCACGGCGAGATCGGCGATGGTGGTGTCCTCGGTCTCACCGGAGCGGTGGGACATCATGGCCTTGAAGCCTGCACGGTGGGCGAGATCCACCGCGTCGAGGGTCTCGGACAGCGAGCCGATCTGGTTGACCTTGACCAGGAGCGCGTTCGCGGAGCCCTCGGCGATGCCGCGGGCGAGACGCTCGGGGTTGGTGACGAAGAGATCGTCGCCGACCAGCTGGGTCTTGGTGCCGACCCGATCGGTCATGGCCTTCCAGCCCTCCCAGTCGTCCTCATCCAGCGGGTCCTCGATCGAGACCAGCGGGTAGGCGTCGACGAGCTCCGCGTAGTACTCCACCATCTCGGCGGAGGTCCGCTTCTGGCCCTCGAACAGGTAGCTGCCGTTCTCGAAGAACTCGGAGGCGGCGACGTCCAGCGCCAGGGCGACGTCCGTGCCCGCCTCGAACCCGGCGCGGCCGATGGCCTCGACGATCAGGTCCAGCGCTGCGCGGTTGGAGTCGAGGTTCGGCGCGAAGCCGCCCTCGTCGCCCAGACCGGTGGCCAGGCCCCGCTCCTTCAGCACGGCCTTGAGCGCGTGATACACCTCGGCGCCGACGCGCATGGCCTCGGAGAAGGTCTCCGCACCGATCGGCGCGATCATGAACTCCTGGATGTCGACGTTGGAGTCCGCGTGGGAGCCGCCGTTGAGGATGTTCATCATCGGGACCGGCAGGACGTGGGCGTTGGGGCCGCCGACGTACTGGTAGAGCGGGATCCCGGCGGAATCGGCCGCGGCACGGGCGACGGCCAGGGAGACGCCGAGGATGGCATTGGCACCGACGGTGCCCTTGTTCGCGGTGCCGTCGAGCTCGAGCATCGCGGCGTCGATCGCGCGCTGCTCCTGCACGTCCATGCCCAGGATCTTCGGCTGGATGTCGGCCACCACGGCGCCGACGGCGTCCAGGACGCCCTTGCCCAGGTACCGGGCCTTGTCGCCGTCGCGGCGCTCGACGGCCTCGAAGGCGCCGGTGGAGGCGCCGGAGGGCACGGCGGCACGGGCGAAGGTGCCGTCGTCGAGCAGGATCTCCACCTCGACGGTGGGGTTTCCTCGGGAGTCGAGGATCTCGCGGGCGTGCAGGGCATCGATCAGGGCTGCCATGGGCTGTTCCTTCCTTCGGGTGAAGTTCCGTCACGGCCGGTCGGCGCTGACCGTCCATCGGACAGTCTAGGCCGAGACACCGGGATCACGATCCTCAGTGCCCTCGGTGGCGGGGCGCTCGGTCGCCGGAGCCTGCCGGTCCGGGCCGGCTGGAGCGTCTGCGTCTGCGTCTGCGTCTGCGTCTGCGTCTGCGTCTGCGTCGAGGATCCGCCGGGTGCGGGAGAGCAGGGCGCGCAGCGCCGTCTCGGGATCGTCGTCCCGGGATTCGGCGACGACCACCAGATCCAGCAGCGAGCGGGAGAGGTCCCCGCTCCATCGCGCAGCGTCCTCTGCGCCGGCGGCGGCGTCAGCGGCTTCGAGCAGCTCCGTGAGCCGCCCCTCGGAACGCGCACGGTGCACGACCTTCGCCGCGGTCTGCAACGACGGCAGGTCGGCAGGTATCCCGTCGAACCAGCCCTTGCGACGGCCACCGTTCGCCGCACTCTCCGCCGCCTTGACGGCATGCCACTGGGCGATGATCTGCTCGACGTCCTCCCGGTTCTCGAGGGCCTGCTCCGGACGCTCCCCGAAGATGTGGGGATTGCGGCGCTCCATCTTCGTGACGAACGCTCGGGCGACGTCGTCGACGTCCCACGGCGGATCCTCCTCTTCGCCCACTCTGGCATGAAACAGGATCTGGAAGAGCAGGTCACCGAGCTCGTCGGCGAGAGCCCCTGGCCCATGTGCGGCGGGGTCGTCGATCACCTCCAGGACCTCATGGGTCTCTTCGAGCAGGTAGCGGGCGAGCGAGACGTGGCTCTGCTGATGGGTCCAGGCGTCCCCGTCGGGCGCCCGCAGCGCCTCCATCACCTCCACGGCGCGCAGCAGAGCGCTGCCTCGGCCGGGCCGGGCGGCTCCGGCTCCGGGATCGTCCCCGCGGATCGGCGTCTGCTCCGGCACGTGCCTGCGCCCCGGTCCGCGCTCGAGATCGCGCTCACGTCCGAGCTCGACATCACGCTCGAGTCCGTGCTCGTGCTCGTGCTCGTGCTCGTGCTCGTGGGGGGTCTGCGGCTCGCTCACGGGAGCGAGGCTACTCGGCGACGGCCCTCACCGTGGGCGGGCCGATCTGCTCCGCCGCGGCGGGGACCAGCGTGCGCAGCACCTCGCGCGCCCACTCCAGCAGGTCATGGTCCCGCATCTCCGTGCCGCCGAAGCGGGCGGTCATCGGCCGCGGCACCATCACCTGGCGGGTCGCGGGCTTCAGCACCGTCCCCGGGTACAGGCGCTTCATCCGCAGCGCGGCGGAGTCCGGGACCTCGAGGTGGGCGAAGCGGATCATCTTGCCCTGGGCCTGGACCTCGTCGACGCCGGCCGTGCGGGCATCGATCCGGAAGCGTGCCACGTCCAGCAGCACTTCGACGGGTGCCGGTGGGGTGCCGTAGCGGTCGGTGAGCTCGGCCCGGATCTGCTCGATCTCGGAGACCTCGCGCACTGCGGAGAGCTTCGCGTAGGCCTCCAGGCGCAGTCGCTCGGAGCCGATGTAGTCGTGCGGGACGTGAGCGTCCAGCGGCAGCTCGACGCGGATCTCCTTCTCCGGCGCGGTGCTCTCGCCGCGGAAGGCCGCCACCGCCTCCCCCACCATCCGCACGTAGAGGTCGAAGCCGACCCCGGCGATGTGCCCGGACTGCTCGCCGCCGAGCAGGTTGCCGGCGCCGCGGATCTCGAGGTCCTTCATCGCCACCTTCATGCCGGCGCCGAGGTCGGTGTTGGTGGCCAGGGTGGTGAGGCGGTCGTGCGCGAGCTCGGTGAGCGGCTTGGACGGGTTGTAGAGGAAGTAGGAGTAGGCCCGCTCGCTCGAGCGGCCGACGCGACCGCGCAGCTGATGCAGCTGCGAGAGCCCGAACCTGTCCGCGTTCTCCACGATCAGGGTGTTGGCGTTGGCGATGTCCAGGCCGGTCTCGACGATGGTGGTGCACACCAGCACGTCGAAGTCCCGCTCCCAGAAGTCGACGATCACCCGTTCCAGCTGGTGCTCGTTCATCTTGCCGTGGGCGACCTGGACCCGGGCGTCCGGCACCAGCTCGCGCAGGTGGGCGGCAACCCGGTCGATGTCCTCGACCCGGTTGTGGATGTAGAAGACCTGGCCCTCGCGCAGCAGCTCACGACGGATGGCGGCGGTGACCTGCTTGTCCTCCTGGGCGCCGACGTACGTGAGCACAGGATGGCGCTCCTCCGGCGGGGTCGCCAGGATCGAGAGCTCACGGATCCCGGTGACCGCCATCTCGAGGGTGCGAGGGATCGGGGTCGCGGACATCGAGAGCACGTCGACATTCGTGCGCAGCGCCTTGAGCGTCTCCTTGTGCTCGACGCCGAAGCGCTGCTCCTCGTCGATGATCAGCAGGCCCAGGTCCTTGAAGCGCACGCTGCCGGTGAGCAGACGGTGGGTGCCGATCACCACATCGACGCTGCCGTCCGCGACACCGTCGATGGTGGCCTTGGAGTCCGCGGGGTTCTGGAACCGGGACAGCCCGCGCACGGTGACCGGGAAGCCGGTGTACCGCTCGGTGAAGGTGTCCAGATGCTGCTGCGCGAGCAGGGTGGTGGGGGCGAGCACGGCGACCTGCTTGCCCTCCTGGACGGCTTTGAAGGCGGCGCGCACCGCGATCTCCGTCTTGCCGTAGCCGACATCGCCCAGGATCAGCCGATCCATCGGGACGGACTTCTCCATGTCCCCCTTGACGTCCTCGATGGTGGAGAGCTGGTCCGGGGTCTCGACGAACTCGAAGGAGTCCTCGAGCTCCCGCTGCCACGGGGTGTCGGGGCCGAAGGCGTGCCCGGGGGCGGACTGGCGCGCGGAGTAGAGCCGCACCAGCTCGTCGGCGATCTCGCGGATCGCCCTGCGCGCCTTGGACTTGGTCTTCGCCCAGTCCGCGCCGCCCATCCGGTTGACGCTCGGCTCCTCGCCGCCGACGTACTTCGTGACCTGGTCGAGCTGGTCGCTGGGGACGTAGAGGCGGTCCCCGGGCTGGCCCTTCTTCGAGGCGGCGTACTCGATGACGAGGTACTCGCGAGTGGTGCGCTTGGCACCGGCGCCGACGGTGCGGCTGGTCATCTCCACGAATCGGCCCACGCCGTGGTGGGAATGGACGACGTGGTCCCCGGGGCGGAGCTGGAGCGGATCGACGACGTTGCGGCGACGCGAGGGCATCTTGCGCTCCTCGCCGCGGCGCGCCCCCGACTTGCCGGTGAGGTCGCGCTCGGCGGCGAGGATCAGCCGGAGATCCTCCAGGATGAGCCCCTCGACGAAGGGGCCGACGGTGACCACGGCCTCGCCGGAGGCGACGGGTGCGTCGAGCTCGCCGCTGAAGACGGCGGGAAGCCCCTCGGCGCGGAGGTTCTCCGCGACATGCCGCGCACCGCCGGGGCCGACCATGGTGGCCAGCACCGACCAGCCCTCGGCCCGGCGGCGCTCGAGGTCCTTCGCGGCGTCGCCGGGCTTGCCGGAGTAGCCGGGATGCGTGATCGCGGAGGTGGTGAGGTCCACGTCGGTGTCCAGGCCGAAGGCGGCCAGGGTGAACCAGGGTCGACCGCCGTCGCGGGCGTGGCCCTTCGCCTCGGAAAGAGGCACGAAGCTCGCCGCCCCCACGTCGATCGGCAGTCCTCCGCCGGCGGCGGCGCTGGACCAGGCCGCGGCCAGGAACTCGTCGGTGGTGGCGACCAGTTCGTCGGCCCTGGCCCGGGCCTTCTCCGGGTCCACGATGAGGAAGCGGGCACCGGCGGGGAGCACGTCGGCGACCTGCTCCATCCCGTCCACGAGGACGGGGCTGAGCGACTCCATGCCGTCGGCCGCGATGCCGTCGGCGATCCGCAGCAGCAGATCCCGCACCCCGGGAAGCTCCTCGGCGCGGGCCCGGGCGCGTTCGCGCACCTCGGGCGTCAGCAGGATCTCGCGGCAGGGCGGGGCGTCCAGGCCCCGCGGGGCAGGGTCCAGGGAGCGCTGATCGGCGACGGAGAAGTAGCGGACGTCGTCGATCTCGTCGCCGAACAGATCCACGCGCACGGGGTGCGGCTCGGTGGGCGGGAAGACGTCGAGGATCCCGCCGCGCACGGCGAACTCGCCGCGCTTCTCGACCATGTCGACCCGCACGTAGGCGGCATCGACCAGGTCGCGCTCGATGTCCTCGAGCGCATAGGTGTCGCCCACCGCAGCGCGCACGGGTCGCAGATCCCCGAGGCCCGTGGCGATCGGCTGCAGCAGGGAGCGGACGGGCATCAGCAGCACGTGCGCGGGGTCCTCGGTCTCGGGATGCGCGATCCGGCGCAGTGTCGAGAGCCGCTTGGCGACGGTGTCTGCCCGCGGGGAGAGCCGTTCATGGGGCAGGGTCTCCCAGGCGGGCAGCTCGGCCAGGTGTGCCGTGCCCACCAGGGCGGAGAGCGCCGAACGCAGATCCTCGGTGCTGCGGGTGGTGGCGGTGACGATCACCAGCGGCTGCTCGGCGGTGGCGCGACGGGCGAGATCCGCCACGAGGAAGGGGAACAGCCCGGTCGCGGCGACGATGCTGCCGCCCTCCCCGCTCTCCGCGCCCTCCTCGATCAGGGCTCGGGCGGCGGTGAGATCACGCCCGGACGCCAGCTGGTCGAGCAGCGGACTCAGCGGTGGGCGTGCGGTGGACGTCTCGGGGGCGGTGCTCTGAGCGGTCATCGGGTCTCTCGGGAGTGGAAGCGCTGCTGCGCGGCGGTGAGGCCCTCGAGGATCAGGGATTCGACGGCGTCGGCCGCGTCGGAGACGAGCATCTCGAGGGACCTGCGCTCGGTGGAGCTGAAGGGGGCCAGGACGTGATCTGCGGTGTCGCGGCTGCCCGGGGGTCGGCCGACGCCCACGCGCACCCGCAGGTAGTCCTTGGTGCCGAGCGCCTTGCTGATGTCGCGCAGCCCGTTGTGCCCGCCCTCGCCGCCGCCGAGCTTGAGCCGCACCGCGTCGAAGGGGATGTCGACCTCGTCGTGCACGGCGATGACCCGTTCCGCCGGGATGTCGTAGTAGGCGGCGAGGGCTTTGACGGGGCCACCGGAGACGTTCATGTAGGTGGTGGTCTTGGCGAGGATGACGCGCTCGTCGCTGCCCGGCAGGCCGAGACGGCCTTCGAGCACGACGGCCTGGGCGCGCCGGGCCGCGGCGAAGCGGCCGCCGCCGGCGTCGGCGATGTGGTCCAGGACCATCTGGCCGACGTTGTGCCGGGTCGCGGCGTACTTCGAGCCGGGATTCCCGAGCCCCACGACCAGGTAGGGGCCGGGGCGACGTCCGCTCTCGGTCATGGGGTGCTCCTCGCTGCTGCCGGGCGCCGGCTCGGTGCTGTCTGCCGGCGCGGTCCGGTCCGACCGGTTCACGCGCCGATCGGGACGGGCCTGCTCTCTGGGATGCGCGACAGCCTGTGGGAGGTCGCACGACCCCGGACACGGTACCGGGGCGCCGCGCAGTGCGCGACGCCCCGGGGCCTGGGGTGTGAGCAACGGAGCGGGGCCCGGCCACCGGGGTGGTCCGGACCGCTGCTCCGGAGGGTCACTCCTCCTCGGCGGACTCCTCGGTGGACTCGCCCTCGGCGGTCTCGCCCTCAGCGGCCTCGCCCTCAGCGGGCTCCTCCTCGACGCGGGGCAGCGCCACGGAAACGACGAGGATCTCAGCGTCGGTGACCAGCTCGGAGTCGCCCGGCAGGGTGACGTCGCCGGCGAACAGCTGGTAGCCGTCCTCGGCGCCCTCGACGGAGACCTCGACCTGCTCGGGGACGTTGAGCGCGTCGACCGAGAGGGTGAGGGTCTGCAGGTCCACGAACGCCGCGGACGGTGCGACGGGCTCACCGATGAGGACGACCGGGATCTCGACCTCGACCTTCTCGCCCTTGCGGACGGTGATGAGGTCGAGGTGGTTCAGGGAGCGCTTGAGAGGGTGACGCTGGATCTCCTTGATCAGCGCCAGGTGCTTCTCGCCGCCCGCGAGCTCGAGCTCGAGCAGCGCGTTGGGGTTACGGGCCGCGAGCGCGGTCTCGTGGCCGGGCAGCGACAGGTGGATGGGGTCCTCGCCGTGGCCGTACAGGACGGCGGGGACACGGCTCTGGGCGCGCAGGCGGCGCGAGGCGCCCTTGCCGAAGTCCTCGCGCAGTTCGACGTTCAGCTTCTCAGCCATGGGGGTGCTCCTCGTAGAGGGGTGGCTCGACGATGAGCGACGCCACGGGGCACTGGGAGCGTGCTCCCGGAGATCCGCACCGCGTCGATCACGGAGGGGCTGCTGCCCGCTCCCTCGCCGAAGTGACCCGGTGAGACTAGCACGCGACCAGGGTCCGGGAGACGGAACGTGAGGGGTGCCGCATGTCCGGGCGCCGCGGCCCCGTCGGCCGCTGCCCGGGCCATGCCACCACACCCCTCCCCCGCCGAGAAGGACCTACGTCCCTGCAGGTCGGAGGCCGGAATCAGTGACCTAGGTCCCCGCGGACGCTCTTCCGCGGTCCCTATTGTGCAGATGTCACAACACCCCGTACCGCGTCCCCTCCGGGACCGACCGAAAGGCACCAGACGTGACTGCCGCCACCGTTGTTCCCGCCGCATCCGGATCCCACCCCACCGCTGCCGCACCCTCACATGCCACCGTCGGGACAGAGAAGAAGGGGTGGGGCTACACAGTCCTCGGCATCGCACGACTGATGGTCGGCTTCACCTTCCTGTGGGCCTTCCTCGACAAGCTCTTCGGCCTCGGCTTCGCCACCCCTGTCGAGGCGGCCTGGCGGAACGGCGGCTCGCCCACCAGCGGCTTCCTGGGCGGATCGATCGCGAACGGCAACCCCTTCGCAGGTGCTTGGGAGTTCTTCCTCTCGATCAACCCGCTCACGGACGTGCTGTTCATGCTCGGGCTGCTGGGCGTGGGCCTCGCTCTCATGCTCGGCATCGCCACCCGCGTGGCCACGGTCTCCGCCGCGGCGATGTACACCCTGATGTACCTCGCGGCCTTCCCGATCGCCTCGAACCCGCTCTACGACACCCACCTGCTGCTGGCCGTCGCCGTCATCGCGATGGCCGGACTCGCCGCCGGGGACCACGTGGGGCTCGGCACGCAGTGGAAGCGGCTGGTCAAGGGGAACCGCTTCCTGACCTGAGCAGGACCTCGCACAGCACGAGACCCCGCCTCCCGAGGAGGCGGGGTCTCATGCTGTGTCCCCCGTGCGAGGTGACTCGATCAGACTTCGGCCCTACCGTCTGACCTCCTACCGCTCGCACCTCGCAGTACGTCGATCAGACCTCGACCCCACCGCCTGATCTCCTACCGCTCGTACCTCGCAGTACGTCGATCAGACCTCACCATCGAACAGGCTGGTCACGGAGCCGTCGTCGAAGACCGCGCGGATCGCGCGGGCCAGCAGCGGGGCGATGGAGAGCTGGGTGAGCCGGTCGAACTGCTTCTCGGCCGGGACCGGCAGCGTGTTGGTGCAGATGACCTCGCGCACCGCGCTGTTCTTCAGCCGCTCGGTCGCCGGATCGGAGAGGATCGCATGTGTGGTCGCGATGACCACCGAATCAGCCCCGTTGGCGACCAGGGCGTCGGCCGCCTGCACGATGGTGCCGGCGGTATCGATCATGTCGTCCACCAGGATGCAGGTCTTGCCGGTGACATCACCGATCACACGCTTGGCCACAGCCTGGTTGGGCCGCTTGGGGTCGCGGGACTTGTGGATGAAGGCGAGGTTGACGCCTCCGAGCCGCTTGGCCCACTGCTCCGCGACCCGGATCCGCCCGGCATCCGGGGAGACCACGGCGATGTCCTCCTGGCCGTACTTCTCCTGGATGTAATCCGCGAGAATCGGCAGCGCCATCAGGTGGTCGACAGGCCGTTCGAAGTAGCCCTGCACCTGCGGGGCGTGCAGGTCCACGGAGATCATGCGGTCCATGCCCGCGGTCTCGTACATGTCCGCCACCAGACGGGCGGAGATCGGCTCGCGACCGCGATGCTTCTTGTCCTGGCGGGCGTAGGGGAAGCTGGGCGCGATCGCCGTGATCCGCTTGGCCGAGGCGCGCTTGAGCGCGTCGATCATGATGAGGTGCTCCATCACCCAGGTGTTGATGGGCGCGGGGTGGGACTGCAGCACGAAGACGTCGGTGCCGCGCACGGACTCGCCGTAGCGCACGTAGATCTCGCCGTTGGCGAAGTCCCAGGCGTCCATCGGCAGGACCTCGACGCCGAGCTCGGCGGCGACCTCCTGCGCGAGGACCGGGTGGGCCCGTCCAGAGGCGAGGACCAGGCGCTTCTCCCCGGTGGTGACGATTCCGCTCATCGCTGCTCGTGCTCCTTGTGCTCGTCGGCGGCAGTGTCTGCAGGCGTCCTGGCAGCGGACTCATCGTCAGTGCCGAGGGCGGCTCGCGCCGCTGCCTCGGCCGCGGTCCCCGCACGGCGTCGCAGGGTCCATCCTTCCATGTTCCGCTGGGACACGGCGTTCACTCCCAGTGCTCCGGCAGGAACGTCCTTGCGGACCGTGGTGCCAGCGCCGGTCGCCGCTCCGTCCCCGATCGTGACGGGCGCCACCAGCACGTTGTGCGAGCCGACCCGCACGTGGCGGCCCACCGTGGTGCGGTGCTTGTTCACACCGTCGTAGTTCGCCACGATCGTGCCGGCGCCGATGTTCGTGCCCTCACCGATCTCTGCGTCGCCGATGTAGCTGAGATGGGGCACCTTCGCGCCCTCTCCGACCCGGGCGTTCTTCGTCTCGACGAAGCCGCCGATCTTGCCCTTCGCCCCGAGATCGGTCCCTGCCCGCAGGTAGGAGAAGGGGCCGACGGTCGCGCCCGGGCCCACGACGGCGAGCAGCGCATGGGAGCGGACCACCTCGGCCCCGGCCCCCACCTCCGTGTCGCGCAGGGTCGTGTCCGGGCCGATCACGGCCTCCTCGCCGATGTCGGTGGCGCCGTGCAGCTGGACACCTGGGAGGATCACCGCGTCCTGCGCAATGGTCACATCGGCATCGATCCAGGTGGTGGAGGGGTCGACGATGGTGACCCCGGCGCGCATGTGCCGCTCGAGAGTGCGGCGATTCATCTCCGCGCCGAGCTGGGCGAGCTGCACGCGGTCGTTCACGCCCTCGACCATCATCACGTCCTCGGTGACGACGGCGCGCACGGAGCGGCCGTCCTCGCGCGCGATCGAGAGCACATCGGTGAGGTACATCTCGCCCTGGGCGTTGTCCGTGCCGATGCGGCCGAGCGCGTCGCGCAGGACGGCCAGGTCGAAGGCGTAGATGCCGGAGTTGATCTCGTCGATCTCGCGCTGGGCGTCGTCGGCGTCCTTGTGCTCGACGATCCCCAGCACCTCGGCGCCGTCCTCGCTGCGCAGGATCCGGCCGTAGCCGCTCGGGTCCGGGACCCGGGCGCTGAGCACGGTGACGGCGGCGGCGGCGCCCTCGTGGGCGGCGACCAGCTCGCGCAGGGTGGCGGGGTCCAGCAGCGGCACATCGCCGTACGTGACCAGCACCGTCCCCTGCTGCGCGGAGACCTGCTCGAGACCGCACTGCACGGCGCGCCCGGTGCCGGGGATGTCGTCCTGATCGGCGACGGTCACCTCGGAGGCATGCTCACCCAGGTGCGCGGCGACGCGTTCGCGCTCGTGCCGGAGCACCACCACCAGCTCCGCGGGGCCGGTGCCCTCGGCGGCGGTCACTGCGTGCACGAGGAGGGATCTGCCCCCGATCTCGTGCAGGACCTTCGGTCTGCGCGACTTCATGCGGGTCCCGGCACCGGCTGCCAGGACGATCACAGCGGCGGGGGCAGGGGTCTCTTCGGTTCCCACGTCTGCGGCTCCTCGGGATCTACGACGGGTGGGGCATGCGGCAGCGCCGCGGTCGTCCTGCGACCTCGCCGCGGGGACGAGGCGCTGGGCGTCGGGCGTTCCGCCATCAGGACTCGAACCTGAAACTTCAGAACCAAAATCTGAGGTGTTGCCGATTACACCATGGCGGATCGCGACCCTCGGGCCGCCGCAGCATCGACCCCTCCGGGCACCGACAGATGCAGGCGGCGCCGCAGGCGCGGCCCGATCCTATCGTTCGTCGCGCGGTGGCCGGACGCGGTCCCCCCCCCGCCTGCGAGCCGGCCCTGCGCGGTGCCCGAACCGGCCCCTCGCCGTGTCCGAACAGGCCTCACGTCATCCCCCGCGTCGTCCCTGCACCGCCTGCGGGGGGACCCCGCGCCGGACCCACGTCGCACCCGATGACCATGGGGTCACCGGTTGTGGGAGACTCCGGCCATGGCGGAGAAGGAAGCCCCTCGCGGTCGGTCCACACGCATGTCCGGCAAGGAACGGCGCGAACAGCTGGTCGCGGTAGGTCGGCGCGTGTTCGCCGAGAAGGGCTTCGACATGACCACCGTCGAGGAGATCGCGGCACGGGCGAAGGTCTCCAAGCCGATCGTCTACGAGCACTTCGGCGGCAAGGAGGGGCTGTACGCGGTGGTCGTGGACCGTGAGGTCTCCACGCTGCTGGCCGATCTGGAGGACTCGCTCAAGAACCAGCGTGCCCATCCTCGAGTGCTGATGGAGCGCGCGGCGCTGGCTTTCCTCTCCTATATCGACGAGAACGAGGACGGGTTCCGGATCCTCGTGCGGGACTCCCCGGTCAGCCACTCCTTGGGCACCTTCTCCTCGCTGCTCACCGATGTCGCACAGCGGGTCGAGGAGATCCTCGCCACCCAGCTGAAGCTCCACTCCTATCCCTCTCGCGACGCCACCCTCTACGCGCAGATGCTGGTGGGGATGGTGGCGTACACCGGCCAGTGGTGGCTCGAGACCCGCAAGCCCGCCAAGGAGGTCGTCGCCGCGAGGATGGTGAACCTCTCCTGGCACGGGCTGAGCGCCCTGCAGAAGAAGCCCTCGCTGCGGGAGAGCACCGACGGCTGACGGGTGCCGGGCTGGCACCTAGACTCGGTTCATGCCCACCACGCCTGACGCCGCCGCACCGCGCCACGACGAGGTCGACCGCATCGTCGACGGCTGGCGGAGGGCACGCACCGATCTGGACGTCGCGCCGCTCTCGGTGTTCTCCCGCATCTCCCGGCTCTCGAGATACCTCGAGGTCGCGCGACGGGGAGCCTTCACGGATGCGGGCCTCGAGGGCTGGGAGTTCGACATGCTCTCCGCACTGCGTCGCAGCGGCGAGGACGCCCTCTCCCCCGGCGCGCTCATGCACGAGACCCTGGTGACCAGCGGCACCATGACCACGCGGATCGACAAGCTGGTGGCGCGGGGTCTGGTGAGCAAGAACCGCAGCCCGCACGACGGCCGGGCGGTCGAGGTGCGGCTGCGGCCCGATGGCATCGCGAGGGTGGATGCGGCGATGGAGAAGCTGCTGGAGGCAGAGCGGGAGCTGCTCGAACCGCTCGCCCAGGACAGCAGCGCCGCACTCGCCGACACCCTGCGCACCCTGCTGCTGACCTTCGAGGCGGACGACCCCCCTGAGCGCTGAGCATCAGGGCTGGGAGCGCGGGAGTCGCAGGATCGCCGCCCCTACCCCTCGCCGCTCCTTCCGGCCGCCTCCCGCCGCACGATCTTCCGCTCTATCTTGAGGACTTTCCGCATGGCCCATCTGCTCGGCACCCAGTCCCTCCACGTCGCGCTCCCTGATCGCGTGCTGCTCGACGACATCACGGTCGGCATCGATGAGGGCGACCGCATCGGCGTCGTCGGCCGCAACGGCGACGGCAAGTCGACCCTGCTGCGTCTGCTGGCCCACATCACCACGCCCGACGACGGACGAGTCACCGTGCGCGGAGGCGTGCGCGTCGGCGTGCTGAGCCAGCAGGACGAGGCGACGGAGGACACCACCGTCCGCGACCGGGTGGTCGGCGACCGTCCCGAGTACGAGTGGGCCTCCGACCCGCGAATCCGCGATGTGCTGGCCGGGCTGCTGGGCGGTATCGATCTCGAGTCCCCGCTCGTCTCGCTCTCGGGAGGTCAGCTGCGCCGGGTGCATCTCGCGGAGCTGCTGGTGGGCGACTGGGACGTGCTGCTGCTGGACGAGCCCACGAACCACCTCGATGTGGAGGGCATCGCCTGGCTCGCAGAGCACCTGCGGCGACGCTGGAGCCCCAAGGACGGCGGCCTGGTCGTCATCACCCACGACCGCTGGTTCCTGGATGCGGTCTGCACCCGTATGTGGGAGGTGCACGACGGCGTCGTCGAACCCTTCGAGGGCGGCTACGCGGCCTACGTGCTGCAGCGGGTCGAGCGTGATCGCCAGGCCGCGGCGATCGAGTCGAAGCGGCAGAATCTCATGCGGAAGGAGCTCGCCTGGTTGCGCCGCGGTGCGCCGGCCCGCACGTCGAAGCCGAAGTTCCGCATCGATGCCGCGAACGAGCTGATCTCCGAGGAGCCGCCGGTGCGGGACACCGTCGCGCTGACGCAGCTGGCGACGTCCCGATTGGGCCGGGACGTGATCGACGTGCTGGATGTGGACGCCGGCTACGGAGACGTGACCGTTCTGCGGGACGTCACGGTGCACATCGGGCCTGCCGACCGGATCGGCGTGCTCGGCCCCAACGGCGCGGGCAAGTCGACGCTGCTGGGCCTGATCACCGGTGCGGTCGAGCCGCAGTCCGGTCGGGTCAAGAAGGGCAAGACCGTGACCGTGAAGCAGGTGACCCAGCAGCTCGAGGGCCTGCAGGAGCATCTGGAATCCCGGGTCAGCGATGTGGTGGGCAGGTACCGCACCACCTTCCGTGCGGGCAAGGACGAAGTCTCCCCCGGGCAGCTGCTCGAGCGTCTCGGCTTCACCACTGCGCACCAGAAGGTGAAGGTGGGGGCACTCTCCGGTGGCCAGCAGCGCCGACTCGACCTGCTGCTGACGCTGCTGGACGAGCCCAACGTGCTGGTGCTCGACGAGCCGACCAACGACATGGACACCGACATGCTCGCGGCGATGGAGGACCTGCTGGACACATGGCCCGGTCCGCTGCTGGTGGTCTCCCACGACCGTTACCTGCTGGAGCGGGTCACCGACACCCAGTACGCCGTGCTGGAGGACGGCCACGTGCGTCACATGCCGGGCGGGGTCGAGCAGTATCTGGCGCTGCGCGCCTCCGGCGAGGCGACGGGAGCTGCGAGTACGGGGGCGGACGCCGGTTCGGGGGGTCGTGGGAATCGCTCGAGCGGCGCAGTCCGCGACGGCGCCGGCGGCTCGGGCGGATCCGACGGCTCGGAGAGCTCGCGCGGCTCGGACGAATCCGTGGAGGCTCCCGGTCCGGCTGGCTCCGCTGCTTCGTCGGCCGCCTCCTCGGCGGGGCTCTCGGGATCTGAGTCGCGCGCGGCGCAGAAGGAGCTGGGGGCTGTGGAGCGGCGGATGCAGAAGCTCGAGCGCCAGACGGAGTCCCTGCACGTGAAGCTCGCAGATCACGACCAGTCCGATTATGTGGGGCTCGCGGAGATCACGTCCCAGCTGCGGGGTGTCGAGTCCGAGATCGAGAGCCTCGAGGAGCGTTGGCTGGAGCTGTCGGAGCTGCTCGGCTGAAGCGGCGGCGCTCTTCCGGTACCGAGAAAGCCGCCGGGCCGAGTCTCACTTCTCCGCCGTCCCTGCGGTGCTGTTCGCGCTGCTAGAGCCCATTCCTGCACGACCTGCGCCGAGGAGGCCCTTGTGCGACTCATCGTGGTCGCGTCAGGTCACGTCGCACCGGGACTCGCCGCATGTCGCACGCCGCACCGGGTCACGCCGCATGTCGCACGCCGCACCGGGTCACGCCGCGTCCGTTGCCGTGTCATTCCACCGCTCGTCGGTGATCATGATGAGGTGCGGGGAGAAGTGGTAATCCCTGCGCGGCAGCGCGGCGCCGAGCTCTCGGGCAATCCTCTGCCGCTCGGTGCCGAGCGGTTCGACGAGTGACAGTGCTCGATGGTGCGGGGACTTCGACTCGTCGCTGAGGAAGTCCTTCGTCGAGGCGGAGTCGGGCGGGAGGTCTCCGCACGTCGACGAGGTGATCACGCCTTCGTGTAGGGGCATCTTGTGGCCGCCTGGCGGGTCAGGTGCGGTCAGTGGTCGCGCGGCATCGGATCCTCGGGCCACAGAGTCGGATGCTTGGGCCGCGGCATCGGATCCTCGCGACTCGGCGACGGCCGCCGCCGCTCGCTCGAGGATCTTCTCTCCCGTTCCGAGGGGGTTGAAGTTGGTGCCGCGGCGGCTGGCCTTCTGCCCGTATCGACTGGTCCACTCAACGGTGCGGCGTCGCCCCTTCTCATCACGGATCATTCGGGCCGTCTCGCCGGACTCCTCCTTCTGGTTGTCCGCGGCACACAGCCCATTGCCGTTGTCCAGCGAGGTCTTGCCACCCTGTGCCCAGGGGACGATGTGATCGTTCTGGCGGATGTTCGCATCGCAGTAGGGGGCGCGGCAGGTCTGATGGGCGATCCTGAGGAAACGAGCGAGCGACGGAGGGAAGTTGCGCGCCGTGGATTCGACGCCGACCAGCTGACCGTCCTCGGCGTCGACATAGAGCTTGCGCAAGACCATGGAGAGCTCGGGATCCTCACCGGCGCGGTTCACCGCATCGAGCATCTCTTCCCGGACGTGCTCGTACGGGACCGCCCCGAAGCCTTCGATGGTGGCGGCATCGGAGTGATCGGGGGCGAGAAGGGATCGGTCGGTGATGATCACACCGATCTCGAGCGTGGACGGATCGATTCCGTCGCCCCGTCCGATCAGAGCATCGGCGAAGAGGTCCGCCATGATCTGCTGGTGCCCGCGTCGATCTCCGTGGGCGCGGGCCTTCTCCGCTGCGATCGAGAGGCCATTGCGGATGCGTGCGCCGTCGAGGCCGCTGAGCCGGGCGGTCACGGTGCACATACCGTGCTCCGTTCGACGAACTGTCACGCTGCGTTCCTGCTTCGCCGCGCGATGGCGATCCGACGCGCCGTGGGGATCGAGCCCGTGGAGCACCTTCGCTGCCTCGCCGGCCCATTCCTCCGGGCCGCACCCTTCGAGATAGGGAAGGTGTGCTGTCAGGATCTCGTCGACGCGAGTGCGCTGTTCGGGGGTTGCCGGTGACACCGTCCGTCCCACCCTGTGAGCGGAGGCGGGGACGATACGACCGTGGGCGAGCGCTGCGAGCATTCCGGGCATTGAGTGCACCAGGCGGCGGCAGGACGAGATCGACTGGCCTGCACAGGAGGTCGACTGCTTCAAGGCCTGAGAGGTCTCCGACCTCGCGACCTTCACCGCGGCCTCCGCCGTCTCGCCTCGCCGTCGGCAGTCCTCCTTGACCGCGCTCTCCAGGTGGACCAGCGCCCGAGCCTGTACAGCCGCGACAGCACCGCTCAGGTCCTGGAGCCGGGCGAGCAGAGCAATGGTGCCGGCGGGCGAGAGGTCATGAAGCGATGTCGTCCCCTCGGCACCTATCTCGGAGAGTGCGGCCCGTGCCGAGGCGACATCGACATCACCGATCCAGAGCCTGTCTGCATCTGCGAAGACCGGAATCGCGCCTGGACGGCGACCGGGCACCGAGGCATCCACCGGCACGCCATGACAGCTCATCGAATCCGAGTCGCGTCGAGCGGCCCCACGTGGGCCGGTATCGGCACCCTGAGGCCCTGCGCTCGCGCTGCTCCGATTCTGCGTCATGAAGCTATTTTCGCACGCGGATTCGAACGCGGGAAGGGGTGCATAGAAGATACTCGGCAGTATGCTCGAATTGTGGATAACTCTCGTCCGGGAGGAACAGTCACATACCTAGATGCGCGGCAACCCGTTCAGGAACTTTCGAATCTCGGGCGAGACGTTGAGCTCCCGCCGATGTGTCAGATGCTGCGGTTCTGGGCATTCGGATCTGGAGAGCCTTCCGTCTCATCGGTTCGAGGCGGGATCCAAGGGTCCTCCTCCTCGTCGACCGGGACGTCCCCGTTCACAAGGCGGGACTCGAGGGACTTCGAGAAGATCTCCACCGGTTCGGACTCCACCGTGATGGTGCCGTCGATGTCCTGCCACTCACCTCCGTCCACCGAGAACTGACCGGCGAAGGTCGTCGTCAGCGTCACGTCATACCAGCCCTCGTAGCGATATTCGGAGGCCACCTCGGTGCTCGGGTACGGCTGCCCGGGCTTGGTGGTCGTGATCGTGTTCCCATCTCCGAGATCCCACGAGTATTCGATCGGGACCGCCCGTACGCTCACCGGGGTGTCGAGGATCGTCGTCTCCAGCACCTGATCCTCACCGCTGGCATGGAGTACGACCACCATGTTGACCGGGATCCATCCTGCTTCAGGACCGGCATGAGCCTGCGGCGGGGAGACCGGGAGCTTCGCGAAGTCCGATTGGGTCACGGCGATGACGACCGGCTCCCCACCCGCTGATGTCGCACCCTCTCCAGGTTCCATGCAGGCGTAGCCCAACGACGATTCCGATCCCTCCACAGTGTCTCGCCGGGTGCCTTCAAAGTTCTCACCCCCGTCGGGGGCCTCAGTTGCAGGCCCGACCTCGACGAGGTCGAAGACATCGGTGTCGACCTGGATCACTTGTGAGCCATTAAACTCGCATGTCCCGCGCTCGGGTCCACAGAGAGTAGTTCCGTTGCCACTTTCGGAGCACTCACCGAGCTCCTCTTCAACAGGGTTCCAGACGTTGACGAAGCGTGGCGGTGGGGGCGGCACCTTTCCCGCGCCACTTCCACTGCCAGTGCCGCTGTTGCCGCCGCTAACGCCGCCCGTCGTAGCCCCGGACACCGGAGCTTCGCTTTCTCCGTTGATCTCACAGAGCAGTTCATCATCGACACACTTGGATTCGAATCCAGCATGCGCAAGCCCACCGAAGTGTAGAAATAGAACCGCCATGAAGGCGGAGAATAATATCCGTCGCCGGATCACGTCGAACTCCCCCGGACCCACTCGATGGCAAGTCCAGCCACCACCCATCCCTCGCCACTCCACACCAGGCCGCCTGTGGTCCGGTAATTAGCTTCCGGTTCTGACACCCGGTCACCGGTTTGGGGATCCTTTATCGAGTGCTCTGAAAGGGAAAATTCGTAGATTACGGCCACGTCGTACCCTTCTTCTTCCAGTTCCTTCGTCCCGGCGATGTGGGAGATATCTTCGTCTCTATGCGCTGAGCCAATCCAAAGACCGTCATCTTCTGCGAGCTGCTTGATCTCGTCGGCGTAGGAGCTGCATGCACCGCAGTCCTGACTGGAAAGACTCTCAACCCGCTCCGAGTCGCCGGTCTGGTGCGCCCACACCAGCACCGCCCAGTAGTACCGGTACGCCTGCTCCGCGCCCTCCGGGGTCTCCTCGTCCATTCCGGCGAAGTCGGCGGGGTCCGGGGCAGGAATGTCCTCGGGGCCAGACGCCGTCTCCTCGCCCCCGCCGTCGCGCTCTCCCCCGCCGCCACTATCGCCGCCACCGTCGCTGGGAGCCGAGATGCCGATCGAAGGCGGCGGCGTCTTCACCGGCTCCGGAGTGCTGTCGCATGCAGAGAGCCCGAGCACGAGGAGAGCGGTGACCGACAGAGCACAGAGGCGAGGAGAGGCCATCGTGTGGAACTTCCTGAGAAGGCGACAGGGGGCCTCAACCTAACCGCGTGCGCCACACCCTGCCACCGGGTCTGCAGAATTGTGGACGAGCCCGGTCGCCCCGGGCACCGCTGTCCTGAGCGTCGCGATCTGGGCCCCAGGGTGGAACTCCGAGCCCAACGATGGGCCCCAGGGTCCTGCTATCGAGCTCATCGATCGAGCTCTGCAACCGGTCCCCTGCCGCCCCGATCACTCCTCGTCGAGCACGCTCGCTCCCGCTGCGGATCCCCGTGCCACCAGGCACGATTCCACCAGCGACTCGCGCATCAGGCCGGCGGCGATCGACCGCGCCTGCACCTCATCCTCGACGAGCACCGCGATCGTCGGGCCGGAGCCGCTGACCAGCGCGGCGGGCGCTCCGAGCTGCTCGGCGGCCTCGACGACCGGCTCCAGACCCGGGTGGAGGGCGAAGGCGGCGACCTGCAGGTCGTTGTGCAGGGTGTCGGCGAGCAGCTCGATGTTCCCGCTGCTGAGGGCCTGGAGCTGGCGTTCGTCGACGGTGGGCTGCTCGGCAGGTGTGCGTCCTCCCCGGGCGGCGATCTCGTCGAACCTGCGGAAGACCTCCGGGGTGGACAGATGCCCACCGGGCACCGCGAGCAGCCAGGTCCACTCGCCATGGGTGAGCACCGTGGTGAGCTCCGCGCCGTTGCCGCGGCCCAGCGCCGTGTGCCCCAGCATCGCGAAGGGGACGTCCGCTCCCAGACGCGCGCCGAGGCGTCGCAGGCGTTCACCGGCGAGCCCGAGGCCCCACAGCCGATCCAGGGCGACCAGGACGGCGGCGGCGTCGGCCGACCCACCGCCCATGCCGCCGGCGATCGGGACCTGCTTGTGGATGTGGAGCGCCGCGCCCTCCCGGACATCGCACTCCTCCCGCAGGAGCTCGGCGGCACGCAGCGCCAGGTTGGTCCCGTCCAGCGGGACCTCGCCGGGCACCTCGGACGTCACCTCGAGGCTCAGCTCGTCGGCGCGGGTCGCGCTGATCGTCTCGTAGAGGTCCACGGCCTGGAACACGGTCGCCAGGGCGTGATAGCCCCGGTCGTCGACCGCGCCGACCCCGAGGGAGAGGTTGATCTTGCCGGGAGCTCGCACGACCACCCGCTGCAGGTCCGGTGCCATCAGGTGATCCCGTTCTCGGCGCGGGCGATCGCCCGGAACTCCTCGATGCCCAGCGTCTCGCCGCGGGCGCCCGGATCGATCCCGGCAGCTCGCAGGATCTGCTCGGACCGGGCCGCAGAGCCGGCCCAGCCGGCGAGCGCGGCGCGCAGCGTCTTCCGTCGCTGAGCGAAGGCGGCGTCCACGACGGCGAACACCGCCTCCCGCTCCGCGTCGGTGCCCAGTGGCTGTTCGTGCCGCACCAGTTCCACCAGCGCGGAGTCGACGTTGGGGACCGGCCAGAAGATCTGCCGTGAGATGCGCCCGGCATGCACGGCCCGGCCGTACCAGGCGGTCTTCACGCTCGGACCGCCGTAGGTGCGCGATCCGGGCCCGGCGCTGAGCCGGTCCACCACCTCGGACTGCACCATCACCACGGCGGAGCGGATCGACGGGAAGCGTCCCAGCATCGTGAGCAGGATGGGGGTGGCCACGTTGTACGGGAGGTTCGCGACCAGCGCCGTCGGCTCCCCTGCTCGAGGCAGGGAGTGCAGCTCGGTGATCTGCAGGGCGTCGGCGTGCACGAGGCGGAAGCGCTCCTCCTCGACCCCTCGGGCGCGCAGCGTGAGCGGGAGCAGCTCGGCGAGGCCGCGGTCGAGCTCCACGGCGACCACGTCGGCTCCGGCCTCGAGCAGCCCGAGCGTCAGGGAGCCGAGGCCGGGTCCCACCTCGAGAACGGCCTGCCCGGGCTGCACTCCGGCGCGGTGCACGATGGTGCGGACCGTATTGGGGTCCATCACGAAGTTCTGACCGCGCTGCTTCGACGGGCGGATCCCGGCGGCCTCCGCGAGCTCGCGGATGTCGCGGGCCGTGAGCAGCATCCCCGCGCCGCCGTCTCCGGCGGTGGTCGAGCCCTCCGCCCCCGTCATGCGGCCACGCCCTCGGGCCAGCGGTACACGTGCTCGGTGGTGGCCCGGATCGTGCGGCAGGCCTGTTCCAGGTCCGTGCCGGTCACCTCGGCGAGGGTGGCCATCGTCAGCGGGATCAGGTAGGAGGAGTTGGGGCGGCCTCGATAGGGCACCGGGGTGAGGAAGGGGGCGTCGGTCTCGACCATGACCTGGCCGAGGCCCACCTCGGCGAGCGCGCCCCTCAGGTCCGTCGCGTTCTTGAAGGTGACGGTGCCGGCGAAGGAGAGGTACCAGCCGCGGTCGACGCATTCACGGGCGAACTCGGCGTCTCCGGAGAAGCAGTGGAAGACGGTGCGTTCGGGCGCTCCGTCGGCCTCGAGCACCTCGAGCACGTCGCGGTGGGCGTCGCGGTCGTGGATCTGCAGCGGCAGGTCGAGCTCCTTGGCGAGCGCGATGTGGGCGCGGAAGGATTCGATCTGCGCCGCCCGGGCCTGCTCGTCCTTCCTCGAAGTGCGGAACCAGTCCAGTCCCGTCTCCCCCACCACGATCATCCTGGGACCGCGCAGCAGCTCGGAGACCTCGGCGAGCGCCGTCTCGAGGCCCACCAGCTCATGACCCTCGTGATCACGCCCACGCGCATGGAGGGCCGCCTCATTGGGGTGCACGGCGACACCTCCGGCCAGGGACGGCGGGCAGTCCTCCGAGGCGAGCAGTGCGGCGGTCCAGCGCACCGCCTCGAGGTCCGAGCCGATGGTGATCTGCGCATCGATCCCGGCGGCCGCGGCGCGGGCGACGTGGTCGTGGACGCTGAGCTGCTCGTCGCCGTCGGCGAAGTCGAGATGGCAGTGGTTGTCGATCACCGGGAAGGGCAGCGGCTCCGGCGCCGGCGGCCAGGAGCGGTCGCGCTTCTTCCCGCGCGGGTCGATGTCCTCGCGATCGCGCACCGGCGCGGACGCATCGGTGCGGGGCGGGGTCTCGTGCGGTGACGGCATGCGACTATCGTAGGAGGGCCGACGAGCACCCCGGACCAACCCCCTGCTCATCGCCCGCGCCGTGACCGGACCGTGCCCCGCGGGGCGCTCCGGCCTGCATCGCGAGGCCCGGCCATGGCCGGTGCGGTGTGATAGCTCACGGGCCCCGGGGGCGCGGTGGAGGCCGGGATATGGCAAGATGGGGCGTCGTTGCGCGTCCCTTCGTGCACCCGAGCGCCCCGATCGCAGTGTTCACACCGCACCGGGTTCGGGTCGCTGCTCGGGCGGATGCCAACGCTCGTTCACCCTCCGGACCGTCAAGGAGCGTCCCATGGCAGTGCCCAAGTTCAAGATGTCCCGTGCGCGCACGCACTCCCGTCGCTCGCAGTGGAAGGCCAACAACGCCGACCTCGTGCAGGTGACGGTCCGCGGCCGCACCGCGTCCGTGCCGCGTCGCCTCGCGAAGGCGTACCAGCGCGGTCTGATCCAGATCGAGGACTGATCCGGAGCGGGCCACGCCCGCACCGCATCACCTCACCCGACGTCCCCGGCACCCAGTGCCGGGGACGTCGTCGTATGCCCTGGACGTGCGGCCGACGTGACCGGGCAGCTGGACCGGGCACTTGGACCGGCCGTCAGATGCCGACCGCCAGGCCCCGGCACGACCCCCGGTGCGAACCTCCGGCGAGCGCGGAGCAGCGGCACGGACAGCGCCCGCACCGCCCGACGCGGTCAGCGCCGCTGCAGTGCCAGGTCGTACAGCTCGCTCGCACCGACGCCGGCGTGGCCGCGCGCGACGTCCTTCGCGGCGTCCTTGAGCCGCTCTCCGGCCGCGGCGCGGGCCAGCACCTGCTCGACCAGGTCCTCCGCGCTCGCGGTGACCGGCTCCGCGCCCGCCACGACGATCACCACCTCCCCGAGCACCTCCTCGGCCTCGGCCCATTCGACGAGCTCGGCGAGAGTGCCGCGGCGGATCTCCTCGTAGGTCTTGGTCAGCTCCCGGGCCACGGCCGCGTGCCGTTCCTGTCCGAAGGCCTCCGCCATGGAGGCGAGGGTGGCGGCGGTCCGCCGCGGGGACTCGAAGAACACCATCGTGCGCTGCTCGGCGGCGAGCGGCTCGAGGGCGCCGGCCCGTCGTCCCTCCCGCCGCGGAGGGAAGCCCTCGAACGTGAAGCGATCCGGGGCGATGCCGGAGGCGGCGAGCGCCGTCAGCACCGCAGAGGGACCGGGGAGCACGGTGACCCGATGACCGGCCTCGGTCGCCGACCGCACGGCACGGAACCCGGGATCGGAGACGACCGGCATGCCGGCGTCGGTGACGATCAGGACCCGCTGCCCCTCCGCCAGCGCCTCGAGCAGCGTCCCGGTGCGCTCGGCCTCGTTGTGCTCGTGGTACGACAGGACGGTGCCGGTGATCTCCACCTCGAGCTCGCGCACCAGCCGGTGGAGGCGGCGCGTGTCCTCGGCGGCGATGAGATCGGCTTCGCCGAGCGCGCGCATCAGGCGCACCGAGGCATCCAGCGGATTCCCGATCGGGGTGGCGGCGAGGGTGAGGACTCCGGGTTCGAGCATCCGGCCATGCTAGCCACCAGCGGCCGCGTCGACCGACCTCGCCATGCTCCGGCCGCCAGGCTTCGGCCCCGTGCGGTGCAGCGGGACACAGTGCGGCGCCGCCTCCTGGCCGGGCCCGTCCGACGCGCCGGCCTCCACCCGCTGCGGCACCGCCCATGTCCTAGCATGTGCGGGTGCCCACGGAGGAGGAAGCGACACCGAGCGCCCATCGCGCCGCCGTCGATGACGAGCCGCGCGCCCTGGCCGCCTCCTACCGGCGACGGCTGAACACCTTCGACCTCCCGCTCTCCCGTCTTGCCTGGGCGGGGGCGATGGCGCTCTTCGGGCTCGCGCTGGTGCTGCGGATGTGGGGGCTCGGATCGATCGATGAGCTGATCTTCGACGAGACCTATTACGTCAAGGACGGATACACCCTCACCCAGGAGGGGGTGGAGATGTCCTGGCCCGAGGAGCCCGACGCCGCCTTCGAAGCCGGCGACGTCGACTCCTACCAGCCCGACGGCGCGTACGTCGTCCATCCGCCGCTGGGCAAATGGCTGATCGGTGCCGGCATGCTGCTGCTGGGGGCCGACAACGCCTGGGGCTGGAGGATCTCCTCGGCCGTGCTGGGGGCGGTCGCCGTCCTGCTGCTGGCCCGGATCGGTCGGCGGCTCTTCCGCTCGACGACGGCCGGCATGATCGCCGGGCTGCTGCTCGCGATCGACGGAGTGCACCTGGTGCACTCGCGCACCAGCCTGCTGGATCCGTTCCTGATGTTCTTCGTGCTCGCGGCCTTCGGGGCGCTGCTCATCGATCGCGACCGCTTCCGTGCGCGACTTGCGCTGGCCGCCGCGGAGCTGCACACGAGCTCCGAGGCGCCCCCGCCGCTCGGGGTCTCGGGCGGTCTGCGACCGTGGCGGCTGGCTGCCGGACTGCTGCTGGGCATGGCGTGCGCGGTGAAGTGGTCGGGGCTCTACTTCGTGGCGGTCTTCGGGATCATGACGGTGCTGTGGGACTGGTGGGCGCGCCGCACCGTCGGTCAGCGGGACTGGCTGCTCGGCGGTCTGGTCAAGGACGCGATCCCCGCGTTCTTCGCGATGGTCGGCACCGCGCTGGTGACGTACGTGGTCTCCTT
The DNA here is from genome assembly GCF_036379615.1 of Brachybacterium sp. GTDB lineage: Bacteria > Actinomycetota > Actinomycetes > Actinomycetales > Dermabacteraceae > Brachybacterium. Next base: position 33,923 of record NZ_DASVGJ010000010.1, read on the forward strand.
CGCCGGATGGTTCGCCTCCGACACCGGCTACCACCGCCACCTCGCGGCAGCGGAGGGCGAGGCCACCGGGATCGGGGTGCTGGACTCGCTGCACTCGCTGTGGCTCTATCACGCCCAGGCCTACACCTTCCATGTGGGTCTCGACTCCGAGCACCCCTATGAGGCGAATCCGTGGGGCTGGCTGCTGCAGATCCGTCCCACGAACTTCTACTACCGCTCCTTCGAGTACGGCGAGCAGGGCTGCGAGGTCGCGACGTGCGGGGCCCACATCCTCTCGGTGGGCAATCCGCTGATCTGGTGGCTGGGGACCCTCGCTCTCGTGGTGACCCTGCTGTGCGGGGTGGTGCACCGCGACGGCCGTGCCTGGGCGGCGCTGTCGGGGATCCTCGCCGGCTACGTGCCCTGGCTGCTGTACAGCGATCGGACGATCTTCACCTTCTACACCGTGGCCTTCGCTCCGTGGGTGATCCTGTGTCTCGCCTATGTGATGACGCTGGTGATCGGTTCCGCCCGGGCGGAGCCGGAGCGGCGCCTTGCCGGGGGGCTGTTCGTCGGCTCCCTGCTGGTGCTGATCGTGCTCGTCTCGGCGTTCTTCTGGCCGATCTGGACCGGTCAGGTGATGGACGTCGAGCAGTGGCGCTACCGGATGTGGCTGCCGTCCTGGACCTGAGCGGAAGGCTCCGTCCCCGCCCGTCGGGCACCCTCGCAGAGTGCGTGTGAGGATCCTCGCGAGCGCTACGATTGCCGCATGGCCCCAGATTCCTCAGCGCTGCGAGATCTCGCCCGCGACCTCGGTGTCAGCACCCAGTACTGGGGCTGGGACGGCACTCTCAAGGACGTCGCCGACGCCACCCTGCACGCGATCCTCGCCGCCCTCGGCTCGCCGGTCTCCTCCGAGCAGGACATCGCCGCCGTGCGGCGCGACCGCGAGCGCGCCCCCTGGGAGCGCTCGCTGCCGCCGGTGACGGTGCTCCGCCAGGATGTCGCGACCACCGTGCCCGTGCACGTCGACCACGGCACCGCGGTCCGCGCCCACCTGCTGCTCGAGGACGGCGGACGGCGGGATCTCGAGCAGGCCGAGGACCATACTGCGCCCTTCGACCTCGACGGCACGCTGCGCGGCCGGGCACGCTTCCACCTGCCGGCCGGACTGCCTCTGGGCTGGCATCGGATCGTGGCCGAGACCGTGCAGGGACCGTTCGAGGCGGACGTCGTCGTGACCCCGACCCGGCTGACGGTCCACGAGGAGTTCGCGGCGAAGCGCGCCTTCGGTCTCCAGGCTCAGCTGTACTCGGTCCGTTCGCAGCGTTCCTGGGGCATCGGCGATCTCGGCGACATGCGCGACCTCGCCGCCATCGGAGGCGCCCGCCATGGTGCGGACTTCCTCCTGGTCAATCCCCTGCATGCGTCCTACCCGACGCCACCGGTCGAGCCCTCCCCCTATCTCCCGGTCACCCGCCGCTTCACCAGCGCCCTGTACCTGCGCATCGAGGACGTGCCGGAGTACCGCGAGCTCACCGACTTCGCGCGCCAGCGTGTGGCGCTGCTGCGGGAGTCGGTCGCCGACTGGAACGACCGCGTGGATCGGCTCGAGCGCGACGAGGTGCTGACGACGAAGCTGCAGGCCCTCGAGGAGCTGTTCGCGGTGCCGCTGACCGCAGGCCGGCGAGCGCTGCTGGACTCCTACCGCTCCCGTGAGGGTCAGGGCCTGGAGGACTTCGCGCTGTGGTCCGCGATCGCGGAGTCGGTGCGCGGCACGGCCGACGAATCCATGCTCCTGGATCTCGACGAGTCCGCTCTCGCCGGGGCCCGACGCGAGCTGTCCTCTCGGATCGATTTCCATGTCTGGACCCAGTGGCTGCTGGACGAGCAGCTGAGCGCCGCCCAGACCGCGGCGCGCGATGCCGGCATGCGGATCGGGATCATGCACGACCTGGCCGTCGGCGTCGAGCAGATCGGTGCGGACTCCTGGGGGCTGCGCGAGGTGCTCGCCCGCGGCGCCGCCGTGGGCGCCCCGGCCGATCAGTACAACCAGCAGGGGCAGAACTGGCACCAGCCGCCCTGGCACCCGGAGCGGCTGCGGGACGCCTCCTACCGACCCTGGCGGGACATGCTGCGCACCCTGATGCGCCACGCCGGGGCGCTGCGGATCGACCACGTGCTGGGCCTGTTCCGGCTGTGGTGGATCCCCGAGGGCCATGAGGCGGCCGACGGCGCCTACGTCTCCTATGACCATGAGGCGATGATCGGCATCCTCGCCCTGGAGGCTCACCGATCCCACGTCCTGGTGGTCGGCGAGGACCTCGGCACCTTCGAGCCGTGGGTGCGCGACTACCTCTCGGCCCGCGGGATCCTGGGCACCTCGATCCTGTGGTTCGAGTACGACGCCGAGGGCAGGCCGCTGCGTGCCGAGGACTACCGCACCCTGTGCATGGCCTCGGTGAACACGCACGATCTGCCGCCGACGGCCGGCTATCTCGCCGGCGACCACGTCACCCTGCGCCATGAGCTGGGGCTGCTGGAGCGCGACCTCGCACAGGAGCATGCGGCCGATGCCGCCGGGCGCGAGCAGGTCCTGGACCTGCTGCGCGCGGAGGGCCTGCTGGCGCCCCGACGCGATGAGCTCGCGCCCCGCGACAGTGCGCTGGCACCCCACGGTGACGAGGACCCCACCGGCACCGGCACGCTCGAGGGCGGGGACATCGAGCAGACCGTCCTCGCCCTGCACCGGCATCTGGCCCGCACGCCGTCGATGCTCCTGGGCGTCTCGCTGGTGGACTGCGTGGGCGAGCGCCGGATCCAGAACCAGCCCGGTACCGACGAGGAGTACCCGAACTGGCGGATTCCGCTCGCCGATGCCCAAGGGGCCGCGGTGTCGATCGATGACATCGCGACCGACGAGCGCACCGCGCGCCTGCTGACCGCGGTGCGGGACGGCCTCGCGCAGGGCTGAACCGCAACCGGTCAGGACCCTGCCGACAGGCCCCTGCCGTCAGGACGATGCTGGCAGGACGATGCCGTCAGCGCCGTGCGGCCCAGGTGGCTCGGCGGGCCTCAGCCCGCGGTGACCTGTCCCCAGGCCTCGCGCTGGTCGAGGAACGCCCGGGCGGCGTCCTGTGCTCCGGCGAGGTCGTGGTGGGCGCCCCAGCCGCACTGCACCTCGTTGGCGGCGGGCACCTCGTCGGCGGAGATCAGCTCGCGCAGCGTGGCCTCGAGGACCGGTGCGAAACCCTCCGGGGTGTGGTCGCCGACCAGCAGCACGTAGAAGCCCGTCCGGCAGCCCATCGGCGAGACGTCCACGACGTCGCCCGAGTGGTTGCGCATGTGCTCGGCCATCATGTGCTCGAGGGAGTGCACGGTCTCTGACTCCAGATGCTCCGTGTTCGGCTGGGTGAACCGGACGTCGAACTTGGTCAGCACGTCACCGCCGGGCAGTTCTTTGCGGTCGGCGATCCGCAGGTAGGGCGCGGCGACGGTGCGGTGGTCGAGGTTGAAGCTCTCGACGTTCATGCGGGGCTGCTCGGTCATCGGTGAGGCTCCTTCGAGGTGCGGCGGATGGAATTAGGCCGTGGTGAGCGGGACGGGGTCACGCTGGACGGGACGGGCTGGCGGGGCGGGGGCGCGGCGAGGCGGTGCGTCAAGGGCGAGGCGGGAACGCCTCTGCGGTCAGCGGCTGGATCGTGCCGTGCGACCGCGCACCACGCCGACGAACTCCTGGCGGAGCGGGTCGTCCTGCGCGCGGGACCAGGCGAGCGCGATACGGGTCGGCTCCGCATCCCGCAGCGGGCGGGCGACGGCGTCCTTGCGATGATGGAGGCGCGCCAGCGACAGCGGTACCCGGGTGTAGCCGACGCCGGTGGCGGCGACGGCGATGCGCTCGGCGGCGTCGTCTGCGTGAGCGGCAGGGATCTCGGTCTCCTCGGCGAGGTCCTCCTCGCCCACCTCGTCCAGCAGGCTGAGCACGTTCTCGGTGCCGACCATGATCGCCGCCCGCTCCTCCCACAGCGGCACGACGTGCAGGTCCTCCGACTCCAGCGGGAGGCGCACGAAGCACATGTCGACCTCGCCCGACGTGAGCGCCTCGGCCTGCCTCGAGAGCGGGACGGGAGTCAGCGCGAGCCAGGCCTCGCGTCGGCCGGACTTCCAGCGGCGCAGGAAGCGGTCGGGTTCGACGCCCGGGACGAAGCCGATGCGGAGGGTGGTGCGATCCATGTCCCCAGCCTACGACCCGCCGGACCCGGTCGCGCGGCCGTGCTCGCGCTGCGCCCGGGCCAGCACGCGCAGCAGGTCGGCGTTGAATCGGTGCGGGGCGTTGAGATTGACCATGTGGGTGCCGTACGGGAGCAGTTCGAGCCGCGCTTGCGGTGCGGCGCGGACGAAGGCCTGCTCGTCCCAGCGCATCTGGTCGAACCGTCCGTGCAGGAACGTCACCGGGACCGGGATCCGGGCGAGGTCTGCGGCGAGATCCAAGCCGGCGAGAGCGGCGAAGGCAGGCGCGACGACGGAGACGTCGGCCCTCCCTCCCCGGTGGTACGCACGGGCCCCGTCGGCCCCGAGGAGAGCGACGAACAGCGGGGCGGTGCCATCACCCATCCCCGGGACCGCCTCGGCGAGACCGATCAGCCCGGCGTACAGGCGGGCCAGCAGCGGGCTCGGCTGGAGCGCCGCGCCGCACGCGGTGAGCGAACCGAGCGCGTTCGTGGTCCCGTCCGAGGCGGCCCCGTCGGCGCGGCCGGTCGCGAGCCGGGCGGCGGCGTGGATCGCGAGCATCCCGCCGAGGGAGCTCCCCACCAGGTGCACGGGCAGTCCGCTGTCGGTCCCGGCCCGGGTCACGGCATCCAGGATCGTCGTGAGGGCATCATCGAGGACGAAGGCCTCGTCGCGTCGCTCGCCGTGGCCGGGCAGGTCCGGGGTGTGCACAGGGTGCCCGGCGGCCCGCAGGGCAGGCAGCTGCAAGTCCCACTGGCTGTGAGAGGTGCGGGTGCCGTGGACCAGCACCACAGGCCACGGGTCGCGCAGCTGTGCGCCGGTCATGCGATCGACCCGAGAGGTGTCCGCGGTCGGGCACGGTCGCGCAGCAGCTTCGCGAAGCGCTTGGGCCGGGAGAGGTTCGCAATGTGTCCGGCGTCCTCGAGGATCACCAGCTCGCCGTCCCGGGCGGCCTCGAGGAACAGGGCCTCGTGCCGGCGGAAGGGGTCGTGCTCGCCGTTGACGAGGGTGAGCGGCACGTCGATCGCGGCGATGTCGGCGAGCAGGTCGAGGCCGCCGATGAGCCGCACCACGGCCCGCACCACGCCGTGGGCGCGGCCGCCGCCGTAGTAGCGCTTCGCGGCCTTGCGCGAGTGACGGCGGGCGAAGGAGCGCGCCACCCGGGAGTCGGAATCGCCGGGCAGGAAGTCCTTCATCGTGATCCACAGCCCGTACAGGCGCGCGCTCGCAGGGCCCGGCACGATCGTGCAGTCCGCGGCGACCACTCCGGACAGCCGTCCCGGATGGGTCCCCGCCCAGTGCAGGGTGAGATAGCCGCCGAGAGACAGTCCCACCAGCAGCGGCGGCTGCTCGCAGGCGGAGACGGCCTCGTCGATCGTGGCCAGGGCGCCGTCGAGGGTGAAGGTCTCGCCGCGGCGAAGGCCGTGACCGGGCAGGTCCGGGGCGATCACCTCGAATCCCCAGTTCCTCAGCCTGCGCCGCTGCCCCTTCCACATCGTGCGGGAGGAGCGGATGGCATGGATCAGCACGATGCTGCGGGTGCTCCTCGGCGTCGCGCTCGCGATCGCGGCGGGATCCGATGCCGGGACCGACTCCCCCGACTGCCTGGTCCGCTCTGCTGCCTCACTCATCCCTGGTGCACCCCCGATGGCTGCCGCGTGCGCCGACGTCCTCCGCCCGCTCACGGGTGAGCGTAGCCGGTGCAGCTCCGCCGTGCCTCGTCTCGCGACCGCGCCCCCTGCGAGGAGGCCGACAGCCGCTCCCGGCCAGGGCCAGCAGGGCCGCTATCAGGAAGGCTCCCCGCAGGCCGATCATCTCCCCTAGGTGTAGTTGGTCATGACGTTGTCGACGCCGGTGTGGAGGCGTGAGGCCGGGGGCTGGTCGCCGCAGGCGGTGTGGGGGCGATGGTAGTCATAGTGATGGACCCAGACCGCGATGGCCTCTCGCCGTTCGTTCTCGGAGGCGTAGGGGCGGGCGTAGAGGCATTCGTCGGTGAGGATCCGCTGGTAGCGCTCGATCTTCCCGTTGTGGCGGGGAGTGTAGATCCGCGTGTGCTGGTGGCGGCCGATGAACGCGCTGGTCGAGCGGCGGAACGCTTTGGCGGTGTAGTTGCTGCCGTTGTCGGTGACCAGGCGGGAGATCTTCGTGATGCCGTGGGCAGCGAAGAACACTCGGGCGCGATGGAAGAACCCGATGGTCGTGGCGGCTTTCTCGTCCTCGAGCGCTTCGGTGTAGGCCAGGCGGGAGAACCCGTCGATGATCGAGTGGAGATAGTTGTAGCCGACTCTTTGGCCATGCTTCTTCTTGTCCTGGACGGAGCCGCGGCCATGGGCCCACCACCCGCCGCCGTCTCGGAGCTTGCCGACCTTCTTCACGTCCATGTGGACCATGTGGCCGGGATAGCGGGCGATGATCTTCCCTGGTGAGCGGAGGTTCTCGCCGTCCGGGGTGATGTCGCGGATCCGATTCAGTCCGAGCCGGTCCAGCCACCGCGTCACCGTTCTCACGCAGCATGCGAAGCCGTGGCCGTCGGCGAGTTCGCGGGCGATCCGGCGGGCGGACCATTTCTTCTTCCGTCGCCAGGACTCGATCAGCTCGAGCACCCAGATCGGCAGGCGGGTGGGGCGGTTTGCCGGCGCGCTGGAGTGGTCCTCGAGCCCAGCCTCGCCGTGGTCACGGTAGCGACCGACCCATTTCGAGAGCGTGGTGCGGGCGATGTGGAACTCGGCTGCGACGTGGGCGATCGGGCGGCCGGAGTCGATGACCTGGGCGACAGCACGCTGCCTTCCAACGACGGTCAGTGGCGCATTACGGTGGTGCATGGAACGGGCCTCTTCCTGCGAGACGGTTGCTTAGACACCACCCATCGTGCAGTCCAGGGGCCCGTTCCTTCATCCCCTACGCGGTGTCCACAACGTCATGACCCGCAACACCTAGGGCCCCGATCACCGGAGCGGCGAGCGCCTGCCCGAGGGCGACCATGAGGAAGGCGGTGCCGACACCCAATGCCGGATGCCGAGCATGGACGGCGGTCCCCCAGAGCAGGAGGAACCCGGTCAGCGCGATGTATGCCGCGCCGAATCCGGCAAGTGCCGCCCAGGCCGGGCCGATGATCCCCGGCCATGCCGCGAGCAGAGAGGTGGAGAGTGCGAGGGCGAGCATCCCGGCCCCCCACCCCGCCCGGAGTCCGATCCGCTGGGCGAGGTCTCCGGCTCCGGCACCGAGCACGCCGAAGATCCCCAGCACGATCCACCCGAGAGTCGACGCCTGCCCGCTCATGCCGCCCTCCGTGACGAGCAGATCTCGGCCGAACGTCCATATCGCTGCACTCGAGGCCCCCATCAGCAGGGCTGCGCTGATCAGCCGGCCGCTGCCCAGCGGGAGCAGCGGACGCGGCAGGGAGGTCGGACCCTCTGCCTCCCGCACTTCCACCCGGGGGCCGGGGACGGATCGGAGGGCCCAGAGCGTCACCAGCGCGCACAGCGCGGCGAAGGCGAGCCAGGCGAGCCGCCAGTGCTCGTGCGTGAGCAGCGCGACCGGGCCGGCGACCGCGACGCCCACCCCGGTGCCGGCGTTGATGACCGTCTGGACCCGGTCCCGGCGGGGTCCCGGCACCGCGCGGGTGACCGCATGGGCGAGCGGCGGGGAGGCGACGCCCGTGCTGGCACCGGCGATGATCACCCCAGCTGCGAGGACGGCCGCGTTCGGCGCGAGGGCGACGACGAGTGTTCCCGCCGTCGCGACGAGACCGGCGGCGACCGCCACGCTCCGACCGCCCCACCGTGGGGTGAGCAGCATGGCGAGCACGATCGCGATGCAGTAGGCGGCGTAGGAGCCGGAGGCGATGGCCCCCGCAGTGGCGCCGCCGAGCGCGAACTGTTCGCGGAATATCGGCACGAACAGGCCGTAGGAGAAGCGGGCCAGGCCGTAGCAGACCGCGATCAAGGACAGTCCCGCCGCAGCGAGCCCCCACGCACCGCGTCCGGCCGGAGCCCTCTTCCCACGGTCGATGTGGGGGTCCGTGCTGATGCTCATCACCACTCCTACTTCACAGATCTGTATACCGCTGGCCCGGTGAGTATACTGATCTGTGAACTTCAGGAGGGATGGCCATGACGACCACAGCAGAGCACACCGAGGACATGGCGGTGCCGGAGCTCACCCCCCGTGCCCGGCGGATCCTGGAGGTGGCGTCCGAGCTGTTCTACCGGCAGGGCATCCATGCCGTCGGGGTGGACACCATCGCGGCCGAGTCCGGGGTGACGAAGCGGACGCTCTACGACCGCTTCGGCTCCAAGGACAACCTGGTCACCGCCTACCTCCGGGCCCGCCATCGCGCCTGGTGGCAGCGGCTCGAGGAGCGCCTCGCCGCAGCCCCGGGGTCGCGCACGCTCGCGGTCTTCGACGCCTACGCCGAGGACCTGCTGCCGGCCGACCGCGGCTGCGGCTTCCTCAACGCCGCCGCAGAGCTCCCGCGCGAGCATCCCGGCTACCGCGTGGTCCAGGTGCACAAGCGCGCGGTCCGTCGGCGGCTCGAGGAACTCCTTCGCGAGGAGCGCCCGGAGCTCCAGGCCGAGATCACCGCCGAGCACCTGTTCCTGCTGCTCGAGGGCGCGATCGCCCACCGTGGCATCGACGGCGACGGCCACCTCGCCCGGCGGGCCCGGAGCATCGCCACGCAGCTGCTCGACGCCGCACTGGGCCCCTCACGCGAGCATCCCCCGGCGGGAGGCTGAGCCGCGCCTCGCCGGAGTCTCTCAGCGCGTGACGCTCGGCTTCTTGACGTCGACGCGCTGCGCAGCGTGTGAGGCGCCGTCCTTCTCGCCGGCGATCGCCTCTGCCTGGTCGCAGAGCTCCGCCCCATCGGTCCCGGGACAGTGCTCACCGAGCAGCTCGAGCAGCATCCCCGCCGGGATGTCCGTGCGCTCGTGCATCGGGCTGATCGCGCTGACCGTCCACTCCTTCGAGGTCGACCCCGGCAGGGACGCCTTGACCAGCTGCTCGGCCTGCGGCTTCGCAGCGACGTGCTGCGGGACGATGGCGATGCCGAGACCGCGCCCGACCAGATCGAGCAAAGTGTGGACGTCGTTGACGCTGCAGCGCACCCGGCGGGAGATCCCGTGGGCCGCGAGCGACTCCTCGTTCAGGGTGCGCACGCCCCAGGACGCGCCGAAGTCCACGAACCCCTGGCCGTCCAGCAGCTCCCAGCTCAGCTCCGAGTGAGCGGCCAGGGGATGATCCGGGGGCAGGAGCACCACGAGCGGCTCGTGCCCCAGCGGCAGGTGCCGCACGGCGCCCAGATGCCGGGTGGTCGCGACGAAGGCGACGTCCAGGTCCCCTGTGCGCACCGCCTCGACCAGCTCATGGGATCCGGACTGGACGAACTCGGTCTCCACCAGGGGGTAGCGGCGATGGAAGCGCTCGAGGAGGGCGGAGACGTCGACGAGGCCGAGGCACTGCTCGGCTCCGACCCGCAGCGAGCCGGTGACGGTGCGACTGACCCGGACCACGGCGTCACGGGCCCGGGCCGCCTCGTCGAGGATCGTCCGCGCATGCGGGACCAGCGCGTGGCCTGCGGCGGTGGGTTCGACTCTGCGGGTGGTGCGGTCGAAGAGCGTCGTGCCGAGCTCCGCCTCGAGGCTGCGAATCGCTGAGGACAGGCCCGACTGGGAGATCCCGGCGAGGTCGGCGGCGCGGGTGAAGTGCCGCTCCTCGGCGAGTGCGACCACGTACTCCATCTGACGAAGCTCCATTGACCACTCCTGCTTCTCAATGCCATCGATCCAAGCTGTTGGACGTATAGATTACGCGCTTCTACTCTCTCCGACATGACATCAGTTCCCACCCTCACCCTGAACTCCGGCCACAGCATCCCCCAGCTCGGCTACGGCGTCTTCAAGATCGACCCGGCGGAGGCCGAGTCCGCCGTGAGCACCGCTCTCGAGCTCGGCTACCGGCACATCGACACCGCCGCGGTCTACGGCAACGAGAAGGGAGTCGGCGCGGCGATCGCGCGCAGCGGCATCCCGCGCGACGAGCTGTTCGTGACCACCAAGCTGTGGAACGACAAGCAGGCGGGCACGGACCCGCACGACGCGATCCGCACCAGCCTGGAGAAGCTGGGCCTGGAGTACGTGGACCTCTACCTCACGCACTGGCCCACCCCCGAGAAGAACACCTTCTCGAACGCCTGGGAGAAGCTCATCGAGATCCGCGACGCCGGACTGTCCCGCTCGATCGGAGTCTCCAACCATCTCCCCGAGCACCTGGACCGCATCGTCGAGGACACGGGCGTCGTCCCCGCCGTCGACCAGATCGAGCTGCACCCCGCCCACCAGCAGAGCGACATCCTCTCGTGGGCGACCGAGCACGGCATGCACATCGAGTCCTGGGGCCCGCTGGGCCAGGGCAAGTATCCGCTGTTCGAGGCCGCGCCCGTGGCCGAGGCCGCCGCCTCCCACGAGGTGACACCCGCACAGGTGGTGCTCCGCTGGCATCTGCAGCGCGGGATCATCGTCTTCCCCAAGTCGGTGCACCGTGAGCGCATGGCCCAGAACCTCGACGTCTTCGGCTTCGAGCTCAGCGCGGACGAGATCGTGAGGATCGATGCCCTCGATCCCGGCGACGGCTCCGGCCGCGTCGGCGGCCACCCCCTTGAGGTCAACTGACCGCACCATCCACCGTGGGCTGCCTGCCGCGGCCCGCACAGGGCAGAATCACCGCAGGACCTCCACCACCACGCGTCCACCGCTGTTCACACCCGCCGCAGTGCGCACTCGTCGCAGTGCTCATGCATCGCAGCGGGAACCCGCCACATCACAGGAGCATGATCTCGACGATGAAGACCTTCACCCTGCCCGGCACCGATCTCACGGTGCCCAACGTGACCCTGGGCCTGATGCGCATCCAGGACAAGACCGACGACGAGGTGCGGACCCTGGTCCGGACAGCACGGGACGCCGGCATCAGCTTCCTCGATCATGCCGACGTCTACGGATCCGATCTGCACGGCTGCGAGCGGCGGTTCGCCGAATCGCTGCAGCTCTCCGCGAGCGAGCGGGCCGACTGGGTGATCCAGACCAAGGCCGGGATCGTCCCCTCCGGGCCGTACTTCGACTTCTCCTACGAGCACATCATCGAATCCGTCGAGGGGTCGCTGCAGGCACTGGGCACCGATTACATCGACATCCTGCTCCTGCACCGGCCGGACGCACTGGTGGAGCCGGAGGAGGTCGCCCGTGCCTTCGACGAGCTCGAGGCGGCGGGCAAGGTCCGCGCCTTCGGCGTCTCCAACCACACGCCCCGCCAGATCGACCTGCTGCGCAAGTACGTGAAGCAGCCGATCGTGGCCAATCAGGTGCAGCTGTCGATCACGCACTCGCCGCTGGTCGCCCAGGGCGTGGCCGCGAACATGCAGGGCCTCGATCAGTCGATCACCCGCGACGACGGCCTGGTCGACTACTGCAGGCTCCACGACATCACCCTGCAGGCATGGTCGCCGTTCCAGGCCGGGTTCTTCAACGGGCCCTTCCTCGGCTCTGCGGACTATCCGGAGCTCAACGAGGCGATCGATCGCCTGGCGGCGAAGTACGACGTCCCGGTGATCGCGATCGCCGTCGCCTGGATCACCCGTCATCCCGCCCGGATGCAGGTCGTGCTCGGCACCACCACGCCCCAGCGGGTGGCTGATGCCGCGCTCGGCTCCGAGGTCCCGCTGGAGCGCTCGGAGTGGTACGAGCTGTTCCGCGCCGCGGGATACACCGTCCCCTGAGCGGGGCGGCAGGACACTGAAGAGGCGGCCTCTGCTGGATGGACTTCCAGGTCAGAGGCCGCTTCTTCGGTGGAGCAGCGGTGCACCTCCGAAGCGGCTCCTCAGCCCAGCGGTGTCAGCGTTCTTCGGCGCCGGCTGGGTCGCTGTGAGGACCGGCGGGTTCCGTGGTCTCACCATCTGCCGAGGGGGTGCGGTCGGAGTCGGCCCAGGCGCTGAGGAAGGCCAGCCCCTGTGCGGAGCGGGAGTTCGGTTCCGTGGTATAGGTGAGCAGAGTCTGGTCCTGTGCGCCGCGCACGTCGAGGACCTGGAAGTCCAGTGAGAGCTCCCCGACGGTGGGGTGGAGGAAGTGCTTGCGTCCAGAACGCTGAGCGCGAACCCGGTGGGTGGACCACCAGTGACGGAAGTCCTCGTCCTTCATGGACAGCTCACCGATGAGGCGTGCCAGTGCAGGGTCCTCCGGGTAGCGTCCGGCGTCCATCCTGAGGTAGGCCACGCATTCCTTGGCGACCGTCTCCCAATCGCGATAGAGACTGCGGATCCGCTGGTCGAGGAACGCCAGCCGGATGTGGTTGCGCTGCGGCGGGGCGAGTGCGTCGAAGTCTGTGAAGAGGGCGGCCCCCAAGGTGTTCCAGCCGACGATGTCCATCCGCCTGCCCAGCACCAGTGCGGGCACGCCGGTCATGCTGTCCAGCAGCACCCGGGTGGGTGCCGAGACACGTTGCGACTCAGGTGGTGTCTTCCGTGCCGGTGCTGCCGGGCCCGTGGCCTCGGCCGCGCTGCGAAACAGATACTCCTCCTCGTCGGGGCGGAGGTCGAGTGCCTGAGCCAGTGCTCGGAGGATCTCTGGTGAGGCGGTTCTCGCTCGGCCCTGTTCCAGGCGCACGATGTAGTCCGCGCTGACTCCGGCCAGCATGGCCAGCTCCTCCCGCCGCAGGCCTGGCACCCGCCGGTGACCGGCACTCGGTATTCCGGCGGCCTCGGGGCTGACCTTGGCGCGGCATGCGCGCAGGTAATCACCCAGTTCGGTCATCGCGTCCTCTTCCTATCTGTTCTCGGCCAACGCCAGCGCCCTGTGCGAGCTTCCCGGGGCGGAGGTGACGAGCTGAGAGCCGCCACCTCCGCGAGGGGAGCACCGAGCGCCCGGTGCCGGGTCCGTGCCCAGTGTCCTCAGACCAGCACGTCGTCGTGGTCGGTGGAGGCCGCCAGATCCCGCCAGGCCTCTGATTCTGTGCGCAGCTGAGTGATCTTGGCGTCCAGTTCCTTCAGGCAGTCGCTGCCCAGCTGAGCCCGCACTGGCGGATTCTCCGCGTCAGCCAGGGTCAGGAACGCGGTCGCTCCCTTGACAGGGTCCCCTGGCTGGGTGTGGTTCAGTCCGGGGACCGTTCCGCGGACCACCCCGGCGGTGTGGGCATAGTCTTCGATCACGGTGGTCTCGGTGCTCAGGCTGCGGTCGTCGAGGAAGTCGGTGCGGAAGTAGCCCGGCTCCACGACGGTGACCCTGATCCCGAGGTCTGCCAGCTCCTCGTGCATGGCCTCGGAGATTCCTTCGACGGCGAACTTGGTGGAGCAGTAGATCCCGAAGCCCGATGAACTGCTGAAGCCGCCCAGGGAGCTGACGTTGAGGATCCTGCCCGAGCGCTGGGAGCGCATGACCGGCAGCAGCGCGCGGGTGACGTTCAGCAGGCCGAAGACGTTGGTGTCATAGATCGAGCGGACCTCGGCATCGGTGGACTCCTCCACCGCGCCCAGCAGGCCACGTCCGGCATTGTTGACCAGCACGTCGATCCGGCCGAAGGTCTCGACCGCGGAGGAGACCGCTGTACGGGCCTGATCCTCGTCGGTGACATCGAGGGCGACCGCGAGCACGCGGTCACCATGGTGGGACAGTGCGTGTGCAATGGTCTCGGGCCTGCGGGCGGTCGCCACGACGTTGTCGCCGCGCTCCAGTGCCTGACGGGCGATCTCCAGGCCGAATCCGCGCGATGCGCCGGTGATGAACCACGTACTCATGAGTTGCTCCTTGACGGCTGAGATCGACGGTGTCCCGATCGAGGGGCCCCGTGCGCGTGTGCAGCGCAGAGGAGGGGACGTCCTTCATGCTTGCTGGTCGCCGGGGACGGAGCCAGGGAGAGAAATGCATAGGAACAGGGAGCTGCCGCAAGGTCAGCCGCCCGGTGCGCAGAGAGATGTGCTGACGACGGCGGGCCATGGAGTTCCGGTGAGCCTGGGCGGATTCAGGCTTCGCCCGGGGCCTTCGTCTCCATGTGCTCGGCCATGCCATCGGGTCCGAAAGGGGCGTCGTTCGCGGGGCATCAGGGGGCGGCTCGGAACCGAGCACCGCACAGATCCCCGCCGGGCCCTCCAGCCCGCCCTGCCGCAAACCCGAAGTCCCCACCCTGAGAGGCCCCCGCCACCCCCGACCCCGAACCCACCCCAAAAAGCCAGAGCCGC
>NZ_DASVGJ010000011.1:0-9968 GCF_036379615.1 Brachybacterium sp.
AGCATCTGCACGCAGAGCGGGGCCACCTCGGGGGTCGGACACGACGCAGGCTCCTTCCGGATCACCAAGTAACTTGATCCTACCAGTCAACTTAATGCAGGATGGGGCGCCAGGAAGTTGACTCTGTGAGTCAACTTCAGCATCGCCGTCGCCCGATGCTCGGACGACGCGGCACGTCGGATCGTTGCCCCATGAAAGGACCGTCACATGATCGTCGTCACCGGAGCTACAGGCACCCTCAACGGATCCACGCTCGACCACCTCCTCACACGGATACCGCCGCACCGCATCGGCGTCAGCGTCCGGGACCCCGCGCGAGCGGCACACCTGGCTGACCGAGGAATCCGCGTGCGGCAAGGAAGCTACGACGACCCCGCAGCCCTGCGCCGCTCCTTCGCCGGCGCCGAGCAGGTCCTCCTGGTCTCCTCGAGCGATCTCTCCTCCGACGTCATCGCGCAGCACCGCAGAGCCATTGACGCTGCCGTCGACGCAGGCGCACAGCGGATCCTGTACACGAGCGCGCATGGGACAGCTTTCGACACGCCCTACCCGCCGCTCGCGATCCACGCCGCCACCGAACAGCATCTCGCGGCGTCCGGAGTCGCCTGGACGGCATTGCGCAACGGCTTCTACGGCGACCCCGCCCAGCTGCTCGGTGCCTGGCAGGAGACTGGGGTCATCGCCATGCCCGCCGACGGCCCCTTCTCCTGGGTCGATCGGCGAGATGCCGCAGAAGCCGCCGACGAGATCCTCACGGCTGATGAACCGTTCGACGGACCGATCGACCTGACGCTGCCCGTGCCGGTCACCCTCGCAGACTTCGCCGCTTCCGCATCCCAGATCGCCGGTCGCCAGATCGACCGCGTCATCGTCGACGACGAGAGCTGGGTGTCCGATGCGACGACCAATGGAGTGCCCGAGGCGGTCGCCCGCTTCACCCTGTCGATGTTCCAGGCCACGAGAAGCGGACACTTCTCGGGCTCGGACCCCACGCTCACGCGCCTCCTGGGGCGCGAACCCCGCAGCATCACCGATCAGCTGAAGAGTCCGGATGTCCGGTGACGGAAATACTGCGCTAGGCATTCCACCGCGAGCGGCGTGATCGCAGCGACCTTGCCCCGCAGCGCCCGGCGCGGCCGCACGCCGATGAACTCGGCAAGCTTGTTCTGCATGATCCCGAAGCCCTCGAGGAGATCCTCCATCAGGATCTCTCTCGGCTCTATCAGATCCCGCTCAGTGCCACGGAAGGTCTACGACACCGACAGGTGACGGGTCCAGGAAGTCGACGAACCTGGGGCCGCTGAGCACTGTCGCTGAGGTCGCGAGGGCTGCCAATGGAACACTGTGCGCACGAGAAGTAGGGACGTCTCAGGCTCGACCGCTCCGGGTGACCTCAGGGCGGGAGACCAACCGACTGGATCGCACCGTCGCAGTCCCTGACCGAAGAGGGAGGGAGTCGACGTGGAACAGCACCCCAGGGCGAGCTCGGAACCCAGCGACCAGGCTGAGATCCGGGTGAGCAGGTCGGAATCGCCTCGCGCGAGACTTGTTCGACCCCGCGACGTCCCACGGCCGGAATCGGTCGACGAAGTCAGCATGTGGCCCGGCAGCGAAGACCTGCGCAGCACCGTCCTCGTCTACGCGCCAGCATTCTGGGTGGCGCTCCCCCTTGCGGCTCTCTGCTTCCTGATCCAGCAGCCGCTCACCGATCCCACGGGTGCCGGATGGAGCATCACCATCAACGGCGAGAGCCGCGACTCCTGGCCCGGAGGGGTGCCATGGCTGGCATCGATCGGTGTCAGCGTCTGGTTGCTGATCGCCGTCGGCGTGCTGCTCCTGCGGTTGAGCGTCCTTCGGGACCGGAGGGCCGAGAACGAGTGGATCTACACGCGCGGAGTCGCGCATTCGATCCATCGCGCCTCTGTCGACCTCGACGACGGCGAGGCCAGCAGGGCGACGTAGATCGCCCTCGATCAGCGCCTCTAGGACCAGCACGCGGCACGGGTGCATGCTGCCTTCGAGAACTGGCTCTCGTACGATGGACTGCCGCCCTCGGGCTCCGGGCCCCTCTCCTCGAGCACGCTGTTCGGAGCTCAGATGGACGGCGGCTACTCCATCCTCCACCTCCCCGTCTCCAGCATCGACGGCGCGACGGCCGACCACGAGTGGGTACTCCTCACCGAGCCACAGGGCGATGATTTAAGGGTGCTGGTGACGCCTGTGCCGGTGCCGAAGAAGCTCGCAAGGATCCGCCGCAGGCTCCGCCGGAAGGCCGCGAGGGGTGCCCGATAATCGCCCGGGAGATCATCGCCTCGACGCAGTCCCTGTTCTCAACCGAAGAGCAGACCCGCAGGTGGATGTCGGCGGTGCACACACTCACGACGCGAGCGCGGATCCGACGGTGGGCGGCGCTCGAAAACCTCGGCATGGCCACACTTCTCATCGGCCTCGGGCTCGTCATCCTGGCCGTGTTCGCGTCGATCTGGGTGGCTGTCTGGGCAGGGGCCACCGACATCGACCGCCTGGGCCTGTTCTGGTGGATCTGGGGCGTACCGATCGGAGTCACCGCATGCGGCATCGTCACGGATCTGATGGTGCGCGGGAGTACATGCAGAGCGGTCGCCGGCAGAGTGCCATCGCGATGTGCGGCTTGTTCGCAGTAGACGCAGGGATCGCCGTCGGACTCCGACGAGCACATTAATCCGCCTGAGTCGACCGCCAACGCTGGTTGCGCTGGCGCGAGACGGCCAACCGGAACGCGGCTAGACGTTAAACCGGAACTCCACCACGTCGCCATCCTTCATGACGTAATCCTTGCCCTCGATGCGCACCCAACCCTTGGCCTTGGCCTCCGCCATGGAGCCGGCCTCCATGAGCTGGTCGAAGGAGACGATCTCGGCCTTGATGAAGCCGCGCTCGAAGTCGGTGTGGATGACGCCGGCGGCCTGGGGCGCGGTGGCTCCCTTGGGGATGGTCCAGGCGCGGGATTCCTTGGGGCCGGCGGTCAGGTACGACTGCAGGCCGAGGGTGTCGTAGCCGACGCGGGCGAGCTGGGCGAGCCCGGACTCCTCCTGGCCGGTGGACTCGAGCATCTCGGCGGCCTCGTCCTCGTCGAGCTCGATCAGCTCGGCCTCGAACTTCGCGTCGAGGAAGATCGCCTCAGCGGGGGCGACGAGGTTCCGCAGCGCCTGCTGCGAGGAGGCGTCCGCGAGACCCTCCTCGTCGGTGTTGAACACGTAGATGAAGGGCTTGGCGGTCATCAGCTGGAGGTCGCGGATCACGGCGACGTCGATGCCGGCGGCCTCGGCGCCCTGGTACAAGGTCTTGCCGGTCTCCAGCAGGGCCTTGGCCTTGATGACGTTCGGCAGCACGGCGGCGTCGACCAGACCGCGCTTGGTGTCCTTCTCCAGGCGCTGCATCGAGTTCTCGATGGTCTGGAGATCGGCGAGGATCAGCTCGGTGGTGATGGTCTCCATGTCTCCCGAGGGCGTCACGGAACCGTCCACGCGGGTGACGTCAGGATCGGCGAATGCGCGGGTGACCTGGCAGATCGCATCGGCCTCACGAATGTTGGCGAGGAACTTGTTGCCCAGGCCCTCACCTTCGCTGGCGCCCTTGACGATGCCGGCGATGTCCACGAAGGACACCGTCGCCGGCAGCAGCTTCTGGCTGCCGAACACGGTGGCGAGCTCTGCCAGCCGCGGGTCGGGCAGCGGCACCATGCCGATGTTGGGGTCGATGGTCGCGAACGGGTAGTTCGCGGCGAGGACCTCGGCGCGGGTCAGGGCGTTGAAGAGGGTGGACTTGCCGACGTTGGGCAGTCCCACGATTCCGATAGTTAGAGCCACGGGAGCAGATTCTACGGGACCGTGCCCGGCCGTGACCCCGCCCCGGGGGTGACGTCGCAGACCCCACCTGGACATTCGGGCCTTCCCCGTCGGCGGCGGTCAGCACAATGAGCGCAGCGACGGCGGACGGCCGGGCCCGGGTGGGGCCCGGCCGTCCTCGCGAGGTGGCTCAGTACGCGACGGCGAAGCGGGTGCGGCGGTGGGCCGGCGCCTCCACCTCGTCGAGGATCGCGAGCGCCAGATCCGCGCCCGAGAGCTCGGAGTTCCCGTGCTCGTCCGTGAGCATCACGTCGCCGCCGATGCGATAGGTGCCCGTGGCCTCACCGGGATTCATGCCGTTGAACATCGCGGCGGGGCTGACGAAGAACCAGTCCAGCTCCTCGCCCTCGGCGCGCAGGTCCTCGAGGACGGCGTCGAGCTCGCGAGCCTCGACCTGGAAGGGCTCGGGGAAGTCGGGGGTGTCGACGAGCTTGGGGCCGCCCTCGGCGACGACCAGCGAGCCGGCTCCGCCGATCACGCCGAGGCGCACGCCCTTCTCGGCGGCGAGGCCGCGGAGGGTGGAGTACGCGCCGCGCAGCAGGCCCGCCTCGGCGAGGTCACCGCGGGGCGACGCGGTCGCGATCACGACCTCGGCCCCCTCCAGGAGCTCTGCGAGGAACTCCGCGTCGCGCACGTCGCCGGCGCTGTGGGTGGCGCCGGCGGGCAGCGACTCCGGGGCGGTGCGGCTGACGGCGACGACCTCGTGGCCGCGGCCTGCCGCCTCCGCGACGATGTGGCTCCCGGCGTATCCGGTGCCTCCCAGAACGATGATGCGAGCCATGGGCTCTCCTTCCGTGCGCTCTCCTGAGCGCGGTCGAGATCACGGGGCGAGAATGCCCCTGACCCACCGCACATGCTGTGGGCCTTGACACTCACCGTAGGTAACCTAGTCTCTAATGGGAAGTACGCACTTTGCGGTAACCGTCCCTCCGCGCCATTCCGTCCGTCACCGAGGAGCACATCATGGCCCTGCTCGAGTTCGACCCCTACGACCGTGGCTGCCCCTCGCGCCAGCTGCTGGACCGCATCGGCGACCGCTGGACGGTGCTGGTCATCGGCATGCTCGAGGACGGTCCGCAGCGCTTCTCCCAGATCTCCCGACGGGTGGACGGCATCTCGCAGAAGATGCTCACCCAGACCCTGCGCTCGCTCGAGGCCGACGGGCTGGTGCTGCGCACCGCCTATCCGGAGATCCCGCCGCGGGTCGAGTACGAGCTCACCCCTGTCGGCCGCTCCCTGCTGCTGCCGCTGCACGGCCTGGTGGAGTGGGCGCGCGAGCACATGGACGAGGTGCAGACCGCGCGAGCGGGCGCGGCGCGCGCCTGAGGACCTGCCTGCCGACCGACGGGCGTGGCGGTGCTCGCGTGTCGGACCCCCATGGTGTGCTGGGGCGCATGAGCGGAACACAGATGCTCCTGATCGGGCTGGCCGTCGGTGCGGCGCTCGGAGCCGTCGTCACCTGGCTGCTGCTGCGCGAGCGCACACGGACGCTGGCGGAGAGCCGGCGCGGCGAGACGGATGCGGCCGGGCAGCTGCTGCGCCTGGCGGACGAGCGCCATGAGCGCGATGTCGCCCGGCGGGACGCGGCTGAGGAGGAGCGCGAGGTCGAGCTGCAGCGCACCCTCGCCCCCATCTCCTCGACGCTTGCCCATCTGGAGCGGTCCCTGGCCCGCTCCGAGGCCGCGCGCATCGAGGCGGAGGGGGCGCTGCGGGCGCACCTCGGCCAGCTCGCCCAGCGCGCGCAGTCCCTCGAGTCCGGCACGAGCGCTCTCACCGCCGCGCTGCGCGCCCCCACCGCGCGCGGGCGCTGGGGCGAGGTGCAGCTGCGCCGGATCGTCGAGGCCGCCGGGATGCTCGAGCACGTCGACTTCAGCGAGCAGCTCGCCGGCACGCGGGCCGACGGGAACGCCGGGCAGCGCCCGGACCTGGTCGTCCACCTCTCCGGGGACCGTCACGTGGCGCTCGATGCGAAGGCCCCGATGGACGCCTACCTCGACGCGACCGCGGAGACGGATCCCGACCGCGCCGCGGCCCGCCGGAAGGCGCATGCGAAGGCGCTGCGCCATCACGTCGGCGTGATCTCCGCGAAGGCGTACTGGAAGGCGCTCGGGGACACCCCGGAGTTCACGGTGCTGTTCGTGCCGAGCGACGGTGTGCTCGCCGCCGCGCTCGAGACCGACCCCGCCCTGCTCGAGGACGCCTTCGCCAAGGATGTCGTGATCGCCTCCCCCGCCACCTTGGTCGCCCTGCTGCGCACCGTCGCGCACACCTGGCGCACCGACGCCCTGAACCGCGATGCCCGCGCCGTGCTCGACGCCGGCCGGGAGCTGCATCACCGCCTGGGCACCTTCACCGGCCATCTGGGCAAGGTGGGCCGTTCGCTGGATTCCTCGGTCGCCGCGTTCAACGAGGCGGTCGGTTCCCTGCAGTCGCGCGTGATGGTCACCGCGCGGCGCTTCGAGGAGCTCGGGCTCGCCGGCACCCCGGTGGACGAGGTCGAGCAGCTCACGCGACGGGCGCGCACGCTCGAGGAATCGGAGGTCGAGGACCTCGCGAGCCCCGACGCGAGCGATCAGCGACCCACTGAGCTCGGACTGGACCGTCACCGCTCAGCCGGCTGAACGACCGCGACGATGCGCCGCCGCTCACCGCGGCTGCTGCGCGAGCGGCTCCGCTCCGGCACGCTGCCGCGCCTCGAGCCCATCGATGAGCAGCGACAGACCCAGCCCGAACTCCCCGTCCACCTCCAGCGTGCCGCCGTCGATCACCGGTGCGGCCGAGGGCGTGCCCTCGACCCCCGCCCGCGCGTTCGCCGTGAAGAGGGTCGCGATGTGGGGGAAGCGCTCGGGCGTGATGACTTCGGCGAGCAGACCAGCCCCCTCCGGCGTGGTCGAGACCACCCCCTCCTCGGCCAGCGAGCCCTCGAGCTCGACCATCGAGGCAGCCAGCTGGGAGACCACCAGGATGACCCCGATCTTGGACTCCTGATCGACCTCGAGGTCCGCGAGCGCAGCCATGCCCAGATCAGCAGCCCGGACGGAGTTCGGCATCATCACCGAGGACTGGCCGCGTGAGATCTCCAGCGCCCACGGATGCGAGCGGTACGCCGCCCGGACCAGTTCCGCCCAGGCCGGCAGCGCAGCCCTCCACCCCGCAGGCAGCGCGGACTTCTCCGGCAGGGCGAAGGCCGCATCCTGCATGAGCAGCAGGAGCTCATCCTTGCTGGAGACGTAGCGGTACAGCGACATCGTCGTGAAGCCGAGGGCCTTGGCGACCGCCTGCATCGTCACTGCCGCCAGGCCCTCGGCATCGGCGAGCTCGATCGCGGCGGCGACGATCCGCTCGTGGCTCAGCCCGCGGCTCGGCCCACGCTGCGGCGCCTCCTCCATGCCCCAGGCGATCATCACTGCGCGCGGCAGTCCCGTCTCATTGCTCTCGGCCATGACCACAGTGTTCCACCTCCCTCGACCTCGTCCCCACGAAAACAGTGTGCAAGACACACTGTGTATGACATACTCTGTTGGCACCCCGCAGTTTATGTCGCACACAGTTCTTCGATGCAGTGAGGATCTCTCATGCCCCCGACCGCACCCGCCCTGATCCAGGCCTACGGCCTCTCCAAGTCCTACGGTGATCGTGCCGTGCTGCAGGACGTCACCCTCACGCTCCCCCCGGGGATCCATGCCCTGCTCGGCCCCAACGGCGCCGGCAAGACCACCCTGGTCAAGATCCTCACCACCCTCATCCCTCGGGACGGGGGTGAGCTGCGCGTCTTCGGTCTCGATCCGGTGCATGACCGCCGCTCCCTGCAGAGCCAGATCTCCCTGACCGGGCAGTTCGCCGCCGTCGACGGCGCCCTGAGCGCCCTCGAGAACCTCGAGATGCTGGGGCGGCTGTTCGGCCTCGACCGGAAGGCCTCCCGCCGTCGCGGCCTCGAGCTGCTCGAGCGCTTCGACCTCGCCCCCTCCCGTGACACCCGCACCGCCCAGCTCTCCGGCGGCATGCGGCGCAAGCTCGACATCGCCGCCGGGCTGATGTCCCGCCCCCGCCTGGTCTTCCTCGACGAGCCGACCACCGGTCTCGACACCCGCAGCCGCCTGGTGCTGTGGGAGGAGCTCCGTGCACTCGCCGCCCAGGGCACCTCGATCCTGCTCACCACCCAGTACCTCGACGAGGCCGATGCCCTCGCCGAGCAGATCAGGGTCCTGCACGACGGTCGCATCGTCGCCGGCGGCACCGCCGAGGAGCTCAAGCGGCTCGTGGGCGGCACCGTCCTGCGGGTGACCGGGGAGGGCGACGAGGTGCTCGAGGAGATCCCCACCACGGGCTCCGCGGACGATCTGGCCACCCACCTCGCCGAGGTGGCGGCGCGGCTGCCGCGCGCCGGAGTCACCCTGCACCGCCCCACTCTGGACGACGTGTTCCTGCAGCTCACCGGCCACAGCACCGCCAGCACCGAGACCGCCCCGCAGCACGCCGCCGCTCCCACGCACGCCTGACCACCCGGAGGACACCATGACCGCTCTCGCCCCCACCACGCACGCCCCGGCCACCGCGCCGGCACCGACCTCCGCCGGCTTCCTGACCGGACTCGTCGTGCTCTCGCGCCGCAGCCTGCGACATTCCTTCCGCGACCCCGAATCCGTGCTGATGGCCATCCTGCTGCCGGTGATGATGATGCTGATCTTCGTCTACGTGCTCGGCGGCGCGGTGAGCGTGGACGGCGGAGCCCCCGCGCGCGCCGACTACCTCTCCTACGTGCTCCCGGCGATCGCGCTGACCACCGCGGGCTTCGGCGCCTCCTACACCGCAGTCGTCGTCAGCAATGACATGACCACCGGGCTCATCGATCGACTGCGCACCATGCCGTTCCCGGCAGTGACCGTGCTGCTGGGCCACACGGTCGCCTCGATGGTCCGCAACCTGCTGGCCACGGTGGTGGTGGTGCTGCTCGCCCTCGCGGTCGGCTTCCGCACGGACGCCTCCGCGCTCCAGCTGCTGGGCTCGCTGGGCCTGATCGCACTCTGGATCCTGGTGATCACCCTGGTCTTCGCCACGCTCGGCATGCTCGCCGGCTCCGCCGAGGCGGCCAGCGGGTACGGCTTCGTGCTGCTGTTCCTGCCGTACCTCTCCAGCGGCTTCGCCCCGGTGGAGACCATGCCGGGATGGCTGCAGGGCTTCGCCGCCCATCAGCCGATGACTCCCCTGATCGATGCCTCACGTGCGCTGATGAACGGGCAGGGCGCCGGCGGCGACGCTCTGATCGCCATCGCCTGGTGTGCCGGGTTCATCGCGCTGGCCATCGCGGTGGCCGCCTATGTGTTCCCGCGGCGCACCGCTCGCTGAGCCCGGGCGAGGTCAGTCCGCGGGCTCCGCCTCGGGAGCCGTCGGGGCAAGATTGAACAGCCTCAGACGGCATGCTCCGCGATCGGTGAGGACCTGCCGCTCCTCCACCTCGAGGATGCTCAGGCTCGCCGGGTGGGCCGGCACCGTCAGGGCGGGGTCCAGCCCCACCACCCGCTGGAGCAGCGCACGCACCGGCCCGCCGTGCGTGACCACCAGGACGCTCCGGTGCCCGTCGGCCGCGGCGTCGCGCACCGCGCGGGTGATCCCCTCCAGCACCCGCTCGGTGAGCTCCTCGAACGACTCCCCGCCGGGCGGCCGCAGCAGTCCGGCCCTCCACTCCTGGTACTCCTGCGGCGAGTCCTCCCGCAGCTGCACCGAATGGGTTCCTTCCCAGCGGCCCAGGTGCGCCTCGTCGAGGTGGGGATCGGCGCGGTCCACGCGCAGTCCGAGCGCCTCGGCGGTCTCCCGGGTGCGGCGCAGGGCGGAGGCGACGACCAGCCCGGGAGCGTACGAGCTCACCACGGGGGCCAGTGCGCGAGCCTGCTCCCGCCCCCGCTCGGACAGGGCGATGTCGAGCCGGCCCTGGAGCCGCCCCTCACCGTTCCATGCGGTCTCGCCGTGACGCATCAGCAGCAGGCGGATCATCGCGCTCCCTCCTGCGACGATGACGCCGCATCGGCCGCCGTGGCGGCGTGGGCTCCTGGCTCCTCAGGGCCCCCGTGAGGCGGGAGATCG